>NZ_JAANHO010000003.1:0-509240 GCF_011800725.1 Bacillus sp. EKM208B | reverse complement strand
CGATGTTCGGCCATTTTTTCATATTTTGTTCCCGGTCTGCCGTAGTTTGTATACGGGTCAATGGAGATTCCGCCTCTAGGCGTGAATTTGCCCCATACTTCAATGCAGCGGGGGTTCATTAATTCGATCAAGTCATTCATGATGATGTTCATGCAATCCTCGTGGAAGAAAAGGCAGGTCAAAGTCTTGTCCCATAAGTACTTGCTCTAGACATTAATCATGAAGTCACACCAATTTCACACCTTACCAAACGATTGATTTTAACCTTTTTTGGGGACTATTTGTAATCTCTACGAAGTGAAATTATACCTGTGCTAGCCCGCCATCTACGAACAATTCAACACCCGTCAAGTAACTGCTTTCGTCTGAAGCAAGGAAAGATACAGCGTTTGCTACTTCTTCAGGTGTCCCAACTTTTCCAGCTGGAACAGTATTTCTGCTATTTTCCATTACTTCTTCAAGTGCATCACCAAAAAGCTCATCGTAGGCAGGTGTAAGAATAGCTCCTGGACTAACCACATTTACACGGATTTCAGTACCTTTTAGGTCAAGAATCCAGTTGCGAACTAGTGCTCTTAATGCTGCTTTAGATGCTCCATATACACTAAACGCTGGGTTGCCAATTGATCCAGCAGTAGAGCCCGTTACAATAATAGAACCTGCTTTGTCCGGGAATAGTGATAACGCTTTTTGAACAGTAAAGATGGTTCCTTTAACGTTAATGTCGAACGTTCTATCAACCTGCTCTTCAGTAATTTCACCTAATGGAAGGAAGTTGCCGATGCCTGCATTAGCAAAAAGAATGTCCAACTTACCTTTTTCCTGCTTTATAATGTCATATAGTTTGTCTAAGTCTTCAAGCTTAGAAATATCACCTTGAACACCGGTTACGTTCTTGCCAATTTGGTTAACAGCTTTATCAAGTTCGTTTTGTCTACGTCCCGTGATATAAACATATGCACCTTCGTTTACAAATTTTTGTGCTGTAGCAAGACCAATCCCACTTGTTCCACCCGTTACAAGCGCTATTTTACCTTCAAATTTACCCATACTTAACACTCCTTTAGAATTAATATTATTTTATGTCTAGTACCTTTAAGTACTTGAAGAACAACTTACAAGATATAGTATCCTTCAGTAAGCACATTATCGGAAGTACCCACTTTTTTGTGATATAGTAACTAAAAAGTAATAAATGTGGAATGGAGAGCTTTAGACATGAAAAAATTTAGCTGTGGGTTTGAAGTGACAAAGGAAGTTATTGGCGGAAAATGGAAAGGCCTTGTATTATACTTTTTAATGAATGGACCAAAGAGAACGAGTGAATTAAAGCGCATTATCCCAAATATAACTCAGAAAATGCTGATTCAAACACTTAGAGAGCTTGAAGCCAGTGGACTTGTGAGCAGAAAGATGTATAATCAAGTACCGCCGAAGGTTGAATATTCATCCACTGAACTTGGAGAATCTCTTAAACCTATCTTGCAGGAGCTCTGTCAATGGGGAGGCTATTATGCGGAGCAAGAGTATGCAGAAGGTGAATATGAAATTGTACAACCAGAACAACTAAGTTAGGATTGATGTAGCTGCTGAAGTAAATGCTAAACAACTTCAATACCATCACCTAACAGATGAAGAACAGTCAGAAATAAATGAGATATTGATAATAATATTTAATGCCTATGATCTCTAGATAGGCATTTTTTCTTTCGGATAAAAAAGAAAAGACGTACAAATTGTACGCCTTAATCTGCTTCTGTACTATCAATTTTTCACTGCATAAAAGTCACAGTTCAGGTTGCACCAGGTCACACTTTTATTGAGCTTAGTGCGGGTCACACTCCGTATCACACAACGGAATAATTACCGATTATCAATCGTCTCCGGATACATATCATGATTCATCATCCGATGTTCGGCCATTTTTTCATATTTTGTTCCCGGTCTGCCGTAGTTTGTATACGGGTCAATGGAGATTCCGCCTCTTGGCGTGAATTTGCCCCATACTTCGATATAACGCGGATCCATTAATTCGATCAAATCATTCATGATGATGTTCATGCAGTCCTCGTGGAAATCTCCGTGGTTGCGGAAGCTGAAAAGATACAGCTTCAGCGATTTGCTTTCCACCATTTTTTCATCCGGAATATAGCTGATGTAGATAGTTGCGAAGTCCGGCTGTCCCGTTTTCGGGCAAAGCGACGTAAATTCCGGGCAGTTGAATTTAACGAAATAATCACGGTTCACGTGTTTATTCGGAAATGATTCCAAAACCTCCGGCGCATATTCAAATAAATAGTTTGTTCCTTGATTCCCCAGGAGCGTAACTCCTTCTAATTCTGATTCTTTTCTTGTCATATAAATCTCCCTTTCTATTAAACTCCCCGTTTATTGCCCCAAAGCAATGTATGCAGCTGAGGCAGGACTCTGACGAGATTCAGATCCGAATCGGCAGAAACCTTATCAACAAGTGTTTCGTATTTTCCGAGCAGATGTGCGATCAATGCCCGGTCGTCCGTCGTATGGACGTTATCGTTTCCGACCTGAAGGTAAAATGGAATATTCGGATACCGCTTGTGCACGGTTTTCGCAAATTGCAGATCTTCATCATTAAAAATGACGACCTTTAAGCTGACCGCGTTAAGCCTTTCTGCCGCATCAAGCGAAGACACAATGTGATCGAGCTTTGCAAAATCGGTTGTCATCCCCGAACTTGGCGGCTTCGGTGAAATCGTCAGGTCGTTAATCATTGTGAACCAATCCTGATAGACCGTTCCCTGCGTTTCTAAAGCGGCGCGCACCCCGTGCTCTTTCAGCAGCAAAATCAGCGCGTCAAGCTGCTTTAACAGCGCCGGGTTTCCTCCTGAGATGGTGACATGAGAAAAGGCGTCTCCGCCGATTTCTCTCAGCTCGCGGTAAATGTCTTCCGCTGTCATCCAGCGGATATCTTTTTTGGCTGAGCCGTCCCATGTAAAAGCGGAGTCGCACCAGCTGCAGGAGTAGTCGCAGCCCGCCGTGCGGACGAACATGGTTTTCTGGCCGATAACCATGCCCTCCCCTTGTATCGTCGGGCCGAAAATTTCTAATACCGGAATTCCTTTAGCCATTCCTATCACCTTTTTTCGGGCGGTATACGCAATAGCTTGTCGGGGTTTCCCTGACAAAAATCTGCACGCAGACCGGCTGATTCTCCAGTGTTTCGAGGTAGGACTGCACCTTATCGTAAATCGTTTTGGCCACGACCTCGGTCGTCGGCAGTGAATATCTGTCATCATCAGAAAATTCCTCATGGTCATTCAGCAATGTATGGTCATAAGCGCCGTGCACCAATTTCTTCAGCACGCTGAAATTCACGAGAAAGCCTGAATCGTCCAGTTCATCCCCCGCAACTGTAATATTTACTGTATACGTGTGCCCGTGGACTCTGCTGCACGCTCCGGCGCTTTCGCGGGGAATAAAGTGCGCGGCTGAAATGTGCATATCCTTATTCAACTCAAACGAATAAGGATGCTGAACCTGCGGGTAAATTTGAGAAAGCAATTAGTTCCGCTCTCCTTTCATTTTCATATATTCATCATATCCTTTATTGCGGAGCAGGCATGCCGGGCATTCGCCGCATCCGTCCGCAATGATGCCGTTATAGCAAGTCAGTGTGTTATTCTTTACAAAATCAAGCGCGCCGAGCTCATCCGCAAGTTTCCACGTTTCCGCTTTGTTCAGCCACATAAGCGGCGTATGAATGACGAACGGCTTTTCCATCGCCAAGTTGACGGTGACGTTGCAGGATTTGACAAACTCGTCACGGCAGTCCGGGTAGCCGCTGAAATCAGTCTCGCAAACACCGGTGATAATGTGGCGCGCGCCGATTTGATATGCAAGAATCGATGCAAAGGATAAAAATACAAGGTTTCGTCCCGGCACAAAGGTTGTCGGCAGTTCCCCGTCCTTCGCTTCAATTTCGATATCATCTCTTGTCAGCGCATTCGGCGCGAGCTGATTTAAAAGAGACATATCAAGCAAGTGATTTTTGACACCGAGCTTTTCGGCAATCGATTTTGCCACATCGATTTCTTCTTGGTGACGCTGATTATAATGGAATGTAACGGTTTCCACTTCTTCAAAGTTTTGCAAAGCCCATAATAAACAAGTCGTGCTGTCTTGGCCTCCGCTGAACACCACAACTGCTTTTTCTTTTTTCATGTCTTTCTCTCCCTTATCTATCATTCCATAAAAAAAGCGCCTTTTTCGGAGAAGGCGCCCTAAAAAACATAAAAAAAACCGTATCCAAGGATACAGCTCGTCCTTAGTTTTTTATAGAGGGTGTAGCTAGAACCTCTCCCGCATACATACGGATTTTCTTCTTTTTTCACTTTCGCTATCATACCATAATGTTGTTTCCCGTGACAATAAAAAAACAGCCTGAACCTGTGTCAGGCTGCAAAAGCGGGATTAGGCCCCGCGTTTTTTCCCGGGAAATACCATCAGCGCAATCCCGATCAGAACAAATAAAGCAGGCCAGAAAACAGAAACCGGGATGATCGGCTGAGACGTCATCATAAAGCAAAGTGCTGTCAAGGTCAGCACCGCAATCGGGATGAGCAGCGCCTTCTCTTTCCCGCCGAACAGCCACAGCTCAAATAAACCGAATGCCGTTGCAAGCAGGTAAACAGGCCATGTCACACCGGAGTAGGACCAATTGGTTGCCGTTTCAAAGACAAACAAGATCCCCGTAATCAACAAGATGCCGCCCGGTACGAGAAGTCCTGCGTTTTTGACAGGTTTCGGGCCGAAAATCGGAATGTGAAAAGCGGCGCCCAGCAAAAGAATGAGAGCGGGCCAGCCGCGTTCGCTGATGACTTCATTTGCATTGGTGAATATGCCGAAAATGCCCGCGGCGCACAGAACCGCAGCAGCAGTCAAAAGCCCCCTTTTCCTTCTGCCGAACAGCCAAGCTTCAAACAGGCCGAACGCAACGGCAAAGAGGTAGACAGGCGATGTCACATTTGCGTATGTCCAATCCGTCAGCGTTTCAAACCATAACAAGCCGCCCGTCACAAGCAAAATGCCGCCCGGAATAAGAAGGCCCGATCTTTTTTTCGGCTGCATAAAGGCAGCGGCGTGAAACAAAAGCGCGGCTGCGATGATCAAAAGCGGCCACAGCCCCGGCATCAGCATTCCGGCAAAGCATAGTGCTCCCGCGGCTGTCAGGATGAAAGCAGGAATCAATACGCCGATCTTTCTCCCGCCGAAATACCACAGCTCAAACAGACCGAGAGCAGGCGCCCATATATAAACAGGCCACGTCACGCCTGAATACGTCCATCCCGTTGCGGTCTCAAAACAAAACAGGCAGCCCAGCACAAGAAACATACCGCCGGGAACGAGCAGTCCCGCCTGTTCAGTCGTTTTTTTCGCAAAAATAAATCCGGCGTGAAATCCTGCGGACATTATAATGAAAAGAAACGGCCACGCCGAACCTGCGGATATATGTATAACTCCCGCCTTCTGTAAAAAAAATACAATTCCGATACAAATAAAAATAAATCCCAATAATACACGTCGATCCTTCATCTCTTACTCCTCCCCATCATTTCCCAATTCATTATACAGAAATGGCAGGAAAAAAGAAGGGGAATTCCCAAAAAATACAGACATTTTCCTTATATCCTTATTTTTCTTTCGGGATTTTTTTGCAAATCAATGCGCCGATAAAAGCGAGGCTCACATACCCAAACACCGGGTAAACGGTGGAAATCAGCTGTCCGTAGCCGATTTGGCTGATAATGAAAGCAAACGCCAAAATGCCGCCATAAATATATGTACTTTTTATATGAAGAAAACTGTTTAATTGTTTTTCCAATCCGTATAGATTGCCGATGACCGACGTAAACACTTCCCCGAAAATAATAAACAAATAAATGATATGAAGCGAACGCGAATACGAATAGACAACTTGAGCCATCGGAATGTCAAACTCCAGCACATCCGGCAGCACCGATAATGATAAAAAGCTCGCGGCAAGCACCAGTGTCAAAAGAACACCGCCTAAATAAGCCCCCTTTCTGATCACCTTCTCTGAAGACATTTCGTTCGCAAGCGGCACAAGGACGGCTTGGGCGAGCGATAAATTTAACGCGCCGTAAGAGACGGCGGACAAAAGCCAGTTCCACTTGTCAGGCCATACCCATTCGTCCGCGTTTCTCGTGCTTGTAAATACAAATGAATCAGCTGTCACGATAAAAGAGAAAGAAATTAAAAGCGGCACAACCAATATATTGACGCCGAACACACCTTTAACACCGCTTGTCATGACGGCAAAGCTCAGTACGATCGTCAAAAGGATCCCCGCTTGTGCGGACCATCCAAGCTGTTCATGAAACAGCGCCCCCGCTCCGGACAGCATGACAGAGGTCACTCCCAGCAATATAAACATCATAAACATGTTTACGGCACGGCCGATGGACTGGCCGAATAAATATGTGTTCAATTCCTGATAAGATGCTGCGTGAATCCGTTTGGAAATGATCATGATTTTGGCGCCTAAATACGTAAACATCAGACCGCTTACCACGATACCGAACAGACCGATCCAGCCAAACTTCAGAAAAAACTCAACGATTTCCCGTCCCGTGGCAAAACCGGCTCCTACAACCGTGCCTACGTATACAAATGCAAGCTGACTTGCAGAACCTTTTGTTTGTCCCATTTCACCCTCCGGCTAAGCGCAGATTTGTCCAGGCCTTTATATATGCTTATGAGACAAGTCGCCCGAAAAGACGAACAAATCGTCCTTCCCCGGAGAAAACAGATTCAGCTCTCTCCTCTAAGCAAAAATATTGAAAGAAAAAAAGGGCCGGCGTATACTCTTCATCAAGAAAGGTCAAAGCATTTCATTTCCTTTCTGACTATATTGGTCAAAAATAATCAAACCTCACAAATATCACTTATCATGCTGTAAACATTTATTTTTCGGGGTTTGAAACAAAATACTTGAAAGTCAAAGAAGGTCAGAGTATACTATTAATCAAAGAAGGTCAAAGTTAAGACCTTATTTTCTAATCCATTTGGTCAAAGATGATCAAACATTTTTCAAGGAGGTTTTGGCAAATGCGTTGTCAACATTGTCAGAAAAACGAGGCGACGATTCGCCTGAACATGCAAGTCAATTCCATTCAAAAACAATTCGTTTTATGTGAAACATGTTATACAGAATTAACCCGAAAACCGTCTATGAGCATGGGGCCGCAATCATTCGGATTCCCGTTTGAGCAAGGTTTCGCTCCCAATCAAAATAAACAGCAGGCCGGCCCTGAAAAAGGCCTGCTCGACGAGCTCGCTCAAAACGTCACAAACGGCGCAAAAGCAGGTCTGATTGACCCTGTGATCGGCCGCGATAATGAAGTGGCGCGCGTAATTGAAATTTTGAACCGCCGGAATAAAAACAATCCGGTGCTGATCGGTGAGCCGGGCGTCGGTAAAACGGCTATTGCAGAAGGCCTCGCGCTTAAAATCGCTGAAGGCGATGTGCCGAACAAATTGAAAAACAAAGAGCTTTACCTGCTTGACGTCGCTTCTCTCGTCGCCAATACAGGGATCAGAGGCCAGTTTGAAGAAAGAATGAAACAATTAATGAACGAATTAAAAGAACGGAAAAACGTCATCTTGTTCATTGATGAGATTCATCTTCTTGTAGGCGCCGGCTCTGCCGAGGGATCAATGGATGCCGGGAACATCCTGAAACCGGCGCTTGCCAGAGGCGAGCTGCAGGTCATCGGGGCGACAACGCTGAAAGAGTACCGCCAGATTGAAAAAGATGCGGCGCTTGAAAGACGCTTCCAGCCCGTCATGGTTCACGAGCCTACAATAGAACAAGCCATCAGCATTCTGGAAGGCATTAAAGATAAATATGAGAAATACCACGGCGTCACATTCAGCAATGAAGCGATAAACGCCTGTGTTACGCTTTCATCCCGTTACATTCAGGACCGCCACCTGCCGGATAAAGCGATCGACTTATTAGATGAAGCCGGCTCTAAGGCGAACTTGGAGCTTGATACCGTAAATGAAGAAGATGCGGCTGAGAGACTCAAAGCAATTGACGCGGAGAAAACAAAAGCGCTTCATGAAGAAAATTATGAGCTTGCCGCGAAACTGCGTGATGAAGAAGCGGCGTTGGAAAAGCAGCTGGCGCATGAAACACCGGCCTCTTCACCTGAAATCGGGGCGGAGCATATTCAAGCCATCATTGAACAGAAAACAGGCATTCCGGTCGGAAAACTCCAGGCTGATGAACAAGTAAAAATGAAGGAACTTGAAGAGCATCTTCATCAGCGCGTCATCGGTCAGGAAAAAGCCGTGAAAAAAGTGGCGAAAGCGGTCAGACGAAGCCGCGTCGGCTTAAAATCCAAAAACAGACCTGTCGGCTCCTTCCTCTTTGTCGGACCGACCGGAGTCGGAAAAACCGAGTTATCAAAGACACTCGCAGATGAACTGTTCGGTACAAAAGATTCCATTATCCGTCTCGATATGAGTGAATACATGGAAAAACACGCCGTATCAAAAATCATCGGTTCACCGCCGGGATATGTCGGACACGATGAAGCCGGTCAATTAACGGAAAAAGTGCGCCGCAATCCGTACAGCATCGTGCTGCTCGATGAGATTGAAAAAGCCCACCCTGATGTCCAGCATATGTTTCTGCAGATTATGGAGGACGGCCGTCTGACAGACAGCCAGGGCAGAACGGTCAGCTTCAAAGATACCGTTTTGATTATGACAAGCAACGCTGGAACCGGCGAAAAACAGGTGAAAGTCGGATTCCAATCTGAAGAGAGCGTCCTGGAAGAACAAACGCTGATTGATTCACTGAGCGCGTTCTTCAAACCGGAGTTTTTAAACCGGTTTGACAGCATTATTGAATTCCAATCCCTGAAAAAAGAACATCTCGTGAAAATCGTCAGCCTGCTTCTCACAGAGCTTGAAGACACATTAAAAGAGCGCGGCATCAGCCTGAGCGTCACCGATGATGCGAAAGAACAAATCGCTGAAATCGGCTACCACCCAGCTTTCGGAGCACGCCCGCTCAGAAGAACCATCCAAGAATTGATCGAGGACGAAATGACAGATCTCTTATTGGATGACAACGAAATAAAAGCCTTCCGTGTCGTAATGGAAGAGGACGGCATCAAAGTCCGGGCACAATAAGAAAAAAGCGGTTCCCTCCTTTCGGGGAGCCGCTTTTTTGTTTCTTTCTCCATGCCGGAAGGGAGAAACTGTGAAGAATTCGGGAACAATTTCTCAATCACCCTAAAGTTCCATGCACTGCCACCGATATTAACCATAGAAAGCTAGTATAAAGGATTTGGTGAAAACTATGGATAAAACATCGATTATCGGTATCATCCTCGCCTTGATTGCTTTAAGCGTGGGCATGGTGCTGAAAGGGGTCAGCTTAAGCGCACTCGCTAACCCGGCAGCTATTCTGATTATTTTGTTCGGTACGATTTCTGCGGTGATCATCGCATTCCCCGGAAAAGAAATCAAAAAAGTGCCTGCCCTTTTTAAAGTGCTGTTTAAAGAAAACAAACAGCTGACAATTGCGCAATTAATTCCTATGTTCTCTCAATGGGCGCAAATCGCCAGACGTGAAGGTCTGCTCGCATTGGAAGCAAGCATTGAAGACGTGGATGACGCATTTTTGAAAAACGGCCTGAGCATGGCGGTTGACGGACAAAGCGCAGAATTTATCAGAGATATTATGACTGAGGAAGTTGAAGCGATGGAAGACAGACACCAGGCCGGCGCAGCCATCTTTACACAAGCCGGCACATATGCGCCGACACTCGGCGTTTTGGGTGCGGTCATCGGCCTTATCGCCGCTCTTTCCAACATGAACAACACCGAGGCGCTCGGACATGCCATCAGTGCGGCGTTTGTCGCCACCCTTCTCGGGATTTTCACAGGATATGTACTATGGCATCCCTTCGCCAACAAACTGAAACGCAAATCAAAGCAGGAAGTCAAACTGCGTGAAATCATGATCGAAGGCGTTCTGTCAGTGCTTGAAGGACAGGCTCCGAAAGTGATCGAACAAAAACTTCTCATGTATCTTCCTGCGAATGAACGCGCAAAAGTCGCTGAACAAGAAGGAGAGGCAAACAATGGCGAGAAAAAAGAAGAAGAAGCATGATGACGAGCATGTGGATGAGTCTTGGCTGATCCCGTACGCGGATTTGCTCACCCTTCTTTTGGCTCTGTTCATTGTATTGTTCGCCATGAGCTCGGTCGATGCGGCGAAATTCCAAATGCTGTCTAAATCATTTAACGCCGTGTTTACCGGAGGCACGGGTGTTCTTGAATATTCAAGCCTCACCCCTCCTGAAAACGAAAAAGACGGCGTTGATCAGTTAAAAAAAGACAAGGAAAAAGATAAAGAACAGAAAAAGAAAGAAAGAGAAGCAGCCGACCGCGAAGAACTTGAAGGCGTGCAAAAGCAAGTCAATCAATTTATAAAAAATAAAAAGCTTGAAACTCAGCTTGAAACAAAGCTGACTAAAGAAGGACTCTTAATTACGATTAAAGACAGTATCTTTTTTGATTCCGGACGGGCGGATATCCGTCAGGAAGATATTCCGCTTGCCAAGGAAATCTCGAATCTCCTTGTGCTGAATCCGCCGAGGAACATTATCATCAGCGGACATACGGACAATGTACCGATTAAAAACTCACAATATCAATCTAACTGGCATTTAAGCGTCATGCGGGCCGTCAACTTCATGGCTATTCTGACAGAAAACCCGAAACTTGACGCAAAAGTTTTCAGCGCCAAAGGTTTCGGAGAGTATAAACCGGCCGTGTCGAACAAAACCGCTGAAGGGCGCAGCAAAAACAGGCGCGTCGAGGTATTGATACAGCCTAGAAACGCCGCGACTGACCAAAATCAGTAATATAAAAAAGGAAGCCTTTCAAATGGCTTCCTTTTTTATTTCTGATGAAAATGTTTAGCGTTTAATCCCACTCTTTTCAGCATTTCCGTACACATTTCTATCTCTTCATCACTCAGCACACTGATCATTTCTTTAATTTCTTCAGCATGATCAGGGAAAATATCGTCCAAAAGACGGATTCCCTTTTCGGAAATCTGTGCGAAAGTCACTCTTCTGTCAGTCGGCGAAGCTTTTCTGATGAGAAGTTCTTTTTTCTCTAATTTGTCAACAACGTATGTAATACTTCCGCTCGCTAATAAAATTTTGTCGCCGATCTGCTGAAGCGGCTGGTTGCCTTTGTGGTACAGCAGCTCAAGCACCGCAAATTCCGTCGGGTTCAGGCCGTGCTTATGAATATGTTTATTCATATGGTCGTTAATAGATCGGTACGCACGTGACAGTACAATAAATAATTTCAATGAGTTTTCTGTTTTATCCGTCATACATTCAATCATCCTTTTACAAAAGAAACCGTTACAGAGAAACATTAATAAACAAAATGAAAAATGTCAACAAAAATGTTTCCAAAATTTCTCTTCTTTTTGTCTGACCTTAATAAAATAATTTGTTTTTCTATCATTTTGGTTATTTTTTCTTATTAAAGAAGTATAAAAATGATATAATACCTCTATTCAAGTGTAATGTTGGAGCGATGCAGAGTGAATACATTTAAAGGTGCCCGGGGAAAGATCAAGCTTTATCTCATATTGGTGATCATCCCGGCACTTATTATCAGCTTTTTCATTTATGAAAAAGAAAAGCAGAAAATAGCCGATAAACACATACAGGAAGCCAGTATGATGCTCAACCTTCACCGCAATAAGCTCAATTATTTAATCGGTGAAACAAAAGCCCGGATGACAACACTTGCGATCGCTGTCGATAAGCCTGTCAATGAAGAAAAGATCATTGACATTCTCGATCAGGCTTTTGAGGATGAACCCAGATTCAGCGGTCTGTATATGCTGAATTCCAAAGGTGATGTCATCGCAAGCACAACTGATCTGAAATCAAAGGTGAATTTGGCCGACAGACCGTATTTTACGAAGGCGAAAAAGACGAAAAAAACGGTCATCACAAATGACTACTCCAGCAGAATTACAGGCCAGCGCATCTTCACGATCTGCGTGCCGGTGTTAGACGCAAAACGGGAAGTCACGGATTATTTAGTAGCCGCCATACAAGTCGATTATTTGAGAAATATGATCAATATGCTGAGCCCTGACGTTTATGTCAAGGCAACCAATCAGAATAAAGTGATATTTGCCAGCGGACGGGCTGATCAATCAGAAGGTGTGAAACCGGTCAGCGGCTATCTGGATGATATTAATTGGAATATCAATGTTTATCCGAAACCGGTTGAGCTGAATGAGCTGACCAAAAGCGTGCTGCTGCCGATGTCCAGTATTGCCGTGCTGCTGAATATTCTGTTCATCCTCGTTCAATATTATCTGCTTAAGCGCAAGACCCAGCTGGAGCGTGCTCAAAATGAAGCGCAGAAATTGGAGCTGATCGGAACGCTTGCCGCCAGCACCGCCCATGAAATCCGCAACCCGCTTACAGGGATCAGCGGCTTCATTCAGCTTTTGCAGAAAAAATACAAATCGGAGGAAGATCAGCTGTATTTCTCAATTATTGAGCAGGAGATTAAACGGATCAATCAGATTGTCAGTGAGTTTTTAGTGCTTGGAAAACCCACTGCTGAACGGTTGGAAGTGAACTCGCTGCAGGATATTCTTGATGAGATTATGCCGATTATTTATTCTGAAGGGAATCTGTATAATGTGGAAGTGAATGTGGAGATTCTCGTCAATCGGCCGCTCAAGGTCAACTGCACGAAAGACCATATTAAACAGGTGATTTTAAATGTCGCGAAAAACGCGCTGGAATCCATGCAGGAAGGCGGCCGGCTGTCCATCTATTTAGAAGCCCGCGATCATAAAGCAGTCATTAAGGTGGCCGACAACGGAATGGGCATTTCTGAAGATATGCTTGAGCACATTTTTCTTCCGTTTGTAACGTCAAAGGAAAAAGGCACCGGCCTCGGCCTTGTCGTATGTAAACGAATCATGCTGATGTACGGCGGTTCGATTGACATTCAAAGCGAAGTCGATAAGGGCACAGAGGTCACCATTGCCCTCCCTGCCGCTTCTCGATGAAAAAAACACCCTGGATCGGGGTGTTTTTTTATTTAAAGAAGAATATGTGTAAGAGGATATACCAGAGGAACGGCATCATAGCCGGCAGATAGTACGAGGCGCTTCGTGAGCCGTGCCAGCGGAAAAATCTGCTGACTGTACGCGGTCATCTTTCGGATGCGGCGCTTGATCAGGAAGCGCATTCAGTCTTCGTTATCTGTTTTATCATCAATCATTTGTTTGCTTCATATGCAGGCATGACGTCACCGCGGGAGAACAAGCCTATTTTCTTCACAAGGCCCTGTATTCCTTGGTGATGTGTACGATCACGGTTTACCAGCTGCTGATACGCGTTCATCAGACAGTCCAGTTCCTGGCTGTGCCTGATCGTGTCATATCCTGTAAACCCTTGCCTGTTAGCTGCATCTATCATCATTTTTCTTTTTTTATCAATAGATACAAGCAATTTTTCTTGTTCAGAATAACTGCCCATTCACTTCACCCCTCACCGCTAAAAGAATAGGAAACAAGTTTGATTGGGTTATTGAGCATTATTACAGATTATACTTTATTTGTAAACATTTTTTTACTAAATAACTTATTTTTTCATTTCATATTGGAATCTTTAGCATGAATACGAGAATAATACCCATTCGGGTAATGATATAAACAGAATGCGGCATATTCAAGATTTAAAAAACAGCCACAGCTGACTTTATATTACAATAAAAAACCTCTCATGCCGGTGGGTGCATGAGAGGTTCGGGCGTCTATCAGTTTTGCACACTTTCATTTTCGTAAATCGGCACCCAGCCCTCAGTCGTCACAAAGATTCGGATTGCGACGACCCGGCGGTCTTCCTGAAGCGTAAAGTAGTGGCGGATGTTCTCCGGAACTGAAATCAAATCTCCCGGATTTAAACGGACGTCGAAAAATGTGCCGTCTTTGCCTTGAATGACGAAGATGCCGTGTCCGCTGACGATAAAGCGGACTTCATCATCCGTGTGGTGATGTTCTCTTTGGAAATTTTTTAATAATTCATCAAGATTCGGCGTGGTATCTGATAAAGAAATGACATCCTGAGACTGATATCCGCGCCGGGCTGAAATGTCCTGAATCTCCGTGTCAAACGCCGCGAGAATCCGTTCTTTTTCATCTTCGGTTAGATCGTATTTTTCCGAAAGCTCAGACGGAAGTTTTTCAATGTTCCACTGCTCATAGATTACCTCTTGCTCGTCTAAGAAGCGCGCTACTTCTTCCTGATGTTCAATGATCGTATTCTTTTCGTCATGAATTCTGATGGTCGCCATTTTCTATTCCTCCTTTTATTTTACCAGCTGCGGACGAAGTGCCAGAAGCTTGAGGTGACAGCTGAATAAAAATTCATAGGCTTCCAGCACCCTTTTCGCTTCAAATGCGGTCCGCCCCCATGCCGTAATGCCGTGATTGCGGATTAACACCGCGCCTGATCCGGCGTCCGCATGGTGCGCGAAATTTTCGGCCAATGCCGGGATGTGCGCCGGATTGTCAATGATCGGAACGGTCACGGACGCGTTTTCCTCCCATAATCCGAGCGCCTTAATCATCTCCTGCCCCTGAAAAGTGATTTGTTTTTCATCCCCGTAAAGCTCTGAGATGACATTATTATTGACGGTATGGACATGCAGACAGCAGCCGGCGTCTGTCTTTTGGTATAAGTAAGTATGGAGAAGCGTTTCCGCTGAGGGTTTTAAAGAATGGCCGGTCTCAGCGGGCTTCCCGTTCTCATCGATTAAGAGAAAATCTTCGTCTGTTTCTTTTCGTTTGTCTTTTCCGCTCGCCGTAACGAGAAAAGTCAGCGGCCCGTCGGATACTTTGATGGAAAGATTCCCGCTCGTTGCCGGGAACCAGTCTCTTTCGGCCAGCTCGCGCTTTACCTCAGCAAGTTCGCGCCAGCGTTCTTCTTTTGCAGCCATGCCTGCACCTCCCCGATGTTTTCAATGCCTGTTTTCACCTCATGAAAATCTTGAAAAGGCAGATGCCGGAGGCCGAGTTCTTTGCATTCAGTCAAAAGATAATCTCTCGCAAAACACATATCGGATAACTTTGCAGCCTCGACATCCGTGACCGAATCACCGATCATAACGAGAAATTTCTGCTGATCGGATAGCTTCCGGATGACTGACGGTTTGCAGCAGCCGCATTGATTGGTACAGTCTCCGTCACAGGCATGCGGCCAGTCTATATGAATATATTCATTGTCAAAGGATGCATGATTGCAGAAAATCCGCTCCTTTTCTACGATCCCTTCCAAAAGCGGATGCACAAAAAAGTCCATTCCTCCGCTTACGATATAAAACGGGAGGTCGTTTGAGCGGACAAACGAGACAAAATCCAAAAAGCCGTCCCGTATTTTCGCATCCTTCAGGATAAAGCCGGTCAGTTCTTCTTTTAAGCTGCTCGGCAGCAGTCCGAACATCCGGCCGACTCCTTCTTGGATTGATATGCTTTTAGACAGAACACCGTCTTTTAATTCAAGCCACTCAGGAGGCGCGAATTCTTTCATCATGCTGACAATGTTGTCGTTCATGGTGACCGTTCCGTCGAAATCACAAATAATCAGCGGTGTGCGGGTCATACGGCTTCCACCCTTCCCCATTTGTCTAATGCGAGCTGAAGATCTTTGCACGACGCGGCTTTTTCTTCAATCGGCTGCGCTTCAAGCACCGCATCAATGACGGCGCGGAACGCTTTTCCGCCACCCTCGGCTCCTTTCGGGTGGCCGTGAATGCCTCCGCCGGCATTGATGATGTGATCGATGCCGAAATCGCGCATCAATAATGGCACCATACCGGGATGAATGCCTGCTGACGGGACGGCAAACGACGGATGAAAGACATCGTCTTTTACACATTCATCATGGATTGCAAGCGCGGACTCCTTCGGAAGAGCAACGGTTCCGTAAGGTGACGGAAATAAGCTGAAATCAGCGCCGCAATAGCGGTTCAGCTTGCCGAGCAAAAGCGCATGCGACAAGCCGTAAACGGGAGATGATGTGAACGCGCCGCTGACTGCCGGATGCGCCATGATCGGAAGCGGGATTTCCCTGTCTTCAGCAAGGCTCTGCATCACATCTAAACCGTAAGCGAACACATTCAATAAAAGCGCGTCCGCCCCGAGTTCTGCCGCGCGCCTCGCTTTATCCCGCAATTCAGCGGTCCTTCCCGTAAGGTTTACGGCATACAGCGTTTTATGCCCCGTCTCCTCCCGGGTTTCCTTCAGGACTTGTTTTCCTTCGATAATGCGGGTTTCAAACGGAGCCAGTTCATTTTCAAAGAAAATTTCGTCATCTTTAATAAGATCCACGCCGCCGAGCGCCTGCTGTCTGAGCTGTTCTTTAATGTCGGCGAGATCCCGTCCGATCACGCCTTTAAATATGCTCATCAGAAGCGGTCTTTCAAATTCGCCCAGCAGTTTGCGGATGCCGTATATACCGAATTTCGGCCCGGGAAGGGAGCGTTTAAACCCTTCGGAAAATTCAAGATCAGTCAATTTTATTTTTCCGTCCAGTGACAGCTTTCCGAATACCGTCGTCAGGACGGCCGGAATATCTCTTGAAAAGTTCGCCTCGGGATAGGCGATGGTGATGACGGATTGTTGTTCGTTTTCTGAGGTTCCTTCTTTCTCCTCAACTTTTACGACCCGCCCTTTATGTTTTCTGAGCTGTTCCTGCTTCACCAGGGGCAGGTCAGTCCAGGAGCCTACCGTCAGCCCCGCCGCAATCTGTTCCGCCCGCTTTTCACTGTCCGTTGTGTCTGTCAGAAGATATGTTGCCAATACTTCGCTCATGCGTGAACGCCTCTCTTTCTTTCGCAAAACATAAAAAAACCTCTTCCGTATGAGCAGAAAGAGGCTTCGTGTTATGTCCGAATCTTATCTCTCAGCTCCTGCTGCAAGAATTAGCACCGTGCTTTATCAGTCGGTTGCCGGGCTTCATCGGGCTCGTCCCTCTGCCTGCTCTTGATAAGAATAATGATTTTATAAAGTATTTTGAATTATCGCATTGTTATCCTGATATGTCAATGCTTTTTCGGGTGAAAAGATTCAGTTTCCCGATCCGTTCCGCAGCTTCTTTAAGTCTTTCTTCACTTGTCAGAAGACCGACTCTTATATAGCCTTCCCCCCATTTTCCGAACCCGTTTCCGGCAGCGACCGCGACATCCGCTTTCTCGAGCAGCAGGTCTGAAAACGACTGTGACGTATAACCGTCAGGCACAGGGAGCCATGCAAAAAAGGAGCCCGCCGGAGCCGTCACATCCCAGCCGATATCGCGGCAGGCTTCAATCCATGCATTGCGTCTCGATTCATATCTGTCATTTTGCGCTGCGACGCATGCCTGATCCGCTAAAAGAGCGGCTGCCGCCGCCTGCTGCGCCGCGGGAAACAAACTGACAAACATATGATCCTGATAAAGGTTGATCGCTTCGATGACAGAAGCGTTTCCGACGGCAAATCCGACCCGCCAGCCCGCCATATTATAGGTTTTAGACAAGGTATAGATTTCGATTCCCGTCTCTTTTGCGCCTTCGGTCTGCAAAAAGCTCAGCGGTTTATGCCCGTCAAAGCCGACGGCTCCGTACGCGAAATCATGAACGACACAAATGCCGTTTTGCTCCGCAAAACCGACCGTCTCCTCGAAAAACGCCTCTGTCGCCACAGCGCCGGTCGGATTATTCGGATAATTGAGATACAGCAGCTTCGCCTCGCTCCGCACCTTTTCAGGAATTACGCTGTAATCAGGGAGAAACCCTCTTTCCTCCGTCAGCGGCATCATTTCCATTTTCGCTTTCGCAAGGGCGACGCCTGACCAGTAATCAGGATATCCGGGATCAGGCACCAGAATGGTATCTCTAGGGTTTAAAAGACATTGCGGAAGCTCAACAAGTCCCGCCTTGCCTCCGAACAGCACGGCGACTTCCGTTTCCGGATCAAGCGTGACCCCGTACTCCCTTTCATAAAATGCAGCGGCTGCTTTTTTGAAGCTGTAAGCGCCCCGGAATGATGAGTATTTATGATTTTCCGGCCTTTCGACGGCGCGCTTCATTTCTTCAACGATATGCTGAGGCGTCGGCTGATCAGGGTTTCCCTGCCCTAAATTGATGACGTCTCTGCCTTCTTTCAGCTTTTGATTCACTTTTTGCACCAATGATGCGAAAAATTGTTCCGGCAGCTGTTTGAGTACATCTGAGATTTCAAAGTTCATATTTTCACCTTCTAAAAATGTCTTGAAATGATAGTCCATCATCATATATGGTTAAATAAAAAAAGTAAAGAGAAACTTGAGGTGTTAAAAAATGAAATGGACCGTTTCCTGTTTGCAATTTGATATTTCATACGGAAATCCTTCAGAAAACTTTAAAAAAACAGAATCTTTGATTGAGCAAGAAAGCCGCCATGCGGATGTAATCGTGCTTCCTGAGTTGTGGACGACCGGCTATGATCTCACACGGCTAGATCAGCTGGCGGATGAAAACGGCAAAGTTTCGGAACAATGGCTTAAAGAAACGGCAAAAACATACAACGTACACCTCGTTGCCGGATCTTTTGCGGTCAAAGAAGGCGAAAATGTCTATAACACCATGTACATCGCCGATAACAGCGGACAGATCGTGAAGCGGTATCAGAAAGCACATCTGTTTCAGCTGATGGATGAACACCTTTACTTGTCAGCAGGAAACAGTGACGGTTCCTTTGAGCTTGACGGTGTCAAGTGCGCCGGGCTGATCTGCTATGATATCCGTTTCCCCGAATGGATCAGAAAGCATACGTCCCAGGGCGCGAATGTCCTGTTTATCTCTGCTGAATGGCCTCTGCCCCGCCTTGATCATTGGCGAAGCCTGCTTATCGCCAGAGCAATTGAAAACCAATGTTTTGTCGCAGCCTCTAACTGCACGGGGTCCAATCCCGATAATGAATTTGCCGGCCACAGCCTGATTATTGACCCGTGGGGCCGGATTTTAGCCGAAGGAGACCGGACGGAAGGCGCAGTCCGGGCGGAAATCGATGTGTCAGAAAGCGCGGCCGTTCGCGGAACCATTCCGGTTTTCCAAGACTTGCGGCGTGATTTATATTAATTTTCAAAAAAACGTTGACAAGAATATCCGGCACCTGCTAATATTTTCATCAACTGATTAATCCGAATTGTGATACAAATCAATATATTTTTCTCTTATCGAGAGTTGGGCGAGGGATTGGCCTTTTGACCCCAACAGCAACCGACCGTAATTCCATTGTGAAATGGGGCGCGTACATTTTGCGCCGAGACGATTGTCTCATAAGGCACGGTGCTAATTCCATCAGATGTTATCTGAGAGATAAGAGGCGGACTGCACTGTTTCAGCCTCCTTCTCTTTCAGAGAAGGAGGCTTTTTTTCGGGCGTATTCTCCGTCACGATCTCTTACTGCCACTACATAATTGGAGGGTAAATCCATGTCAGCAACTAAAACAAGTCTTTATGAACAATTAACAGAAAGCTCCGCCGCCGCGTTAGCCGTCAAGCTCGGCTTATTCCAAAGCAAAAGCACTCTGACATGCCGTGAAATCGGCGACGGCAATTTAAATTACGTCTTTCATGTTTACGATAAAGAAAACAAAAAAGGACTGATTATTAAACAGGCAATCCCTTACGCGAAAGTCGTCGGTGAAAGCTGGCCGCTTACCATTGACCGGGCGAGAATCGAAAGCAGCGCCCTCATCCGCCAGGGCGAACACGTGCCGCACCTCGTTCCGGCCGTTTACTATTCCGATACTGAAATGGCCGTCACGGTAATGGAAGACCTCTCCCATTTGCGGATTTCAAGAAAAGGGCTGCTGGAAGGGCAGCATTATCCGAACTTATCGGTTCATATCGGTGAATTTTTAGGGAAAACGCTTTTTTACTCATCCGATTATGCGCTTGATGCGAAAGTAAAGCAGCAGCTCGCAAAGCAGTTTACAAATCCTGAGCTTTGCAATATTACAGAAAGGCTTGTGTTTACAGAACCGTTTCTCGACCATGAGACAAACGATTTTGAAGAGGAGCTGCGCCCATACGCAGAAAAAGTTTGGAACAATTCCCGGCTGAAAGAAGGCGCTGACGAATTGAAAGCCATCTTTCTGAATTCCGCGGAAACATTGGTTCACGGCGATCTGCACACGGGAAGCATCTTCGCCGATGAACATGAAACAAAGGTGATTGATCCCGAGTTTGCTTTCTTCGGACCGATCGGGTTTGACATCGGCCAATTTATCGCCAATCTGCTGTTAAACGCCCTCAGCCGCGACGGTGACGACAGACAGCCGTTATATGACCATACTGCCGCCGTATGGGATACATTTGTGAAAACATTCAGTGAAGCATGGGAGAAAGACTGCTTGCCTTCCCGCAGACACCTGCTGGAAGACACACTGAAAAACGCATTTGAGGAAGCGGTCGGTTTTGCGGGATGCGAATTGATCCGGCGCACGATCGGACTCGCCCATGTGGCTGACTTAGATGAAATCACTCCGTTTGACAAACGAATCGAACGGAAGAAGCTGGCGCTTGACATCGGCGCCTATTATATCGAAAACAGAAAAAAACTGAAGCATATCACCGAGGTTCTGGACCAATTTAAGCTCCGTGTAAAGGAATGATGCAGCATGACCAATGAATTTGCCATCCCCCGTTCTGTGGAATGGAAAGAAACCTACATCCGCATTTTAAATCAGCAAAAGCTTCCCGACGTCACTGAATATGCGGAACTTGAAACAAAGGAAGATGTATTCGACGCGATTGTCACGCTGAAAGTAAGGGGCGCCCCGGCCATCGGTATAACCGCGGCGTTCGGACTCGCGCTCTCCGCCAAGTCATTTGAAGCCCGCGACCTTTCAGATTTCCGACGTCAATTCGCGGATGTCAAAGCGTATTTAAACAGTTCGAGGCCCACTGCCGTCAACCTTGCGTGGGCGCTTGACAGACTTACGGATTCGATCAGGGATGCGATCTCAATCAATGAAGCGAAGACAACGCTCGTTCATGAAGCCATTCAAATTCAGATTGAGGATGAAGAAACATGCCGAATGATCGGCCAAAATGCTCTGCACCTTTTTAATAAAGGCGATCAGATCATGACCATCTGCAATGCGGGCTCGATTGCCACAAGCCGGTACGGTACGGCGCTTGCTCCCTTTTACTTAGCGAAACAAAAAGACCTCGGCCTTCATATCTACGCATGTGAAACAAGACCCGTTCTTCAAGGATCACGGCTGACGGCGTGGGAGCTGATGCAGGGCGGAATTGATGTCACGCTCATTACGGACAGCATGGCCGCCCATACAATGAAGGAAAAACATATTTCTGCGGTCATTGTCGGCGCTGACAGAATTGCAAAAAACGGTGATACGGCCAACAAAATCGGAACGTACGGCCTCGCTATTTTGGCAAACGCCTTTCAAATTCCGTTTTTTGTGGCCGCACCGCTTTCGACATTTGACTTGCAGATTGAAAACGGCGATCAGATTCCGATTGAAGAAAGAGATCCGGATGAAGTCAGACAGATCTCCGGCATACGCACCGCTCCCGAGGATGTTCCGGTCTTCAATCCGGCCTTTGACATCACACCGGGCAGCCTGATTTCCGGCATAATAACCGAGAAAGGAATTGTGACCGGTTCTTACACGGAAGAAATTGAACAATTATTCGCTGACTGCCAGCTGAGCTGAAAAACCGCTGATGATATTGCCTCAGGCAATGTCAGCGGTTTTTTTGTCTGCACAATGTAATCACTTCATCTTTTTGGGCGGCTGTAATGAGATGCATTTTAAAAAACAGCTCTGCATAACCGGCTATCTTTTGCGGACGGCTCATTTTCATCAGGCTTCGTCCTCCTTTTTCATCAGGGCAACTTTTTTCACTTAATAAAATGATATGTCGGACGCGAAAAAACGGAACGTGCCATACGCTTTATTTTTCTTTATAGGATATTTGTTCGATGTTCAGCAGCACCGCTTTTACATCCGTCTTCGTGCCTGCGTATCCCGTTAAGGCGCTGTTTTTGCCGATTACCCGATGGCACGGGATCAAAATCGGCAGCCGGTTTCGTTTATTGGCTTGTCCGATGGCGCGCACCGCTTTCGGTTTTCCGATCGCTTCAGCCATATCGCCGTAGCTTCGGGATTCCCCGTAAGGAATCATCGTCAGCGCGTTCCACACCCTTTCCTGAAAGGGTGTGCCTTTTTGTCTCAGAGGCAGAGAGAATTGCTTTCTTTCTCCTGAAAAATATGATGCCAACTGCTGTTTCGCCTCCGACAGCAAAGCGGTTTCGCACGGCTTTACGCCGGGCGCGTCTTTCCGCCATTCCTCAAAATCTTCCCCGGTGAGAAACAGGCCGGTAATAAAGCTCTCTTCCTCTGTTACGATGACGGTTCCAAACGGCGCTCTTACACTTGTAAAACAGATCATTCCCCGCTCCTTCTTTCTTCCGTATTCTGCCGGATCGGAAGCGTCAAATGAAAAACGGTGCCCTTCCCTTCTTCACTTTCCACATGAATGCGGCCCTGATGCTCTTCGATGATTTTATAACTGACCATGAGGCCGAGGCCCGTTCCCCTGTCTTTTGTCGTGTAAAATGGTTCACCCAGACGTTTTAATTTGTCTTCGGAAATGCCCGTTCCTTCATCTTGAATAGAAATCAAAATGTGGTCTTGATCAGAAGACTGAATGGTCACGTAGATATTGCCGCCGCCCGGCATGACTTCAATGGCGTTTTTTAAAATATTGATAAACACCTGTTTTAATTGATTCGGTTCACAGTAAATCGGCGGGATGTTTCCGGTCAGGTTCAGATGGATCTGCACATTGACAAGATTGGCCTGGGCATTCAAAAGATCAGCCGTGTCTTTCATAATCTGCGTCACGTCTTTTTCTTCATATAGTATCGCTTGGGGTTTCGCTAAAATTAAAAATTCAGTGATGATAGACTCGATGCGTTTTAATTCTGAGGTAATGACGTTAAAGTACAGAGAATATTCGCCTTCAATGCTTCCTTGAAGAAGCTGAATGAACCCTTTCAGCGCCGTCATCGGGTTTCTGATTTCGTGGGCGATGCCCGCCGCCAGCTCCCCTACAACATGAAGAGTATCGGATTTCCGCAGCCTCTCTTCAAGCTCTTTGGCCTCTGTGACATCTTTAAAGATGGCCAGATTCATATTTTGAATGATATTTCTTTTGAAGGAGAATTCCAGTTTGCGGCTGTCGCTGCTGCTTAACAGGAAGGGGATTTCATTATCCATTCCTTCTAAATCAATCTTTCTGGCGGGAACACCCGCGTTTTCAATATCAAATAAAGAAAGAATATCCGGAACGGTGTACGCTCTCAGCTCCTCATCCGGCATACCGAGTATACGGCTTGCGAGAGGATTCGCGTCAATAATGCGGAATTGGTTGTCAAATAAGACCTTGCCGTCCATTGAGCCGTTGAATACTTTTCTGAATTTCAGCTCGCTTTCCCGCAATTCTTTTTCCATGCGCTTACGATCGCTGACATTTCTTAAAATGGTTAAATGCTGACCTTCAAGTATGGTTCGTTTTGATGTGAATTCCAGCTCTTTAAATTGGCCGTTTGCCATCTGAAACAGCATTTCTTCACGGATTTCCCCGTATTTTTCATATTTCTTCTTAATCTGCTTGTATTTTTTCTGCGGATCAACGATAAACGTACATAAATTCGTCTCCACCAGCTTATCCATCGGCAGTTCGAAAATGCGGCACGCCGATTCGTTTGCTTTGGCAATCTTTCCGTCATCAGACCAAATGACAATCGCGTCCATGGCGTTTTCAAAAATTTCGCGGAATCGCTCTTCGCTTTTAAAGAGTTTCAATTCCATCAGCCGTTTCTCTGTTATGTCTCTCATAATGGACATGTAGAACCCGCTGATTAAGTTGGACGTAATCGTAAATTCAAACAGCTTCTCTTCGCCGGACCGAAGCTTGACGGGCAGTTCTCCTTTGGCGTTTCCTTTTCTGCGGAGGGTTTCCCAGATTTCTTTCAGATGCTTTTTGTTTTCTCCGTCGGTAAAATGGCGGAGCGACAGATGGGACAATTCATTCTGGCCGATCTCAAAGCTTTTGCAAAAAGAGAGGTTCGCATCAATAAACCCGCCGTCCTTATCAAACAGCACGATGCCGTCGACAGCCCTGTCAAACAAATCTTTAAACAGCTGCTCGTTCATGGAGAATTCGCGCTCTAATATTTTTTTAGAGGAGATATCCCTCATCACCACAAAAAAATAATCCTCCCCAATTCCGTCTCTGGCGAGGAATTCAATGTATTTCGTCGCGCCGCTGTCAAGCTTAATCGGCACCTCTTTCCACAGATGGCCTTTTTTTAAAAACTTTTTCACGGCCTTATTCAGTTCTTCCTGAGGCACGGAATATAAAAAATCCAGGACGGAGCGGTTAATGAGGTTCTCTGCCTCAATCTGCATCATCCGGGCCGCAGCCTCGTTCGCCTGGACGATTTTCATTTCCTTACGGCATATAAAAATGGCATCAAGCGTGTTATTCATAATCATGTGATACCGGTTCAAATCACTCTTCAGGCGGTCATTTTCCTCTTTCATCCGCTTCAGCTGCTCTTTCAGCGACTCGTTTGTTTGCAAATCCAGAGTTTCAGCCATTCAGTACACTCCTTCTTCAAAAACCTATCCTTCAATATTTCTACAAAATACCTCATCTTCCTTCATTCGCCCTATACATTTCAGAAAATTTCAATGATATGACAAGTTAAAGTCTTTTTCTACGATCCTTACCTCCCCGTTACATCATCCTAACAATCCCTTTTGTCCTCCTTCAATTTTTTGTTTTTTATTTTAAAATGAACACCAACAGGAAATAATCATGCAGTGGATGATTTTTGAAGAGAAGGTGATGCTATGACAAAATCGCGAGACAGTTACTTTGACAACGCCAAGTTTATCTTGATTTTTCTGGTGGTGTTCGGCCATATCCTCCGGTCATTTATTAACGGAAATGAGTTTATGCTCCATCTCTACAAATTCATTTATACTTTTCATATGCCGGCCTTTATCCTGGTTTCCGGCTATTTCGCAAAAAACTTTAAGCGGACAGGTTATGTGAAGAAGCTGGCTGTGAAGCTGATTATTCCGTACCTGATTTTTCAGGGCATTTACTCAGTTTTTTACTATTTGATTCAGGATGAAAGCATGGCAAGCGTCAATCCGATTGATCCGCAGTGGTCTCTCTGGTTTTTAGTCAGCTTATTCTTTTGGAATCTGCTGCTTTATCCCTTTACGAAGCTGCCGAAAATGTGGGCGCTTGGGGCGAGCTGCGGGCTTGCCGTCATGATCGGGTATCTTGATTTTATCAGCAGCACGCTGAGTCTTTCACGGACGTTTGTTTTTCTTCCGATGTTTCTCGTCGGGTTTTATTTAAAGAAACAGCACTTTGATTTGCTTCGGGCTAAAAGAGGCAGGCAGATTGCCGCGGGCGTGCTGGGGATTGTTTTCCTGTTATGCTGGTGCATTGACTTTGATTACTCGTGGCTGTTCGGATCGGAGCCTTATTCCACATTCGGCACAGTGTCGCTGTTGAGCGGTCTGTCGCGCATCGGCTGGTATGTTTTGGCCTTTGCCGCCACTTTCAGCTTTTTGGCGCTCGTTCCGCAAAAGCGTTATTTCTTTACGAAATGGGGGACGAGAACGTTTTACGTATATCTGCTGCATGGATTCATTATAAAAACGCTGCGGCAGATCGGGCTTGAAGATCACTTGTCTGATTATCAGAATTTAGTCATACTCTTAATGTTAACGGCCGCTCTTACGTCCATTCTCTCCAGCAATGCGGTGAAAACGGCCGCACAGCCGTTTATTGAGCTGCGGATAACCGGCTTGCTTGAAGCGGTGAAAGGAACAAGAAACGGTGCTTATTCGAAATAATGCAAAATACCTCTTAAGCGTTGCCGCCTAAGAGGTATTTTTTATTTTTTGCCGTCTTCTTTTTTCTTTGGCTTCGTCTGTTCAAGCGTTTCAATCCATTTTCCGGCGTTATAATCACCGAGCTCGCTTGCAAACTCTTCTTCAAGCAATTTAGGGTCCATCGGCTTTTTATGGTTTTGCATGTCTTTGCTGTGGCGGTTTTTTTTCGTCATGTTACTCGCCTCCTTGTTTGCCGTGTTTTGATTTGCGGTTTGCGCCTCTCAGTCCGGGATCACCGTCATATTGTGTTTTGTATGCATCTTTGTCCATGCTCTCAGTCGGTGTGTTGTTATTGGTTAAAGCTTCATTCTTTGCTGCTTTGCGTTTCATTTGATTTCCTCCTTCTGTCAGCAAATCTGTTTTGAATTCATCAAGCATTTTTTTCAAGTCGCGCACTGTCACGTTTTTGGCCTCATCAATGAGTTCATAGCCGATCTGTCCGTTCGGCTCAAGCAGCACATATTTAAAATCTTGAATGTCTCCGAGGCCTTCCTGTCTGATCCTCATTGACAGCTGATCTTCGGTAAAACGCATTTTTTTTAAGTTTTCCGGGATGATTTTTCCGTTTCTGACAACGGCGACGGTTTTTCCTGAAAATAAAAACTCAAAAAAGCTTGATTTGATTTCTAAATATTCCATCAGGATTAACACCGCAATAAAAATCGCCGCCGCGAAAATGGTTTCCCATAAATTATGTTCAATAAACGGCTGAATAATAATCGAGCCGATCGAAATCATGATGACTGTCTGGGTCACCGACAGCTGGCTGATTGATTTCCGTCCGGCAATCCGCAATAAAAAGGTACCGACCGCTATCATAACTACCGACTTCCAAAATACGGCAAACAATGACGTCACCTCTTTACAAGTAGAATCTCCAAAGAAACTGTTTCCACACATCCATTTTACAGCAATAAAAAACACCGCTTTCTGAAAAGCGGTGTCAGCCGATAATCATTCTTTCCTTCGGATAGTGATAATTTGCTTCGATTTCTTTTCGGCCGATCAAATAAAGGAACGTCAAAATGCCGATCCGGCCGATAAACATCACAATCATGATCACGCATTTTCCGATGTCGCTTAAATGCGGAGTAATCCCGAGCGACAGGCCGGTCGTTCCGAAAGCGGAACACACTTCAAAAAGCAGTCCGAGCAGCGTCTGATTTTTCTCCGTCACGGCCAGAATCAGCGTCGATCCGAACACGAGCAGAATCGCCATCATCGTAACGACCAGCGACTTCATGACATCAGCCTGGTGAAGCTCGCGTTTAAAGACCTTGACCGCTTTATTCCCCCGGGCAAAATGAAACAGAGCAAGAAGGTTAAGCGCAAACGTCGTCGTACGGATTCCGCCGCCGACCGAGCTCGGTGATGCGCCGATAAACATGAGGGCACAGATGAAAAATAATGTCGGCGCCGACAGCTGGCTGATATCAATTGTCGCAAGCCCGCCGCTTCGCGTAGCGGTTGATTGAAAGAGACATAAAAATAAAACATCATGCCAGCTTTTCCCCTTCATGACATGGCTTGCTTCAAGCGCGTAAATGCCCACGGCTCCGAACAAAACGAGCATTCCGAACGTAACGGTCGTAATTTTCGTAAACAGCGTGAATGAATATCTGCGCTGTTTTGAAAACAAAAAGTCCTTTACTTCAACGAGCACCGGAAAACCGATCGCACCGAAAATAATCAGAAGCATCGTAATAAACTGCACGAAATAGTCATGTCTGAACGGGACGAGTGAATTTCCCGTAATATCAAAACCGCCGTTTGTCGTGGCGCTGACGCTCGCAAAGAATCCGTGCAAGTATGCCTGTTCAAACGAATCATAATACGTTAAAAAATATGTTCCTAAGATGATGCCGCCTAAAAACTCGATTAATAAAATCAAAAACAGCACTTGCTTCATCAGGTTGACGATACCGGAAAACTGCGATTGATTCTGATCCACCATGATGAGCTTCCGTTCCCGCAGACCGATCCGTTTGCCCATAATGAGCCAGACGAATGTTCCGAGCGTCATGATGCCGATTCCGCCGAATTGAAGCACGAAAGCCAAAATGACAATCCCGGCCGTGCTGAATGTATCAGCCGTGTTGACGACCGTTAAACCGGTGACACTGACTGAGCTGACAGCCGTAAACAGCGCGTCTATAAACGACCAGCTGGCCCCTTGTTTGTGGGCGGCCGGCAGACTTAGCAAAATAAATGCCACCGTCACAGCAAGAAAATAATATAATGCAATCAGCTGTGCTGGCGACAAGATCTGTATGAATTTCTTCAGTTTTAATTTCATAAGATAGTTCCTTCTGCCTCTCAAATGTAGTACGTAATTATTCTAATGATATTGGGAGAATTTTTAAAGGTCTTTTTAGAAAGATTTTTCATTACCTTATGTAATTTGCCGATCTTTAAACAAAAAACCTCTGAAACGATTGTCAGAGGTTTTGTTGATTATTTTGCTTCCAGCCTGCGAATGCGCTCATCGAGATCAGGGTGTGTGGAGAACAATGACGAATGCTTTTTGCCGTTAATTTTTAACGTCTGCACTGCCGTCTGGTCTTCTTCATTCACATGTCCTGTATAAGACTTCAGCGTACGCAGGGCGTGAATCATTTTATCCTTGCCGGCAAGGTCTGCACCGCCGCGGTCAGCGTGAAACTCTCTGTGGCGCGAGTAGGCGAAGACGACAAGACTGCCGAGAATGGAAAAGATAATCTGAAACACGATCATCGCGATAAAATGCACGACCGGTGCGAGGTCTTCTTTGACAAAGCGGCTTGCAACCCATGCCGCGATTCGGGAAAGGAATACGACGAACGTATTGACGATTCCCTGCAGCAGCGTCATCGTGACCATATCACCGTTTGTGATGTGTGCGACTTCATGGGCAAGAACCCCTTCCACCGCAGCATCATCCATCTGCTGCAATAAACCTGAAGAAACCGCGACAAGCGAACGGCGCTTAGAAGGCCCGGTCGCAAAAGCATTGACCTCCGGGGAATGATAAATGCCGACTTCAGGCATTTTCGTCATCCCTGCGGCACGGGACAATCTGTGCACACGGTCAACCAATTGCTGTTCTTCATAGCTGAGCGACTGTTTCTTCGGATTTAACACCCGGACGCCCATCATCGTTTTGGCCATCCATCTGGACATTCCGAGAGAAATAAAAGAACCGACAAAACCGACGACAAGACTGAACACGAGCAATGCCATCAGATCAATGCGGCCATTTTGTATATACGAGCCGACACCGGTAACGCTTGTAATAATCGTAAGCACAATTCCGATTGTCGTAATGACCAAAAGGTTCGTTAAAATAAACAGAAATATTCTTTTCGCCATAATTACCTCCGTCTTTTTTAAGATCAAAAGAACTTATTTACTTAAATTATAAATGATCTGTTTGAAAATGCAACAATTTCGACGTATGATGTTAATGTAATTCTCAGTGATATTAAAAAGTGAACACGTAATCAATCAGAGGTGAACCATGAACACGTTTAAACTGACCCGAACTGATATGGTCCGGCTTCTTTACGCGTTAAAAGGCCAAGGAGACGCAACTCCTCTCCAAATCTTATTGCACTCAGCGGATATGACCTTGGATGAAGCGGAAAGCCGTCTGCATATCCCTGAATTTCTGACGAGATTCGAACGAAAAAAAGAGAAAAAGGAATACGGGCTTTCAACTAACGAGATTGTCGAGCTGGGAAATCTGTGCGAGCTGACGTCTTTAAAATCAACCGCCGTCCAAAACTGGGTGAAGCGCGATATTAAAGATTTAATCGGCCACCCCTTACTCGGCAAAAAATATACAATTGAACAAGCTGTCATCCTTCTCATTGTACGTGATTTAAAATCAATTTATGACTTCGAACATATACGCGGCATATTAAAAATCGCTTTTAACACGATCACAGACAGATCAGACGACGTCATCAGCCCGATCAGCTACTATGAAAGCTGCGCCCAAGTGATTGATTATCTTCATCATAAGGCAAACCCGCCGATGAAGGAAACGAGCCTGCAGGAGCTCGTCGAAGAGCAGACGGACAAGCTCAAAGGCTGCTTTAAAGAACTCGGAAGCGGACAATGGAACAATATCAGATCCATAATCGCCGTCACGGTGCTCTCCGTTTTGACTTTCCATATTCAAGCCTCAGCCTACAAAATGATCAGCCATTTATTATAATTCATAACGCTTCTTCGCCCCGGTGTCTGCGCCGGGGTTTTTTTGCTGTACAACAATTGCCAGCATAATCAATACCGTTCCGTTTGAAACTAAAATGCGAAAACACATCTTGCCAGAGAAAAGGAGATGAAAAAGATGGCGAGCAGAAATAAACTCTTAGTTCCAGGGGCTGAGCAGGCACTTGACCAATTTAAATACGAAGTGGCTCAAGAATTCGGCGTGAACCTTAGCTCTGATACAGCAGCACGCGCAAACGGCTCTGTAGGCGGGGAAATGACAAAACGTCTTGTACAGCAGGCTCAATCACAATTAAACGGGAAAAATCAATAATGCAGCTTATTCGCCGGGACTTCTCGGCGAATTTTGATATTTATCGGCATTCTCCTTTCCGTGCCGGTAGCCGTTCGGATTCCTTCGGTCTGACGAATCTTCATGATGCCGATAGGATTCCCAATGTTCATTGCGATCATGATTCCAGTAATGATTGTAATACTTTTGCTTAGGCTCTTTGTCATTTCCGTTTTCCTGAGGATTTTGTGTTGGGGGCTGCTCTGTTTCCCCATCTTGTTCCTTTTGTGTGTTTTCCTCTGATCCGGAAGCTGCATTTTTTTCGGTTTGCTGATTGCCGTCCTGACTGTCCGGCTTCGCTTCTTCCGTACCGGGCGTTGTTTCATTGTTTCCCGGCTTCTCTGCTGCCTTGTCTTCATCAGGAGCTGTCTTTTCATCAGCCGCCGGCTTGTCTGTGTCCGGCTGCTCGCTTTGATCAGCGTCTGTTTCGGTATCTTTTTGATCTGTTTCATTGCCGTCGGTTTGCTTTTCAGGCTGTTTTTCTTCTGTTTTCTTTTCGTTTCTTCTTATGTAGCTGCCTGTTGACATCCCTTCCTGTTTTGCTTTTTCTCTTGTTTCCATATCAGATTCAAGCGATTGGACCTGGTAGGTGCCCTTATATTTTTCAGTCATGTCGGCCAGCTGTTTTTTAACGCCTTTTTTATATGTATTGTCATCTGTATTTTCATAAACCGTGGAAATTAAAATCTCTTTTGATTCCTTTACATATCCATGCTTGCTGCAATCGGTAATAATATTACTGATGACTTCCTTAAAATCGCTGCTTTTCCAATCTCCGATGTCACTGATGACCTGTTTGGCGTCATGGTTCAGCGGTGTCAGTTCAATGACTTCATATTTGCTGTTTAAAGCCATTTCAATACTGGGATTAATGTCAAGCGTCATATACGCGTAAGCTTTGTTATCAGAAAAAACCGGGAGCAAAATTAAAATAAACAAAATAATAGCAGTCATCGTAAACACTCCCAATTTAAAAGGGCGCAGTTTCAGAAAATCAAAAAAGCTGGCCCTTCTTCCCATACGCGTTTCGCCTTCGAACGTAATTTCCTCTCCGATTTCACAAGTGCGGTGATCATTTTTTGTTTTTAAAAATTGTCCGTCAGGGGTTAGCAACGTGACGAATTTTTTATTTTTCTCTACTATGATCCCTCTTCTCATGAGTGCAACACCCCTTTAAGATAATCTTTTAAATAAATATAATCACCGGTAATAATAATACTCATGGCGATGATATATTTTCGGTTCCGTTCGATCGTTTTTCTGCTGACCGACACGAGCTGCTCCAGCTGTTTGACAGGAAGCTGTTTTTTCTGGTGCAAAATGGACGCCAGCTCTTCATTTTCAACAAGCGTGTAGGCTACCTTAATCGCATTCTGCCTCGCATCTGTATGCTTCGGCGATTGTTCCAGCAGCTCTTTAAAAGACAGCCCGTATTCTTTGAGCTGCTTCTGAAAAAAAAGAATTTCTTCCCGGCGCTGTTCCTGTTCTATCTGTTTGCGGTATTCATCAATGGAAAGCTCCGCTTCGATAAGGCTCTGCGAAGATTCCTGGTCGTCGCCTTCCTGCACATCCATATTGATATGCTGAGCGGTTCTTGCTTCTTTTCTGATATAGTCTATCACTTTTCTTTTTATAATCAGCTCTGCAAATGCAAGCAGCGAATTACCTTTTTCAGCCGAATACTTTTCAATGGCTTCGTTAAACGCGATCAGCCCGATGCTGAATTCGTCGTCTTTTTCATCTATATATCGTTTACAAACGGATGAAACCGTCTTCGCGATAAAAGGCTTATATTGCTGTATTAAATCGTTCTGCAGATCTTTGTCGCCTTTTTGTATTTTTTCAACAGATGTTTCAAGCGTTTGCTTCTTTTTTCCCAATTTAAACAAAAGGCTAAGCACTGGTTTCACCTCAGTTCCTCCCTATAACTACTCATAATCATAGCTAATTTAGTAGGGATTCGCAAAGGAAGAAAAAGAGAAATCGATTCCATTTGTCTCAATTATGACAAGCCAATAAGACGTACTATACATGATTTCGTGCCCCCATGCAGAATTAAGGGGGTTTTCTCTGTGTTTTTTGTAACAATGCTGTTATAAAATTGTTATCATATGTCTTAAATGTAAGCGTTTCAAACAAAAAAAGGGAACCTGCTTTTTAAAAAGCCAGACTCCCTTTTTGATCATTTTACGCGTGTTCTCTTTTTTCCGATTCCGCGCCAGACTCTATTTGTTTTGCTCCTGACATAAACCATCCGCAAACCGCGATGGCAGCCAGAACCGCCCAGAAAATGATTTTCCAGGCCGCCGAATGGATGACATCTGCCGGAATTATACCGAGTTCCTCATGGGCCAATGTATAAAGAGCGAGCTTTACGCCTACCCATCCGACAATCACAAATGCCGCCGTTTCAAGGCCCGGCCTGGTTTTCAGTAAGGATACGAACATTGATGCCGCAAAACGCATAATGATTAAACCGATTACGCCGCCGGCTAAAATAACGAGAAACTGACCGCCGTCCAAGCCGCCGATGGCAGGAAGCTCTGTTCCCGGGAGCGTTACGGCAAGCGCGACCGCCGCTAAAATGGAGTCAACGGCAAAAGCGATGTCCGCGAGCTCCACTTTCAAGACAGTCTGCCAAAACCCGCTTTCTTTCTGCGTTTTCTGACCGGCGTTATCTTTAAATACATACCGCTTCAGCAAATGGCTGACCGCAATGTAAAACAGATATAAAGCGCCGACGGCCTGGACCTGCCAAACATTCACCAGAAAAGAAATGGCGAACAGCGACCCGAAACGCAAAATAAATGCGCCCGCCAATCCGTAAAATAAAGCCTTCTTCCTTTTTTTTTCAGGAAGATGCTTCACCATCACAGCCATCACCAGCGCATTATCCGCCGCCAAAATCCCTTCCAGCCCGATTAAAACGAGAAGAACCCATCCATACTCCAATAATAATGCAAAGTCCAATCCATTCCCTCCGTTTCTTTTTTCTATCATCCGAGCTTATACCGGCGGTTTTTTACGCAAAAAAGACCTTTGCCGATATAAGGCAAAGGTCTTGCTAGACATGAATGATTGGCATGCCAACAAAGCCGATGGATATGATCCATGAATTGACGACTTTGTTTCCGGAATATCCGGACGCTACTCCCCTTTGGGATTTCAAGAAATATTTGTTTATACGCTCATGATAAAGCCTGTTTCATCATTTGTCAACGCTTAACTTTTTTAACAAATTGAGAATTTTTTTCTGTTTTGGCCCGCTGTTTTCTTCTCTTTAAAAACATCCAAAGAATGAGAAGCAACACAATGAATATACCGAGCGGCAGCATATATTGATCGAGAATGGAACCGACGCTTTTCCAATTTTCCCCGAGTTTCATTCCGAGGTATACGTAAGCAAATGTAATCGGCAGCATCGCTGCATATGTATATAGAGAGAACACCCAGACATTCATCTTCGCAATGCCGCACGGCAAAGAAATCAGCGTCCTGACCCCCGGTATAAAACGGCCGCTGAACGCGACCAAACCTCCGTGCTTCTGAAAGAAATCATCTGATTTCTGCAGGGATTCGGGTTTTATCCATATATACTTTCCATATTTCAGCAAAAACGGCCGACCGCCCAGCCTGCCGATTCCATATAAGACAAGCGGACCTGAAACACCGCCGAGCGAACCGGCAAACACGGTCCCGGCAAGCGTCATATCCCCTTTTGAGACCCAATAGCCCGCAAGCGGAAGAACAATTTCCGCCGGGATGAATTCTATACTGAGCGCCAAAAAAATCCCGGCGTAAGATAAGCTTTTAAACGCCTCTATTATTGATATGATGAAATCTTCGATGATCTATCACTCCCGGCTTACGTCTATATTCCGAAACTTAAGAATGATTTTAACACAAAACCTTGAGGCTGAAATATCTTTTAGACATGCCCGTTATAAATGTGAGTCGTTTCAGATCGGTATAGCGGGAGGGAATGACATGAGCAATACAACGTCCCGCCTGTCTCCTGATTGCTTGTCTGGCGGCGTTTACATCACTGAAGATCTCCGGAAAAGTTACCCTTCGCGGGAAGCGGCGGCTGACCGCGGATTCAGTTCATATGGGAGCGGGAAATTCTCTCAGTCACTACATGGGAATGCGTGGGCATTTCCCGGGGAATGATTTTGTATAATCTTTTTGATTACCACTGATGATTTTCAGGGACTTCAGCGCTTTAAAGAACTTACCGATTCACTGATTGTAAATAGAGAATTCATTTGCTTTTCAGCCGACCATTGCCGCCTGAGGAAATGGAACAGCCGCTCCATGAAGCGCCGCAACACCCATAAGTTGCTACACATGGAACGGACCCGTTTATCCACAATAAAGACAAAAAGGAGTTTTTATTCATGCACACGATGTGGAAGGGTTCGATCAGTTTCGGTCTCGTCAATATCCCGGTCAAGCTCTTTGCGGCCACTGAAGATAAAGATATAAAATTCCGCAGTCTTCATAAAGAAGACCATGCGCCGATTAAATACGAAAAAATCTGCACCGGATGTGAAAAAAGTCTGGAACCTGACGAAATCGTGAAAGGCTATGAGTATGTAAAAGGGAAATACGTCATTATGACAGACGAAGACTTGAAAGACGTAAAACAGGAACATGAAGAAAAAGCGGTTGAGATTGTTGACTTTGTCCAGCTGCAGGAAATTGATCCGATTTATTTTAACCGGTCGTATTATGTCGGGCCGGGAGATAACGGCACAAAAGCCTATACACTTCTGCGGGAAGCGCTGAGAACGACGGGTAAAATCGGGATTGCCTCCATTACGATCCGCTCTAAACAGCAGCTTGCGATTCTTCGCGTGTATGACAACTGCATCGTGATGGAATCCATTCATTATCCGGATGAAGTCAGAAATGCCGGACATGTGCCGGGCGTTCCCGAGCAGACAGCCGTTAATGAAAAAGAGCTGCAGACGGCGATTACGTTAATTAATGAACTGACAACCGAGTTTGACCCGGAACAATACGAAGACACATACCGGAAAGCCCTTCTCGCTAAAATTAACGATAAGCTCGAACATGAAGAAGCGGGCGTGACACCGGCTGCTGCCGGTCCGCGCGAAGATGTCATCGATCTTGTCAGCGCGCTTCAGGCAAGCATTGACCGGACGAAGCGGCCGGATCGCGAACAGGCTGCACCGGCGCGGACAAAAGACGCCGCGTCAGCAGGCGGCGGAGGCAAAAAGCAAAAGACGACCAGACAAAAAGCCGGAACGTCTTAATCATGGTGCTGACGATGCAGCCGATTTTGACCTCTGTACCGCCTGAAGGCAGTGAGTGGCGCTATGAGGTAAAGTATGACGGATTCCGCTGTCTTCTCCGCATAGACGAAAGCGGCGTTACATTAACCAGCAGAAACGGACAGACGCTGACGAATCAATTTCCGGAAATCACGGCTTTTGCGGCCCGGTGTTTTCAGCACATGAAAGACAGGTTCCCCATTACGCTTGACGGAGAGCTTGTCTATTTAATCAATCCGTACAGAGCGGACTTTGAGCATCTTCAAATCCGCGGACGTTTAAAACGGACGGAAGCAATTGAAAGCACCGCTGATAGACGGCCGTGCCGCTTTCTGGCATTTGATCTCCTCGTTCTGGAAGGCGCCGGCACCGTCTCATTACCGTATGTGAAACGGAAGCGCGCCCTTTCCAAACTGTTTAAAGAAGCAAATCTTCCCGCCTGCCCTCATCACTTAGCGGAAGAAGCGATTCAATACATTCCGGAACACACTGACTTTGATGCGCTTTGGGACAAGGTCGTCCGCCATGACGGAGAAGGTGTCGTAGCAAAAAGAGCATCAAGCGGCTGGGCGGAAAATAAACGCTCTCCCGACTGGCAAAAGTATAAACATATGAAAACGGCACATGTGCTATTAACCGGGTTTAATCCGAAGAACGGGTATGTAACAGCCTCTGTTTTAAAAGACGGCACCGCCATCCCGATCGCTTCCGTTTCCCACGGCATGCAGGCGGAAGAAAAAAACGCCGTCAGAACCATTATGGAGACCCACGGAAAAAAACTGCCAAGCGGCGAGTATACACTTGAGCCTTCTATCTGCATGACCGTGCAGTATTTAACCATATTGCAGGACACGCTGCGTGAAGTATCTTTTGTGTCTTTTCAGTTTGAAATGGATTGGACAGAATGCACGTATCAGCAGCTTATCCTCCGCTCTAAAACGCTGCCGCCGAAGCTGCAGTTCACAAGCCTGGATAAGATCGTTTTTAAAAAACGTGAAAAAACGAAAGCAGATTTCCTTAGTTATATGGTGAAAATGAGCGATTTTCTTATGCCCTTTCTTAAAGATCGGGCCGTCACGGTGATCCGTTATCCGCACGGCGCGCCTGGCGAATCTTTTTTTCAAAAAAACAAACCGGACTACACGCCGGACTTTGTCTCAAGCGTGTTTGACGGGAGCCACGAGCACATCGTATGCAGCAGCATACCGTCACTTCTATGGCTGGCTAATCAGCTGGCGCTTGAATTTCACGTTCCGTTTCAGAAAGTTCATTCTGAAAGGCCCGCAGAAATCGTCATTGACCTTGATCCTCCGTCAAGGAATGATTTTCCCATGGCAGTGGAGGCTGCGCATGTGCTGAAACAGCTGTTTGACTCATTCAGCATTACGTCATTCCCGAAGCTCTCCGGAAATAAAGGCATTCAGCTCTACATCCCGCTTTCACCGGAAGCATTCACCTATGAAGAAACCCGTGCGTTCACAATGCTCATCGCCGATTATTGCGTCAGGACGCGCCCGGATCTTTTTACGACAGAGCGGTTTATCAAAAACCGAAACGGCAGGCTCTACCTAGATTATTTGCAGCATGCCGAAGGGAAAACCATTATCGCCCCCTATTCGACCCGGGGCAACGAATTGGGAACGGTTGCGGCTCCCCTTTATTGGAGCGAAGTCAACTCCTCTTTAACACCTGATGATTATACGATCGATACAGTAGTGAACCGCGTCAGGACAGAGGGAGATCCGTTTTATGATTTTTACCGGAATCCGCAGGACGGCCCGCTTTCAATCGTGCTTGAGCAAATCAAGAGAAAGAGCTGACGCTTTTTGTCAGCTCTTTTCAGTCTGATACGTGCACATCAATTTTTCTTTGGAAATAAATAAATAGCAGGAGTAAGGAATGTTTTTGAGGGTGAGCTGTTTTGCAGTAAAGTATAAAATCGGAATATGGGCCGCTTTCTTAAACAGCCTGTAGCAGCCGCTGGACGGTTTTATCACATCAAAACCGAGTCTCGCCGCTCCTTTATGAAGCATTGTAATGCCGACGACTCCCTTAATCTCGTCTTTCCGTTTATGCTGGTTAATATAATCCGCTAAATGAGGCATGGATTGATATACCTTCTGATATAGCATAATCCCCCTTCTGACCGCGCTTTCAATAGGCTGCAGCTCTTTCAGGAGTTTGACATTATGAAGATGAATCTTAACTAACACGTCGTTTTTTTTAATTCTGGTTCCGTCGCTCAGGATGACTTCTTTTCCTTTATATCTTGTCAAACGGACGCGGAATACATTCGATTGCCGTTTATCAATCAGCGTCAGCCGGGTAAAGAAGAAATAAAGCGGATCAAGTAAGTACCATATAGACAGCAGACAGCTTCTCACATGTTCACCTTCTTTATATTCAAAGCACCCTCATATTTTGGCATGGGGCATGTCACATTATGATTGGTAAATAATGATGCCGACCTGTATCAGCTTATGCAAAAACCGCTTCAGGCTCTACTGTCCGGAACAGAAAAAAACACTCTTCCTGAAGAAGAGTGTTTGTATCCGCTTTCTTTTAACGGAAAAGCAAATGCTGGCTGTGAATTCCCGCTTTTTTCAGTAAGGCTATCAGCTGTTCCTGTTCTTCAGGCATAAGTCCTGAAAACGCTCTCGCAATTCTCAATGAATGAATCGGATAAATTTTATCCAAATACTCGTTTCCTTTATCAGTTAAATGGGCGTAAACAGACCGTTTGTCCTTCGGGTCTTGTTCTCTGACCAAAAACCCGTTTCTTTCAAGCTTGTCGATGACATAGGTGACATTCCCGCTGACAAGCAAAAGACGCGACCCGATTTGCTGAAGCTTTTGCGGTCCTCTCGTATAGAGCAGCTCCAAAACGGCAAATTCAGTCGGATTAAAACCGTGTTCTTTACTGTCGCGGATGCTGTGTTCAGACACACTCTTGAAAGCCCTTGCAAAAACTTTGTACAAATTCATCGAACGCATCACTTCTTCTTCGTTAAATGATAATCTCATCATATCTACCCCGTATTTAAGATTTTTATAAAAAAATAATGTAAACCCTTACAATTCATAAGAGTCGTTCTTTGTTTTATATTCTATTCGTGCCGTTTTTCAGAATTCCTTCTTTTTTATATAAAAAAATACCCTTATACATCATTTAATTTGTATAAGGGTTCCGTTCTTTATAGGGAATGTTCCGAAAAAAATACGCGTATTCCTTTCTCAGCTCCGTAATTGTCATGGAATTGAGTATTTCTTTCGTATAGACTCCGATCTGCAGAAGCTTTTTGGAATAATGGTTTCTCTCTTTGTCCAATGCATTTTGAAGCAAACGACTCATGGCGGCCTCCTTTGTTTTCCGTTATTCTATGATCAGAATAACGCTTTTATATCAAAGACGTATAAAGCCATTGTAAAACTTCTGTAGATTATGATGTTTTTCGGTAAAGTCCGTTCTGGACGGCTCTGAGCAGCGGAAAAGCGTGTTCCCCGGCAAGCTGCATGAACGCCTCCAGCATTTCATCGCGTTTCATATCTAATTCAATGATTTCTTTTGCCAGCGAAACCGCTTTTTCTTTCTCCATTCCTATCCTTCCTCCTCATTGTGTCTGTACAGTAAGCATAAAACGGGGCAAAGGACCATGCATTAACCTTGTCAATTTTTCTGCCGCTTTTTTTCTAAAATTTTCTATTCCGCGTCAGAAAACCTGACAAGCGTCAGGTTTTTTCTCTTTTTTTCTTATATAATATGAGTAAAAGACATCCAGGGGTGGAAAAATGACGGCAGACGAACAATCTTACAAAGATAAAAAAGTAATCTCGATCGGCATTGTAAGCGAATTAACCGGATTGTCAGTCAGACAGATCAGATACTATGAAGAACGGAAATTAATCTACCCGCAGCGTTCATCACGGGGAACGAGAAAGTATTCCTTCGCGGACGTTGAGCGGCTGATGGATATTGCCAACAAGCGGGAAGACGGCGTGCAGACGGCTGAGATTTTAAAAGACATGCGAAAAAAAGAACAGGCTCTCAAAAACGACCCGCAGCTCCGCAAAAAAATGCTGGAAGGACAGCTTAATGCTCATTTTAAGTATAAAAACCGCTGATCAAAAAAGTCCGCCTCCTGTGAGACGGACTTTTTTTATAAAGCATGAAGAAATGCAGTTGCAATGCCGAAATAAATTAATAAGGACAAAATATCGTTCAGCGTCGTAATCAGCGGTCCTGATGCAATCGCCGGGTCAATGTTCAGTTTATGAAGAATAATAGGGACAATCGTTCCGGCCATCGTACCGATAATCAACGTTGCAAGCAGCGATGAACCGACGACAAAACCGAGCGTTAAGTCTTTCTGCCAGACGGTTGCGACAATCGTAATCGCGATCGCACAGACGATGCCGATATAGATACCGGTTCTTAATTCACGGAAAATCAGTTTAAAGATAGTTTTTTTATTCATTTCTTCTTTAGCCAGTCCTCTGATGACGACGGCGAGTGACTGTGTGCCTGTATTACCCGTTGTTCCCGCAATCATCGGCATGAAAAATGCGAGGGCGACTACTTTTTGCAATGTATCTTCAAAATAATTCAGAATGCTTCCGGAAATCAATCCGATAAACAAAAGCAGAATGAGCCACGGCAAACGGCGGTACGCTGCAACGTACGCTTTCGTATCAAATGTAATCGCCTTACCGGAGGCTGCGAATTTTTCGTAATCTTCATCGGCTTCTTTAATCACGACGTCAATAATATCATCGACAGTGACAATACCGACAAGCACATGATTTTCTTCCACGATCGGAATGGCTAAAAAGTCATACCGCTGGATCAGCCGGGCGACTTCTTCCTGATCTTGGAGCACCCCGGCCGAGATGACACGCGTAAACATGAGATCCTGCACTTTATCCTCAGGCTCGCCAAGAATTAAATCTCTGTAAGAGAGCACTCCGACAAGCTGCTTGCTGTCATTAATCACGTACAAATAATTTATTGATTCTGCGATTTCTGCAAAGCTTTTCAGCTTCACGACCGCATCTTTTACTGTATAATGCTGCGGAATCCAGACGAAGCGGTTCGTCATCATCCGGCCCGCCGATTCTTGCGGATAGTTCATCAAAAGCTGTACGGCCTTTGATTCCTCAGCCTCCATGCTGGATAAAAGCTGTTCTTTCAGTTCTTCATCCATCTCTTCCAGCAATGCGGCGAGATCGTCGTTATCCATTTTATTCATTGCGAGAGTGGCTTTCGTTTTACCGACTTTATGCAAAACGGCAAGCTGAAATTCCCGCTCCAGCTCTCCGATCATGTCGGTGATGTCATCAACCGTCATATATGACAGATAGCGGGCCCGGTGCTTTTCCGGCATTTCTTTAAACAAAAATGCCATGTCATAGGGCTGAAGCTCATCTATCATGTTTCGGAATTCTTTTATTTTTCCGTCCCGCAATAAAATGATAATGCGTAATATGAGTTCGTCATAGGTCATGTTTTGGACCATCGGGACTCGTACCTCCTTTACGGAGACGCGCCGTCCGTCAAGGGAAGTGCGGCGGTTTGTCTCCTCATCATGTCGTCACTGGTTATCTGGCTGTATATGGGTACTTCTTCTGACATACTCGAATGGGGAGAATCCATACTCCGCACCTCCTTATCATGCTCAGTCGTGTACGTTTTGAGGCATAAAAAAAACCTTCCGATATGAAGGCGAAAACAAGCACGGCAAATAAACGTGCGGGGCCTCCAATCGTAGAGCTTTAGCACTGTATGGCATAGGACAGCCATCCAGCTGCGTTAAGAATCACCTTATGTCGATGATTCCTGTTGACCCATTGGCGTCTTTGGACATTTTTGGGCAGCAGCGTATCTCCATACAGGAGCCTCACCTAACGAAGTTCTTATTTGAATTGACACACTGAGATTACAGAAAAAAAAGGAATGTGTCAACCTTAAATTTGTGATTTCAGCACATGCCTATAAAATAAACGGAATAAAGGCATAAAGCCCTTATTCCGGCAAATCGCTTTCATCCTCTTCTGAAAGGAAATGATAGGATTCATGCAGCATGAGCGCGTACTCCCCTTCTTTTGTCGGATGCGGTACATACTCAGCCTCGTTGATATACTGCTCTTCCCTTTTCTTCATATGACAGACCTCCTGTTCAATTTTAGATTGTCCAAAAGAAGACCCGTTATCATAGGAAAAAAAATCACTTGCGGAGGGGGACATGCAGCTATATTTTTCGGATCGTGAAAAAGTTCCTAAGCAGCCACGGGCCCGGTTTGAAACCGAGCGTTAATTGCCACGCGCCGATCGCCTGCAGTCCGAACTCCCGAATGAGAACCATTTTTTCACTCATGCTCCGTACATCCTCAAACCACACTTCATGCGTTCTTCCATTTTCATCAGTATACCGGAAGTAAGGGGAACGCTCCTGCTGAGAATAACGGATCACTGATTGATGCTTCATGGCCGTTTCCATGGCGCGCTGATTGGAGATGGCGGATCCGATCGTTCCCGGACGGGACGGAATCACCCAATCATACCCGTACAGCGGAACACCGAGAATCACTTTTCTTCTCGGCACCCTGCTGATGGCAAAATTGATCGTTTGCCTGACCTCTGTCAAAGGCGCCACGGGTCCCGGCTCACTGCCGGCGTGGTGCCAGTCGTACGCCATAATGAACATATAATCGACGACGGCTCCGATTCCGCCGTAATCATATCCCCTCAGCCACGGCACTGCATCACTTGTTTTCGCCGGAACCGATATCGTTAACGCGAGCTGATGCTCTGAAAGCCGGGTTTTTAACTGTCGGAGAAATCCTGTGAAGAGGTCCCTGTCAGCTTCTCTGACCCGTTCAAAATCGATATTTACACCGCCGTATCCCTTTCTTACGGTTAAGGAGACGATATTGTTGACGAGATTCGTTCTTGCCGTCGGATTTTGCAGCACTTGATGGGCTAATTCCGGACTGAATCCCCCTTCTGTCAAATTTGTAATAACGGCAAGCGGGCGCACTCTGTTCTGCCATGTGGTTTCTATTGCGGTTCTGTCGTTTAAATCGTTAATGATATCTCCGTTCGGGCCAAAATGATATTCAAACAAAGAAATCGCCGAAGAATACGGCGCAAAATCATTAATTAACTCTCTATCCGCTTCAGGCGTCCGAATGACATAAAATTGCAGGGTTCCCGCAAGATAGTTAGAGATATCAGGGATCTTCACTTTCATACCCGCCCGCAGCCGGTTCGGCGGAATATCCGGGTTTGCCTGCATCAGCTGCATCTGCGGCACATAAGCCTTACCTGCGATAACGGCATACGTATCATTCGGCTGAACCGTATATTCATTAAGAGGGATTAAAAGCGCCTGCCCCGGAACGATATTCGTTTCCTCAAGCCCGTTGACGCTTCTGATGCTGTCAACAGGGTATCCGTACTTTCTGCTGATGGAAAATAACGAGTCGCCAGACTGCACTGTATGAACAAACATAGATGTCCTCCGTTTCCTTTTGATCAAAAGGGCTCTTCTTATCTTTATGAATGATCATCCGGTCCGATTCCAAACACTGTTTGGAGAAAGGCTGTTTACAAAACAGACATGATCAACTATGATGATGTCATCATAAAAAACTGTATAGGAAACGCACTAGGGGTGCTGTTATCGGCTGAGATAAAACATGCGGCAGGCGTGTTTTGATCCCTTATAACCCGATCTGGATAATACCAGCGTGGGGAAGTGCAGATTGACCGGAGCGCAGGGTTTTTCCCCATGCGTTTTCGTTCTGCTGCTGCATATTCCCTCGGATATGCAGTTTTTTATTTTTCATTAAAAAACGGGGGAGGACACCGCAATATGAAACTGAATATAAACCGCCTGTAAAATCATCTCTTTCATACATACGACTATCCGATAAGAAAGCAGGAGATCACAATGAAAAATTGGAAAATGAGAGAAATTGTCGTCATGTCCGTCATCAGTGTTGTATTTGCTGTCATTTATTTAGTATCAACTCATGCAAGCAATATAGCGGCAGGGTTTTTCGGCCGAATGAGCTACGAACCGATTTACGGTATCTGGTTTATCGTCTCGGTAATTGCCGCGTACATTATTCAAAAACCGGGAGCGGCTCTTGTTTCTGAAATCATCGCCGCGTTTGTGGAGTGCTTACTCGGAAATCCGTCAGGGCCGATGGTGATTCTGATCGGGATCGCACAGGGAATCGGTGCGGAAGCGGTCTTTTTTGCGACACGCTGGCGGATTTATACCCTGCCCATGCTTCTTTTATCCGGTATGGGATCTTCTGTGACGAGCTTCATTTATGACTTGTTCGTTTCCGGATACTCTGTTTTGAATCCGGGTTTATTAGCCGTCATGCTTCTTGTCCGTCTGATCTCAGGTGCGCTTCTTGCCGGCCTTCTCGGCAAAGCAATCAGTGATGCGCTGGCTTACACAGGGGTGCTGAACGGCATGGCGCTCGGAAAACAATTCAAGAAGAAAAAGAAACAGGTGAACCAAGATGCAGGCATCTGAGCCCCTTCTATCGGCCGGCTGTCTTACCTTTTCTTATGATCAGGATGAAAAGCCGATTCTTCAAAACGTGTCCTTTCAGCTCCGCAAAGGAGAGCGGGCTTTATTGCTCGGGCCGAGCGGATGCGGCAAAAGCTCGCTCGCTCTTTGTTTAAACGGTCTGTACCCGGAAGCATGCGATGGGGTTCAATCGGGCACCGTTTCTTTATACGGAACACCTCTTTCACACCTGACAGAACCCGCCGCCAGATCCATCGGCGTCGTGTTTCAAGATCCGGACCAGCAGTTTTGCATGCTGACGGTTGAAGATGAAATCGCCTTCGGCTTGGAAAATTTGCAATATACAAAAGAAGATATGGACGCAATCATCAATGACGTTTTAGAAAAATTAGAGATCACTCATTTGAAAACGCGAACGATCGCTTCGCTGTCAGGCGGTTCAAAACAAAAAGTGGCGCTTGCCTGTATCATTGCGATGGAACCGGAACTCATTATTTTGGACGAACCGACGGCACAGCTTGATCCATATTCCGCACGTGAATTAGTGCGGCTGATCAAAGATCTTCAAGCAAAAAAAGGCTTCGGCCTTCTCGTTATCGAACATCAGCTTGATCATTGGGCGCCGTGGATGGACAGGACGATTGTCCTTGACGAAATGGGTCAGAAGGTGATGGACGGAGAGACGGACGTTATCTTTGAAACAAAGATTGAAGAGCTGATGCAGCTCGGCATTCCGATTCCGCGTGTGATCTCATTGCAGGAGCACGTCAGCATTCCTTTTACATTGTGTAAAGAAAAGCTGTTTCACGAACCTGTACCATCTCTGCCCGAACCCCGGCCCGCCGCGCTTTCGGCAGAAGACGCGCTGAGCGTTCACGAGCTGTCATTCTCAAGAGGAGCAGACGTCATTTTTCAGGATGTGAGCTTTTCCGTAAAAAAAGGTTCAATCACCGCGATTGCCGGTCCTAACGGAACAGGAAAATCCACGCTCCTTTCTGCCGCGGCCAAGCTCATCCGTCCGCTGAGCGGAGACATCAAAATAGACGGCAGACCGATTGATTCCTATTCTGAAAAAGAGCTGCGGCGGCTGATCGGATATGTTTTCCAAAATCCTGAACACCAATTTGTCACAGATTCCGTCATTCAAGAGCTGATGTTCGGTTTTGAAAGCAGCAGAGCCGCAAAGGAGAAAGCTCTTCAGCTGTTAACCCGATTCGGCCTGAGACGCCATGCCTCACAGCATCCGTTTTCTTTAAGCCAAGGACAAAAACGCCGGCTCAGCGTCGCGACAATGCTTATGCACAATGTGAACGTTTTGATGCTTGATGAACCGACTTTCGGACAGGATGCCAAAACGGCGCGGGAGTGTATGCAAATGCTCCGTGAGATTCAAAAGGAAGGAACGGCTGTTTTGATGGTGACACACGATATGGAACTCGTCTCAGATTATGCCGACACGATCCTTGTGCTCTGCGGCACGAAACTGGTATTCCGGGGAACTCCCGACGCTTTATTTTCTGATAACACCGGGATCGCCGAGCAAGCGCATTTGGCTTTGCCGCTGCGGTATGAATGGATGAAACACGACAGGAGGCGGAGAAATGAACTTGCGGCTGGAGGCTGTTAACCCGTCAATAAAGGCGGCGGCTGTATTGTTATGCGTCATTATGCTGTCGTTTATTTATAATCCGTACACCCCTGCTTTGTTTTATATCATCATTGCGGGAGGCGTCCTCTCGGCGGGGCGTGTGCCGCTGAAAAAATGGCTGCTGTTCACGATTCCGTTTGTCATTCTGGCCTTCGGTTCTTTATGGACAGCCGCCGTATTCGGAAACGTCCCGACAACCGGAAGCAACCTGCTGTTTAAGCTCGGGCCGATTGCCGTCAACAGTGATAACGCGGCGCTCGGGATTTCTATCGCGTTTCGTATTTTATGTTTTTCCGCTTTGTCGATGATGTTTCTTTTCACAACCGATCCGATTCTGTTCATGCTCAGTCTGATTCAGCAGTGTAAGCTGCCGCCCAAGCTTGCATACGGCGTTATCGCGGGGTTCCGGTTTCTCCCTCTTCTGAAAGATGAAATCCTGATCATCCGGCAGGCGCACAGAATCAGGGGCGCGGCGTCTGATTCAGGACTGAAAGGAAAGCTCTCCGCCTTCAGGCGCTTCACCATTCCGCTATTGGCAGGCGCAATCAGAAAGGCGGAACGCACGGCGATCGCGATGGAATCTAAAGGCTTTACGGGGAGCCGAAACCGCACGTTTTACAAAACTGTTACTGTGCGCCGCGCCGACTGGTGTTTTTTCCTGCTCGTGCTTCTGTTATTCGGCGCAAGCTGGCTCATTTCATTGTTGTTTGTATAAAAACAGGCCGCCGGAGTGATTCGGCAGCCTGTTTTGTTATGTATGTTATTGATGATAATTGAGAGCCTGAGCGAGATTGGACTTGATCGTAATATCTGAGAAATTAATGCCGAGCTGTACGGCGGTTTGAGCGATTTCCGGCCTGATTCCGGATAAAGTGGACGTGACGCCGATCAATTTCAGCGCCTCAATTAATTTAAAAATCTGATGCGCCACCATCGTATCGACAACCACTACACCCGATAGGTCAATAAACAGATGTTCAATCAGCCGTTTGGCACATGTGCTCAGCGTATTTTCAAGAATGAATTTGGCGCGCTCCGTGTCAATATCGCCGACAAGCGGCAGCAGCGCCGTCCGTTTGCTCAGCGTGATAACCGGAGAGCTTAACTCCAAAATCATTTCTCTTTGCGCGTTCAGCTGCATTTTCGAGTTATGCTCGGCATGATCGACAAACGTGTAAATCGTAAAATCAAATACTCGTACAATTAAATTCTCCCATTTCTTCCTTTCTCCCTCTGCAAACGAAGATTCATGTTTATCGGCAAACGCATCATAATAACTGATGTATAGCCTCCGGTTTCTCATGAATTCACGGACCACATACTGGACGGGTGTATCCAGATGCTTCTGGTCTTTCGCGAGCTCAATCACCCACTGCTCGAACTCTTCTAAAAATTCTTTTTCCGGCATGATATACATTTTATTAATATGCCGGTAAAATTCTTTATCCTGCTCCGTCAGTTCTTCTGTGATGACAGGATTTGCCAAAGAATAAACCGAATTCGGGTCCGAATCTTCCATCGTTTCGATCCACTCTTCCGCAATTTGATCCGCTTGTTCTGTAAAATAGTCGTATAATGCTTCATTTATCTTCATATCTCTTCTCCTTTCCCATTTCCAATTATAGCGTCAGCGGGTCATGAATGAAAATAAAAGCTGTTAAACTATCCATTTATTTGAAATTTTTTAGTGCAATAGATTACGCCTTTTTTATGAAAATGCTTCAAATGACTCTTTCCGGCCGGCATGCTCTGCCATAAAATAGTAGCAACACCCTTGTATCCACTCGCAAGCATAAAAAAGGAGGGCTTTTTTATGAATGGTGAAATGCATTTGATTCCTTATGTCACGGATGAACAGATCATGGATGTGAACGAGCTTCCAGAGGGTATTAAAGTGATTAAGGCGCCAGAGTTGTGGGCAAAAGGGTTTAAAGGCAAGGATATTAAAATCGCGGTGCTTGACACAGGCTGCGACATCAATCATCCTGATTTGAAAGACCGGATTGTCGGCGGGAAAAACTTCACCGATGATGACGGAGGCAAAGAAGACGCGATTTCCGATTATAACGGACACGGGACACACGTTTCCGGAACGATTGCCGCCAATGATTCAAACGGCGGAATTTCGGGTGTCGCGCCGGAAGCAAGCCTCTTAATTGTTAAAGTTCTCGGCGGTCAAAACGGCAGCGGCAAATACGAATGGATCATTAACGGCATCAACTACGCCGTTGAACAAAAGGCCGATATCATTTCCATGTCACTCGGCGGGCCAAGCGATGTGCCTGAATTGAAAGAAGCCGTCGCAAATGCGGTAAAAAGCGGTGTTCTGGTCGTTTGCGCGGCAGGAAACGAAGGCGACGGAGACGAGCGTACAGAGGAACTGTCGTATCCGGCCGCTTACAACGAAGTGATCGCAGTCGGATCAGTCTCAATCGCCCGTAAATCGTCTGAATTTTCAAACGCCAATAAAGAGATTGACCTGGTGGCTCCGGGAGAAAATATTCTCTCCACCCTTCCCAACCATAAATACGGGAAGCTGACGGGCACTTCAATGGCCGCCCCGCATGTGAGCGGAGCGCTTGCCTTAATAAAAGGGCTTGAACAGGACGCGTTTCAGCGGACGCTTTCTGAGGCTGAAGTCTACGCCCAGCTCGTGCGGCGGACCCTTCCTTTGGACATCGCCAAAACATTGGCCGGGAACGGGTTTCTGTATTTAGACGCGCCTGAAGTGCTGATGGAAAGAGCCGAACAGGCACAGCTGCTGTCTTTCTGATATTTTTCTCATATAATGAATGGTCAACTTGTCACATCACCAATTTTTAAAATGTGAGATTTTCTATTGACAGTGATCTGAATAAGCTGATAAGATAACCAACAAATGATGTAACTTTTCAAAAAAATTGAAATACTTTCTCTTATCGAGAGTTGGGCGAGGGATTGGCCTTTTGACCCCAACAGCAACCGACCGTAATTCCATTGTGAAATGGGGCGCGTGATTTTTGCGCCGAGACGACTGTCTCATAAGGCACGGTGCTAATTCCATCAGACGTGATCTGAGAGATGAGAGAGGCTTACATTTTGAAGTTAAAGCCTCTTTCTCTCATGAGAAAGGGGCTTTTTTGTTACATCTCACTTAAAGGAGGAAACTTAATGACAACAATCAAAACTTCGAACCTCGGTTTTCCGAGAATCGGCTTGAACAGAGAATGGAAAAAAGCGCTTGAGGCTTATTGGAAAGGAAACACTGACAAAGAAACGTTTCTTAAAGAACTTGACGGTTTATTCTTATCAGCTGTCAAAACACAGCTTGACCAACATATCGATATCGTGCCGGTCTCTGATTTCACCCATTATGACCATATGCTTGATACAGCCGTCAGCTTTAACTGGATTCCGGAAAGATTCCGCAGCATCACGGATCCCGTTGATACATACTTTGCGATTGCCCGCGGTGTAAAAGACGCCGTTTCCAGTGAAATGACGAAATGGTTTAATACCAACTACCATTACATCGTTCCTGAATATGACGAAAGCATTGAATTCCGTCTGACGAGAAACAAACAGCTTGATGACTACCGCCGGATCAAAGAAGAATTCGGAGCGGAAACGAAACCTGTCATTGTCGGTCCGTACACATTTGTCACGCTTGCGAAAGGATACGAAGAATCAGAAGCGAAAGCGATTCAAAAACGCCTTGTTCCTCTTTATGTGCAGCTGCTGAAAGAGCTTGAAGCTGAAGGCGTCAAATGGGTTCAGATCGATGAGCCGGCCCTTGTGACAGCTTCTTCTGAAGACGTCCGTGCCGCCAAAGACCTCTATGAAGCGATCACAAAAGAGCTTTCAGGACTGAATGTTCTCCTGCAGATATACTTTGATTCGGTTGATGCATATGAAGAACTCGTTTCTTATCCCGTACAGGGAATCGGGCTTGACTTCGTGCATGATAAAGGCAGAAACCTTGAGCAGCTGAAAAAGCACGGCTTCCCGAAAGATAAAGTGCTGGCAGCCGGTGTGATCGACGGCCGCAACATTTGGAAAATCGATGTTGAAGAACGCCTTGATGCGGCTCTGGATATCCTCAGCCATGCTGACGTTGAGGAGTTATGGATTCAGCCTTCAAGCAGCCTTCTGCACGTGCCGGTGGCAAAACACCCTGACGAGCATCTTGAAAAGGATTTGCTGAACGGCCTGTCATACGCTAAAGAAAAACTGGCGGAACTCGGCGTCTTAAAAGAAGGGCTTCTGTCCGGAAAAGCGGCCGTCAGTGAGCAGATCGAAGAATCAAAAGCGGCACTCAAGGCTTTAAAAGCATTCGCAACAGGAGCGAACTCAGCTCAAAAAGAAGAGCTGAATCAGCTGACGGAAAAAGATTTCTCCCGTCCCGCAAGCTTTGAAGAACGATTGGCGCTGCAAAATGAATCACTCGGTCTTCCCCTTCTGCCGACGACGACAATCGGAAGCTTCCCTCAATCTGCCGAGGTGCGGAGCGCACGGCAAAAATGGCGGAAAAAAGATTGGACGGATGAACAGTACCAAGCCTTTATTAATGCGGAAACGAAGCGCTGGGTTGACATTCAGGAAGAAATCGGCTTAGACGTGCTCGTTCACGGAGAATTTGAGCGGACGGACATGGTCGAATACTTCGGTGAAAAACTGGCTGGGTTCGCCTTTACGAAATATGCATGGGTGCAGTCTTACGGTTCACGTTGCGTACGTCCGCCTGTCATTTTCGGAGATGTCGAATTTATCGAACCGATGACGGTAAAAGATACGGTCTACGCCCAATCGCTGACGGAAAAACACATGAAAGGCATGCTGACGGGACCTGTCACCATCTTAAACTGGTCATTCCCGCGTGTGGATATTTCAAGAAAAGAAATCGCCTTCCAGATCGGGCTTGCCCTCAGAAAAGAAGTAAAAGCGCTTGAAGATGCCGGTATCCAAATTATCCAAGTGGATGAACCCGCGCTCCGCGAAGGACTGCCGTTAAAAACGCAGGATTGGGATGAATATTTAACTTGGGCCGCAGAAGCATTCCGATTAACGACGTCTTCTGTGCAAAATGAGACGCAGATTCATACGCATATGTGTTACAGCAACTTTGAAGATATCGTAGATACGATCAATGATCTTGACGCGGATGTCATTACAATCGAACACAGCAGAAGCCACGGAGGATTTTTAGAATACTTGAAAGAACATCCTTACGTGAAAGGCCTCGGACTCGGTGTATACGACATTCACAGCCCGCGTGTGCCGGCAACTGAAGAAATCTATCAAATTATTGATGACGCGCTTGAAGTGTGTCCGACTGACCGCTTCTGGGTAAACCCGGACTGCGGACTGAAAACAAGACAGCAGGAAGAAACCGTTGCGGCATTAAAAAATATGGTCGACGCCGCGAAACAGGCACGAAAAAAACAAGCTCAGCTTGTATAAAAAAAACAGCCATCCGCAAATTGCGGGTGGCTGTTTTTTCTGGGCGTGCTACTTATTCTTCAGCGCTTCTGCAAGTTCATATAATGAATCATGCTGCTTAATTTGATAGCCCCGCCCTTCTTTTTGCAAATACCCTTTTTGGCAGAATTGCGTCAGCACATGCAAGAGATGACGGTAAGATACACCCAAATAATCACAGACCGTTACGTGCTTCTCTTTATAAACCCCTTCATAAGCCGTCTGCAAAATAAAATCAGCAAGCCGGTTTTCAAGCGGGAACGCCAGACTTTGTGAATATTTCGAAGCCATAAGCGTTGCCTTAGCACTTAAAAACTTAGCCAATTCACGCAGGAATTTCGCATCCTGCAGCAATTGCGCGCGGCAGCGGTAAATAGGCAGAGCAAAACAAACAGTCTTCGCTGAGGCTTGAATTCCTTTTGTGTAATACACTTCATGTAATAGTTCCATCTCTCCGATGTAATCATTTTTGTTGATAAAATTAATTAAAGAAACTTTCCCGTTTTGATGGGTTACATATATTTTCGCTTTTCCTTCAATCACGTAAAACAGGAAGTCAGGCCTCCTGCCCTCTTGAATCATCCATTCGTCCCGCTCATATTCGCGCACTTCCATAAACTTTTCAGCGGGGAAAGAGAATAAATGCGCGATTGAGTGTTTTTCTAACTGATGCCGCTTTTTCTCGCCTTTATAAATTTCCATCGTCCACCCCAAAAATATGAGATATCTCATATTGTCTTTATGTCTTTACATGATAACATGCCAATTAAAGGAGGAACGGGAATGAAAGCATATCGCTGGATGAGTCTGCATTTTTTTAGTTTTTTTATGACATGGGGTGTTTTTCTGCCCTATTGGACGGGATGGATGGTGCATATAAAAGGGGTTTCCGTATCCGAAGCCAGTTTCATTATGAGCCTGGGCTTGGCGGCAAGAGGGATTTCCACATTATTTTTCTTCCCTTATTTATCAGGAAAATTCAGCAGCAAAGCCTTATTAAACGGCGCCAGAATCGGGACGCTTCTCGCACTTTTATGTTATATTTCCGCTGATTCTTTTCAAAGCCTGCTTCTTGTCACATTAGTGCTGCATGTGTTTTACCCTGCTTTAATGCCTGCTTTAGACAGCGCTTGCGGCGTCCTTGTACAGCATAACGAATTAAAGGCTTATGGGACAAGCCGCCAGTGGGGGTCCGCGGGTTTTGTTTCAGCCGGCGTCATCCTGTCCGTCTTTACAGGTATATTCGGAGATCAAGCGATTTTATGGGCACTGCTTTTGGGCACCCTGATATTCGCATGTCTCAGCTTTATGCATGCGCCAGCTGTTCTTTCAAAACGGCCGGAAACAGACCGCGCAAGAAAAGAGGGTATGTTTGCCTTATTCCGCATCAAATATTTCGGTCTGGTGCTCGCAATCGTTATCTTACTGCAAGCGGCACATGCATCTTACTACAATTACGGTTATCTCTTTTTGCAGGAAATCGATGCGCCCGCATATGCCATCGGAATCATCATCAACATCGCCGTTATCGCGGAGATTATCTTCTTTGCAATCGCTGACCGATACTTTCATCAATTTACGGCAGGCTCTTTGCTCGCCTTGGCGGCGCTTGGTGCTACCGTACGCTGGATACTCGTATTTGCCTTTCCGCATGTCATCATTTTCTGTATTGCGCAGACGCTGCATGCCTGTTCATTCGCGATGGGACACTATGCATTTATGAAATACTTAATTAAGAATATTTCACCGGCGCAAATCCCGAAAGCCCAAGGCATATATTCAGCGCTTGCTCTCAGCTGGAGCACTGCGGTATTTACTATTTTCGGAGGTTTTTTATATGAAATTGAACCCCGGTATGCCTTTATCGGAATGATTGTTTGTACGATCCCATCCATGCTTCTCGCCCTTTTATACAGAAAACTTGAAATGAAAAAGAGAGTTTTTGCTGGAAACGCTCAAGATATGTAGCCATCGCTTTATAGACGATCACATGTCCCGCTGTCATTTTGACCGATTTGCGAATGCTGTGCGATGTATTTTCTCTATATTTAAAGTATTTCCTTCATATATGATGAATTTAATGCGGGAATTCGTTCAGAAACTTGGACAGAGTCAGTGAATATACTGATACAGTACTGCTTACGCTTATTTCGGGGAACTTTGTTCGTAATAAAATGATTTTCAGCCAACTCATAAGGAGGGACATTGTGTCACAGCCTAATTTGCCTAATATCACCCCTGTCGTTACACTTTCCAGAGACGATACCATTAACCTTCTTCTTTCGTCAATTGCTATGGAAGAGCTGGGAATGGCACATATTCTGAATGCGGAAGGGGAAAAAATCCAATACGCGCTCGGAACGATTCCCGGATTAACAGGGCCCCCGTCAAGTCTTGCGGATATTCTGAACCTGAATGAGAGCGTCCGGGATACGCTTGACAGCTTAATGAAACAGGAGCTTCTTCTCGGTTCAAAATTGGACAGTATCTCAAATATCCCTACACTGGCGGGACCGACTGGTGCTACGGGGCCGACGGGACCAGCCGGAGGGCCCGCAGGACCTACGGGAGCAATCGGCCCGGCCGGAGCGACAGGGCCAACCGGACCGACCGGGCCGACGGGGGTCACCGGTGCGGGTCTTCAAGGGATTGTTGCTTTTAATCCGCTGATTGCTCCCACTTATACACCCGGACAGGTTGTATTGTATAACGGAAGCTCCTATGTCGTGAACACACCTTCGCCGGCAGGGATTCCGGATACGTCTGCCGATTATACGCTTTTAGCTGCCGCAGGATCAACCGGGCCGATCGGACCAACAGGCGCTACAGGAGCCGGATTGACAGGATTGACAGATTTTGATCCCGCTGCTGCACCTTTTTATACAGCGGGGCAGGTTGTATTGTATGAGGGTGCTTCTTATGTCGTAAATATCAATAACCCTTCAGGCATTCCCGGGACATCGCCGGATTATACACTGCTTGCCGCCGCGGGGCCGACAGGGCCGACAGGGGTCACGGGCGCCGGACTGCAAGGCATCGTACCGTTTGATCCCCTCGCCGCCGCTGCCTATACCGCCGGACAGCCAGTTACTTTCAACGGCAGCTCTTACGTCGCAAACGTAAACAGCCCGGCGGGAACCCCTGGAGCCTCAGCTGACTATACACTTTTAGCTGCGGCGGGAATCACCGGCGCTACTGGCGGCACCGGACCGACCGGAAGCACCGGCGCTACTGGCGAAAACGGACCGACCGGAAGCACCGGCGCTACTGGCGGCACCGGACCGACCGGATTTACCGGTGCTACTGGCGTTACCGGACCGACCGGATTTACCGGCGCTACTGGCGGCACCGGACCGACCGGAAGCACCGGCGCTACTGGCGACACCGGACCGACCGGAAGCACCGGCGCTACTGGCGTTACTGGACCGACCGGAAGCACCGGCGCTATTGGCGAAACCGGACCGACCGGATTTACCGGTGCTACTGGCGTTACCGGACCGACTGGAATTACCGGCGCTACTGGCGACACCGGACCGACTGGAAGCACTGGCGCTACTGGCGGCACCGGACCGACCGGAAGCACCGGAACAAGTCTGACAGCAACTTCCGGCTATGCAAGCAATACGGGCGGCGGTGTTGTCGCAGTTATTGTCGGCGGCACGACCATTTCTTTACCGAATGAACAAAACCTTTCGGCGGATATAACGGCTAATGCCGCAAATACCGTATTCACCGTTGCTCCGGCGGGACGTTACTATATCTCCTACCATATTAATTTAACGGCCGGCTTGCTTGTAAGTTCGCGTATTTTAATCAACGGCACTCCTCCTGCAAGTTCGATTATCGCCCCGGTCGCGTCTTTGGCAAACTTTAATAACTCCTTTATTGTGACTTTGCCAGCAGGCAGCACCATCCAGCTTCAGCTGTTCGGATTATTGGGTGCGGCCACATTGCTTGGAGGAAGCGTCGGTGCAGCTTTAAACATTATTCGATTATCTTAATGAAACATGCAAAAAAAAGGATCAGGCGTTTGTCCGCTGATCCTTTTTTAATTGAGACAGAAGCTCTTGCGCGGGTTTAAATTGAGGATTGAACTTCACGGATTTTTTGGCGTAAGCGATGGCCGTCATATCATGGTTTAATTCAGCATGGCATTTCGCCATATAATAAAAAGCTCTGAAATCGGCGGCACCTTTTAAAATTAAGTGATCAGCGTTTTCTCCTTCAACCTGCGTTCCGTTTTCAAATGCTTTGATTGCCGCTCTGTACTTTTCCAAATGATATAATACAAGGCCTTTATAATAATGAAGATTGCTGTAATCAGGATATAGCTTGAGCACTTTTTCAATCCCTTGTTCGGCTTCTTCATACCGTTTGAGCTCAAGCAATATTGTATATTTCAAATAATACAGGAGAGACGGAGGCATTCGTTTTTCGCTTAAAAATTGAAAAATTGAGCCGTTGACAAGATGTAATGCTTTTTCATAGTCTTTTATTCTGTAGCATTCACTTGCCAAATGATAGACAAGCCACGGATCAGGGTTTTCCTCTGAAAGCTCTTCATTTAAAATGCTGATATTCCGTTTATGTTTTTGCTTGATCTTTTCTTCCTGCTCCAAGTAGCCGTAGTGATGAATCACACATGGGAGCGTGAAAAAAGCATTGTTTTCTTCCTCATTGGAAGCCGAGATATTCTCGTGAATTCTGCCTTGATACAGAAGGCCGTTATGATTGCGGAACAGTCTCGGCTGCATGCTTTCAAACGCTTCGTTTTCATCGAGCTGCTTCCCCGTATAATTGATGATTTTCAAAAGGCCCCGGCTCGGTAATCCGTCATGAAGCAGCGAAGTTAAAAAGCGGCCCGTCTCCTGATCGAGCTCTTCATCCGCGTCAAGCATTAAAATCCAATCCCCTTCGGCATGCTGCAGGGCGTAATTTCTGGCCTTTGCGAAATCATTCTCCCATTCGAAATCAAACACTCTTGCCTGAAAGCTTTTGCAGATATCTTTTGTATTATCTTGTGATCCGGTGTCTGCGATGACGATCTCATCAACGATGTCTTGTACACTTGATAAACAACGGGAGATGTATCTCTCCTCGTTTTTCACAATCATGCAAAGAGTCAGTTTACATTCAGCATTTCCGCTCATTTTCTCACCTTTCCCGATTTTGGAGTTGTTGATTGAACCAAGGCCGTTCAGGAGTGCCGTTCATCGTTATGATGACAGGCCGCACCCATCTGACGGCAGGTTCGGCAGTTGATTCTGCATCCCATTCCTGAAGCTGCCTGACAGCCCGCTTCGTAATGGGATGCGCCCGGAATTCGCGCGGGCTTTCAAAAATGAATTTTTTCGTTCGTTCCGTCACTGTCTTCATTTCATGAAAGTGCCGCTCATACATCTGCTTCTGCTCTTCTTCCAGGCTGACCATTAAAAACAGACGGCCGCCAGTTTCCATCTGCCAGCGGCACAATGCGGAGAACAGCCTGATTTCTTCTTTGTAATCTGAATCCCTTCTTTTATCCACGGTCACAGATAATATATTTAACAGCGCAATCGTGAGGCAATGCATGGCTTCAAAAGATGTCTGTTTCGCTTTTGAGATGCTTGGATACGGCATATGCTTCACCCGTCTCTTTTTTTATGAACGCTCCCCGCCTTTTTTCTTCCAACCGCAGTCCTCACAATCCCCGCACTCACAGCAGCCAATGCGGCCGTAAAACAGGCCGTCACACGGATCTTCAGGATGCGGATTCGGAAAGCACGGGTCGCATGGATCTTCCGGATCTTCCGGATCATCCGGATCACTGGGATCGTCCGGATTCCACGGGTCATCAGGATCGCCCGGATCACTCGGATTACTTGGGTCGTCCGGATTCCACGGGTCATCAGGATCGCCCGGATTACTCGGATTGCTTGGGTCGTCCGGGTCCATACAGGCTTCAGAATCCTGTAAGAAGATAATGTCCTCAAGCTTCGTCTGCAAAAGGAGTTGTGATTTCATGACGGTGCGCAGGAGCCGTTCAGTGCTTCTATTGATTGATGACAATTCCTCCAAGGAGGGATCGCCGGAAGCGCCGAGAAACATTTGAATCCTTTCCGCTTCCGCCTGCAGAATATGGGATAGTCCGATTTCTTCCATAGCCACGGATGAAAGAAGGAGGTTCAGGGTCTCACATCTGGAGAGTGTAATGTCGGGGGTGATGTTCGGTATGTTTGGAAGAGACATCGATTTCTCCCTCTTTTCTCTTGGTGTCATTATGCAAAAGTGCTATATCGTATTCTTATTCCGGGAGAGAAGAGATCATTACTGATGTTTTCGTTAATAAAATATCCCGGATATAAAATCCGGGATATTCGTTCGTTGATTTATTTTAATTCAAGTTTGACGTCTACATTTCCTCTTGTTGCTTTTGAATACGGACAGAACTCGTGAGCGGCGTGCACTAGCTTCTCCGCCGTTTCTTTGTCAAGATCTTTTGTATCAATGACGAGCGTTACGCCGATTTTGTAACCTCCGTCACTCTCATCTTTTAAAAGGCTGACCTGTCCTTCAATTTCAGAGGTCATGTCGATTTTTTGTTTTTGGGCGGCAAGCTCAAGCGCTCCCCCGAAGCAGGCAGCATACCCTGCCGCAAAGAGCTGTTCAGGGTTTGTGCCGGTTTCTCCGTCTTTTTTTGCATTCGGCATGATGATGTCAAAATCCAGCACCCCGTCTTCGGATTTAATATGTCCTGCTCGTCCGCCGACTGCGGTCGCTTTTGAAGTAAATAATGCCATTATTATCAGCCTCCTCATTGTACTTACTGTATATATTGCCCCTGCTCATATTTTTAAACATGAGGAATAGGAAATGGACCGTTTTTCGGCTACAATAGGGGTAACGTTAACAAACAAAGAGTTGGTGAAAGAAGTAATGGCAGAAAAAGATTTTGAACATATGAAACTGGAGAATCAGCTTTGTTTTTTGCTGTACGCAAGCTCAAGGGAAATGACGAAACGGTACAAACCGCTGCTTGATAAGCTCAACGTAACTTATCCCCAGTATTTGGCGCTGCTTTTATTATGGGAGCACGAAGAACTGAATGTGAAACGGATGGGTGAGCTTTTGTACCTGGATTCCGGAACGCTGACACCGATGCTGAAACGGATGGAGCAGCACGGAATCATCATGAGAAAGCGGTCGGCTGAAGACGAGCGATCCGTGACGATCAGGCTCACAGATGAAGGACGGGCCTTGCAGAAAACAGCGGCGGATATTCCCATTGCCATGCTGGAACAGACGGGACGGTCAAAAGAGGAATTAAAGCAGTTAAAGCAGTCGCTTTATGAGGTTTTGAATACGCTGCACGGCAAAAAATAAGGATGCCCCAAATGGGCATCCTTATTTTTATTCTGCTGCCAGAAGCTTCACTTCAATATTTCCCGCTGTCGCTTTTGAATACGGGCAGACACCGTGCGCTTTTTGAATAAGGGCTTCAAGCTCCTGTTTATCAATGCCGGATGCTTTGACCTCAAGCGTAACGCCTAGTTTATATCCTTGGTCTGCTTCATCTTTCAGCAGACTGACATGCGCAGTGACCTCTGTTTCAATACTCAGACGCTCTTTTCTCGCTACGAGCTGAAGAGCGCTGTCAAAGCAGGCTGAATATCCTGCGGCAAACAGCTGCTCAGGGTTTGTGGCATGTTCGAGCTTTTTTGCTCTTGGCGTTCCCGGCATGGCAACATCAAGATTCAGCACTCCGTCAGAAGACGTGACTTTCCCTTCACGTCCGCCGGCGGCTGATACGGTTGCAGTAAATAATGGTTTTGTCATGTGAATTCACCTCTATTATATTGTGTGCAATTTAATCTTACACAATATAATAGAAACCGTCAATCTTTCCGCATAAAAAAAGCCTACCCTTTTTGAAGGATAAGCTTAAAAGATTATACGCGGATTTGTCCGTTTCCTTTGATGATGATTTTTGTAGATGTTAACGCCGGAAGCCCCATTGGCCCTCTCGCGTGAAGCTTTTGCGTGCTGATGCCGATTTCGGCTCCGTATCCGAATTCAAAACCGTCCGTAAACCGGGTTGAAGCATTATGATACACGGCGGCGGCGTCAACGGCGGTCTGGAAGTAAGCCGCATGCTCGGCGTTCTCCGTCAGAATGGCTTCTGAATGGTTTGTGCCGTACTGCTGAATGTGGCGGACCGCCTCCTGTACGTCCTGCACCGTTTTCACACTGAGAATCGGCGCCAGGTACTCCGCTCCCCAATCGGCTTCTTCTGCTTGTTTCGCTTGAGGCTCCAGTCTGCAAATCACCTGGTCTCCTCGGAGCTCCACCCCTTTTTCTGTCAGCTGATTCAGCAGCTTTCGTCCGTGTTCTTCGGCCCATTTTTCATGAATCAAAAGAGATTCAATCGCGTTGCAGACCGAAGGACGCTGTGTTTTGGCATTGATGACGACCTCGCTTGCCATTTGAGGATCTGCTGACTCATCTATGTACACGTGGCAATTGCCCGCTCCGGTTTCTAAAACGGGTACGGTTGATTCCCTGACCACAAGATCAATTAAATTTTTACCGCCGCGCGGGATCAATACATCCAGCCCGTCATTTAATGTAAAGAGCTGTTTGGCGGTTTCTTTGCTTGTATCTTCTATGAGCTGAACGGCATCAATCGGAAGCTTTGACAGCCCCAGTGCGCGTTTCATCACACTGACAAGCGCTATGTTGCTGTGGATGGCGGAAGAACTTCCTCTGAGCACAACCGCGTTTCCGGTTTTCAGGCAGAGTGTGGCCGCGTCTACGGTAACGTTCGGTCTGGCCTCATAGATCATGCCCACTACTCCGAGGGGCACGCGGATTTTTTCAATAGATAATCCATTCTCTTTTTGAATGGTCTCCAGCGATTCACCGACGGGATCTTCAAGACCGATTAATAGTTCCACGGCGTCCGCGATATCGAGCAGGCGTTTTTCATCAAGAGTCAGCCTGTCAATAATGTCAGGTGTCAGTCCTCTGTTCCGTCCCGCTTCAATATCTTTCTGATTCTCTGTTAAAATCAGCCGGCGTTCATTTCTGAGTCCGTCTGCAATACATTGGAGCGCTTCGTTTTTTTCAGCCGTCGTTTTCATGACCATTTCGGCAGCCGCTTCTTTTGCCAAAGCCGCTTTTTGCAATACTTCACTCATTTGTGTTCCCCCTCGTCAAATAAATTCACCCAATCATCTCTGTGAATCACTTCCACCTGCTTCGTTCCTGAAAGCTGGTCGCTCCGCTTCCCTTTGGCTTCTAAAATTTCATCGGATGAGTACTGCGTCTGCCCTTTGCCGATAATGCCGCCGGGCCCTCTGACTTCCACTACAGCCCCTTTCGGAAAACTGCCGCAGACATCGGCGACACCGGCCGGGAGGAGACTTGACCCGTTATGGATCATCGCCTGCTCCGCTCCCCCATCAATGATGATTTCCCCTGATATCGGAGAATGAAACATGATCCATTGCCGTGTATTATTCACTGAGGACAGGTCTTTATCGCCGATATAAGTGCCGTCGCCTTTTCCGTCTAAAATTCCCATCAGTTTTTCCCGTCCGGAGCCGGTTCCGATAAATACCTTCACCCCGAGCGACAATGCGGTCTGGGCGGCGAGAAGTTTTGACTTCATGCCTCCGGTGCCGACCTTTGAGCCTGCTGATCCGGCATACCCGAGCAATTCTGGCGTAATGTCATTCAGATAGTCGAACCGATTTGCGTCCGGGTTTTCATTCGGATTGGCATCGTACAGCCCGTTAATGTCTGTGAGAATCATTAATTGGTCTGCATGAATCAACCCGCTCACAAGCGCCGACAGCATGTCGTTATCACCGAACGTCAGCTCTTCGACTGATGTGGAATCATTCTCGTTAATAATCGGCACGACGCCACGCTCCAACAGTTCCATTACAGTGGCATAGGCATTTCTGTACCGCTCTCTTTTTGAGAAATCATTTCTTGTTAATAAAATTTGTGCCGGCGTCAGACCGTATCTTTTTAAATGGTCCATATATTGCTGCATTAAAAGCGTCTGGCCGACTGCGGCAGCGGCCTGCTTTCCTTTTATCGTAACGGGTCGCGACGGATAGCCGAGAGCGGAAAAACCCGCTGCCACCGCGCCTGAGGTAATGAGGATCACTTCATGCCCGTTTTCTTTTAATAAAGAAATGGCTTCCGTATGTTCCTTGATTTTTGCTTCATCAATACTTCCGTTACTGTTGGTGAGCGAGCTGCTCCCGATTTTCACAACAATTCTTTGTTTTTTCATCATTTCTCCTCCGTGGCAATCAATCCAAACCGGCTCTCGTCAATAAAAAAAGCCCATTCCGTCCTGAAAAATAAGGACGAAATGGGCTTTCCGTGGTACCACCTTGTTTGAACGCGTTTTTCACGCGTCCCGCTTTCCTGTAACGCCAGGTTATCGCGCCTGAGTTTTCCCCTCAGGACTCCAAGGCAGGTTCGGCAGGTTTCATGCGGCAAAATGTTTCAGCGGGCCATTTTGCTCTCTGTCACAGAAAGTTCTGCGTACTGATCCTCTTCAACGCTCAATGATTTTTTTATATTATGCAAAGAAAACAGGTTCTTGTCAAGACATTTTCATCCATAAAAAACAGTCCGCCTCCCCGGCGGACCGTCATTAATTAAATACAATCGTTTTGTTTCCGTGAACGATGACACGGTCTTCCAGATGCCATTTTACGGCTCTTGCCAACACGCTCCGCTCAATCGTTCTGCCGATATTCTTCAGATCCTCTGCGTGATCTCTGTGATCGACTCGTTCAATATCCTGTTCAATAATCGGCCCTTCGTCAAGATCGTCCGTCACATAGTGAGAAGTCGCGCCGATTAATTTCACTCCGCGCTCATAAGCCCGTTTATACGGATTAGCGCCGATAAAGGCCGGCAGAAATGAATGGTGGATGTTAATAATCCGATTCGGATGGGCAGATACAAAATCAGACGTCAAAATCTGCATGTAGCGGGCAAGAACGATCACATCAATCTTATACTGCTCCAGCAGCTCAAGCTGGCGCCGCTCCACTTCGGCGCGGATGTCTTTGTTAGCTTTCATGTAATGGAACGGAATATTCAGCGGTTCGACCACTTCTTTGGCCTCTTCGTGGTTGCTGATGACGACCGCAATTTCGGCCATCATATTGCCGCTTTGCCATTCCCAAATCAGTTCATGAAGGCAGTGCAGCTCCTTCGATACAAAGATCGCCACTCGCTTCAGCTCACTTGCCAGAGACAGGCTCCATGTCATGCCGAATGTCTGAGCGATTGAGGCGAACGCCTGCTGTAAGTCCTCTTTTTTCTCACGAATGCCCTTGCAGTCGAATTCGATCCTAAGAAAAAACCGTCCGCCTTCAGGGTCAGTCGTGTATTGATTTGATTCAATAATGTTTGCGCCATGTTCAAACAAAAACGCCGACACGGCCGATACAATTCCCGGCTGGTCGGGGCAGCTGACGAGCAGGCGCCCTTTTTCCTCATTCCCGCGGCGGTATTCTTTCAGCCGCTGTGTCATATATGAATTCATCTGTTTTAATCCCTCGTATCTTCATAATTCGTAACTTACTAATAGATTATACTGAAGATTTGATAAAAATCAATTTACGAAAGAATTTTCAGCCCTACGGCAGCGCATAAAATAAGCGCAATGAAAAAGATGCGCTTCGCATCCTTCTGCTCGCCGTAGAAAAGAATGCCGGCTAATGCTCCGCCCGCTGTGCCGATACCGGTCCAGATCGCATAGGCCGTGCCCATCGCGATCGTCTCCATCGCATAAGAAAGCAGGGAAAAAGAAGCCGCAAATCCGGCGATAATGAAAAGAATCCACTTGACTTTCTTTTCTTTTTGAAATTGATTCATTAAAATGACCCCGAGCATTTCACAAAGACCCGCGGCTATCAGGCTGATCCAATGCATTACGCCTTCTCCTCCTTCGTCTCAGGCTTATCCTGTGTGACCAGCTTTAATCCGATGACACCGATCAGCAAAACGCCGATCAGCACGATTTTCACCGGATCGGCCTGTTCTTTGAAAAGCAGGATTTCACTGAGCACGGTGCCCGCTGTCCCGAGCCCGGTAAAGACCGCATATACCGTTCCTACGGGCAGGCTGTCTGTCGCCTTGATTAATAGATAAAAACTGATAATGATTCCCGTAATCGTGCCGCTCCACGCCAGTGCCGAATCAGCATGTTTCAGGCCGGTGACCCACACCACTTCAAATACGGCCGCTATGACCACTAAACCCCATTTCATGTTCTTCACCCTTTCTGTATCCGGACAATACAAAAAAGCCCGGATAGTCGTCTCACATGAGATTGACTCTCCCGGGCTTTTTTCCCTCCGTGTGCATATGCGGGATATGTCCGCATATGTGTCTTCTCTCGGACCAGGCCATGTATGAACATGCGGAACCCTAGAAAACATGTCTGTTCGTATCATACTACATTTCGCCGAAACGTTCAACGTCAGATGTGATGTCAAAAACCGTCAGCTGCCTCTCCCATTTGGTAACGGTCTCACCGGGCACCATGCCGATTTTTTCCGCGACACGGACGGAGGCAGCGTTTTCCGGATCAATCAGCGCCGCTATGCGTCCGTATTGCTGCGTATGAAAACCGTAGTCCAGACAGGCGTTCGCCGCCTCTGTCGCATAGCCGCAGCCCCAGCGGCGGCGGGCAAACATATAGCCGATTTCCATCAAAGTGTTTCCGTTTACCGTCTGCGGAACGATTCCGCATTGACCGAGAAATGCGCCCGTCTCTTTATCCTCTGCGATCCAAAGACTGACGCCGTATCCTGCGGTCAATCGTTTGTTCCAGGCAATCCATTCCTTCGTTTCCCGTCTGCTTTTGAGAGAAGGATAATATTTCATGACCTCTCTGTCGGTAAACAGCCCGTACAAATTTTCTTCATCGTCATCCCGCATAGTCCGCAGACGGATACGCCCGGTTGTCAGGATGGTGCCGGAAGACTTATGTTTCATCATGCACGCCACGTCTCCTTTCCCTGTTATAGATTATGGATCCGGCAGGAAAAGTCCTTTCTCAGCATAAAAAAACCGCTTTTTTAAAAAGCGGTTTGACGATTACCAAGGTTTATCTGTTCCGAGCGCCTCGGCCAGGGCCTTGCTATGTTTTAAGCGGTTTTTTCGTTCTCCGGCGCGCTGAACTGCCGTATTGTGAAGCATGACTTCTTCCTCGGTTTCCGGCACGATCCGCGGAACGGGTACCGATTTCCCGTTTGAATCAAGCGCGACAAAGGTCAGAAACGACGTTGCCGCAAGCTCGCGTTCGCCCGTCATCAGATGCTCTTTAATGACTTTGACAAACACCTCCATAGACGATGTGCCGACCCATGTGACGTAAGATTCAAGGCATACGGAATCCTGTTGGCCGATGGGGCGCAAAAAATCTACAGAATCCATTGAGGCCGTGACTGTTTCACACCGGCAGTGGCGGGCCGCGGAAATTGAAGCGATATCATCAATGTAGCTCATCAGCTTTCCGCCAAACAGCGTATTGTGATTATTCGTATCAAGCGGAAAAACCCTGCTTGTTTTAACAACCCTTGTTTCTTTGCAAAATCTTGATTCTGGCAACTTCATATTATTTAAACTCCCCTTTGGTGTCTGGTCGTTTTGACTCATTCATCTGTACCCTATTAAACAATACTTTGACCGTTTTGTCTAAAATTTTAAATATTAAGTTGGTTAGATATTCTCTCAGAAATGTTTCATTATTCACCACATCCGGGAATAATAAACGCACATTGAATACCGATAGGAGGATATCACATGGACGTATCCATTCCCAAATCCACGCGGAAACCGGCTTGCCGCAGTGAGTTTGATGCTTTGCAGACAGTCATCTTATGCCGGCCGGAACACATGGCCATCAAGGATATTATTAACGGAACGCAGAAACATTTCAAACAAGAAAATATTAACATACCCGTTGCCCTCAAACAGCATAGTGAGTTTATTGACATTTTAAGATCTCATCAGATTGAAGTCGTCCTGCTGCCTGCCGATTCCGCATTGCCTGAGCAGGTATTCACCCGGGATATCGGATTTGTCTTAGGCGAGACGGCGTTTATTTCAAACATGGCGGCTTCAGTCCGGCAGGGAGAAGAAACAGTGTTTCAAGACCTGCTTGACAATAAGAAAATCCCTTATACGCGACTGAAAAAAGCGAACATTGAAGGCGGCGACATCTTGATCGCAGACGGCACCGTTTACGCCGGGCTGAGCAAGCGCACGGATAAAGCGGCTGTCCGGGAGCTGCAGGAGGCGCTGCCGGAGATGACGGTTGTGCCGATCCCTCTCAAGGAGGATTTCTTACATTTGGACTGTGTATTTAATATGATCTCGGAAACGGAAGCGCTATACTGCAAAAATGGCTTGCGGCAGAAAGAAATTGATCTTCTCACCGAACGTTTTGAGATGATAGAAGTGCCTGAAGAAGAGCAATTCACGCTCGGCCCGAATATCCTGTCAATCGGCAATCAGACAATTATCAGCCTGCCGCAGCACCGTCATACGAACCGCGAGCTCAGAAAAAGAGGTTATACGGTCATTGAAACCGAGTTTTCCGAAATTATTAAATCAGGCGGTTCCTTCCGCTGCTGCACCTTGCCGCTTGTCAGAACATCTTAAACATTTACAAGGCAGTTTCCTTCAAGATACGTTAATATAGAGAAGACAAGACTCTAAAGGGGGAAACCGAATGGCTAAGTACATAGGATACGCGGGAACATATACAAAAGGCGGAAGCGAAGGCATTTATTGTTTTGAACTTGATACAGAAGCGAAACGGCTCAGCCGGCCGAAGCTGGCAGCAAAGCTCGGCAACCCGACATACGTCACTCCGAATTCTGATAACAGCATGCTGTATTCCATTGAAAAGACAGACGGAAAAGGCGGCGTCGCAGCCTATCAGATTCATCAGAACAGCGGGGAATTAACTTTTGTGAACCATCAGCTGATTGAAGGCCCGTCTCCATGCCACGTCAGCATTGATGATAAACATGAATATGTGTTAACCGCTAATTACCACAGCGGAAAAGTGCACGCCTTTCCCGTCAATGAGGACGGAAGTCTGCGGGAGCCGGCTGCCGAAGCCGCTCATACGGGAACAGGTCCTCATGAAAGACAAGAGAAACCGCATACCCATTTCGCAGGCTATACACCTGAGCATAACTACATTGCAGCCGTCGATTTAGGGACGGATACGCTGTATACTTACCAAATGAAAAACGGTTCGCTCACAGAGGTGAAAACTCATTCTTTCGCACCGGGTTCAGGGCCGCGCCACATCGTTTTCCATCCGGCGGAAAAATACGCCTATGTCATGACGGAAATCAGTAATGAAGTCATCGCGCTTGAATACAACCCGACCTTAGGTGAATTCAGAGAGCTGCAGGTCATTTCCGCTTTGCCTGAAGGCTTTACGGACAAATCGCAAGGCAGCGCGATCCGCATATCTAAAGACGGCAGATTTCTTTATGCCGCCAACCGCGGACATGACAGCATCGCCATCTATAAGATCAACCAATATTCCGGTGAATTGTCTCTGATTGAATGGGTGCCGACAGAAGGAAACTGGCCGCGTGATTTCGCGTTTGACCCTTCCGAGACATTCCTTGTCGCGTCAAACGAAGAAACGGGAAATCTGGTTTTGTTTGAACGTGATCCGGAAACAGGCAAATTGACTCTGCTTCAATCTGACATTCCGGTTCCGTATCCGGTCTGCGTGTCATTTCTGCATCAGGTTTAATCAAAAAAGAAAGCTGACTTTATATTGTCAGCTTTCTTTTTTGTATAAATGGCAGGCGACAAAACGCCCCGCCTTCACTTCTTCAAGCTCAGGCGTTATCTTACCGCAGAGCTCCATCGCTTCAGGACACCGCGTCCTGAATACACAGCCGCTCGGCGGGTTAAGGGGGCTCGGGAGCTCCCCTTTCAGAATAATCCGTTCACGCTTGTCCTCAAGAAGCGGATCAGGAATCGGGATTGAGGATAAAAGCGCCTTCGTATAAGGATGAAGCGGTTCCCGGTAAAGCGCAGCGCTTTCTGTAATTTCCATCATGCGGCCCAAATACATCACGCCGATCCGGTCGCTGATATGCTTGACCATTGATAAATCGTGGGCGATAAATAAAAATGTCAGCCCTTTCTCTTTCTGAAGCCTTTTTAAAAGGTTGACGACCTGAGCCTGTACCGACACATCCAGCGCTGAAATCGGCTCATCCGCCACGATAAATTCGGGATGCAGAGAGAGCGCTCTGGCAATCCCGATTCTCTGCCTCTGTCCGCCGCTGAATTCGTGAGGATACCGGCTGCCGAAATCCGGATGGAGCCCGACAGCTTCAAGCAGTTCATCCGCCATCATCAGACGGGCTTTTCTTGTATTGTAAAGATTGTGGATTTCCATCGGCTCCATAATAATTTCCCTTACGGTCAGGCGCGGATTTAACGAGGCGTAAGGGTCTTGGAAAATCATCTGCAGCTTGCGGAAGAAGACAGACCGCTGTTCTGCCGCGGCACGGTGTATATCCGTCCCTTCATATGATACCGAACCGGCCGTCGGGTCATACAGACGGAGAATAACCCTTCCGAGCGTCGATTTACCGCATCCCGATTCTCCGACAAGTCCGAATGTTTCCCCTCTTTTAATGTGAAAACTGACACCGTCGACTGCTTTTACGGCTTTCTTTCTTCCTGCGTCAAAATGCATTTTCAGCCCGCTGACTTCAAGGAGCGGAGATGCCGTCATTTTCTATTCCCCCTTTTCGCTTATACAGCGGCGTACGGTACATAATTCTTTTTCATAGACGGTTCCTTCTAAAGACAGCACTTCGATTGTTTTTCCCGTTTTCGGGGAGTGCAGCATTCGGCCGTCTCCCAGCGCCAAACCGACATGGTGGATCGCGCCTTTTCCTTCTTCATAGGCGAAAAACAAAAGGTCAGCCGGCCGGATATCGTTTACCGCCGCGCCGCACCCGGCTTTTGCTTGGTCCTTTGCATCACGGGGAAGGGTATAGCCGTTTGCTTTAAATATCGAATACATAAACCCGGAACAGTCAAACCCGAAACCGCTCAGTCCTCCCCATAAATACGGAAGCCCGAGAAACATCATGCCCGTTTCGATGACATCGGCCGCCCGTCCTTCCGTATGCCGGCACTCGTCTGCGTCAGCTTCATTTACGAACCGTTCTCCGAGGGGCGTCACCACCCGGAAAAAACCTTTTTCACGTCCTGGAGCCGGAAGACGCGTTAAGAAACTTACTTCCAAGTCCGGTTCGCCGTTTGTGTGATATAAAAAAGCTGTCGGTTTGGTAATCCATACGGCGGGGGAAGATGTATGAAAGCCGTCTTTTGAAAGCTGGCTTTTTTTCATCCAGCCCGGATATCCGCGCGCGTCCTTGTTTGAAGGCTGGCCGGGAACGGCGACAAAAGCCCATTCCCCTTCCTCTTTGAGAATGATCACTTCTTCTCCGAAAAGCACTTGCGTTTGGACAAGGTTGTCTGTGCATAATTGCAGCCGCTCTTCATATCCCATAGACACTAACCATTTTCTGATCTGCGGCGGGTTTTCGAGCATCGGCGCATCATCCGAACGGGGAGATGACGGCAGCGTCCATACGTTGGCTGCCGCCGCTGTAACGGCTGCTCTCATCCTTTCGCCTCCTCTTGTATCGACACACCGGTAATGCCGAGACCCGGTTCATCGGGAATCGTAATCTGACTGCCGCTGTATGTGATGCCGCCTTGAATCAAATCATCTTTCAGCATAAGCGGCGCATCAAAATCAAACCTTGTCACATTCCGTTTGCCCGCGGCAAAATGAGCCGCGGCGGTGATGCCGAGCTTGGTCTCAATCATGCTGCCGACCATGCATTCCACGCCGCACGTTTCGGCCATCGCATTGATTGTTTCCGCCTGCTTTATGCCGCCCGCTTTCATCAGCTTAATATTGATTAAATCGGCGCTTCTCGTCTGCAGCACGTGAAAGGCCTGACGGGGGGTAAAGACGCTCTCATCCGCCATAATCGGCGTGTCTACGGCATCTGTGACCTGCTTCAGCCCGGCGATATCGTCTTTATGAACAGGCTGCTCGACCAGCTCAATGCCCAGGCCGGCGTCTTCCATCTTTCGGATCGCAGTCACGGCTTCTTTCGGCGTCCAGCCTTGGTTGGCGTCCAATCTCAGTTTGACGTTTCCGCCGACACGTGATCTGATCGCCTGAATCCGGGCAACATCGTCCGATATGTCACCTATGCCGACTTTTATTTTTAAAATATGAAATCCTTTGTTCACATAACGGTCTGCATCCCCCGCCATCTCCTCAGGAGAATTGACGCTGACGGTAAAATCTGTTTCCAGTGTATTCCGATAGCCTCCGAGAAGCCGGTAAAGCGGCTGTCCGTGCATTTGCGCCCATCCGTCATATACAGCCATATCCACCGCGGCTTTTGCGCTTTGATTTCTTTCCAACAGCCGGCTGATATCATACAGAACAGCTTCCGTGCCGAAAAGGCTCCGCCCCAAGAGAACGGGCTTCAGCACATCGTGGACGGCGCTTTCAATACCGGCCGTGCTGTCGCCTGTAATGACAACCGTCGGCGGCGCCTCCCCCCAGCCGGTCAGACCGTTGTCAAAAGTGAGCTTCACAATGACCGATTCAGCATTGTAAACCGTGCGCAAAGCGGTCTTAAACGGCTTTTTCAGCGGCACGGACATCCGTCCCGTTTGAATATCTGTAATCTTCACGCCTGATCACTCCCTTCCGGAAACCCCCGATTCAATCGTTACCGCTTTGGCCGCCGTATCCATAACCGCGCGGACTCCGATCGGAACGGCGAAGCTCGGTGAACAATGGCCGATTTTAAAGCCTTTAAGCGCGGGCTTCCCTGATTTGACAATGTAATCATTCAGCACTTGCTCTAAGGTAAGGGACTTTTCTTTGTTTTTCGGTTCGCATTGGTGAAAGTCACAGACCAGGATTCCGGCTGCATCTGACAGTTTTCCTGCCATCTTTAATTGATTCAGCATTTTGTCGATTTGATACGGCTCCTCATCAATATCCTCGATAAACAGCAATTTGTCTTTCGTATCGATTTCAAACGGCGTGCCGAGCGTGGACGTAATGAGCGACAGATTGCCGCCCGCAAGCTCTCCCTCGGCCCTTCCGCCTGTCAGCACCTCTAAGGGAGAAATGTCCTCCGTATAGGTGAATTCCGTTTCTGCAAAAAGCTGATGATACGACGCTTTTGTCAGGGGATCAGCGTCTTCAAGCCCGACATCCGTGCTCAGCATCGGGCCGTGAAATGTGACGAGCCCCGTATTTTGATGAATGGCGGTATGTAAAAACGTAATATCGCTGTATCCCCAGAAAATTTTCGGATTGCGGCGGATTAAGCCGAAATCGATGTCGGCGGCAATGCGGCCCGTGCCGAATCCTCCGCACGCGCATATCACCGCTTTGACATTCTGATCACTAAACATGTCATGGAGATCATCGAGACGCGCCCGGTCCTCTCCCGCCAAATAGCCGTGACGAGTCTTCAGCGCCCGGCCGAGTTTCACTTGAAGGCCAAGCTCATTCTCTAAAAAACGCAGCGCGGTTTGCAGCGTCCCGCTCTCAGGCGGGCTTGCGGGCGCAATCACACCGACCGTGTCGCCTTTTTGCAGTGCTTTCGGTTTATGGTTCATGACTTTTTCAATCTCCTTTCCGGATTGAAAAGTGAAACACGCCGCTCCTTTAATGGATAAAGAGCGGCATATGTTTCCGCTGTAAGATCAGGACTTTTCCGCCCATTTCAGATCAATGTAACCGACGGGGTGCCGGACAATGCCCTTCACGCCGCTGTTCTGCAGATGCACCTGATTGTAAAAGTAAATCGGAATGATCGGAGCCTCATTCATGAGCAGCTTTTCCGCTTTATGCATGAGCGCAAAACGTTTTTTGGCATCGGCCTCCTGTTTTGCCTGCTTGATGCAGCCGTCGTATGCCGCGCTGCCCCAGCCGGTGCGGTTCATGGAATTACCCGTTTGAAAAGCCTCAAGAAAACTGATCGGATCTGCGTAATCCGGTAAAAATGAGCTTTGAGAGAACTGGAACTTCAGTCCTTTCTGCTCTTCTAAAAAGACGTTCCATTCCATATTGGCGAGCTTAACGTCTATACCGAGCACACTTTTGAGCTTCTGCTGAACCGCTTCCGCTATTTTCTTATGCTCCGGTTTTGTGCTGTATGTCAATGTAACGGCGGGCAGCTTGTCATAATGCTCTTCCGCCATGCCTTTTTCCAGCAGTTTTTTGGCTTCTGATTCATCCGGATTTAATAAACTGCCGCCCGCTTCGCGGAAATCTTTCCCGTCAGGCTGAGTAAATCCCGGGGATACAAAGGCATGTGCCGGCTTTTCACTGTTTTTGGTCACATAATCCGTGATTTCTTTCTGATCAATCGCTGCGGCGAACGCTTTTCTGATCTTCTCATTTTGAAACGGCTCCATTTTTACGTTAAAACGATAGAAATAGAGTCCGGCCTGATCCCACGTGCGGACATTTTTTCCTCCCATCAGCTGCTCGCTCAGCTCTGCCGGCACAAAGGCGGTATCCAAATCCCCCGACTGGAACATCTGATAGTCGGTATTCCGGTCACTGACCATCGCCCAGGTGACTTTATCCAGTTTCACCGTCTTTTTATCCCAATACGTCTCGTTTTTGACCATCGTCATGCTGTCGTCATGCTTCCATTCCGTCAGTTTGAACGGCCCGTTGCCGACAAAGGTTTTTGCTTCAGTGAACCATTTCGGATCAGCCTTGGCGACCTTCTCATTAATCGGGAAATACGCCGGATTGGACACGACGCTCAGAAAATAATCCTGCGGTGCCGCCAATGTGACGACAAGCGTTTTTTTATCTTTTGCCGTGATTTTCACGTCTTCTTTTTTGCCTTTTCCGCTGTTAAATTCTTCCCCGCCTTTGATCATATAGCCGAGAAATGCGGAAGATGCGCCCGTTTTCGGATCGAGCATCCGTTTCCAGGCGTACACGAAGTCTTCCGCCGTAACGGGATCGCCATTTGTCCATTCGGCGTTATCACGGATATTGAAGGTATATGTCAGCTTATCAGCGGACACCTTCCAGCTTTCCGCCATGGCCGGTTCGGGTTTATTATCTTTTCCGAGCCTCGTCAATCCTTCCATGATGTTATTCAGCGGCTGCCAGGAAACATTATTAAATCCGATCGGCGGATCAAGTGAGGTCGGCTCATTTTCGTTATTGAGCCGCAGCACCGTTTCACCCCCCTGTTCTTTTGCTTTGCCGGGTTCTGTCCCCGCCTGTTCATTGGCTGTACAGCCCATCAGAGCAAACGAAACAACAGCAATCACACCGATCGCCCATCTCTTTTTCATTTCAATCCCCCTTTTTCCTCTGCTGCCGTCAGCTGCTGCTTCAGCCGCTCTGCACGGTGATCCTGAAGCCAGCAATTAACGATATGGCTTTTGGATTTCACGGTTGTTGCCGGGTATACCTTTTCACAGACGATCATCCTGTCCGGGCAGCGGGCGGCAAACGGGCAGCCCGGCGGCGGATCGAATAAATCAGGCGGCGTCCCGTCAATCGGCGACAGCTCACTATCCTCCATATCCAGCCGCGGCACTGAACGAAGCAGCCCCTTTGTGTATGGATGAGCCGGACGGTAAAAAATATCATGCCTCGTGCCGATTTCGGCGATTTTCCCCGCATACATGACGGCGACTCTGTCGGCGGTCTGAGCGACGACGCCGAGATCGTGTGTGATCAGAATAATAGACACGCCTGTTTTTCTTTGAATCTTCTTAAATAATTCAAGGATTTGTGCTTGAATCGTCACATCAAGAGCCGTTGTCGGTTCATCGGCGATCATAATTTCCGGCTCGCAGATCAGAGCCATCGCGATCACGATCCGCTGCCGCATGCCCCCGCTTAATTGGTGGGGGTACTGCTTCAGGCGGGATTTCGAGTCCGGGATACCGACCAGATCCAGCATGGCGAGAACTTCGGATTCAGCTTGTTTTCTTGTCATGGCGCGGTGTTCCAACAGCGCTTCTGAGAGCTGATCCCCTATGGTCAAAGTCGGATTGAGCGCCGTCATCGGGTCCTGAAAGATCATAGAAATATCGCGCCCCCGGATTCCCCGCATTTCCCGATCCGACATTTGGCAAAGGTCTTTCTGTTTAAATTGTATGCTTCCGGATTCAATCTTTGCCGAATGTTTCGGAAGAAGACCCATCACGGCTTGTGACGTCACGCTTTTTCCGCAGCCCGATTCACCGACGATCGCAAACGTTTCACCTTTATATAAATCGAAGCTGACGCCTCTTACGGCTTTTACAGTGCCTCCGTATGTTGAAAAAGTAACATGCAGATTTTGAACGGAAAGAACTTGCTGCGCCATTTTTCCTACCTCCTCAGTTTCGGGTCTAACGCGTCCTGCAAGCCGTCTCCAAGTACGTTAAACGCGTACATCGTTAAGGAAATGAAAAAAGCGGGAAAAAACAGCCGCCACCAATGGCCTGATAAAATCGCCGGCAGCCCGTCGTTTGCCATGACGCCCCAGCTTGCAAACGGCGCCTGAATGCCGAGTCCGAGAAAACTTAAAAATGATTCCGCAAAAATCGCCGCCGGCACTGTAAGCGTCATTTGGACAATAATGGCTCCCATCGTATTCGGCAGCAGATTTTTCTTAATGATCCGAAATGTTTTCGCTCCAAACGTTTTCGAAGCCAATACGTGTTCATCATGCTTCATCCTCAGCACCTGCCCTCTGACAATCCGCGCCATGCCGACCCATCCCGTCACGGTCAGAGCGACGATAATGGAACTGAGCCCCGGCCCCATCAGCACCATTAACAAAATGACAACGAGCAGATACGGCAATCCGTAGAGAACCTCGATGATTCTCATCATGGCGCTGTCTGTCCGGCCCCCTTTGTATCCGGCGACCCCTCCGTAGATAACGCCGATCAAAAAGTCGATCAGCGCCGCCATCACACCGACAAATAAAGAGATCCTCGCTCCGTACCACGTTCTTGTAAACACGTCCCGGCCAAGTTCATCGGTTCCGAACCAGTGTGAAAAAGAAGGCGGAAGATTCTGCTCGGCGAGCGTCTGCCTTGTCACGCTGTGCGGTGATATCAGCGGACCGAACACAGCCGATAGAAACAGGCAGCATAAAATCACAAGCCCGGCCATCGCCAATTTGTTCTTTTTAAGCCGCCGCCACGCATCCTGAGTGTAAGACAGGCTCGGACGCTTGACCGACTCGGTTTCACCCTTTCTTTCCGCGCCCGGCTGAAACCAGTCATCAGGCACTTCTGTGTGTTTTACCGTTTCTTGCGGGAGATTCATCAGGATCACCCTTTCTTATGAAGTTTTATGCGCGGGTCTAACAGGCCGTATGCCAAATCAACCAGAAACAGCAGGACGATCAGAATCACACTGTAAAATACGGTCGTTCCCATGATGACCGGGTAATCACGCTGATTGATGCTTTCTACGAAATATTTGCCCATTCCCGGTATGGCAAAAATTTTCTCGATGACGAAACTGCCCGTTAAAATACTTGCGGCAAGCGTCCCGAGTACTGTCACAACAGGCATAAGAGCGTTTTTTAATGCGTGTTTGATCACAATTTTGACGGGAGAAAGCCCCTTTGCTTTTGCCGTGCGGATGTAATCCTGAGTCAGCACTTCGGCCATGCTCGATCTTGTCAGCCTCGCGATAATGGCCATGGGACCGACGGCAAGCGCAACAGTCGGCAGGACCATGTGAACGGGACTCGTCCAGGTAGCTGCCGGAAACCATTTCAGATGAACCGCAAATTGCTGAATCAGCAGCGTAGCCATAATAAAATTCGGAATAGAAATCCCGAGCACCGCAAGGCTCATGGCCGCATAATCGAGAAAGCCGCCGCGCCTGAGAGCGGCCATTATGCCGAGCGCGAGCCCGGAAATAACAGCGATGATGATCGCCGTTATCCCAAGCTCAAATGAGACCGGAAACCCGCGTTCAAGCATGGCGTTTACACTGTCTGACGGTTTTTTAATTGAAGGACCGAAATCAAAGGTAAGAATGGATTTTAGATAGATGGCGTATTGAGTGATAAGAGGTTCGTTCAGATGGTAGTAGGATTCGAGATTTCGCTGGACCGCTTCGTTTGTGCCCCGCTCTTCGTTAAAAGGCGAGCCGGGTATCACTTTCATCATGACAAATGTCAGAGTGGTGATGACGAGGACGGTCATAATCATGGCGATAAAACGTTTGATAAAATACCGCAGCAATGCCGTTCACCCCTTTAACAGAATGTTGTTCTCATGGCGAGTTCTGTCATGACGAGCATGGCCTGATAGGCTTCCGGCATGTCTTTTGCCTGAAATTGAACGATTGTCGTTCCCGGGATGATTTCTGTGCCCGGCATTAAATGGGCCCATTCAGCCTGTCCGTAGTTGGCAAATTCAATGCCTAATACAGGTCTTTCAGGCGGAGTCAGCGGTTTGACCTTATCTTTATTTTTGAGCGCATAGGCTGTTTTTTCCGTCAGGAGCCGTCCGGCTTTTTGAGGGGACAGGCATTTGACCGCGGTTCTTGAAATGGTTTGTTTGACGGCGGCAGTCGTTACATTCGGGATCAGCTCCTCCGCTTCTTTTGCGGCGCAATCGTCTCCGGCAGCCATGATGACAGGGACATCGTAAAATCCGGCGAGATAGGCATTTAACCCCAGTTCACCGACCGGCTTATCATTTATGTAAAAGTGGCGGACGCCGAATATCATGCTGTGCGACATGACGCCCGGCATCGACGCTCTCGCATGATAGCCGATAAACATCACACCTGAATACGATTCATCAAGCCCCTGCATCATGGAAAACGGCTTGACATCCCCCGTAATCAGCTCTGCCTCAGGGTGAAGTTTTTCCGCGAGCAGATTATTCATCTTTGAGTGGCTGTCATTCACGGTCACTTCCGTGCATCCGTTATTAAACGCTTCTGCGATGCACCAGTTTGCTTCTTCGGTCATCAGAACTCTGCCGCGCTCATAATTGTGCATGCGGGAATTGACAAATGTTTCATCAGGCAGTCCGGAAATCCCTTCCATATCCACAGATAGATACAGTTTCATGTAATGCCTCCTTTTTTACTTAAAATTTCGATATTAAATTATGAATATTCTAACAAATTATATTAAAAAAGGATGAAACATGCAATATACCATTCTGCTATTATGGGAAAAAACAAACCCTTTTCACCGGGAAAAGGGTTTGCTGATAGAAAAAGTTACATACCGTTTTTGCTTATATGATGACGCTGAAACTGTCTGACCGCACTTCTGTATTCACGATCGGGAATGACCTGATGCCTGATCGGTTCAGGAGCCTGCGGCGAAGGCTCTTCAGCCGCCTGCTTACGGACGGCATGCGGTTTATGCGCCAGCTTATGTCCCATGCCGGTCGCATTCATGACAAATGATAAACACACTAAAAGCAAGCTTAAGATGAAAGCAATAAGAAACAAATCGCTGTATGTTCCCATCAGCAGGTCATGCGGCGATTGTGTGCCGCGCGCGCCCCGAAGCATGCCGGAAACATCTCTTTTCGTAAAATACCCTATTAAAACAGGTGCGCCCATATAAATGAACAGCCTTAAAAACTGAACTGCCGTCATGCGTTTCACCAGTTCCGGAAGCGGTCCGCCTAACGCGGCTCCCATCAGTCCGGCTGCCACAATAAGCCCTGTCCCGGCCGCCAGCATCACGAAAAGCCCCGCAAATAGAATAAGCGGTATATGATGATCTGTCGTTATCCATTGGAAATTCACGAACACCAGTATAACAGAGCCTGTTATGCCGAGCATGCCCGGACCGACTTTATCATATGCTAATGCACTGATGACAGCGGCGATGGCCACGCCTCCCAAAAGGCTCGCATATAGGAATATCAGTTGAGTTTGTGACATATGATATGCGGTCTGAAGCTCCCCGTGAAATGCAGAAAGACTGACCGCTATGGAAATACTGCCCGCAGCGATCATGAAAACACCCAGAATCGGCTTTGGAATCAGCATAAGTTTAATCGAAATCAGCGCATGTTCGTTTCTGTACTGCATGATCAGCAAGATCAGAAGAATGACGATGCTTCCTCCAAATCCCGCCAATGTCTGCCATGATGAAAAGCCCCATTTCGGCAGATGAATAAATGTATAGGCGGTCAGCACGGCTGATACACCCGCTAACAGAAAACCGATGCCGTCAAATGGAGATTTTTCAGCATTTTTATGAGCGTCATCCCGCAGCCACATATAACTGAAAATGAGGCCGAAAAAAGACAGCAGGCCAAAAATGCCGAACAGCCAATGCCAATGGCCGGCGCTTGCCGCCGCCGTGCCTAAAACGGTCCCCATAATGACGGACCCGTAAAATCCGCCGATTAACACAAATAATGCGTAATTCCGGCGCTCAATCGGAAACGAAAGCACCAGCATCGGGATCATAATCATCAGCATAGTGCCCGCCGCAGCTCCCTGTAAAAAACGGCCCGCGGCGAGCGGATAAATATCATTTGTCACAGCAGCAAGGAGCGCTCCGATGACACCCGCGGCCATCGAAATCATATAGACAGGCCGGGAGCCGAATCTTTTTCTTAAATACGGCCCCGCCGGCACGAATAAGGCAAATGCCATATTACCGATAATAATCGGATGAAAAGAGTCAAAGTTTTCCCCGCCGACCGTCTGCCGGACAAGGCTTTGGACAGCCGAAAGTGCGGTATTCGACATCAGCCCCGGCCCGACCGCCAATACAGCGAGCAGAGAAATAATCCAATGATGTTTTTCTTTCATTTGACAACTCCTTTCTGACTATTTGACAAAGTGAAAAAGCTAACAGATTTCCCCCATTAGCTTGACAGAATTTTTCATATCTTTTCATGTGAAGGATTGAACATAATTTCTCATTTATTATTTCAAATCCGATGGAAATTGTCAATATAAAGCGCCTCCGTCCGATTACGCCTTTTTCACAATTTCCCACAATCTTTTCATTATTATCCCACACTTTTTGTTTAAGATGGAGTCAGTAATAATAGGCAAATCATGCTATGATGAAAATAGAGAAACGGAGTGAACATGATGGATAACTATCGTGATGAAAATCGGACAGACCAAAAAGAACAGGAAGTCCTTTTAGTAAAAGAAAACCCGCAGCCGGCCAGATATTCCGCGCCGGACGAGGACAAGAAAAAACGAAGCTTCGGCTGGTTCAGACCGCTTCTCGGCGGAGTGATCGGCGGAGGGCTCGCCCTCGGCATCTATACATTTACGCCGCTTGGAGACCATCAGACTCAAGATACTTCCAATACGGCTCCCGCTCAGGAAACGTCATCGGTAACCGCCAAGCAGACATCTTCTGATTCCGGCAGCAGCAAATCGGCAAACAGCTCATCGGCAAATTCAAGCAGCATTTCGAATATGGTGGAAAACATTTCACCGGCGATCGTCGGAATCACCAATCTGCAGAAGCAGCAAAGCAGTTCCGATTTATTCGGATTCGGATCAAGCTCAGATTCAAACTCAAATTCATCGGGTGAAGATGCGGAAACGGGATCGGGTTCAGGCGTTATTTTTAAGAAAGCAAACGGCAAAGCGTATATCATTACGAATAACCACGTGGTCGAAGGCGCCTCTTCCCTTAAAGTGTCATTATATGACGGCACCGATGTAACAGCTAAACTCGTCGGCAGCGACTCTCTGACAGACTTGGCCGTTTTAGAAATCAGTGATAAACACGTGACAAAAACGGCAAGCTTCGGCAGCTCATCCGCTCTCAGAACGGGTGAATCCGTCATCGCCATCGGTGATCCGCTCGGAAAAGACCTTTCCCGCACCGTCACACAGGGCATCGTGAGCGGCTTAAACAGAACCGTCTCGATCTCTACGTCAGCCGGTGAGTCAAGCATCAACGTCATCCAAACCGATGCCGCCATCAATCCCGGAAACAGCGGCGGACCGCTCTTGAATACAGACGGCAAAATCATCGGCATCAACAGCATGAAAATCAGCGAAAGTGATGTAGAAGGCATCGGCTTTGCCATCCCGAGCAACGATGTAAAACCGATCGCCGAAGAGCTTCTCACGAAAGGACAGGTGGAGCGCCCTTATATCGGCGTGAGCATGATCGACTTGGAACAAGTGCCGCAAAACTATCAGGAAGGCACACTCGGGCTTTTCGGCAAACAGCTGAATAAAGGCGTTTATATTCGCGAAGTGGCGCAGGGCTCACCTGCAGCCAAAGCCGGATTAAAAGCAGAAGACATCATTATCAGCTTAAAAGGGAAAGAAACCGACACGGGCAGCGAACTTCGCAATATTCTCTACAAGAATACGAAAGTCGGCAGCACCGTTGACGTGAAGATTATCAGAAACGGCAAGGAAATGACGAAAAAAATGAAACTGACTCAAAAAGAAGAAACATCTTCTTAACAAAAATCCAAGGCAGCCGCCTTGGATTTTTTATATACGGATGAAACTTTAGGCCTGGATCAGCCGTATGACTTAGTGTACAAAGGAGGATACATACACATGAAACAAACCGGACTTTTGCTGGTCGTTACCGGTCTGATCTTGCTGCAGCTGAGCATTCAGCTTCCTCAGCAAAACGCTGCTTGGGGAATGACGCTTGGTGCAAGCATTTTACTGAACCTTTCGGGAACCGGACTGATCATGCGCTCTCTGCACACGCAGACCGGCCGCAGATGAATAAAAAAAGCCGCGGGACATTCTGTCATCCCGCGGCTTTTATTTCTGATATAAAAACACCCTGTCCGCTGGCCGGACAGGGTGCTTCGGTTAAGACATGTGCTGGTCCCGATAAATCTTTTCGTTTTTAATGCCGTACGCTTTTTGCACGATATAGAGCGGACGGTCTTTTGCTTCGTCATAAATCCTTCCGATATATTCGCCGATCATTCCGAGCATTAATAGAACGATGCCGCTGAATAACAGCTGTATCACAATCAGAGAGGACCAGCCCGTAATGGTGCTGTTCGTAAACAGCTTCATGTATAAAACGATAAACATATAGAGAAAACCCGCTCCGGACATGATCATTCCCGCATAACTTGCCGCCTTAAGCGGTTTATGAGAGAACGTTGTGATCCCGTCCATGGAAAGCTTCAGCATTTTTTTAAGCGGGTATTTCGTTTCCCCCGCAAGCCGCTCATCTCGTTCATATTCTACAGCAGTCTGCTTAAAGCCGACCCAGCTGACGAGCCCTCTGACAAAAGGATTTTTTTCTTTTAATTTTTTCATCTCATCACAGACTTTTCTGTCCAGCAGGCGGAAATCTCCGGTGTCGAGCGGAATATCAATATCAGTCACGTTCCGCAGCAGCCGGTAAAACATAGAGGCCGTCTGTTTCTTGAAAAAGGTTTCTCCCTTTCGTTTCGTTCTGACGGCGTACACCACATCGTAGCCTTCTTTCCACTGCTCAATCATATCAAGGATTAATTCAGGAGGGTCCTGCAAATCGGCGTCAATGACGACGATTGCATTCCCCTCTGCATAATCCATACCCGCTGTGATCGCGATCTGATGTCCGAAGTTTCTGGAAAAATCAATAATTTTCACTCTCGGATCAATCAGACTTTGCTCTCTTAAAATCTCAATACTGCGGTCTTTGCTTCCATCATTGACAAAGATCAATTCATAATGCTCTTTTGTTTGATCCATCACTTCTTTCAGACGCTGATAGGTTGTCTGAATGACGAGTTCCTCGTTATAAACCGGGACGACTATTGAATATTGAATATGTCTGCTCATGTTTTTTCCTCCTATTCATCAGATTGAAGTTTGTATAGTGAAGCTGATTGATTCATTCCGCCCGGCCCGCCGCTCATTCGGCTGTTTTTACCTGCGGCCTTGCTGCTTTTTTTATCAGCTGCATCACTATTTTTCGTTTTCTGATCTGTGTTTGATTGCCATTTATCTGAAGATACTTTCTTTCCGTTTTTCTCAACCCACTGCACAATATCGTTATTTCCGCCTTTGCCCATTCCGGATGCTAAGAAGTATTTTACTTTCCCTTCTTTTACGAGCTTTTTAAATTGGGCCAGCGTAATGGCCGGGTCAGACCCGCTGTATCCGCCGATCGCCATGACCGCTTTTTTCGTTTTAATAATGTAAGGCGCCGCAGTGTTGGAATCGGTTGTTGCAAATAGATAGTCCGCTCCGGCGTTGTGTTTCTCTAAATAGTTGATCAGTTTTGTATTGACAGATGCGTTATCCATTCCCATGCCTTTTCCGCTTGTTGAAGCGAGCTGAGGGCCTGTTTCAGGCAATGAGCTGTTGCCTCCGTACAGAAGCGGTGTGCTCGCCCAATAAATCGGCATGACCATCAAGACGAGAAGGGCTGCAAGTGAAACATAGTAACTGAGCGGTTTTTGGCGCTGTTTGAATACGAACAGAGCGATTGCTGCCACTGCGCCGATAACGCCTACTCCGATGCTCCAGCCTGCGCCGATTTGATCATTGTAGTTTCTGAGGATAAACAGCTCAAATCCGGTTGTCACAAGAATAGCGGCCGGCAATAGCCAAGTTTTCCATCCCGCCTGCTTGCGGTACAGATGAACGAGGGCGACCCATCCCGCACCGACAAGTGCCGCGATCGGAGGCGCCAGCATAATGAGATAATAATGGTGGAAAAATTCTGCGACACTGAAGAATCCGGCAATCGGCACAAGCCACGCTGCCCAAAAGATCGTTTCCTTCTGTTCTGCTGATAATCGTCTTCTTTCTCTCGCCCCGGCGATCAATAAACCGGCCATTCCAAAAATCGCAAACGGCAGGAGCCAGCTGATCTGATCAGATAATTCCGTTTGGAAAAGGCGCAGCGGACCAGGGGTTCCCGTACCGAACATTCCTGAACCTGATTGCATTTTCGAGCCGGTGCCTGCACCGCTTTTTCCTCCGCCGCCGGGACCGCCTCCGCCGCCATCTCCGCCGCTTGGAGGGCCTCCTTGACCGCCGCTTGGCATTTCGCCGCCGCTTGGCATTTTCCCGTTAGATGGAGGTGCCGTCATACTGCCGTTTTGTGATTTGTCTCCGCTTGCTGAACTGCTGCTTGAAGACTGGCCAGGCGGTTTTTGCATTTGTGAAGAACCGCCGGAAGAAGACATCTCTTTCGATGCATTTCCGTCCGGCCCGCCCTGGCCGCCGCCGGAACTTTGCCCTGTCAGCCGCTGAATCCCGTTATATCCGAAGGCCAATTCCAATACGGAGTTTGTCTGGCTGCTTCCGACATATGGCCTTTTGCTGGCAGGAATATTGTCAACAATGAGCGGCCATGACAATGAAACGGCTGCTAAAACGGCTAACGCGCTTACCAATGAAATGATTTTTTTCTTAATCGTGGTGTTTGCCGCAATCATATAGAACAGCAAGAAGGCCGGCAAAATCATATAAGCCTGAAGCATTTTTGTGTTAAAGCCTGCTCCGACGACAAAAAATGCCGCCAAAAGCCAAATCAGTCTGCCTTTTCTGATTGCTTTAAAGAGAAGCCATGTGGCGAACAAGAGGAAAAAGACCAGTAAAGCATCGACATTGTTCGTCCGCGCGACCGCTACTGCGATCGGTGTACACGCCATGACAAATGAGGCGATGCGCGCCGCCGTTTTTCCGAACGTCGGCTTTATTAATAAGTACATGAATAGAACTGAACCTACACCCGCCAATGCCTGAGGCAGGATGACGCTCCACCCGTGCATACCGAATATCAGCGCGCTGATCGTTTGAATCTGGTATGTAACAGGCGGTTTATCTACCGTGATAAACCCGGCTGCGTCAAATGAAGCGTAAAAGAAATTATGAAAGCTTTGAAGCATACTCGTTACCGCCGCGGTGTAATAAGGATTCACCGTATCGTCATTCCAGATGTTGTACATATTCAAGAATGCGGAAGCGAGTAAAATGAGAATTAAGACTGCGTCTATCTCGCGTTTTTTCATTTTCACTTGTGTTTTCACTCCTTTTGTTTAACTTTGAACAAGTGTAACAACCAAATGTGAAAAATTTATTAATAAACAAAGACAATTATTTTGCCGTTTACAAATAGGTAAAAAGAATGACAAAACGGGTAAAAAAGCAAAAAAAAGATGCCCCCGTCAAGCCGGGAGGCATCTGTCATGATTTCTGATTTACTGAATCGGTTTCAGCCGTGCTTCTATTTCAGAACGGCGGTGTTCGAGATAAGGCGGGAGCGCAACCGTTTTGCCCAGCTCTTCAGGTTTTTCATCAACCATAAATCCCGGACCGTCCGTTGACAATTCAAACAGAATTCCGTTCGGCTCCCGGAAGTACAGCGCTTTGAAATAATAACGCTCTACAATGCCTGAGTTGCTGAAACCTTCTTTCGTAATGATGCGGTGCCATAAAGCAAGCTCCTCTTCATTCTGAACGCGAAAGGCCACATGGTGCACGCTGCCTTTTCCAGGACGCTCGCGCGGAAGATCGTTTCTTTCAATGAGATGGACTTCTGTGCGCGCGCCTCCGTTTCCGGATTCGAGCACCGTAACCGTGCCCCGGTCTTCATGCGTTTCTTTCCCGATTTCAGTGAAGCCCAGCACATCGGTTAACACACGCAGCGTCTGTTCTGCATACGGGACGGTCAATTCAACGGGACCAAGACCGCGGAAAGAATATTCTTCCGGTATGCCGCTTTGCTTCACCGCTTCACCGATGTCTTTTCCTTTTTCGTCAGCTGTCAGCACAAGCCGCTGTCCTTCATGATCCTGAAAAGCGAGTGTGTCCCTGCCCGCTATTTTCACGATCTCACTGTGAGAGACCTGATGCTCTTCAAATCGTTTTTTCCAATATTGGAGCGCTTGTGCATCCGGGACACGCAGGCCGATTGAAGAAATACTGTTTGTTCCCGCATGAAACGGCGCAATCCGCGGAATCTCGAAAAACGTCAATTCAGATCCCGGATTGGCTGTTTCATCACCGTAAAACAAATGATACATCGTCGGTTCATCTTGGTTTACGGACTTTTTCACAAGCTTCAGTCCCAGGATGTTCCGATAGAAATCTAAATTTTTCTGCGCATCAGCCGTCAATGCTGATACATGGTGTATTCCATTAACTTTCATTATGTTATCCTCCAGTCAATTATCTCGATTTCGAGATATTTATATATACAATTTATGTTATCCGGATCGTAAAGTCAACCCATCTGCTTCACAGACGGTCTGCAGACTGCCGCTCCCTAAATAACGAACCTTTGATATAAAAAAAACATTAATGTTCGCTTTTAAAACGGTATTTTTTCCTTCTCAAAAGCAGAAACCTTTATCTTTTAGGGAAAACAACAAAATCAGAAAATTTATTTTATTCGTGTTTCAGCAATTAGGGTTTACAATATGGAAAATAGTTTTTTCATCATGACGATTTTACATCTGGAGGGAAAGGATATGCAGATTGAAGAGAACGGACTTAAAAAAGAGATCGGCCTTACCATCGCCCTCTCACTTGTTATCGGCACCATCATCGGTTCCGGCGTATTTATGAAACCAGGCGCCGTGCTTGCCTACTCCGGTGATGCGAAAACTGCGCTTATCGCGTGGCTGTTAGGAGGTATTTTGACGCTTGCAGGCGGATTGACCGTTGCGGAAATCGGCACTCAGATTCCGAAAACGGGCGGACTTTATACATATCTCGAAGAAGTGTACGGCGAATTTTGGGGCTTTTTGTGCGGATGGGTTCAAATTATCATTTACGGCCCCGCCATTATCGGAGCAATCGGCTTGTATTTCGGCTCTTTGATGGCGCACTTGTTCAATTGGGATTCCGGCTGGTCTAAATTGATCGGGATTTCAGCCGTTTTGTTTTTAAGCATCATTAATATTATCGGAACGAAATATGGCGGCATCGTCCAGGGAATTACGACTGTCGGCAAATTGATTCCGATTATCTGCATGATCGTGTTCGGCCTTTGGAAAGGCGATCAGCATATTTTTACAGCCGTTACAAGCAGCATGTCGGACATGAATTTCGGCGCTGCCATACTGGCCACCTTGTTTGCTTATGACGGCTGGATTCTGCTTGCGGCACTCGGCGGCGAGATGAAAAATCCGGAAAAGCTGCTCCCGAGAGCGATGACGGGCGGACTGCTGGTCGTCACCGCCATTTATCTTTTCATTAACTTTGCGCTGCTGCACATTCTTCCTGCGACCGACATCGTCAAACTCGGTGAAAATGCGACCGGCACCGCTGCCGGAATGCTGTTTGGCGACATCGGAGGAAAATTGATCAGCGTCGGAATCATCGTCAGCATCTTCGGCTGTTTAAACGGAAAGATTCTCGCTTTTCCGCGTGTCTCGTTTGCGATGGCGGAACGGAAACAGCTGCCGTTTGCCGGACAGATTTCGCGGGTTCATCCGACGTTCCGCACCCCGTGGATTGCCGTGTCATTTCAGATCGCGCTGGCCATTATTTTTATGATCGCCAGCAATCCCGATAAGCTGTCTGAAATCTCTATTTTCATGATTTATATTTTTTACGTCATGGCCTTTTTCGCCGTGTTTATCCTCAGAAAAAAAAGCGGCGGAAAACCGCGCGCCTACAGCGTGCCTTTGTATCCGATCATTCCTGTTTTGGCCATCGCGGGTTCACTGTTTGTGCTGATCAGCACGATCATTACAGATACACTGAGCTGCGCGCTGTCCCTCTTGATCGGCCTCGCCGGGCTGCCGCTTTATTTTTGGCTGAAAAACGGCAGAAAAAACTGATAAAAACGGTTCCTTTTACGGGAGCCGTTTTTTTTCTGGCAAAATCACGTGCAAAAGTTGACAGCAAATTCACATCTTTTGTTATACTTTTTAAGCAAGATGTCTGAATTCGAAGTATGTTACGTTTTTTTGGCGAAGTGGGTAACATAAGAAAAACAGGATGAGACACGTTTTTACGAAAAAATCAAGAGGCGTTTTTTTCGACTTTATCTGTTTTTTTTCGACAAAAGGCTATATAATAATTTGATGTGTGCATTGTCTCATTCAAACAATGGAGGGTTTTTAATGATAAAAAGAAAAAAAGATAAGTTCTCACTCCTTTTAACAGAAATCGCAAAAAACATAGACGAAACCGCAGAATACTTTGTCAACTTTAAAGTGACGAACCAGACGACTTTAAAGGAATTTGCCGATACGTTAAAAGAGTTTGAAACAAAAGGAGATAATCATGTTCATGTCATGATTAAAGAGCTGAACAAAGCTTTTATCACTCCCATTGAACGTGAAGACATCCTTGAGCTGACAAACAGCCTCGATGACGTGCTTGACGGAATCGAACATTTTTCAGCAATGATGGAGATTTTCTCGATCACTTCTTCCGATGAGCATATCGATAAGTTCAGCGGATACATCAGAGAGTGCGCGAAGGAAATTTTAATCACGATTGAGCTGCTTGCAGAAAACCGATTGAAGGACATTCACCCTCACGCCATTAAAATTAAGGAATACGAGCACAGCTGTGATAACCTGCACCGTAAATCATTAAAAAATCTGTTCGGCACAGAAACCGATCCGATTAAAGTGATTCAGTACCGCGAGATTTACGAAACGCTTGAGGAAATTGCCGACTCTTGCCAAAGCGTTGCCAATAACCTTGAAACCATTATTATGAAAAACGCGTAACGAGGGGTTATAATGGATACTCTATTACTTTTAACGATATTAATTGTCATATGCGCTTTGGTATTTGACTTCATTAACGGATTTCACGATACCGCAAACGCAATCGCCACCTCAGTTTCGACAAAAGCGCTGAAGCCGCGGCACGCAATCGTCATGGCCGCCATCATGAACTTTCTCGGAGCGATGACATTTACCGGTGTGGCGAAAACCATTACAAAGGACATTGTGAATCCTTATACATTAGACAATGGGTCAGTTGTCATTCTGGCGGCTCTACTCGCCGCAATCGCCTGGAACTTGATCACATGGTATTTCGGCATTCCGAGCAGCTCTTCACATGCGATTATCGGAGCGATCGCCGGAGCGGCCATTGCAGCGTCAGGTTTTGCGACGCTTAATTATAAAGGGTTCATTAAAATTATCGAAGCACTTATTTTATCACCGATCATCGCCTTTGTTCTCGGCTTTATCGTATATTCGATCGTGAAGCTGATTTTTAAAGACAGCAATCTGGCGAAAACAAATAAACGCTTCCGCAGAGTGCAGATTTTGACGGCTGCCATTCAGTCCTATACACACGGAACGAACGACGCGCAAAAAGCGATGGGTATCATTACGATGGCGCTTATGACTGCCAATTTACATAAAAGTGATGCCATTCCTTTTTGGGTGCAGCTCTCTTGTGCCCTGGCAATGGGTCTCGGCACATCCATCGGCGGCTGGAAAATCATTAAAACCGTCGGCGGGAAAATTATGAAAATCCGTCCGGTAAACGGCGTATCTGCCGACTTAACCGGCGCAGCCATTATTTTCGGGGCCACGTTTATTCATCTCCCTGTCAGCACGACACACGTCATTTCGTCTTCCATTCTCGGTGTGGGCGCTTCCCACCGCGTAAAAGGCGTAAACTGGGGAACGGCTAAACGGATGCTCATTACATGGGTCATCACCCTGCCGATTGCAGGTACACTCGGCGCCATCGCCTTTTTCATCTTAGATCTGTTTTTCTGATGACATCCGCTTCTTTACAGAAGCGGTTTTTTTTGTGACAGGAAAATGATGTCATGACATAGAATGAACATAGCAGACCATTTTTCAAATTGTGAGGGATGCTCATGCTTTTGTTTTTTCAGATTATGGTGTGGACGATGGCGGCCGCACTCATTTTATATGTGTACGCATCCTGGCGGTATGAGGCAAAGGTAAAAGAAAAAATGTTTGCCATCCGTAAAACGTGGTATTTACTATTTGTACTGGGCTCCATGGTCTATTGGACATATGATCCCGAATCGCTCTTTGCCGCATGGAGACAATATTTGATTGTTGCCGTCTGCTTTGCCCTTATTGATGCGTTTATCTTTTTGAGCGCGTATATCAAAAAGCTCGCCGGCAATGAATTAGAGACGGATACGCGGGAAATTTTAGAAGAAAATAACGAAATGCTTCACTCCTATCTTGAAAAACTGAAAACCTATCAATATCTGTTGAAAAATGAACCGATCCATGTATATTATGGAAGTACAGAAGCTTATGCGGAAGGCATCAGCAGACTGCTGGCCGCTTATGCCGAAAAAATGAATGTCACGGCTTCCTTGTGCGACTATTCCGCACAATCGGATAAGGACCGCTTGACGGAGCATATGCCTGATGCGGCAGACGTTCAGTCCCGTCTTAACCGTAAAGACGTCTACTATGATCAAAAAGGCAGGCTTGTGCTTATTCCGTTTACAGTCCAGAACCGCCATTACGTGATCAAACTCACGTCGGAAAACCTGTTGACGGAATTCGATTATTTGCTTTTCACATCGCTAACGAGCATTTATGATTTAATGCTGCCAATAGAAGAGGAAGGTGACGGTTAAATGGAGCAGGCATTTCAAAACGGGCAGCCGGAACAAAGAGCGAAACCGTTCAAAATGTTTAAAAAACGTTCAATGACAAGTATCGCAAGTTACCAGGTCAGCCCTCATACCGCCAGAATTTTTAAAGAAAACGAGCGGCTGATTGACAAGTATAAACAAAAAAAAGCTTGATTACACTAAGGACAGGAGACACGGCTCTTGTCCTTATTCCTTTTTTTCTTATCTTTCATATAATAAAACCAACAAAGAGATGCGACAGGTGATGATGTGAAGAAAATTGTCAGGCGCGTAAAGTTTGTGGATTACGGACGCTTCGGGCTTTCCGCTTATTCGCTGAGGATGCGGGCGAGGAATCTCGGGCTATTGAACCGGTTAAAAAAGAAAAAAGGCTGAATCCCGCAATGTGAACGGGACTCAGCCTTTTTTGTTAAAGCTGCATCAGAATTTTCGCTTTTACAGCGGGACCGTAGACGCCGTCAGACGTCAGTACGTTTACAGATTGGAAGCGGGCCACGGCATCTGCGGTTTTCGGGCCGTAGATACCGTCAATGCCGTTATTGACAGCTCCTTTTTCAGGATAGAAATAAAGCGCGGCGAGCGCGTTTTGCACCTGGTATACCTTTTCACCGGACGTGTACGGCTCTGTCAGCTGAATCACCTCGTCCGGAAGAGAATACAGTGCTTCAACCGGCGGGCTGACGATCAGTACTTGTCCGACTTTAATCAGGTTCGGGTCAGCGATGTTATTCCATTTCTGCAGATCGGCCACGCTGACGCCGAATTTCCGCGCGATCGCTGACAGCGTATCTCCTTTTTGGACGGTATACGTCTGTCTTTCCCCAGAACCGATTCCCGCTTTAAACTCATCCCATGTATCCAACAGTCTTCTCGGACAAAGCTTTCCTGACCAATGCTTGTGTGCAACGACATTCGCAAGCGGGATGCCGTGCGACGTCATTAATGTGCGGATGAGCCATTGGGCGTTTGCCACGGCCTGTGAAAAGTTGCCGTCTGCGTTTTCACAAATTTCAATACCGATGGATTTACGATTGCCGTCCCCGTTTCCGTCACCGGCATGCCAGCCGTTTTCGTTCAGCGGAAGATGCTGATAAATTTCCGTATCATCGACTGTGAAATGCCAGCTTGTCGGTGTATCGGGATTTTTCACATAGCTTGCGTGACTTTTGGCGTTAGCTCCGACTGCGGTATTGGCTGTATTGTGCACCGTAATGTAAATCGGTGTCATTGCATAGCCTGGGCGGTTATTGTTTCCTGCCGGGATAAAATCCTGTGTGATTTTTACCATATTCTCATCTCTCCTATTTCGATAAATTGTTTATTTTTAATAAAGCCTGCTGTTTTTTCCCTTTTGCTGTAACGTAATTGTTTTTAAACCAGGCGGCGGCAGTCGTTATGATTGTAAAAACGGCCGACCCGGCGGCATACAGCGTATCTGCAAGCTGATTGACCTGGTCCTCCTGAATATTCAGCGGCGATTTGCCGAACATCAGCAAAGTTTGATTCAATAAAGCAAGCAAAAGAAGCACCGTCCTGACGACCGTGCCTTTGTCCGCGAATTTCATATCGGTTTCCCCCCTACTTTTGCAGCAGATTGTACATGATGGCGATGGCTCCGCCAATGACGCCCGTGCAGATTGCTGTCACGATCGCTCCTGTAATGGTCCGCTTAATCCATGTTGTGTTTTCGTCAATTTTATTCAGTTTTTCATTCAGCGTCATGATTTGCTGATCGTGCCGGTCGGATACCCGCTCTAATACGGCCACCCGCTGTTCAAGCACCTTTTGTTCACCTTTGATTCCTGCGAATTCTTTTTGCACCGCTTGTTCATCCAGAAGCACTTCCGCTCCCCCCTCTTACATTGTTCTCACCTCCCTTCGGAAGTTTCATTCTTACGAAAATGCCGTGCCTTTGACAGAAAGGCTCCCGCCGGAAATGCTTTTGATTTCCATGACGATTTCCTTAAAGCCGGCAATATCAAATAACCACACTTCGTCTGTGCCTGATGTACCGGCGGCTGATGTTCCGTCTTCAGACCTGATTCCTCTGATCGGCACATTTCTTCCCGAGATGGATCTCCCCCAAAACGCGATATGGCCCGACTCAGCCGTGCCGGTGATTTCGACGAGAAGTTTTTTCCAAGCGCCCGCTGAGAAGATGCTTCCCTCGCCCGCCTCTGCTGCATTTTCATGAAAAATCACGTCTGTATATGAAAACGCCATATCACCGCCCGTACCGACAGATTGGTATAAAACAAATTCGGACTGCTTTTGATTTCCATTTTCAAAACGGAACCGGTAATATCTTTTTGTCAGACTGACCCACCCCGAAGCGGTCAGCACTCCGCCTTTGACTGCGACAGAATGTGAAGCCGTCCACGAATTGTTATCCTCGCTCTCTTCGATAAAAAGAGTTCCGCTGCGGTCCGAATAAGCCCACCCCTGTGCTCTGTCTATTAAGACGGCTCCTAAACGGTCTTGTCCGAATTGGCTGTATACTTCAATCGCTTCTAGCGGCGTATTGGTAAGAAGCTCTCCCATTCCGGACAAATCAGCAACCGGTGTGACATAATCGTTTTTGTTACCGCGATAAGCTTTTACTGCGCCGGGCCTGCCAAGTTGATCGGCGGGAAATTCAAATGAATGCTTTTTCATCGGCCGTCCTCCTTTTCTGATTTATTAAAAATGACAAATAAAAAAAGCCGTTCGGCTTATGACACAGCATTTTTATAGTTTTCGTATGTTTCACCCGTTATTTCTTGAAATTCCTCAGGCGTGATATACTTCGCGGCCACACCTTCCGCCAGATCTTCGGCAGAACAGTCATCATAGCCCATAGCCTGTTTTACCATTTCTATTGAGGCCCACTTATAAAACAAAGCGTAAACCCAAAAGTTAAGTCTCTTCATTTTTTCATTCTCCTTTTATGTTTAATAATTCTAATTTTAAAGATACTAATTGTTCACCTAAAGCTTTATTCAGCATCTCTGTTTTCTCCCTTGCCACCACTTCGGCAGACAATTGTACACCTAAAGCATTTTGAGCTTGTTCTGCTTGTTTTCTCACAAGTTTTTCATCTGCCAGTTGCTGTCCGATTTCTTTCAACTGTTCCACGATGGGATCCGGCTCCACCACATCCTGATACTTGTTTTTTTGATTTTCCTTATATTCTTTATCAGCAGATTCGTTCCAAATTTTATTTACTTCATCAAACTGCGGTCTCCATAAGCCGTCCGGAGGTTTTATGGTTGTTGAGTTTTGCGGCATTGAACTTGATGTACTGTTTAAGATTTCAGGCCTTTGAAAATAAAAATTCTCATCATACAAAAAGACTTGCATATTCATCCCCCATTACAAAGTGAAATTATTATCTATTGAAATCCCTGTAATATTCCCCTCTATTTTGGCGTATTTTCCGTTAATTCTCAGTTCTCCCGTTGGTTCGGCATAATATTTTGTTATCCCGGTTGTTCCAAAGAGTGGGGCAGCCATTGATTTCTGTGTTGAAGGGTGAGCTTCAGAAGGAAGTACAGCGAAAATGCTGTCGAAATCTGGAGGAACCACTTCACCACGAGTGAATACCTGGTTGCCCCACACTGCATACTGAGGATTTCTTGCGCCAGCCTTATGCCCATTAATTAGTGTTAAATCATACCAGGTCATTTTATTAAATTCTTCTTCAGTAAATAGACGTTTCCACCCCTTAAAAACACCGTCTGTATGAACAGTCGCAATCCATACATTATTATCGTAACTTCTCCAAGCCAAAATCGACTTTCTACCTGACTCACTCTCAATCACATCATAGTTAAAAAAGGAATTATCATTTTCAACCGGATTGTTTTTCAGCTGAGCACCCATTCCATAATAAAATCCCGAGCTCAGTGCCAGTATGTCTGATCCGCTTTCTAAGCGTGTCCGTTTCCCATCATCCTTTGTCAATTTCGCCAACTGGCCGCCGTTCCATTTGTCTCTTTCGATAGGACTTATATGAATTGATGAATCTATCGCATGTGCATCGACCTTTGACTGCGCTCCAGCTATGGATTCAATTGGATACCAATTGATTGCTGTTTGATTAGAGTTATAGTAAAACCACCATGCGTTACCCTTTACGTCTACAGCATAACCATTACCTATTCCCGGCTGCCCCACTAACTGCATACCGCGCAGACTCGTATTTGACGGGTTGTCTGTTACTGCATTGGTTCCGTAAAATGTTACAGAACCAACGTCTTTTAACGAGTCATAAAACGAGCCGGAAGTTAAATTGATTTTTTGGGTGCCATTATCGGCGGTGATTTTAAACAGCTGGCCTGCGTTCCATGTATCCTTCTCAGCTTTCGTTACATGGATATCAGTCTGCTTTGTGTGGGCATCGACTTTTTTTTGGGCGCCTTCCGAAGTTTCTAACTGAACCCAATCAGTCCAGCCGGAAGCTTTAAGGGTTTTTCTCCATGTGCCGCCTTCATAATCCATCGCCAGAGCCTCACCATAAGACTTGAATCCGATATATAAACCTCTGGCGGATAGCGGGGGAGTATGAACTCCCGTGTTATTTGTGTAAAAGAAAAAAGATTGATTAAGCTGATCTACAATTTGATGAAAATCCAAGCCATCTTGTATACTTATTAAATATTTCCCTGAATCATCCGTCAGCTTTGTTAATTGCCCGTTATTCCACTTCTGGCGCTCTTCCTTCGTCACATGCCGGTCCAGATCTTGATTGTGCCGGTCGAAATCTTTTTTTGCTGCCTGCTGGACGTTGTCCACGTTTCCGAGGCCGATTTGGGCCTTTGTCGTTTTGTGCGGGTTGTTCATGTCGTTTTTATGGGCCGCCAGATCCGTGTGGGCGTCTTTTATGCCTTTTTCCCAGCGGTTGACGTCATCTTCGTTAATCGGATCGTCCGGAAGCCAGTCTGTTTTTTCTTCGTAAGCCATCGTTACACCACCTCAAAGGTAAATCTTAAATCAAGCGTTCTGTTATTGCTGAGATCTAAATTTGTTTTTCGTTCTGTGATAACGCTTCCTGTTTCGTCAAGCATCTGCACGGTTTCAATGTGTTTGACGTCTTCTTCCCTGCGTGTCAGAACGGTGACTGCGGCATCTTTTACGGAAATATCCGCAATCGGAGTTTCTTTGCCGTTTAACAGCACTTTTGTGATCCTGTTTTTCAGATCGGCTGCGGCACGCTGTCTGTAAGCGGCTGATATCATGGTAAGACCACCTCGTTATTGTTGAGTGTGACGGAATAACCGACCTTCAGTTCACTGACTTTTCGGTATCTCCGATTGTTGAGAATGACCCGGTCTTTGATTTCCAGTGTTTCGTTTAATGCGGCTCTCAGTGTATACGCCAAATGAGCGGGTTTGATTTTTTCAAGCGTTTCAATCAGCTCGTTCATGTGCTGCAGGTCATCAAGCCCGATATCGGCATAAAAACGATACTGCCCCGGAAACATCCGAACGTAAGCTGACGGATGTTTTAAAAAACGGTTTAGCGCCTGCTCGATCGCTTGATGTGTGATGGGCGGAATATTCGACATCTTCGAAATCAGCCTGAGCCGTCTCATATCCTCCGTGTCACCTGATTCCCGCGGTATTTTTAATATTTTTTCCCAGCGGTCAAGCCCCCACGTCGCCGTCGTGATAAAGAGCTGATCCGTTAAATCGAAAATATCGTTATTCTGCCGCTCAAACTCAGGAACTTCCGCCTCAAGCAGTTGTGCCATCTCCTTTAATCGGGTTAAAAACGGCGGGAGGTACGCCGTCATCTCATCGAGTCTGCTCAAGGATTGTCACCTCTTTGAGTTTAGGGATTTCCACATCACTGAGCACGAGGTTTTCCGCCGCACCGTTCATTTTGATATCGGCGTAGTCACTGACGGATGCCGAGTTATAAACGATGTTGTTTATTTGTGATAAACGGACGGTGTTTTCTTCGAAGGCCATTTTCTTAAATAAATTCAGGACGCCTTTTTCAATCTCCGCTTTTACGTCATCGATCGAGCTGTTCAGCTCAGGCAGCACGGAAGCGGAGATTTCGATTTCCTTCCATACGGCGCTTTCCACCGTTACTGCCGCTCCGATCGGCGCCTGTCCTTCTCCCTGCCCTTCGTCCGGATCAATATAATCCTTTACTTTCTTGATCAGAATATCTGATGCCGGTTCCAAATTCGCATTTGTGATGACAACCTTCACCGTTCCGGCTCCGTTCCAAAGCGGGAAGATTTTCGCCCTGCCGACGCCGTCAACCTCTTCGGCCCATTGTTTATAATGCTGTTTATTTGCGCTGACTGCCTCCCGGCGGACACGGGTAAAATAGCGCGCCCTTAAGCTGTTGTCGTCTTCTTCCTCACGGCCGGGAATTAATATATCGCGCATGACTGCTTTCTCAAGCCCGGGTATCGTATCAAGCGGCAGCAGGTTCTGCCCTGAAATGCCGGCATTGCCCGCTTCACCGGCTGTTTCACATTCAAGCGTTCCATCCCCCGTATATTGAAAATACAGGTTATCAACGAAGAAACGGGAGCCTGGCGGAATGGTGATGCCCGCTGTGAATTCTCCGGCTCTGACCGCTTTTGTGGCAGGTGTTCGTTCAATTCCCGCTTCAGCAGCACGCCTGTCCAGAAATTCTCCCTGAGCCGTATCGGAAAACACGAGCTCCAGCACGGTATCAAGCCAAATATAAGACTTTGCGAGCTCAGCGGCCGCAGGCGCGAGCGCATTGTAAATGACGCTGCCTTCTCTCGTATCAATATCTGCCGTAATGCGCGCCAGCATTCTGTCCATAATGTCGTCAAACGTCTGAGCTTCAAACATCCTCACCCAGCACCTCCTCTATCTCAAGCATGCCCTCATCAGTTTCAACGGTAAAAGAGACGGTGAAGGCATCATCTTTTTTCTCAATCTCAAAATTGGTAACGGCCAAAATACGGTCATCATACAGCAAGGCTTCTTCTATCAGTCTTGGAATCTCCATTTTTTTATAAGCATCCGTCGTGTTCTGATCTGAAAGCACTTCCTGCAGTTCATTTCCGATATCATGACTGAAAACCGAATATGAATACCGTTCTGTGTGAAGAGCGATATAGACGAATTGTCTGATTGCGTCCAGTCCGTTTATCAGTTCATTGGTAATCCGGTTGTTTTCAAAATCAATTCGGTAGGTTTGTGAAGTTTCAACGGCCTCACTCGCATCCTCCAAATCTTCAAATTCGATTTCCGGTGTCAGGGCCATTGCACCCGCTCCTTTTAGATTTGATCATGTAAAAAGCCCTCTTCGGATGATGAAGCGGCTTTAATAGGCTGATATTCTGGTAGATTTCCGTCCGGATGCCGGTTAAATTTTGTCCAGTATAAAGAAAGACTGTCCTCCTGTTAAAGCGGCGGTCATCACCCGATCTCCCGCTTGGAGCTGATCATCTTCTCCGGATCTCAGCCGCTTCGGCACAATAAGTGCATCAGACGGAATCAAAAGTTTGTCGTGATCTTTCAGTTTCAGCTCGAGCGGCGAAACGGAGGTCACTTCGGCCGGCATCAGCTCCAACGGCGCTTCGGCGTCAACCGCTCCAACGGCTAAATGTTTAATGGCATCACTTAATCTCATCAGGATGTCCCCTCCGGAAGTGAATTTTTCTCCGTGACGTCAATCGTCATGGTATGTTTTGTTCCTTGGAATTCATGGCGGTCCGTATCTACATAATAGGTTTTCTTCAGCCCGATTTCCGGAATTGAAATATAGACAGGCAATCCGCTTTCCAACCCAGGAATACCGATCGCCTGTATATTTTTCAGCTCTTTCTTAAGACCTTTTTTCTCAGCCTGCTTCACTTTTGCGCGCTGTTTCAGCTGGGCTTCATTAATGTCGTCAGAAACCGTTTCGGTATACTGCAAAACGCCGAATGTTTTCATGCCCGCGCTGTCTGACGCGGAAGCCTTCACGGTTTTATTGTCTTTTTGCAGCCGCATGACGACACGGGTTGCGGTGTCATCAATTGAGGTGCTGTATTGATACCCTGTGATATTAACTCCTGTTTCCAGCACCCATATGTCAGACGGCTCCGGCCATTCACGCAAGCCGAGCCTGCCTTTTTCTGAATAGAGCTGATAATTGCGCCCCGTCTGGCTTTTTGTCTGCTTTAAAGCTTTTAGCATCATATCGTAAAGGCTTGTATCATTTTTAAAAACGAGTGATTTAATGGTATGGCCTGTGTTGGCAATGGATGTGACGGGAATTTGAAAATCGCTGGCGATCCTTTTTAATATTTGATCGGCGCGCTTGTTGGAAAACACGTAAACGTCCTGGTTTTTCACAAGGTATTGAAGCATATCGTATGCGGTGAAGGCGACGGTATGCTCATCGGGCGTTCTTGCAAAAACAACGCCGCGGAACAGCTCTTTTCCGTTCCATTTGAACAAAACCGTGTCCCCTTCTGATACGCCGTAATACGTCTGGCTGCCCTGCTTTACGACAATCTTCGCTTCGATGGAGCGGGGCGCCTGATATCTGTGTCCTTCCAGCGTGACGCTTTCTGTGACAAGCTCGAGCCACTCCGTTTCTTTTATGACAAATAGTTCAATCATCTTTTCACCCGTTTCATTGCGGTATCTTCAGCTTCTGCCCCGGGAAGATCCAATGCCCCGGCTGCCGGATATTCCGTTTGCTGCGCTTAATCATGGCGGTTTTATTCGCGTTCCAGATTTTCCGCCACTCCGTGTGTTTTCCGTAAAACTTGCCGGCGATGTCCCAAAGCGTATCCCCTTTTTTGACGGTATATGTTTTGGGTGAAGCTTTGGACGGGCGCTTCGCTTTCGTTTTTTTCTTTTGTTTGATTTTTCTTGGCGAAGCGGTTTTATATTCTTTCAGTACGATATCAAAATTCCGGTCGCCGATTTCATTGTCACCTTCGCTGTAATTAAAGCTTTCAATGCTGCATGTGACATTGATTTTTGTCCCTGTAATCAAAAACTGAACGGGTTTTTTCGCTTTCATCCATGCTTCAATGGCTGAAATGGCTTTTTCCGGCGAAGGGATGCTTTGATATTCGGCAATCGGGCTGTACCGTTTCGGAAAAAAAGAAGAGAACGAAATTTCTTTCGCTCCCGGTTCTTCGATAAACGTCACCTCTCCAAGTCCGGTGACTTTCACGGAATCATTCTGCACGCTGTTTGCGATATCAATCGCTTCAGGGAGAACGGGAAGCCGGAGCTTGTCCTTTCCCTGAGACAGCCAAAATTCGTAAACAGATTTAGTCAAAAGCAACGGCCCCCTTTGCTCCGGTATACATGTCTTTTTGCAGTTCATCAATCAGCGCCTGTTTGATTTTGGCGGCGAGGCTGTCGGCGTCCTGTCCGTTATGGAAATGCTGATCGCCGCTGAATTCGATTTTAATCTCTTTTGTTCCCGTTTTTTGAACGGTTTGTCCGCCGCCTTTAACGGCTGCGGAAACCGTGCCGGCTGAAAGCGCCGCCGGTTCCGTCTGTGACGGGTCGGACACTTCCATGCCGAGCGCTTGAGCCGCTTTTTGCAGCAGATAACGGCCGCGGATGCCCCGCTCTTCAGGGATGATCCACTCCCGTTTGTTCCCTTCGCCGACACGGGCGATCTGCTCCTTGGTAATCAGACCCCCATTGGCATAACCGACGTAAGGGCCTCCATGAGCCATACTTTTAATCCCGGGGACATTGCTGATCGAGCCGTATCGGCTTTTAATATAGCCGATAGCGGCAGCGGCGTTGTGAATTGGATTTCTGATATCATTCATGCCCGGCGCTTTGTGATCTTCAAAGGTGCTCGGAATCGTCTGCATAAGCCCCTGTGACGGGTGTCCGGCTTTGGCGTTGCTGTCCCATAGATTAATGGAATTAGGGTTGCCGCCTGACTCATGCTGTGCGATCGTCATTAATCCCGGAAGCCAGCTGATCGGCGTATTGGTTGCTTTCATTGCGGCCAAAAGCCACTCTTTGACGCTTCCTCCCGCTGCACCCATGCCGGAAAAGGCTGCTGCAAGCGAGCCTGCCTGTTTTTCGGCGTATTTTTTCACGTCAACTGAGCCGAGACCTTTGACGACGCCGACTGAAGCAAAGCGTCCGAGACTCATCATGACACGGGAAGGAGAGTGAATATCAAGCTCTTCCCTGAATGCGTCCTCGACTTTTTTGGCCATATCTTTGGCCGCCTGTTTGACTTCGCTTCCTTTTGCAGTCATCCCTGATACAAAGTGTCCGATCAGGCCTGACCCCCAGCCGTTCGCGGAATCTCTTGATTGCACAAACGGTTTATTGATATGTGTGCTTACGTATTGCGACGTTCCCGTATCTTTTGCATTCTGTCCGGCCGAATATCCTTTCACCGTTGCGGCGCCCCATGATGACGATTGATTAACCGCCGATTGATAAGGTGTTTTCACCTTTGTTTTTAAAAATGAATCGGTGCCCGTCGGCGAAGTATTCTGACCTTTGGCATAGCCCGCAACGACTTGCTTTCCGTAACCGGATGAAGACGAAATGAGGGCATTGAACGGCGTTCCGATGTTTTTTTCCTTCCAGCCGTCCATATCCACCGCTTTTTTGCTGATTCCGCTGTCAAAGCCTTCAGTAAACTGTTTGCCGAGTGATGAAGCCGTACCGCCAAGTCCGGATGCCTCTACAGACGCCGCGGCCGATACAGATGCAGAAGAAGAAACACCGCCCGCTCCCGCCGGCACAGCAGAAGACTGAGCCGAAGCCGCGCCCATATCATCGACAACACGCATGCCGAGCTTAGACGCAGCTTGTGAAAGCAGCATCTTCCCGCGGCCGCGATTGTTGTCGACGGGGATGACAAATTCTTTACCGGCTTCACCGATCCAGGAAATGGTCGGCTTTGTAATGTAGCCGCCCGTGGCGTTTTTGTCCGTTTTTTTCTTTTTATCTCCGCCGCCTCCTGTGACAAAGTTCATTATGCCTGAAATCATTTTGCCGCCGGTTTTATCCCAAATCTTTTTCACCCAGTCGAATGCTGCAGAAAAAGCATCTGATATGGCCGTTCCCACTTTTACAAGAGGTTCTTTTATATGTTTCTCAAACCAGCCGCTTAACCCTTTCCATATATCCTTTACCGTATCTAAAGCAGTCTGGAAAGCATCTGATATTCCTTTACCGACATTTTTCACCATGTCTTTCACCGGATTCCAGACAGTATCCATGAACCAGCCGGAAACCGTACTGAAAACCGATTTAATTTTATCCCAAGCTCCTGTGATTTTACTCCAAATGGACGTCGCCACTCCGACGACAGCCGATTTTACGGGGGTCCACACGGTGCTCATAAACCAGCCGGATACTGTGCTGAAGACACCTTGAATCGTCGTCCACGCATTCACGATATTTGACCAGATGCTGGTTGCCACTCCGACGACAGCCGATGAAACCGGCGTCCATACATTCTCCATGAACCAGGATGACACCGTGCTGAAAATCCCTTGAATCGTCGTCCACGCATTCACGATATTTGACCAAATGCTTGTCGCCACTCCGACGACAGCCGTTGAAACCGGCGTCCATACATTTTCCATGAACCAGGATGAAACGCTTCCCCAAGTATCTTGTATTGTTGTCCAAGCACTTTGCGCCGCTTTGGAAATATCATTCCACGTGTCTTTCAAAGCCCCTGAATCAAAGGCCTCTCCCAAGCTGGAACCGCCTAAACTGCCGGCGATGCCGCCTACCGCGCCGCCGATTAATGTGCCCACTCCGGGAACAACGCTGCCGATTGCCGCTCCGGCCGCAGCTCCGGCAAGACCGCCGCCTGCTGAGCCGACCTTCTCTCCTGCATTATCTTTATTGATGCCGGCTAAATCAGTAAGTGATAACAATTCACCTATGCCGGGAATTCCTTTAGCGGCACCTTTTAACCCTTTCAAACCGCCTTTTAGCGCCTTTGAATCTCCTAAGCCTTTCAAAAGCGCGCCGATGCCTTTACCTGCCCCTTTTGTTTTCGGCGTGTTTACGGATGCCTGTTTGCTTTCCTTTACGGAGGAACCTCTTTTCGAGGATTTATTTCGCCCTTCGACTTTACTGCTTTTGCCCCTCGTCACTCCGGTACAGCAGCAGCAGCCCCCCAAAGCCCCGCCGGTTTTTTTGGCTGACTTTCCTGAAGATTTTGGCGCTGTTACCGTGCGCTGCGGACCTTTTGTCAGATCAGGACGCTTCGGGCTGTTGGAGCCGCCGGCAGTAAGGCTGCCCTTACTCTTTTCTTTTTTCGTGCCGCCTCCTAATAATCCGCCGATATTGAGTTTGCCTAATTTTTCAGCGATTCCTGAAAATATTTTTTCTATTAATTCCCCGGCTTTTTCGATGATTTTGTCCGGGCTGAATTTCTCAAATTTCTTGGCAATCTTGCTGACAATTTTATCAACAAATGCCTCGGCTTTTTCGATGATCGCATCAGGACTGAATTTGCCGAACTTTTTATCAATGCCTCCGAACAGTGAGGATGTAAACTGCTCCACTTTTTCCAAAATCTTATCCGGATTGAGAAAATCGAATTTCTCAGAAATCCGGTCAATCGTGTCATTTACAAATTGTTCGGCGCGGTCGATTAGCTTATCAGGACTGAATTTACCGACAACGTCGTCGACTTTCTTCATAAACGAATCAGTAAAATGATCCAGCTCTTTCAATATGGTCTCCGGACTGAATTTGCTGACAACGTCATCTATCTTTTTCATAAATGAATCAGTGAATTTATCCAGTTCTTTCAATATGGCTTCCGGACTGAATTTACTCACGACCCCGTCTACTTTTTTCATAAACGAATCAGCGAATTTGTCCAGCTCTGCTAAGATTGTTGCCGGGCTGAATTTGCTCGCGATTTCGTCCACTTTCCCCATGAATGAGGTCGTGAACTTATCCAGTTCGGTTAATATCGTTGCCGGGCTGAATTTGCTTGCGATTTCGTCCACTTTCCCCATGAATGACGTTGTGAACTTATCTAGCTCTGCTAAAATCGTTGCCGGGCTGAATTTGCTTGCGATTTCATCCACTTTCCCCATGAATGAGGTCGTGAACTTATCCAGTTCGGCTAATATCGTCTCCGGGCTGAATTTGCTCGCGATTTCGTCTACTTTTCCCATGAATGAGGTCGTGAACTTATCCAGCTCTGTTAAAATCGTCTCCGGGCTGAATTTGCTTGCGATTTCATCCGCTTTCTTCATAAAGCTTGCAGCGAATTTATCCAGTTCCGCTATGATTGTTTCCGGATAAAATTTGGATGCGATGTCATTGACTTTTTTCATGAAGGTGTCTGCAATGGAGTCAAGCATTGAAAAATCGTTTTTCGGCGAAGCAGGAGCAGCAGATGCAGAAGCTTTTCCGACGTCCGGCATATTCTTTTGCATTGCAGCCAGCTGTGCTGTCACCTTTTCGTTTAACGATAATTGAATGACATTGTTTTTTCCCGTCAGCGAATCAATGCCCGCTGAAATTCGGCCGACTGTTGTCATGACGTGATCTATGACGCGTATAGTGACAGAGTACCCGTTCTTTAACGCAGATTGCATATAGCGTTTGATGCGTTCCATGGCAGGGGTCACTTCGTCTGACGCATACAGTGAAACGGTAAATCCTTTAAAACCGGCAGCCAGATCCCGCAATCTCTCAAATGCCGCTGTCGCGCTGTCTTTTGCTCCTATTTTAATGGTTAAAGACGCAGGCAGACCCGCTAATTGGGTTTGCACCTTTTGAATGACGGCACTGGCTCCGTCTTCAGCTGAAATAGAGATCATTTGTGCGCCCAGCTTTCTTTTCATAGAGCGCTGGATGCGGTCAATTGTTCTTAAAACAGATTTACTCTCTTTGCGTATATCAATTTCACTTTGGCGTTTTGTCATTTTCCTGTATTTCTCAAGCGCTCTGAAGCCATTTTGGATTTTCCTTATTTTCTTTGAAACCCGATCTTCCAATTCAAAACGGGCGGTCAGCTTTGCCATGATGTCGCTCCCCCTTTCTTCGCTTGTTTTTCAAGAATGTCCAGCTTGTAACCGATTAAACCGTACAACAGCGCCTTAAAATGTCTCGGTGCTTCATATAACTCTTTCAGTTCTGATGGAGAATAATGAAGCTCATGCATCGCGTAATAGAGATACACGGCTTCCTTATTCCCATCTTTTATCAGTTTTTTGCTTCTTGCTCCAGATCTTCTAATTCATCTTCAAAACCGTTGATCTCAATCGCTTTATTCAGCCAATTTGCATACTCACCGCCGACTGAAAGAACGCGTTTTGCCACCTCGACCGGATCTGCCGTTTTGTAAGCGTCGCGGAGCTCCTTAGAACGGAAATCAGGGTAAATCGTAGATTCAACCGCGATCCGCGCATAAAAGCGCTGGCTGTCTAAGTCTTTTACGCGGCCTCTGCCCTTCACATTTTTATATGTCGTGCTTTCCTTCTCCAGTTCGTCAATGCGCTCAGTCGTAATGGCTTTAAAAATAAAAGGCACGATGTTTCCTTTTTTATCGACAAAACGCTTTGAAAGCGGAACCCGAATCTCCTCAGCCTCGACTGTTTTACCCGGCATAAAGAATGACAGATCATATACTTGTTCGTTTTTTTCGCTCATGATGAAAACTCCCTTACTTTTTTTTATAAAAAACAGGCCTGTAAAAAGGCCTGTTTCACTCATACCGATCTTAATTAAAACGTTTCAGAAAGCTTTTCCGGCACATCGAAATCTTCAAAGGTAAACGGCACTTCTTCTTCGAGTGCTTCTGAGTCTACGTCCAGTCCGGCGATTTTTGCAGAATCAAAGTTGACGTCATACAGAGTGACGCGTTCTGTTCCGCGGCCCGATGATTTGTCATCAAGAACGGCTTGCAGCGTAAAATACGGGTCGCTGCCTTTTTTGACATAATCCATCATAAGAACGGCGAATTTGGATGTGACCTTGTAGAATGTTGCCGTGCCCGTTCCGTTGGCGCCTGTTGTTTTATGTCCCGTCATGCGGCGGCCCATGATGTTTACTTCTGATTTGTTTTTTTCCACGTTTGCTTCAAACGTTTTAATATGCGCCATCTCTTCTCCGTCAAGAAATAAACGGCCTTCTTTTCCTGAAATCGTGTTTTGCGCTTTTAATGCCATCTTAGTTTACCTCCACGTTAAAGTAGAATTTTTCTGCCGCATCCACAGGCTGTACGGCGAGATCGATTAAAAAGCCGTCGCGGTCTTCATTCAGCCCGATTGTAATGTCTTTGTCTGAATCAAAATTTGCGATGCCGCCCGCATCCTGAAGCGTAGTCAAATATTGAATGATCATCGTTTTGACGAATTGAAGGCCGTCATTTGTCGCAGGAAGATCGCTGCCCGTGCCTTTTTTCGATTTAATTAAGGCTTTCAGTTCACGTGTCAAATCGTTATTCACCGCATCAAGCACACGGACGATTTTGTTTTTCGCGAACTTTTTGTTTTTCTCTGCCGTAAATGTCACCAATGAGTTGATATCTTTTTCAACGCTGACTGACTTATCACGGGCATCATAAGAGAAAAGGAATTCACCTTTAGAAAGACGTTCGATCACTTCATCATGAGTCAGGCGGTGCAGCACATCGACGGCGCCTTCGTATTCAACGAATGTTAAGGATTGATTAAATGCGGCGCTGGCACTTGCGCCTGCCACCCAGGCGGTCGCATCTTCAGCTTTAATCTCGGTTCCGTCTTCCAGCAGCACACCTTCAGTAACATTGATAATGCCTTCATAATCCCCGCTGTAATGGGCGGTCACCCCTTGCACTTTCTGTCCCTGCGCATCGCGAAGGCGTTTAATGAATGCGGCAAATGTCGCTTTCAGCTGATCGTTTTCCGCGACAGGAAGAGCGATGACATCAAAATTCTCCGTTTCAGCCGCAGCTAAAAAATCCGTATAGTCTGAGTTGACCGGTGCTTTATCAGTTCCTCCCGCAAGACGGATGCCTGCCTGCGGGTTTAACGTTTCCCCGGATTCTTCCTCAGTGCCTGTCAGCGGGATGGAAGCCGACAGTTCGCCGGTTCCCGTGAATGTGACATAGCCGTTTGCTTTTAATTCTTCGGCTTTTTTCACCGTTTGTTTGTCAACTTCCGCTTCATCCATGTAAGTGGTCACATCGAAAGCGGTCTGATCAAGGACGTTTTCACTGATGCGGATGATGATGTCATTTCCTTTTGACCCGCCGTACAAAGCGGTTGCTTTAACACCTTGCGAAAGATCGGCGCTCGCTCTGATTCCCTCTGTCAGACGGTACATCAAAACGGTTTTTGCTTTCTTTTTCGCCTCACGAAGCAGAATCAGTGACGGATCTTCAATACTGAGCCCCACTTTTTTATTCAAATCTTCAATGCTTGAAATGGAAACGAATGTTTTCGCTTCCCCCCAGCCGGATGCGACGGGAAGGGCGACAATCCCGCGTTCACCGATCGATACCCGCTCCTGGGCGGTTGTTTTAAAGTTAAAATAGATTCCGGCACGTTCTTTTTCTTTTCCTTGCGTAAATGTTCCGCCGTTCATTATTGCATGACCTCCTTGGTTAAAAATGCTTCAATGTAAGACTTGGCTTGCGCTTTCGTCATTTGTTTTTGCTTCACGCCGAATAAAGCCCCCTGGAGAATCTCAGGTTTTACGCCGAAAAGCTCCTTCGCGTGCTTTGTTAAATCCGCCGTGTCATAAAGAACCGCTCGTTCCGCCGCTGCGGCGTTTTTCTTTTTATGTTGTTTCACTTTTGTTTCACCCCGCTGTTAATGTCCACATCCCGCAGTGCGGGAGATGTTTGTTTCTGATAGTAGTAGCGGCTCGTCCAGCGGATTGTGATCACTGCCTCGCCTTTGTCTCCGACTCTTGTTTCGATACGGCTGATGCGGACGAAATCACCGGTATCCTCCCCTGATTCCGTTAGCAGCGGAATCAGCTGTCTTGATTCTCTCACCGCATCGGCGATCCGGTCGGCTGCATAGAGCGCCTGCACCGAGTCGGCATGGAACAGCTTCACATTCAGACTGTACGTTTTCTTATAAGTGGAGACTGTGTCATTTTCGTCAAAAACAAATGGGGGCGGAATGTATAGTGACGGCACCTGAAATTGTTCAGGCAGTTCATTTTCATATACGGGCACGCCGCACTGCTGATACAAAAAAGCGGCGATTGAACCGGTTTCGCGATTCATCCGATATCTCCCCCCAACGTGTTAAGCCACTGATTGAAACGCTTGTCCAGCGATTCGGCGAAGAGTGTTTCATACAAAAGAAGGGCTTTGTCCCAAAATCCATTCCCGCTGATCCACTGTTTTTTGAGCGCCATTCCGGTTGAAGCTGACGGATCATAGATGAACCGGGAGCCTTGAAAATACCCGGGCACCCATCTGACATTTTCATCTGAGACGGTCCAATGTCCGTCATTTATGAATGAGGCGTACTCTGCATTGGTGCCGATTTCAAGGGTCAGTCCCCCGTTTTCAATGATCCATATATGATCCTGCGCTCCTTTTCGGAAAGAAGACAGCAGGTTTTCTGTATCAATCCCTCCCGAATGAATAAGCTCCTCCCGTACCAAGTCGAGAAAATCCTTCCCTGACTGCTCCAGCCATTCGCATGCCTGACGGGCAAATTCTCCGGATGATGCCTTTTGCAGCGACCGATTCCATTGTTCAAGGTTTTTTATGCTCATAGTCTGTCATCTCTCACAGCGATAACCTCCCAATGGTGCTGTCTTGCTTTCTTCGGCATTTCCAGAATATACGCCTGTCCTTCCCAAATGATTTTGTCATTGACACGCACAATGGCCTCTTTCGGAAAATGAACGAGAAACCGCTGATATACCTTATGATCAGGATCAAGCTGAATAAGCTGCTGCTGTTTTTCAACAAACAGACACGGCACGTCTTCAGCATCGGGAACTTCCCGATAAGAAAAGACAGGCTGGAGCTTTTCGGCGGGAATCCCGAAGCGTCCGGCCTTCGGAACTGACACCGTCTCATGATAAATATCGCATCTGTCAGTGAGCAGCCGTTCGTAGCTCATAATGGTCTCACCTTTGCGTTTGCAGAAACCGGGGAATAACCCGGCGCGATATATTCACAGAGAAGATGGCGCACAGCCGGTTTTCTGATCCCGCCTTCACCTGCCACCGTATAGGAATAGTCACCTATCTTTTCAGATTGATAGGCGGAAGCGGCCGCTTCATTCTGGTTGATCAGCGCAAAATATTGAGAAAGCTTTAATAACGCAAGCTTAATCTTTTCGGGAAGCGGTGAGTAAATAGGGTCAGTGAACGAATGCCCCGCCATTCTGGCCGCTTCCGCCTCCGCCTCCAGAATGTCCTGTATAAGAAGCGGCTCCGGCCTGTTTTTGACTTGATCATAAACTGAATATGAAACAACGTCAGACGGCTGAATTAACATAACTGCCACCCCCGTCTTATTCTTTAACGTTTACGATTTTGGCGCTTGCATCTTCTTCTTCAAATTTGCTGTCAAGTTTAGCCGTCAGTACGATAATAAATTTGCGGCTGCGAATATCTTTATCTACTTCGATTCGGATATTCCGTGAAAAACCGAGAATGATATTTTTCGGGTGAGTCAAAATGATGTCAGACGCATCGTACTGGGAGTCACCTTCTCCGACCGAGTACGGCTGCAGATTGGACACTCCTTTGACCGGAACGCCGAATGCTGAAGACAAACCGCCCTGCACCGCAAGATCCCCCAGATTGGTCTGACGATCAGCCACACGGTCTTTCCATTCAATCTCCATGCCTTGAGATGTGTAAAATCTGAATTCCTGAGGCAGGCGCAAATATTTTGCCGGAATGGCTTTTAAGCCCTTTTTAAATGTGGCTCTGGACAGCTCTTCCCCGTTTCCGTCAATGACGTGAGATACAGTCTGCTTACGGATTCCGTCAAGCTGTGCCAAGTACGGATCAGAAGAAGATGTATCGCCGTTTACGACAAGCTCCTCAATATCGACTGCCGCCCGCTCCGCCAAAATCTGCATGATCGTCTGCTGCAGGCCGTCTTTTTCAATATTGTTTTCAAGCGTGTCATAGGTGATATTAATTTCCGCAATGACTTCTTTCGTATTCAGCTGCACCGTACTTGTTGCCGGGACGGTCAGCTGATCGTCAGTTAAGGCTTTTCCTTCCTCAGCGGCACGCAGAATACGCTGGCCGAAACCGATTTTTTCAAATTTCTGCGAGTCATTTTCCATTTGAATCACACGCGATTCGCTGAAAATGGTCGGCGTGTTCTGCACCATGCGGATAAATGCTGAAGCTTGTGCGGGGTTCATTAAACCGCCGCTTTTTAAAGCGGAAAGTGACATTTCCGCCTTTCTGATGATATCTTGATTTCTCACTCTACAGTTCCTCCTTCTGACTGGGCTTAAAGCAGTCCGCTCCAAATGGATTTTTTAACAGGCTCTTGGCCGCCCGTCTCTTCTTCCGGCTGTTTTGATGCGCCTCTTACTTTTTCAAGCGCTTCAATGCGTTTAATAATCGGCGCGAGCATGTCGTCGACAAGCGTTTTCAGCTTTTCTTCATCAGACGGCGCAGCCGCCCCGTCTTTGTCTTCCGTGTTTTGGTCCAAACTTTCAAGGCGCTTTAAAAGCGGGTGCAGCGCGTGTTCAATTGATTCTCTTACGTCTTCTTTTCTCATCTTGTTCAAGTCCTCTCCCTTGCGGTTTCTTGATTTGCGGTCACGGTCGAGAAATTGCTTGACCGCGCCGAATAAGCCGGCTTGCTTTTCTGCCGGCTCTTCGTAAACGTCAGCGGTTCCCGCCATGCTGTAGCCCGTAATGATACCGGCTTTAATCTGATCCCATACTTCATCGGAAGCTTTGGTGACAAGCACCCAAGATCCTTTCCGGATCACAGCATTCCCGATTTCAAAGTCATCCGGGGCAACGTACGACTCCACCACCTCGCCGGTCCCGCCTTCAAAATTATGATTTGTATCGATGTTGCGGGCGTCCGCCAAAAAACCGTGAGCGGCCTTTTCAATTTCTTCAGCCGTCATATAATCGCCATGTGCATCCGGGACATCCGGCTCGTAAACGATGCCGTAAACAAGCTTCTGCTCATCCGATTCGCTTTTTGTAAACACCTGCACCTTTTTTTCAAATGACGGAAGGCCTCCGGCTGATTTTGTAAAAAAGAATTCCGTTTGGTTCGCCGCCTTATCGACATAGCTCACAAAACTGATGACGGCATTTCTCAATTCTCTCGGCACGAGATGTTTTCACCCCCTTTCAGGATTGCTCCTTTTTCCCTTTCAGCACCGGCCGGCTGTAGTACTCTTCAGGCCATTCCTCAAGCGTCTTCCCGAGCACTCTTCCGGCCAGATCACGGAGGTCATTAGGAGAGACCGCGCCGGCGGAAATAAATGGCGTAAGCACCTTCGCAATTTCAAGCGGATCGCGAAAATCAGGCCCTTTTAATGTGAGCTGTACATCGTGGAGACCCAGTTCAGGCAAAAATAACGTGTTGAGCTTATTAATCAGCGTTTTCCGCTCCGGCTGAAACACCTGCTCCTCCGTTATTTTCCGTGCCGTATCGGCGGTGGCTTTGTTGTATTCCTGCGCCTCGCCCGTGTAAAGCGGCGGGAGACGGAAAGCGGAACGGAGTTTATTTCTGCTCTTGTCGTCATATTCAAGAAACAGCGCATCATCCTGCAGAATTTCCGCAAGTGATTTAATTTCCACAGACACGGGCGTAATGTCTTCGCCTCCGTGAAGGTCTTTTTCCTTCGCAATGCCTTCCGCCTCAATCAGCAGAAATTTGTGGGCGTTTTCCACCCCTTCCAGGTCATTCATGTAATCCTGGAGCTCTTTGTACGAGGTTTCTGACAGCATGCCGTTTTCAACCGTAATGGCGGCCGGCACGTGACGGCCCTGCTTGAAATACATAAAATTCAGTTCTTCCGCTTTCCGGGCGCCGTACAGATTGACAATATTGCCGACCCAGCGCGGAATTCCGTAAGTGCCGCTGCCGATTTTTAAGTGAATGGCTTCATTTGCCCGGTATTCTTCAGACAGGGTCTTTACGTATTCGCCGGTTCTCATGTCCATCATGCGGGGATCGCCGTATTCTTTAAAAAACACTTTTCGTCCGTTCAGCATCTGAACATATTTACGGAACCGTTTTTGCCTTTTAATCGTTTTGGATGCGCCGTTTTCTTCATATGAAAATGTGACTTCAACGGGATCAGTCACACCGCAGACTCGCATATGTTTCACATCCAGATATTCAATCCCCGCCGGTTTTCCCGCCCCGTCCCGAAGCACTTCGAGAAAACCGTTGCCCGTTTTTTCGCGGTCTTCTATCGCATATCCGAGGATCGTCTCGGCCGATTCATCAAAATGAAGACATTTGTAAAAGCTCTCCAGCTTCATCCAGTTTTTTTCGGCCCGCGCCTTTTTTGTCGGAGAGCAATCTGAGCTATTTACATCAAAGGTATATTCCACATCAAACCCAAAACCCGTAATATTGACCCGATACGCGTCAATGCACTGCTGAAGAATCGTCGAATATTCGGCGATTGTTTTCAGTTCAATGAGATTATAGGGCGGTGAAATGATGTCTTCGCCGTACAGATCGGCAAATTGATCTTCATTCATCTGCCTTGCCTGCGGCGCGGCCATTTTTGATTTAAAGACGGTGGCTCTAACGTTTTGATAGTTCGGCAACACCTACCTCCTCCTTTCCCGATTCGGACGTCTCCGTTTTTGTGATGCATCTTTCAGATCCGCCGCGTCATAGTCATCCAGCGCATACCAAATGGCTGAAAGTGTGTGGGGATCAATTGAAAACTCATCTTCCGACAGAACGCCGTTTTTGTTTTTTGCGTACGTTAAGTTCTGCAATTCGCGGATCGTATGTTGACAGCTGTCTGAGCAATAGATATGTTTGAACCGTTTCAGCTTTTTTGTATACTGAAGTCTTGAGCCCGGAAACTTTTTGGCCGCAACCATGCAAAAGCCCTGCCTGCGGAAATATTGGATGCTTTTCGGCTCAGCCGAATCCGCTTTGATCAGCTCTTTTTGATCCGCCAATTCCTGAAGCTCCTCAGCTGTCTGATCATCGGTCATTTTGTTTTTGTAATACTCCCAGAAAATATAAAGGTCTTTTTGATCCGGATCGACGGCAAGCCGGATGACCGCATTGTATGACTCTTCAAAACCGAAATCCATGCCCGTCCGAAACAGGGGGCGTCTGATGGAAGCAATCCGCTCCGTTACTTCGTTGTGCTCCATGACCTGAAACTGCGGAAACACGCGGATGCCGTTAACGCCGAACTGTCCTTTGCGGGCGATCCGGTATAAATCGGGATCGTAATGCCGTAAGCTGTCCAGCTGCTTAATATAGCTTTTCGGCAAAAACAGATTATCGCACGCTGTGGAATGGTGGTAATACGTATCTCCCTTAACGACGGTGCCTTTTTCATACAGCGTCTGATCATCCAATACGAGCCGTTTTTTTTGGTCATCACGGAAAAAATGCCGGTACGTCCAATTGGAGGTGCCGACGGGATTTGTGGTGCATATCATATGAAGCGAAAGCTCGGGATGGCGCAGACGGCCGATCAGCTCCTTAAAGCCTTCATACTTCACTTCAGAGCATTCTTCAATCCAAATCAGTGAAATATGATGAATGGATTTCAATTTGGCCGGGTTGTCCATCCCTTTAAACATAATCCGGCTTCCGTTTGAAAATCTCAGCTGCATCGGCGAAGACACGGCCTTTACGGCATGTTCCAGCTCAAGCTCCCCGATAATATCTTCAAACAAGGCAAAAGTAGAATCTCTGTGCGTATCGAAAACTTCCCGCACGACAAGCGCCGTCCGCTTTTCACGAAGCAGCTTCAGGATGATTTTCAGCGCGGTATGATAGCTTTTTGACGAGCCGTAGCCTCCGACGAGAAATTGGTACGTTTCATTCCAATTGAACAAATAATCTTCAAAGCGCGGGTTGACCGCTTTTTCAATCATGACCGTTCCTCTTTCCGCGTAATGACAATGTCAATCGGCTTTTGGCTGTCTTCTGTTTTTTCCATCTTCTGCTGTGCCAGCTTTAATTTTTCATTTTCGATTTTTTGTTTAAATTGATCGGGGAAAAGATCAAAGTACAAGGACAGCTTTTCAAGAGCCTTCATCTTGTCGGCAAGCTTTATTGCAATGCCCTCTTTTCCGAGTTTTGCTTCCGTGACGATGGTTCCGTCCAGAAGGTGCGAATCTTTAACGTCAACGTAGCTGATCTCCTGCATAATCGGATTATCATTTTCGTCAAAGAGCGGCCCTGATTTTCCGAAGGCCTGAACCTCTTTTTTTCCGAAGGTTACATAATCGGTAATGTCGGCGAAAGCGATTTTCACATAGACTTGAAGAACGTCCATCGCTTCGACAAACACTTTATTGACCATTTCCTTTTTCATGCGGCTGATTTCTTTGGCGACTTTTCCGTTTTTCAACAGCCTGCTTCCCGTCACATGCGCGCTTTCCGGTGAATACCCGGCTTTTATCGCAGATTGGGTGGCGTTAAAGCTTTTCACATAATAAAGACAAAACAGCCGCTGGCGTTCGTTTAACTCATCACCTTCGCCCGGGTTGTTTTTTCCGCCGCTTTCCGCGTTCTTATGGAGCGCCTCGTCCCAGCGCCCTTCTTTTTTCCATCTGCCGATCGTTCTTGCGGATACGCCTGATTTGCCGGCAAGGGCGCGATTTGTGATGCGGCCTTTATGAGACTGATAGATTGTAAATGCCTGTTCTCTTTTTGCGTTTTTCATGCTACGGCATCACCGCCACCTCCGACATGATTGTCTATAATAAAAAGCGGCTTCTAATCGGGCCGCTTTTTGTGATCGTCTGTTCACTTCTAGGTGGCAAACGTATGACAACTTATGAAGCAGGCGATTGATTTCTTTGTTCCTGCTGTTTTTGAATTTTTAGAAGCGCCCGTTTGACCGTCGTCTGTACGGTTGATTTCTTTACATTCAGCAAGGCGGCGATCCGTTCATATGAAAAGCATTCCGCTTTGTGGAGCAGCAGCATTTCTTTTTCTCTATCCGTTAAAACGGCTAATGCGTCCCGCAGTCTGATTCTGTCTTCTTCAGTCACATTCCCGGAAGGTTCAAACATCAGCGCCTGTGAATAGGTTTCTATAATTCTCGGATCTTTAATCAGCATTCTCTGATAAGCGTCTCTGCGGTCTATCGCTCTTCTTATGCCGGGCTGCCGGCCTTTTTCAAGCCATTCGATGACATATTCCACATCTGTAATGATTGTTCTGATGATTTTTTTATCTTTCAGTTCTTCTGAAGTAAGCACCGTTTCATCGGCTTCCTCCAGCTGCTTGTACCACTTTTTCGTCTCTTTCAGCGTGCGTTTATATTCAAATAGTAAGTCTTCCATGTAGATCCTCCTCTTTTTCGGAACAAAAAAAGGACACCAACCAATGCGCAGCATGTGCGCGATTGATCAGTGTCCGCAGGCTTTCCGTCTTGGACGTATTCTGTTTTTAATTCAATTTAAAGCCGATTTCATATTCGATCCGGGCCAGATCCCCTTTTCGCGTTTCGACAAGCGTTTTGCCGTGCTCCGGCGCTTCGGCGAGCCATGCTTCCTTCTTCAGTCCGTCTACAATAATCACCCGAACCTTGCCTTCTTCCAGCTGGCTTTTTAATGTTGTATGTTCAATGTCAGTCAGTTTTTTAGGATTCATGTTTTACGTCCTCCGTCTTTTTCAGGATGTTTACTTCATGTATGAGGCTTTCGAGCTGATTTATAAACGCTTCTTTTTCTTCAGAACTTTCTCCCCGGAGCAGGCGGAGAGCCGTTTCGGCCGCCTCAAAAAGTTCCGGGGCTTTCGCCATCAATGCCGCGTTGATCTGCTGAGAGTATGAACTTAAGTTGAAAACGGCCGCGATGAGCCTTCCGTTTGAATAAGGGAACTTCTCTTTATCCGCTTCGCTGTAAGCGGAATAAATGTAAATGGGTTTTTCTTCTCCGCTGTGTACGGCCCGCCATGGAGCGGGGCTGTGTTTTTCTTGCAATGGTTATCCTCACTTTCCATCAGCCTCATGCCATGCTTCAATTTGCTTTTCTATCCGTTTCGCCCTGAACAGCAGGCAAAAAAGCCATTTAATATATTTGCACACGTGCATCAAGCCTCACTTTTGCGTCTTGAACCATTCGCTCAAGACGTTTAATGACCGGCGTTAAATCAGTGCCTGTTTTGCAGTTCGGGCAAGGGTGAAAGACAGCGCCGAAACCCGTTTCCGTCACAATGACCTTCTTCGGCCCGCACAGCTTACACATTATCTCGCCCCCTCTAATCTGTGGTTTACGTCAAATGAATTGCCATTAATGATGACTAAATAATCGCTGCACATCTCATAAATTCTTGTGCCCAAGGCTTCATCAACCTGCACCAGTCCGTCACAGGCCAGCTCGCTCGAGATAAGAACCGGCTTATGATTTAAATAGCGGTAATTCACGACGGCGTACATTTGTTCAATCTGCCAATCGGTCGCCCGGGGTTTTCCGTTCAGCGGTTTGAACAGATCGTCAATAAAAAGCACATCCGCCTGTTTCATACGGCCAAGCTTTGCATCAAGCAGATCAAAATCATTTTTTAAATCCGTAAAGCCCTCCACAAAAGGAAAATACAGCACCGGTGTCTGCTTCTGTCTCATGACATAATTGCTGAGAGCGGTCAAAAGATGGGTTTTTCCCGATCCCGGACGCCCTAAAAGGGCAATGCTGTTTTTCCGGCAGTTTTTAATCTTGTCGAAGTTTTCAACATATTCAAGGGCGCACTCATATGCGTCGACGACTGCCTGAGGCTTGCCCCGCGTGATAAATCCTTTGAAATCCAGCTTCCGAAAGGCGCCTGTAATCTCACTTGCGCTGAGGATGCGCTCTGCTTTTCGTTCGGCGGCGCAGCGGCACTTCACCCACACATCCATTCCCAGCTGGTTTTTGAGATAACCGCCCTGATCTTTACAGAGCGGACAGTCAAAGCGGCTTTCGTCTGATTCTTCCGGTCTGTCCGCCAGTAATGGACGTTTTCCGTTTTTCAGGTCGGCCAGTATCTGCTCGATCGTTCGTTTTGTCATGTATCGTATTCCTCTCTTTTTTTGTTGTGATTGTCCTTCCCGCAATTCGTGCATTCAAGCGGTCTTCCATATACTTGGCGCAATAGCTGAAAGCCTTGATCGTTTCAGCTGAAGAGGTGCGCCGCTGTTCAAAAGCGGTAAAGCATTCGCCGAGCCATTTGATTGCTTCTTGTGCTGACGCACCGAGGGAAACAATACGGGCGATGGCCTGATAATCCCGGGGCGAGGGGTATACGCTCCGCCCCTCCTGTGCAGACCTTAATCTGATAAAATGGGCGGCAATGTCGTTAATCGCTTCTTCAGCAGTATGATTTTTTGTTATATCTATTTCTCTCCGGACATTTTTGTCCCGGTGATCCGCCGATATTGTCCGGTCTGTGACTTCCGGACGGGTCAATGTCTTTTTCGGCGTGAATCTTTTCGAGTGCTTTACGGAGACGATGAGTCCGTAAGGGGCGCGGACGGTTTTGATATATTCATGCTGTTCCAAGCTCTCGAGCCACCGTCTGACGGTTTTTTCGCTGACGGCAAATACGTCGGCCATTTCTTTTGCTTTTACGGGTTTATGACCGAGGACGATCCCCCACTTTACGCCGTCTTTTACGTGTTCCTTTGTCGTTGAGCTGATGAACCATAAAAACAGCCATATGGCGGACCCTATTTTTTCATAATGTTCTGAATTCAATAATCCGGAATAGATGAAAAACGGGTAGCTTTTACGATTCATATTGGACGTCTCCGTTTTTCTTCAGACTTATATAGCGTTCATACTGCAATCGGTTATCAAATCGGAAGACCGGAAGTCCGCAAGCGGTAAAAGATATCGAACCGCCTGCTTTCCCTAAACATCTCTGGTCAGCCGGATTGCTGCTGAAACGGATGATTATCGGCTGCATCTCTCACCCTCCTGATCAATTTCTTATCGTGTTTTGATACATTTTGTATCCTTATGATGTTGATTATATACGATACATTTCGTATCATCAAGACCTTTTTGATACTTTTTTTATCATCTCTTTATTTTGATACATTTTGTATCTATAATCATAAGTAACTTAGGGTGTTGAAAAAAGAGAGGTCATTCGGATGATAGGCGGAAGATTAAAGAGTCTCAGAGGAAAGAAAACGCAGGAAGAAGTCGCAAATCATATCGGTGTCTCGCGCGCCAGATATTCTCATTATGAAAACGGCCGATCTGAACCCGATTACGACACGCTGCAAAAGCTTGCGGATTATTTCAAAGTGTCGACTGATTATTTGTTAACCGGAAAAGAACCTTCAGATGAAGACATGTTTGCCGATCCCGACCTGCAGATAGCATATCGGGACATGCAGGACTTTTCGCCGGAAAGCAAGCAGCAGGCCATTGAATTCATTAATTATTTAAAAGAAAAAGAGAAAAACCGCAGGCCGAAACATAAATAATCCGCTCTTTTCCTTTAAACTGCTTAACGTTCAGCCGATATAAAAGCTGAATGTTTATTTTTAAAAGAAAAGGGAATTGATTCAAAGTCCGATCAGGGCTTTTCTTTCTCGCTAAAAAAGAACATATGTTCGAAAGGGTGTATTCAATTGGGCGATTTTTTAACACATCTTGAGGAATACGTCAAAAACTTATATTGCCGCATGGGAATGACCGCCCCTCTCCATATTGATATGCAGATGATTGCCAAGGAGCTTGACATTTGGATTCATTTTGAAGATACGCACAGTATGATGCTGAAGCGGGACGGCATGTACAGCATCGTCCTGAATCAAAAAAAGTCACCCGAAGAGCAATGGCAGGATTTTGCGCACGAACTGTGCCATGTGCTGAAGCATACCGGCAACCATTTTCATATGAACAAGCTGTTCAGGGAACTGCAGGAATTTCAGGCCAACCATTTTATGTACCACTTCTGTGTGCCGACCTTTATGCTGTTAAACATGGAGCTTCCCCAGCGGAGAAGCCATGCCGTTATTTTAATCGCAGCCGCTTTCCGGGTGACGGCATCATTTGCGGAAAAAAGGCTGGAGCTGTTTGAACGGCGTAAAGCAGGTATTCAATTTCAGAAGCGGCTCGCTTGTCTGTTATCCGACAAGCGGCCGAATGGGTATTATGAAAGCGGACAGACACACTTGCATGCCGCTGAAGAAAAAACGCCGTATTTTATTGAAAACTAGCGGCACTCTGCGGGCAGAGTGTCAGCATTTTGACATCGGAAGAAGTGTATTGTGAAGCCACATTGGCGCCGGTTTAAGATGAGGCGCAGATGCGAACGCGACCGGGACCGAAATATACCTGAACTCGCCCCGTCCGTCAAAGGCTTCACCGCGGGCCCATCTTCCTTGTGAACTCTCATCTCCTCTGGAAAAGTTAAACAGGTCATACGACACTTCCTGCTTTTCGAGTTCACGCGGAAACGTCGCAGGCACGACAATGTCCCGTTCTCTTTCTTCCAGCTCTTTTATCGCCGCGTACCACATATTTTGATGATACGTATCTCTTGCAATTAAAAAGGACAGCATATCCCTGACACCCGGATCGTCAGTCATCGCATACAGCCGGGTCACCTGAAGGCGTCCCTGGGATTCCGCATTTAAATTTGCCCGAAAATCTGCAAGTAAATTCCCGCTGGAAATAATGTATTTCGCATTCCAAGGGTATCCTTCAGCGTCAGCCGCCATTGCGCCTAAACCTGCAACAATGGCGTGCTGCGGATTCATTCCCCCCATAACAGCCGCGACGGCCGGGTCACTTTTATAGGCATTTTCCTGCACATCAGCCGGCGCATCGTCCAAAAGCCTTGAAATCATCGTCGCAAGCATTTCCACATGTCCGATCTCTTCCGTTCCGACATCATGCAGCAAATCTCTATATTTTTCATCGGCACGGCAGTTAAAGCCTTGAAACAAATATTGCATCATGACGCTGATCTCACCGTACTGCCCTCCAAGTACTTCTTGAAGCTTTTTCGCGTAAGCCGGATCAGGACAAGACGGCTTTGCGCGGTATTGAAGCTCTTTAATATGATAAAACATACTATTCCCCCATTCTTTCAAACAATCTTAGTGTATGAAAGAATGGGCAGGCGGTGCGAGTCCGTTTTCTTTACTCATAAAAACCGGCCTTCACGGCTTCTACATACCGAAAAAACAGATCGGTTGGCGTATATTTTTCTCCCCGGCAGCCAAAATTGCTGAAAAGCGCGTGTCTCTGCGCCGTGCTCACTTCCAATTGCAGCCCCATTTTCCTTTTTGTCCGATTGACAATGTTGCCGGGATTTACACCTGCCAGCCGATCATTCTTCTCTGTCAGCTCGGCATCAAATCCCGCTTCACGCAGCAGATCACAAATCAGTCTTGCTTTTTCCAGATCCGCGCCCCCGACGAGTGTATTTGCCTTTTTCAGATCATGATACCCGTGAAAAGCCAATCCGTAATGATGGGCGGTCACTTTTTCTAAAGCCAGGGGTTCGTCAAAGCGTGTGCTTGTCAAGTGGAGAGAACGGTTATTGCACCGCTTCGTCCCTTCAAATAAGTAAATTGAGCTTTGGTCAGAAAATGCCCGCACCAGCTCACTGACACCCGGTTCAATTCTCCCGCCGTGGGGAGCGAGGACGATACATTTACTTCCCTCTTTTTCTTCATAAATAATTCTGTATTCCGATTCAGCAGCAGAAAGGGCTGCGAAATTGTCATATCTATCTTTCATGTGTAACATGCTCTCCTTTTCCAGTCAGCATCAGTTTACTCTACTCATCTGGGAATGGAAACCTTTTTATAGTATGATTTGATAGAATACGTATCAGGGGGGATATATCATGGGGTTCATCAATGGATTGCTGGGCAATGCGTCGACAATATCGACGGCTGAAGCAAAAGCAGAACTGGCTCGTATTCTGCTGGAAGGTGAGAATGTCAACGCCGCATTTAAGCTCGTCCGAGATATCATTGTCTTTACGGATAAGCGTCTTATTCTTGTTGATAAACAGGGACTCACGGGGAAGAAAACGGAGATTCAATCCATTCCGTACAAGAGCATTTCCAGATTCAGCGTAGAAACCGCCGGCCGCTTTGACCTTGATTCAGAGCTGAAAATTTGGATTTCAGGAGCGGAACTTCCCGCTGTCTCAAAGCAGTTTAAAAAAGATGAAAGCATTTATGATATTCAAAAGGCCCTTGCCGCAGTTTGTATGTAAGAAGAAACGGAAGCCCGGGGAGCTTCCGTTTTATTGATTACAGTTTTTCTTCAATTTTCGCCTTCGTTTTCGGGCCGTAAATTCCGTCTGCCGTTAATCCGCTGACGGATTGAAAACGCTTTACGGCATTTGCCGTTTTCGGACCGTAAACGCCGTCCGCCCCATGATTTTTTGCTCCTTTATCGGGATAAAAATAAAGAGCGGATAAAGCGTTTTGCACTTGTTTTACGTTTGTCCCTTTCGTCAGCGGTTTCGTCACTTTGATCACACCGGATGGAAGCGGATAGGAAGACACAGCCTGACTTTTTGAAGAAGAACCCGTCTGAGCGAGCTTGATCACTTGTCCGACTGTAATGTGATTCGGATCGGTGATATGGTTGATGCTTTGCAGCGATTTTACGCTGACACCGTGCGATGCGGCGATTTCCGATAAGGTGTCGCCTTTTTTCACATGGTATTCAGAGGCGGAAGAAGAAATAGAGGCTTTTTTCGCCGGCATACTTCCGCTTAATTTCTTTGCAATCTTCGCCTTCACTTCATCCCAGCGGCCTTCAGACAAAATGCGGTGCGGGCAGTACTTTCCGTTCCAGTCCTGATGCTTTCTGATTCTGTCAATCCCCCAGCCCCGTTCTTTCAAAAGCTGCGCCGCGAACGCAATCGCCAGTTCTTCTGCGGCTCTGTACCGTTCGCCGCCTGACTTGCTGTAACAGATTTCTATAGCAATCGACTTTCGGTTTCCGGTACCGTTCGTGCCGTCTCCCGAATGCCAGGCATTCCGGTCCAACGGAATTCCCTGGATCACTTCTTTGTCATCAACCGCAAAATGATAGCTCGTTGATTCGCTGTTTCCCGTCATATAGCTGATTTCATTAGCGGCGGATGCGTCGTTTGCCGTGTTATGAATGGTAATATACTCCGGCGTCATCGGATTCGGACATTTTAACGCATATTTATCAGCCGATACGAGCCGTTTTTTCACTTCAATCCCCACTCTTCATCTCTCCTTATGCCTTTTTCATCAATAGGTGGCATTCGTAGGACAGATAACTTGAGCATATAGACCCTGCATTCGGATAAAAATGGAATGGATACGCATGCAAAAAATAAGACCCTTCCAAAGAAGGGTCTTTATGTTATGTTTGGTTGCGCGCGGCAATATGGAATGTGCCGTCCGCTTGGTTTTCCAAATGGCTTTCATGGCCGATCACCTGTGTAAAGCTGAACCCGACAGCAACAAGCAGCAATCCTGACAACAGTTTAGATTTCATATAGACAATCTCCTCTCTGGATTTGTTTTTGGGCGTGCACCATTTTTTCATAAAACGTGAGCGCTTTTTCAGGCTGTCCGTGTTTCATGTAAAATTTGGCAGCATCATGCGCCAATTCTTCCACATACGGATACAGCATGTGTTCTTCCAGAAAATCAAACGTGTGCCTGACGGATGCGTTATCCATTTCCTTGCCGTATAACGCATGTAAAAATTGGAACAGATTCACAAACAATTCATCATTGTATTCGCGGGCGATACTGAGCCCGAGGCGGTATTGCTTCTCTGCTTCGGCTGTAGTGTTCTGTTTATAAAGAACCTGTGTTAATGAGTAAATAGAATGCGGAAGATTATCGAACTTTTCTGACCTGCAAATGGAAACGGATGTCTCAAAATATTCGGCTGCTTTAGAGAGGTCTCCCATTTTTTCGTAACAGTTTCCGAGATTATATAAGGCTGAACTGATAAGACGGGGATTGCCTTCTTGTTTTGCAAGATCTAAAGCAAGTTCTAAGTGGGGCAATGCTCTTTCTGGATACTGCATGTCATCATAATTCCCTGCAATAACGAATTCACATTGGATTCTGCGGACGTTGTACGTCTCATACGATTGGTACGTTTCAAGGGCTTGAACGGCATAACTCATGGAGACGTAGGTTTGTTTCAGGTTGTAAAATATCTCGGCCATTTTAAAAGCAAACTCAGCTTTCTCGATGTCATCAGAAACGAGTGCAAGGTTTTTTTCAGCCCGTTTGTAATACATCATGGCGTTTAGGAACATTTTCTGTTTAAATTCGTACATTCCTCGAAAAAAATTAAAGTAGTAATCAAGCAGTCCTGTCAGTTTATACTGGTTGCCTTCAATGTCTTCCAATAATTCTGAAAACTCAGGCTGAGAAGGGTCCTCCTTTAAGGGCTTGATGTAATCCAGCATGACACGGTGTCTGAATTCCATTAATGAATAATACAGCAGCAGATCCTGATCTTCTTCCATATCCTCGATCTCTCTCTCTACTTCACGTTTGACGCGCTCCGCCTCAAGGACGTGAAACTGCCGGATATGGGTATACCATTCATTAATTTTGAGCCCGACAAAAGAGGACGGAATAGTCTGCTTCATCCTCAATAAATCCCCCCTTTTGGAATGACCGAGATATGTCATATTTTATCATATTTGCTAGAAAAAGAAGAACGCAAAAAGACCGCAATTGTCGAATTTCGGATATCCGCAACGATTTATCTCCGTCACAAGCTTATTGCTTGTTTCTTCCGTGCCGTTGATATAGCATATCCTTGCAGCTTTTATTCTGTATTAAATGGGGGTTTTCACATGACAGCACAAAATCAATTGGTCAGCCACTTTCTGTCACATCGAAACGTGACGATTGAACTGGCGGAAAAAATCAGCCGCGAGCATTACGACTACAAACCGGCAGAGACATCAATGTCCGCTCAGGAACTTGTAAAACACATCGTTTATTCTTTTCTTATGTTTGCAAACGTCATTAACGACGGAAACGGATCAGCCATCCAGAACAAACCGAAAGAAGAAGCGGAAACAGACCTCGTCAAACTGGCGGAAGCATGTACTGAAAAAACGACAGACATCCTGTCACAGCTGACTGAAGAGCAGCTGAACCGCGAAATTGACCTGACCGCCTCTTTCGGCAGAAAAGTGACCGGCGCTGCTCTCCTTCAGCTTGCCATGGAGCATGAAATTCATCATAAAGGCAACCTTTTCGTGTATGTCAGAGAAATGGGCCACACGGAACTTCCGTTTTATCAGCAAAAATCATAATCCGGCCATCCGCCGGTCTGCGACATAACAGCAGGCTGGCGGATTTTTTTGTACTGTATAAAATTTTCCGAAAATTTAATTGATTACCGCCTCTTAATCATATATAATCTGATAAAAATAGTAGGATTATTCAGGAGGCACACAGATGACTGTAAGCATTGTGTTTATGGGTTTCTTTGTCGGAACGCTTGTCGGATTGACGGGTGTGGGAGGAGCGGCGCTTTTGACTCCTTTACTGATCGTTTTGGGGATCAACCCCTCAATCGCCGTCGGCACTGACCTTTTATATAACTCCATCACCAAACTGTTCGGTGTCGTTTCTCATTGGAAGCAGCGCACCGTTCAATTTAAACTTGTCGGCTACTTGGCGCTCGGGAGCATTCCCAGCGCAACAGCCGCCATCGGTGTTCTTCACTTGTTTCCCGCTTTTCACCAGCATCAGGAGCAGATTATCAAACAGGCGCTCGGCTACGTGCTGACCCTTGTCGCCATTTCCATTATCGCCCGCCTTTTTTTCGATAAAAAACTGCGGCCGAACCGCTGGCAGCAAAAAACGCTTGAAGAAAAGCGGACACTCATGATATTGATCGGCGTCATTTTCGGCTTCATCGTCGGCCTGACATCTATTGGGTCCGGCTCGTTATTTGCGATCGCCATGCTATACCTGTTCAGAATGAAAACGGCAGAAGTGGTGGGAACGGATATCGCACATGCCTTTCTGCTCGTAACTGCTGCCGGTCTGTTAAACGCAAGCTTCGGAAGCGTCGATTACCTGCTTGTATTGAATCTGTTGATCGGCTCTGTGCCGGGTGTGCTTCTCGGCAGCTTCTTTTCGCCGAAATTCTCACCGCGCCCGCTGCAGTTTGTGATGGCGGCGATTATTTTAATCAGCGGAATAAAATTAATATAAAAAAGGCGGTCTGTTGTCAGATCGCCTTTTCCCTTATAACGTCACACCGGACTTAAAGATTGCAAGCTCCCGAAAATCGTTTTTTTCGTTATTGACGCATTCTCCGCTTGCAACTTTAATAATGTATTGAATAAAATCTCTTACAATGTGATCTTCTGTTGTTTGGTCTTCCGCCAATCTGCCCGCGTTGTAATCAATCCAATGAGGCTTTGATTGAAATAAATCGGTATTTGTTGATACTTTCACAGTCGGGACAAATGTGCCGAACGGCGTGCCTCTTCCGGTTGTAAACAAAACGATGTGACAGCCCGCCGCGGCGAGCGCTGAAGAAGCGATTAAATCATTGCCGGGCGCACTGAGCAGTGTCAATCCCTTTGTTTTCAGGGTTTCACCGTATGTCAGCACATCAGAAACCGGTGCAAGACCGGCTTTTTGGGTGCAGCCGAGCGACTTGTCTTCGAGCGTTGAAATGCCGCCTTCCTTATTCCCTGGTGACGGGTTTTCATAAATCGGCTGCTCGTGCTTCATAAAATATTGCTTGAAATCATTGATCAATCGGATTGTTTTATGAAACACTTCTTCGCTCGCCGCACGCTGCATGAGAATCGTCTCAGCGCCGAACATCTCAGGCACCTCCGTTAAGACCGTGCTCCCTCCCTGTGCAATCAAGTAATCTGAAAATCTCCCTAATAAAGGGTTTGCGGTGATGCCGGAAAAACCGTCCGACCCGCCGCACTTCAATCCGATGCTCAATTCTGACAGCGGAATCTCCTCACGTTTATCTCCCTTTGCCGCAAGGTGTATCTCTTTAAGTAGCGCAGTCCCTGCTTCAATTTCATCTGTGACAGCCTGTGATTCGAGAAATTTCACCCGATCTCCGTTCACTTCAGAAAGCGTTTCCTTAATCGCCGCCAGCTCATTATTTTCACAGCCGAGCCCTAAAACCAGCACACCGCCCGCATTTGGATGACGGATGGCGTTTATCAGCATTTGTTTCGTATTCTCATGATCATCGCCAAGCTGGGAGCAGCCGTATTGGTGCTTTAAAACCAGCACATTGTCAAAGGGCGCAATGTCTTTCGCCTCTTTTACGAAGCACTGCAGGATTTTCTCAGCGACGCCGTTTACGCAGCCGACTGTAGGCACGATCCACAGTTCATTCCGGACGCCGGATGTACCGTTTTCTCTTTTGTAGCCTTTAAATGTCCGGTTCTCATTTGTAAAAGGATTGTCCTCGAAGCGCGGTGAATACGTGTATTCTTGCACATCGGATAAATTCGTTTGCAGATTATGGGTATGAATATGCTCGCCGGCCGAAATCCGCCTTGTCGCACGCCCGATCGAAAAACCGTATTTAATGATGCTGCCGTTTTCTTCAATGGTTTGCAGCGCGATTTTATGCCCCCGCTTTACAGGGTCCTTCACTTCAATCGTCAGTCCGTCTGTATGCAGCCGCTCCCCTTTGTTAAAATGGCGCATGGCGAGAAGCACGTTATCGTTTTTATGGATTTTTATGACCTCTTTCATTTTACTTCCCCCTTTTTGCCTCAGCATTCATGTAACGCATGCTTCATACCCCGCTTATGAATGACAGACAGAAAATAAGCCGTTCGTTCAGTCAGCCCCGGAAGATGATTCAGGTTCTTCCCCCACAGTCGCTCTTCTCCTAATATAGAAGATGCCGCTTGAAACATATCATCTTTGCAACGGGACCGCGCCATTTGAAAACGGTTAAGAACCTCCTCGCCGTCAGCCGGTTTGTTCGGTCCGTTCCAGTATGAATAGATCATGGAGCTGAACGAAAATACCAGCTTCTCAGGTAGCCGGCCCTCCTGTTCGATATAAGCCTTCAGCGTCGGCAGGTTTCTTGTTTTGAATTTCGCGGCGGCGTTAAGGGTAATGCTTTGCAGATAATGTTGGATATAAGGGTTTTTAAACCGCTGTAACACATCTGCCGCGTATTGGGTGACACCCTCCATTTGCAGCACAGGGAGGATTTCTTCATTGATCAGCTCTTCGATGAATCTGCCCGTCACCTCGTGCTCAGCCGCTTCCCGGACGGTTTGCAGTCCGTATAGTAAAGCCACTGGCGCCAATGCCGTGTGAGCGCCGTTTAAGATTCTCACCTTTTTTGTCCTGTAAGGCGTAAGGTCAGACGTGATCAGTGCGTTCAGCCCGGCCTCAGCAAAAGGAAGCTCATTCTGAAGCTGTTCCGGCCCTTCTATCACCCACAAATAATAATGCTCACCGACCACAAGCAGACGGTCTTCGTATCCGAGAAAATCGGTAAGTTCTTCCGCGGTATCAATAGGAAATCCGGGAACAATCCGATCCACGAGAGTATTGCAGAAGATGTTCGCGTCATGAATCCATTGAGTAAAATCAGGCTCCAGCTCCCACAGCCCGGCATATTGAAGCACGGCAGCCTTCAGTTTCCGTCCGTTTTCTTCGACCAGTTCACATGGAAGCACAATGCACCCTTTCTCGGCGTCACCCGTAAATGCCTTATAGCGGAAATAAAGGAACGCCGCTAATTTCCCGGGGAATGTTTTTTGAGGCCTATCTTCAAGCCGGTCGCCTTTCTCAAACGTAATTCCCGCTTCCGTCGTATTGGAAATGATAAAACGAAGCTCCTCTTGTGCTGCCAGCCGTTTAAAGGAATCATAGTCAGAAAAAAGATCAATGCCGCGGCTGATAGATTTGACGATCATGTGTTCTTCAGCCGGTTTTCCGTCCTTTATCCCCTGCAAAAAAAGCGTAAACAAACCGTCCTGCTCGTTTAAACGTTTGATTTTCTCAGAGCCTCTCGGCTGTACAGCGACAACGCTTCCATTAAAATCCGTCAATTGATTCATTTGATCGATCTGCCAGTCTGCGAAGGCCCGCAAAAAGTTGCCTTCGCCGAACTGAAGGACTTTTTCAGGATATTGAATGTATTCACCGCACATCTTTTTATTCAGCTGACGCAAGCTGTCCGCCTCCTTCTGCATTTATGCACACGCTAACATTTTTCTGTACGAAAACCCGGATAATCAGACGGGCCGTTATGTGAGTTTTTTAATTGAATCTCTTATCATCACCTCGGTGTTTTCGTATATTTTTTCCGCCGCCGTATCCGGGTCGGCGATTAGCGCCAAAATCTTCTCTGCGCCGAGTATGCTGATGTTTTCAACCGGGCGTTTTACTGTCGAAAGCCTCGGCGTCATGTATTGGGAAATGCCGATGTCATCAAACCCGATAACGGATATATCTTCCGGAACGTTCAGGCCTTTGGCGAAAATGGCATTCATCGCCCCGATCGCCATATCATCGTTTGAACAAAAAACAGCCGTAGGCGGTGATTGAAGCGCCAAGAGTTTTTCCATCGCCTGACTGCCGCTTTCCATATCATAGCGGCCTTTTACACTGTATTCATGCTTAATCGGGATAGAATGATCAATTAAAGATGTCAAATAGCCTTCTTTCCGCTGAGAAGTTGACCTGAATCCTTCCTTTCCCTCAATGATCGCAATATCTCTGTGTCCGTTTGCGATCAGGCAGTCGACCGCCTGTCTGGAGCCTTCTTTATCGTTTGACAGGATATTCGTGATGCTCCGGTCATCAATGTCCCGGTTCAGCACGACGAGCGGGATGTTTTTCTCGCGGATATGATAAATAAATGAATTATCACTGTCGCTTTGGCTCATTAAAATGATTCCGTCATATCTCATGGGCGTAATGGTTTCAAAGCTTTTCAGGTCGTCAATCGCGCGGACGAACAAATTGTATTCCTCACTGATTGTGCGGTTTACACCTTTGATGGTATCGGAAAAAAAGCTGTGTGAGGTTCCGTTTGTGATGCTTGTAAAAAACAGTCCGATCGTATGGGACTTTTGCATGGCAAGGCTTTTTGCATTTACATTCGGTGTGTAATTCAGCTGTGAAGCGAGCTCTAATATTTTCTGTTTTGTATGCTCTTTAATGTAGGGGCTGCCGTTAAGTGCCCGGGATACGGTGGTGTGGGATACGTTGGCGAGTTTTGCGATATCTTTTATGGTTACCATCGTTTTTCCTTTCTTTCTGTATGCTGTCATTTATTTCTATTGTACCATTAACGGACAGTCCATAAAATCACTAAAGTTGAGGTTTTGCATGATGTAAGTCCTGAACGAGCTCGGCATGCTGCCGGTCCGTCAGTTTATACATCAAACCGATAATCAGCATGGCGCACGCTAAAGCGAAAGCTGGGTACAGCAGCAGAAGCCCTTTAATCCCGATTAACGTGCCTTTTGTCTGAGATGCATTCGGGATATAGCCGATAACGCTCAGCCCGATGCCTGAAAGAAAACCTGATAAAGATTGGGCGAGTTTTCTGGAGAAGTTGAAAAGCGAATATGTCGTCGCCTCCTTCCGTTCACCCGTCTTCCATTCTCCGTAATCAATAATGTCCGACACAAGCGCCCACGTAATGCCGTTTGGTATGCTGATCCCGATAAAAGCAATGCTCGCTAACGCCGTAAAGATATATACATTTGACGGGAGACAGAAATTCAGCGCATCAGCCGCGGCGCTGACGGCAAAACCGATCATCACCGTTTGCTTTTTTCCGAAGCGTTTGACGAGTTTCGGCATAAACAAAACACCTAAAAATGAAGAACCGATGATGATAAAACTCATGTAGGACATCAGCTCCGCATTGTTGAGATTGTACTGGGCGAAGTAAACAAGCATAGCGGATTTAATGTTATATGCCGATATTGAGAAAATCGTCATGAAAACGACGGTCAGAAGCGGTTTGTTGCCGATAAAGCATTTGAAAACCGACATGACGGACAGCTTTTCTTTCGGCGCTTCACGGACGATAATTCTTTCTTTGCAGTTTCGGTAGCAGATCATAAATCCCGCGATTCCGATTACGGCCATCATTCCCATGACTGCCGGGTAGCCGATATGAACGTTATCAAAATGAACGAGAATCGGGATGACGATGACACTTGTAATGAGCAGCGCGCCGAGGGAGCCGATCTGGCGGAATGCAGAAAGCGCCGTTCTGTCCTCCGCATCCTGTGTAATGGCCGCGCCGAGGGAGCCGTACGGAATATTGACGAAAGAATAAGCGACCCCCCACAGCATGTAAGAAGCATAGGCGTACACAAGCTTCCAGGTGACGCTCACGTCCGGTGACACAAAAATCAATACGGTCATGATCGCAAGAATAATACTTCCGAATAATAAGTACGGCCTGAATTTCCCCCGGGGTCCGATCTTTTTTCTGTAGTCAATGGCCGAGCCGACAATCGGATCAGTCACAGCCGCAAACAGCTTGCTGACCAAAAAAATACTGCCGGCGAACGCTGCCGGAATGCCTGCGACATCTGTGAAAAACTTCAGCAAATAGATCTGCCCGAGATCAAACATAAATCCGTTCCCAAAATCTCCAAAACCATAGGATACTTTTTCTTTCAGACTCAGCTTATGCTCCTTCACTTTTGCGGCAGGTGCTGTCACGACAGGCACATTACTCATAGGCCACCTCTTTCATTCCATTTTTTAAAAGCGGAAATATTCCTCAGCATTCCGGTAACAAATCCCCTCGACAATCTTTCCTAAAAGCTCCATATCGTAAGGCGCTTCGCCTTGTTCCGCCCAGCCGCCGATCAGCGTGCAGACAAGCCGCCTGAAGTATTCATGGCGGGGATAGGACAGGAAACTTCTTGAATCCGTCAGCATCCCGATAAAACGGCTGAACAGGCCCATGTTTGATAACGCTTTCATTTGCTGGAGCATTCCATCTTTCGTGTCATTGAACCACCAGGCTGTGCCGAATTGAATTTTCCCCGGTGTTTTCCCATCCTGAAAGCTGTTGATCATGCTGGCGATAATATAGTTGTCATTCGGATTCAAAGAATACAAAATCGTTTTAGGCAACTGCCGCTTTTTTTCGGCGGAATCTAACAGCCGGGCAAGCGGTTTTGCGATACGTTCATCATTAATTGAGTCATATCCTGTATCAGGACCGAGGCTGCTGAACTTATTTGTATTGGTATTTCTTAACGCGTTAATATGGAACTGCATCGCCCAGTCCAGTTCGGCGTAAAGACCGCAAAGATATTGCAGCGTCCGTGTTTTGAATTTCTTTTCATCTTCAAAAGACACATGCTCTCCGCTTAATCCGGCTGCAAAAATCCGGGCCGCTTCCTCTTCGGTCGTCTCGGCATAAACCATTTGATCTAACGCATGATCCGACACTCTTCCCCCGGCATTGTGAAAAAAGCGGACGCGGGATTCTAACGCATCTAAATACGATTGGTAGGTGGTGACAGCTATTCCGGAAGCACTCTCCAGCGAACGGACCCAATCGGCAAAACCCGGTCTGCTGATGTCCAGTCCTTTGTCAGGCCGAAATCCGGGCAGCACTTGAACCGGAAAATCACTTTCTTTCAACAGTTCGTGGTATGTCAGCGCATCGGCAGGATCGTCGGTTGTGCAAATGACTTTGACATTTGATTTCAGAATGAGATCTCTTGCGCCAAACCCGTCTCCCTGCAGGAGCTCATTCGTTTTTTTCCAAATGGCCGCGGCCGTTTTTTCATTCAATACGTCATAAATGCCGAACCAGCGCTGCAGCTCTAAATGCGTCCAGCTGTACAGCGGATTGCCTATCGCCATCGGCACCGTTTTTGCCCAGGCGAAAAACTTCTCTTCATCTGAAGCGTTTCCGGTAATGCAGCGCTCTTCAATGCCGTTGGCCCTCATAATCCGCCACTTGTAGTGGTCACCGTAAAGCCATGCCTCCGTAATGGTTGCGAAGGTTTTATTTTCATAGATTTCCTTTGGGCTTAAGTGACAGTGATAATCAATGATCGGCATGTTTTCAGCGTATTCCCGGTACAGCTTTACGGCCGTTTTACTATCCAGTAAAAAATCATCACCCATAAAAGCTTTCACACTTTCATCCTCCCTCTTAAAAATGTTAACGTTAACAAAATGGTTCTTTTTTATTTTATCTTCCTCTTTCTCACATATCAATCATTTTTATTTTATTTTTCAGAAAATTGTATCCGTTAACATTTTCATACAAAAAAAGACACTGCCGAGAAAGTCCGGCAATGTCTTCTGTGTGATCTTAAGGATTAGTAAGCGAGGCTGAATAATCCTTTGATATGTGTTAAATAACGTACGTTACTTGCTTCTTTCATTAAAGATGCCGGAAGACCTTTCAGCGGAGTAGAGTTCGCTCCGATGATGGCAACCGCGTCTTTACGTCCGAGGCTTGCAAGCGTACCAGAGTTTACAGGCTTGAATGTTTCAAGCGTTTTTCCTTCTAAGTAAGCGAACAGGTTGTAACCGACAAGTTCACCCATCTGCCAAGCGATTTGCGCTGTCGGCGGGTACGGACGGCCGTCCGGCGCAAAGTATACAGCGCTGTCTCCGACAACGAATACATCTTCGTGAGAAGTAGATTGTAAGAAATCGTTAACCGTCGCACGGCCGCGGTTCACTTCAAGGCCGGATTCGCCGACTAACGGGTTGCCTTGTACGCCGCCTGTCCATACAAATGTGTTGGCAACGACTTTTGAACCGTCTTTCAGATCAATAACGTTTCCTTCAACATTTGTAACAGGAAGACCTGTTAAGAACTCAACGCCGCGTTTTTCAAGACTTTTTGTCGCGCGTTCGATAAGGTCATCAGGAAGAACAGGAAGAATTTTCGGACCTGCTTCTACTAATTTCAGTTTGATTTCTTTCGGATCTACGCCGTATTTTTTCGTAAGGTTCGGCATGATGTCAGCAAGCTCACCGACAAGCTCGACGCCTGTTAAGCCGCCGCCGCCGATAAGGATCGTTGCATCAGCTTCGTTTTTCGTTTTAGCGTATTCACGCACACGGTCTTCCACGTGTTTGTATACTTTGTTGGCATCAGCAGCAGATTTCAGCACCATGCTGTTTTCTTCGAGTCCAGGAATGCCGAAATAAGCCGTAACAGAACCAAGTCCGACAACAAGCGCGTCATAAGTCAGCTTAGAACCGTCAGAAAGGGCAACTTCTTTCTTATCAACTGAGAAAGAATTGACTTCTGCGATTTTAATGTCGACGTCTTTTCCTTTCAGAAGTTTTTCAAGCGGCATAGCAACAGCCTGTTCAGACACGTTGCCTGCTGCAAGGCGGTGCAGTTCCGTAATGATTTGGTGAGTCGGGTATTTGTTCACAACGGTTACGCGTGCTTCATCTTTACTGTAATGTTTGCGAACGGTTAAAGCAGAAAGAACTCCGCCGTAACCAGCGCCTAAAATGACAATATGTTTTGACATCGTATATCCTCCGTCCTTTATATCAATTTGAATCTGAGATTATTTTTGTTTTTCGTTCATGATTTCAAGATAGCTGTTAGCAAAACGGAACAGCTTTTGAGCTTGAGGATCTTTCAGCATGCGCAGCAGGCCGAAAAGTCCGATCGTTTCATTGCTTGCATCCGCGCGGTCTTTTGCTTCGATCGCAGTAGCCGCCACTTCTTTCGCTGTTTCTTTCACCGGCTCAAGAATTTCTGTAAGCGCACCCACTGTATCGCTCTTCAATACTTCGTCTGTCGCTACAGACTGTGCAAAATCATAAGACTTCGTTAAAATATTTACTAACTCAGTCAGTTTTGGAAGCTGATCCACTAAAACAGTCAGTGATTCTTGAACTTCAGGTTTTAGCAGCTGATCAATAAGATCGCGTTGGCCTTGGCTGACAGATGCATTTGTTTGATCGATTGTTTCTGGCATATCCGATTCTCCTTTACTATAAGCAGTATGCTGATTTTTTTGGAAAGGGTAGCCTTTCCCCCTTCATGCAGAAAAGCATGAAAAAGCAAGATTGTGAATTCATGCACAATCATTTACAAAAATAAATGTTTACTACCCAGTTTTTCACTTTGCCATATCCAGTATTATTTTTATATCAACAAAAACAATTGAATAAGTCAAAATTTCTTTTTCCTCTCTGAAAATAGCAAACATAAAAAACCCCAATTTGATTTACTCTTATATAATAACACTTTTTGAACAAAATTTGAACGTGAATTGTTTCGTTTATGAAATTATTTATATGGCGGGGGTGTAATAACGTTTCTTTTAGGCTATTTTTTTACAGACCATCCGCTTTTCCCCTGTCATTTTTCCCACAATTTTAAAAGCGGGCCCGATTTTCCCGTAAAGGGGTCGCATTCCGGGAGCGGGACACGGCTGATTTCTTCTGAAGTTCTATCATTTTTCTCCGTTTTTGTATCGTACTGCCGGCCGCCCGGATAAGCCCCGATCACGGTAAAATCAGAACTGCCCGACAGTTTTTTATGTCCGGTGCCGGCCGGAATGACCGCTGCGTCTCCCATTTGAAGAACGGCGTCCGCTCCTTGTTCCCCGCCGAACCTCAAAACCGCGTTTCCTTTTACCGCGACAAGAACTTCGTGCGTGGTGCTGTGAAAATGGTGATACGGAAATACTCCGCCCGTCCAGCTGTTCGACCAATCGTGCCGGCGGAGGACGGACTCTGCTTTTTGTACCGTTTCTTCATTAAATACCGCTTTATAAATAACAAGCGGAAGATTCGGGTTATTCGGAATGCGGCCGTCATCTTCGAAATAAAGCACTTGAATATCCTCTTTCTGCACTGTTTTCACCTCCGTATATGTCTGTTTCCCATTCATCATTTGTTAAAACGCTATTTTCTCATATTCCATTGCGAAGCCTGCCGGTGAATAGTATAGTATAAAAAAATATGTGTCAAAATGAGGGATTTAATGAAAGCCATCGTGATCGGAATATTGGCATCTCTGTTTTTTGCAGTCACCTTTATTTTAAACAGGGCGATGGAGCTTTCCGGCGGAAGCTGGATGTGGAGCTCTTCCCTGCGTTTTCTTTTTATGGTTCCGTTTTTATTTTTGATCGTTTATGCGAAAGGAAAATGGGCGCCGCTCTGGCATGAAATCCGGAAAAAACCGTTTTTTTGGCTGAAGTGGAGTTTTACCGGGTTCGTGCTGTTTTATGCCCCGATTACGTTTGCGGCGGCATATGGGCCGGGCTGGCTGATCGCCGGCACGTGGCAGATTACAATTGTCGCGGGTGTGCTTCTGTCGCCGTTTTTCTACGAAACAAAACATTCACCGGCGGGCCCGGTTTCCGCCAGACAAAAGATCCCGCTGATTTCGCTGGTTACTTCCGTCATCATCCTGATCGGAGCCGGTCTGATTCAGCTTCAGCATGCGGGTTCTCTGTCCGGCCGCACGATACTATTCAGCGTGGTGCCGGTCGTCATCGCCGCTTTTGCCTATCCGCTCGGCAACCGCAAAATGCTGGAACAATACGGCGGAAAACTCGATACGTTTCAGCGGGTGCTCGGCATGACGCTCACAAGCCTTCCGTTTTGGCTTTTGATCGCCGCTTTCGGCTGGCATAGAGACGGGCTTCCGTCAATGGGACAGACATTCCAATCCTTTATCGTCGCACTCAGTTCTGGCGTTATCGCAACAGTATTATTTTTCCGCGCCACCGATATGGTGAGGAATGAGCCGCAGAAGCTCGCTGCTGTTGAGGCGACGCAGTCCGGAGAGGTTCTTTTTGCACTGATCGGCGAAATCGTCTTTTTATCCGCGGCGTTTCCGTCACTTCTTTCATTTGCCGGACTGTTCATTATTATTGCGGGAATGGTCATGCATACATTCGCTTCCCGGCAGACAGACCAGAAAACGGCTGAGCAAACGTCAGCCAATCTCACCGGTTCCTGATTTTTTTACGAAAGGTGTCATCCTGTATGAAAGAAGAAATTCCGGCAATATCTTTTCTGTCAGCCGGCAAACGCTTTGAACAAAACAATACGTCTTTTGATGTCCTAAGCCGTGTAACCGGACATATTCAAAAAGGTTCTATCACGGCGTTGATAGGGCCTTCCGGCGCGGGAAAAAGCACATTGCTGTCACTGTGCAATCTGATGAATACACCTGATGAAGGGGAAGTGCTTGTATTCGGAAAAGAAATAAGACACTGGGACATCAGAGAGCTCAGAAAAACCGCGGGCCTTGCATTTCAATCAGCTCCCGTCATGGACGGCACGGTGCGGGACAACCTTCTGCTCGCAGAAAAACTCCACGGGGCGCAGCACTATACCCCTGAAGAGCTCGCAGATTTTACAGACCTTCCGCGCGGGCTTCTGGATCGAAATGCAAAAGAATTATCCGGAGGTCAGCGGCAGAAGCTCTCATTAGCGCGAACTCTCGCCGGACTGCCGTCCATCCTGCTGCTTGATGAAATTACATCGGCGCTGGACCCGTCATCCGTTCTCACCATTGAGAAACTGATTACGAAACTCCATCGGCAAAAACAGCTGACGATCCTGTGGATCACCCATAACCTTGAACAAGCGGAACGGTTATCCGATACGGTATGGTTTATGGCTGAGGGACGGCTTTTAGAGACCGCGGAAACGAAAACGTTCTTTAAGGAACCGAAACACGAAAAGGCCCGGGCGCTTTTACAAGGGAGCGGGTGCTGATATGGATTACCTTTCTCTGTTACTAACAAGTATATTTGTCATTATCGCTTTATTCCTGTCTAAATCTTTTAAAGCCGGCGTCGAAAAGGATATGATCGTCGCAACCGTCAGGGCCGTCATTCAGCTGCTTATCATCGGCTATGTGCTGTCGCTGATTTTTCGCGGTGATCACCCGATATTTATCATATTAATGGTGCTTCTCATGCTCACGGCCGCTTCGCACAATGTCTCCAAACGGAAAAAAATGCGGATCGGCTCATTTTGGCGCGTTTTTCTGACACTGGCGATCGTGGAAGTTGTGACGCAGGGACTTTTACTGACCCTGCATATCATTCCGTTCACTTCAAGATATGTCATTCCGATAAGCGGCATGGTCATCGGAAACTCCATGGTGCTCTCAAGCCTGTTTTTAAACAAGCTCAGTTCGGAAGCGGATCTGCGGAAAGAAGAAATCCAGCTGATTCTCTCTCTCGGAGGAACGCCTAAGCAGGCCGTCCGGCAGATATTGACGTCCAGTATGAAGCTCAGTATGATCCCGACGCTTGAAAGCCAGAAAACATTGGGTCTGGTTCAGCTTCCCGGCATGATGACGGGGCAGATTTTAGCGGGGGCTGATCCGATACAGGCGGTGCGCTTTCAGCTGCTGATCGTTTTTACAACGATGGCCTCCGCTCTTCTTACATGTATCATACTCAGCGCCTTGACATATCCTTCCCTTTTCACGAAACACTGGCAATTAAAAAAATTCAGCAGGGAAGCGTAGGCTTTTTCCCTGCTGAATGATGGTTTATGACAAGGTCAGAGATTCATAGTAACGGGATAATTCAATAATCATCGCTCCCATCCGCTCAATGTCCGGAGCAAGGACCCTCTTTACCCCTTCATCCCGGATCGCTTCAGCCGTCACTTTGCCGACTGCGGCGGCAAGCACATGTTTTTCGAATGCCTGCTGCAATTCTTTTGTGAACCCTTTTTCTTTTGCATAATCAAAGAGAGAGCGCACTTGAATGGCTGTCGTAAAACATACGGCATCGACCTCTCCGTTTAACAGCTCTCCCAGCAGTTTATCGACCGTCTCCCTTTCAGGCGGAATATGCTTATACGGCAGAACAGGGAAAACCTCCGCTCCGTTTTTCTCAAGGAACTCCGTTAAGACCGGCGCTTTTTCGCCATGAAGCTGTATCATGACTTTTTTATCTTTAAAGTCAAATCGTTCCAAGGAGCGGATCAGCCCTCTTGTTGTACCGTCTTCATCTGAGGCATGCGGCGTGATGCCGAGCTTTTTTAAGGCCGCATATGTTTTATAGCCTCTGCAGCCGATTTTCGCTTCATGAACGGCCGCTAAAAATTCTTCTTTCAGACCGATTTTTTCCGATACCGACAATAACGTTTCCGTACCGATGCCTGTGGTGAATATCACCCAGTCGGCTTTTTGCCCGGCAAATGTTCTTACGTCGGGTTCAATTTGATCCTCCGCCAGGTATACGGTTCCTTGGAGGGAACGGACGACTGCCGTTCCGCCCTGCTTTTCTATTAATTTTGTGATCTCTTCTGTTTTCCGCGAACCGCCGATGGCAATCCGTTTCCCGTTCAATCCTTTTCCCATCGCTGTTTTCTTCTTCCCTTCAGATGCCGGGCGCCCTATGGCAGGCCGTCATTTATTTCTATTATTGTTACGCAATCAGCCGGGAAAATCAAGCTATGCTCCCGTTGAATCCCCCGTGCAGTTGCTGTATCATTAACCGGGCAGAACGATTTGATTCGCGGAGGGACTTTCAATCATGGAAACAAAAAAAGAGTTCGAGACAAAAGGATACGATACTTCGGTCATTTATGAGTTCAATGAATATCCTGATGTTCACAGCGGCCGATGTGACAATTGCGACTACACGCTGTTTAAAAGTTCAGTGAAGGGCGGAAAATTTTTGAGGGAATGCCGGAGATGCGGCATGAAGAAAAACATATAACAAAACAGGCAGCCGTCTTCCGGTGCGCTGCCTGTTTCTCAATCAATTTTCGACGGCCGCCGTTTTCAAAAATTCTTCAATGGCGCAAACAGCCTGTTTGGGGCCGCCGGTTTCTTCTATTTTCTGCTGCATGCTTTTCACGCGGCTGAGGATGTTCTTATCGCCGTATACGTTCTGAACGTCTTTTTGCAAACGGGCCGCAGTGACTTCTTTCGGCGGCAGATGCACGCCAAGCCCCAATTCATCCACACGCTTTGCGGTGACCTCTTGTTCGTGCATTTGCGGAACGACAACGAGCGGGACACCCGCATTCATCGCCTCCATTGTACTGTTCATCCCGCCGTGAGATACGAACAGCTTTGCTTTCTCCAGCACATCAAGCTGAGGAACGTGCTGGCGGATGATAAAGTGATCGGGGACATCCGAAAAACTTTCCGGATCAATTGTTGTGCCGACTGACATAATAACCCGCCAGTCCGAGTCCCGAAACGCGTCAATACACATCCGGTAAAATTCAGGCCAGGCGTTAAACGCCGTTCCCAGTGAGATGAGCATAAGCGGACGGTCATCGGCTGCATCAATTTCCAGACTTCCCGTATTTGTGCGTTCTCCAAGAGACGGACCCACAAAACAGAATCGTTCATCAAAGGTTTCCTGTTTCGGCTGAAAGTCCCTTGGCATAAAGACAATATTCAGTTTTTCAGGCATAAAAAATTCTTCCATTGTCATCCGTTTCAATTGTTCATTTTCAATCTGCTCCTGATATTCTTCTATCGCCTGTTTGGCCGCTTCCAGTGTTTCTTCGTCTCTTCCTAATTGAAAATACTCATTCATTGCATAGCTCGGGCAGAACTTTACGGCCGGGATGCCGCCATTATCCGCAAACAATTTTCCGGCAAGAGCTAAAAAATCAAACAGGACGATGTCAGGAAGGTCGTCTTTGTACAGCTCTTCCAACTGCGGAAGCACTTCAACCGCTTCTTCCAGAAACATCACAAACGCGTCATTTTTATTTACCCGTTCTTTTATCGTCTCCGGGTCCGCCTTTATGCTTGTGCGGTATAAAACGGGAATGGCGCCCGTTTTGGCAACGGAAGCTTCAAATTCCTCAGTCGTAGCGAATGTCACTTTATACCCGCGATTGACAAGTTCCTCGGCTACAGGCAGCGTGGGATTGACATGACCGTGAGCGGCCACATTAATAATGGCGATGTGTGTTTTTCTCATCTTTTTTCTTCTCCCTCACTTTCGTTTATCTCCGCTTCTAAAGACTCCAGCCCGTACATGACACTGTTTCGGATCGGCTCAATCCCGACGGGCTCAAGGTGTGAAAAGGTTTTTACAATTCCTTTCAGCGCGGCTTCCGCTTCAAGTCTGGCAAGCGGTGCGCCTAAGCAGAAGTGTACGCCGAATCCGAAGGAAAGGTGCGGATTCGATTGGCGATGAATATCAAATACGCCCGCCTTCTCAAATTTGTTTTCATCACGGTTGGCAGATGCAACGTAGCAGAGAACGATCTCCCCGCTTTTCAAGCGGCGTCCGCGCAGTTCAGTGTCGTGCCGGACCGTCCTTCTGACAAACGGAGCGGGAGCGCGAAAACGCAGCGTTTCTTCCACCGTTTGCGCGATGAGAGAAGGGTCCTGTCTCAGCTCTTCATAAAGGCCGGGCGTTTCTAATATGCTGTAAACCGCATTTGAAATGAGATTAGTCGTTGTTTCATTTCCCGCCACTAAAAGCAGGTTGCAAAACGGGATCAGATCTTCTGCCGTGAGCTTCTCTCCCTCTTCTTCCTCTTTTATCAAAATAGAAATAATGTCTTGGCCGGGCTTTTTTCGTTTGCTTTCTATTATTTCCGCAAAAAACGCCGCCAGCTCCGCCTCACATTGGTCACGTTCCTGCTGATTTTTCTCCGCCGCTTCAGGACTCGCATCTTTCGGCATGCTGACGAGAATGTCCGACCATTTTTTAAACTGATCCATACGTTCGGACGGAACGCCTAATAATTCTGAAATCACCATGACCGGCAAAGGGTAAGAGAGATCTTTAACGATATCAATCCGCCCTTTGTTCTTTGCCTGTTTCAGGAGATGATCGGTAATGTCTTTAATTCTCGGCTCCCATTCCTTCAAGACGCGGGGAGTGAAAGCGCGATTGACGGCAGATCTGATTTGGGTATGCTTCGGCGGGTCCATATTCAGCATGGACTTTGCAATCGAGCTTTTCACATCAGTCATGAGGCTTGAGAACGTCTCTTTATCACTGATGACTTTTTTGACATCATCGTATAAAAACACACTCCAAACCTTCGTTTCTTCATCAAAGTGTATAGGGCTTTCCCGTCTCATTTTTTCGTACCAAGGAAAAGGGTTGTATACGTCCAGGCCGTTTTTTCCTTTCATCAGGGTTCTTTGGATGGCTTGTCTCGTGCTCCTCAGCTTACTCATGTTTCATCACTCCTGATTGTTTCATATTTGAATAGTTGACGTACCTTGAATTTTATCCTAGCACATATTTTCAATTTTTTTCTATTCATAACCTGAACTATTAACATAACACAACAAAAGTCATAAATCCGGAGGTGAAATTTCTCCCAAGAAAACAGCAGAAGCGCACAAAAAACCCGAGCCTTCGGCCAGGCTCGGGAGATATGTTCACTCATTCGTCTGCGGTTTCTGGTGCTGCTTTTGGTCTTCAGGAGGCTGCGTATTTCTTTCCATATCGTCCGTATCAGCGCCCATGCCTTTCAGGAAAGAAAACAGCAGAGTGACGGCCTTGTTGATTTCCGGGTCTTTTAAAGCGCGGACGATATCAAAATACCCCGTCTTCCTGCCGCTGTCTTTTTCCTCGACGGCCTTTGTGACGCCCGCATTGATTTTAACGATAAACGGCTCAAGCTGTTTTACATCGAGCATGCCGAGAACGCCGCTTAACAGCAGGAGATTTTTCAGCATATTGGCCGTTTCCGGAGTATTCGCCTTCTTCACGAGGATATCCATCACTTTGTCTCCCTGGCCGAAGAGCCCGCGCAGAAGCGCCAAAACGCCGCGCTCGTTCATGTGCTGAAGAATGTGCAGAGATTCCAAAATCGCGTCTTTATTTCGTAAAAGAGCCGTCTCGATCTCTTCTAAGTCCTTTTTTCGTTTGTCTTCTTCTGTGACGGTCTGTTTTCGGATGCCGCTGATTGCTTTAGCCATTTTGCTGTTTCCCCCTTTTTACGGCGTCTCCCGGAAATACATAATCTTTACGCGCCCATTTCCGCTCAACCCGGACACCGATCTGCGGCTGCGGGTTTCCGTAACGGAAATTGATTTTCGGAAGCGGATTAACGCCTTCTTTTTTCAAAATCTCCATCTTCGCTGATGTTTCTTTATAAGCCGGTGTATCGGTATCCTTATCCGCATAGCTGCTTGTCAAAAGGTTAATGGCGGCGTCTTTTGAATCGTTCATCGGGAGATAGACTTGTTTGCCTTTTACCCTGTCTGTGATGACGCATTTGACTTTCACATTTCCGTACGGTGATGTTAGACGGACAAGCGTTCCGTCTTCCAGCCCTCTTTCTTCGGCGAGTTCGGGCGAGACCTCAAGGAACACACTCGGTGTTTTTTCGGATATTCCTTTTGATCGGTAAGTCAGATTTCCTTCGTGAAAATGCTCGAGCAGCCGCCCGTTATTCACATGGATATCATATTCTTCACCAAATTCTTTCGGCTCGGTCCACTGAACGGGATATAAAATCGCTTTGCCGTCTGAAAACGGGAACTTATCCGTAAATAAAAGCGGTGAATCGGTTCCGTCCGCTGCAACCGGCCATTGCAGTGAATTGTAGCCTTCGAGACGTTCGTAAGTGACGCCTGCATAGAGCGGCGAAAGCATTGCCGCTTCTTCCATAATGTCTGCCGGATGTTCATAGTGCCAATCAGCGCCCAGACGGTTGGCGATGTCCGTAATGATCTGCCAATCAGGCTTTGAATCTCCCAGCGGTTCAAACACTTCGTAAAGGCGCTGCACCCTTCGTTCCGTATTCGTAAACGTCCCTTCTTTTTCAAGGCTCGGGCTTGCCGGAAGCACGACATCGGCGAACTCGGCCGTACGCGAAAGAAAGATATCCTGCACAACGAAGAAATCCAGCTTTTCAAATGCGGCATGAACATGGTTAATATTGGAGTCGACAAGCCCCATTTCTTCTCCTTTTAAGTACATGGACTTCAGTTTTCCTGAGTGGATGCCTTCGATCATTTCATGATTTGTCATTCCGATTTCTTTCGGCAGGTCTGTTCCCCAGCCCTGTTCATACTTTTTGCGGGCTTTTTCATCCGTTACTTTTTCATAGCCGGGGAAGCTGTCAGGCATACTGCCGAAATCACTGGCTCCCTGCACGTTATTATGGCCACGAAGCGGATATGAGCCTGCGCCGGGCTTGCCGTAATTTCCGGTCACAAGGAGCATGTTGGAAATGGCCGTGCTCGTATCACTTCCTCCGATATGCTGGGTGACCCCCATCGCCCACAGTGCGCACACGCTGCCGGCTTCATGAATCATCCGGGCCACTTTGATTAGGGTATCCTTGTCCACACCGGTATGTTTTTCCGCATATTCCATTGTATAAGGTTCAAGACTTTTCACGAATTCATCTAATCCGTTCACTCTCTCATTCAGAAATGCAGTATCCGCCAAATCGTGATCAAGCAGATATTTCGATACGGCATTCAGCCAGACAATATCTGATCCGGCACGCGGCTGGAAAAACACATCGGAGCGCTCGGCCATTTCATGTTTTCGCAAGTCAGCGACGACGAGCTTCTGTCCGTGCAGCTTATGAGAACGTTTAATGCGTGTGGACAGGACGGGGTGAGACTCAGACGTATTTGAACCGATTATCAGAACGAGCTCAGCTTTTTCTATATCTGTAATCGACCCTGAATCACCGCCGTATCCGACCGTTCTGAACAATCCGGCCGTGGCGGGAGACTGGCAGTAGCGTGAGCAGTTGTCGACATTATTTGTGCCGATCACAGCTCTTGCAAGCTTCTGCATCACGTATGATTCTTCATTCGTGCATTTGGAAGATGTGATAAAGGCAAGTGCATCCGGGCCGAAATGTTCTTTTATATCGGTAAATTTATCAGCGATCAGCTGCAGCGCTTCATCCCATTCCGCCTCCCGAAACGAGTCTCCTTCCCGGATAAGCGGTTTGGTAAGGCGCTTTTCACTATTGACGAAATCCCAGCCGAATTTCCCTTTCACACACGTCGAAATGCCATTTGCGGGCGCCTCGGCCTGAGGCTCAACCTTTAAAATGTCTCTTCCTTTCGTCCATATATCAAAACTGCAGCCGACACCGCAGTAAGTGCATACGGTTTTCGTTTTTTTGATTCTTTCATCCCTCATGGCCGATTCCATGTCCGATATGGCCAAAATCGATCCGTACCCGGTTTCGACCCCTTTTGTGATGTCAATCATCGGCCGAAGCGTCTCTTGGTTAATGCCTGTTAAATACCCCGCTTCGCCTTCCATGCCTTTTTCCATCATGGCATTGCACGGACATACCGTCGAGCAATGTCCGCAGGAAACACATGATGATTCATTGATCGGCACATCCTGATCCCAAATGACCCGCGGGCGTTTCCGCTCCCAATCAATGCTTAAGGTTTCGGTTACCTGTACGTCCTGACAGGCTTCGACGCAGCGGCCGCATAGGATGCACTGGTCGGGATCATATCGGTAAAACGGATTTGATTCATCTTTAGGATACGGTTTTTGATCGAACGGAATGCTTTGATGATTGATTTTCATTTCCTTTACGGTATTATGTACTTCGCAGCTCCCATTGTTGTAATCACAGACCGTGCAGTACAATTCATGGTTGTGCAAAATGTTGTCCATGCCGATAATCTGCGCTTTTTTTACATCGGACGAAAGCGTATCGATGACATCTCCGTCCTTTATTTGCGCGGAACACGAACGCACCAGTTCCCCGTTAACATTGACGATACAGGTATCGCACGTTTCAATCGGCCCGAGACTCGGATGATAACACACGTGCGGCACGTCAATTGAACTATTGTTCAAAAGCTGCAAAACGGTTTGGCCGTCCGGCGCTTCCATTTCAACCCCATTGATTGTAACTTTCTTTGTATCAGCCATTTTCTTTTCCCCTTTCTGTCCCCCTCTATACATCCTCTATGATTCCCAACCGGCCTTTCACTAAAACATCTCGTTTATCTCAGGAAACATACGGGTATGAGCGGTAAAAAGGAGGCGTTCACATATGTTGAAGAAAAAAACACTCGCCACGGGATTATCGGCAGTGATGCTCACGGGATGCGCATTCGGCGCAGAAGCATTTTCAGATACACAGCCCGTCCATGCCGCAGCCGCTTCAAAAACGGAAAACCAACGTGCACAAGAACTGGTGAACAGCCTTTACCAATCGGCGTTTAAAGGGGAAATGCCGCAACATGTGAAAGGCCTGAAAATCAACCAAAGCACAAGACTGGACGTTTACAATAAAATCGGCAAGCCGGAACAAAAAGCAGACAGCCGCAACCCATTTGATTTATACAGCTGGAACATGGGAAACCCCGGTTATGGATTTTCCTATCATAAAAACGGAAAAATCTCGGAAATACGCTATTTCGGAACAGGGGTCGAGCGGCGCTTAAACCTCGGAAGCGTCACACCTGACGTCTTAAGCAAACAAATCGGCAGCGCTGACAAAATCCTGACAGTGCCAAAAACGGGCGAAACAGATTACGTCTACCATACGGGGCAGTATGAGCTCCGCTTCGTCATCGGCAGTGACCAAAAAGCAGACCACGTCAACCTAAAAGCCAGATAACGCAAAAAAAGCGGCCTCCCGGGCCGTTTTTTTCATAGACAGCTTCTCCGTCGTTCCTTACAATACATGGGAGTACAAAAAAAAGGGGAACAATGTGAAGTGATTAGACATCCATTGACATACGGAATATGTACCGTTTTTATCATCGCCCTCGGTTTGCTGTCCAGAACCGCATACATCACCGCCCTATTGCCCGGCATCATAAACGCTTATTTAGGAGATGCCTTGTGGGCGGCAATGATTTTTACAGGATTCGGGCTTTTCTTTCGGCACATCCGGACGGAAACAGCCGCATTTTTGAGCCTCTCGTTTTGCTGTCTGATTGAATGCAGCCAGCTGTATCATGCGCCTTGGATTGACGCAATCAGAAGCAGCACGCTCGGCGGGCTGATCCTCGGCTGGCAATTTGTCTGGAGTGACATTTTTGCCTATACTCTCGGGGTATGCGCTGCCGCACTTTTAGAATGGGCCGTAAAAAGAAACCGCCAGTCCCCTTCATAATCGGAGCACGCCGCCGATATGAAGGGATAAGGAGGTGGAAGCTATGGATATCCCTGCGTTATCAATCGCTATGCACCAGGCATCTCTGGCGCAGAATGTAAATATCGCTTTAACAAAAACGGTCATGCAGCATGCACAGGCTGCGGCGGAAGAAACAGTGAAAATGCTGCCGTCCCAGCACCCGACTGCCGGACATTCAATTGATGTGAAAGTGTAAAAAAAGATGCCGGATGATAACCGGCGTCTTTTTTTTTGCCCGTTGTACGTACACCATACCGGGCATACAGGAATAAGGTAAACGGAACCAACATTTGAAAAGGAGGTTTTCCTCTTGTACGATCCTTTCTATCATGAATACACAGCTGAGAGCCACGAACGGGTGCCATATCATTATCCGCGGCCGCCTTATTATTTCCCCAGACCATATCCATACTATCCGCGGCCGCCTTATTATTTCCCCAGACCGTATCCATACTATCCGCGGCCGTATATCCCGTTCTATCCTTGGTATTAATGTTTGAAAAGAAATGACTGCAGACAGGAGGCTTCTCCTGTCTGCTATTCAACTTTGACCGACAGAATATACGGGAGAGCTTGAACTTTTTCCATTACCGCCGCTTTCCCGCTTTTGCTTTTCACCCTTCCCTTCACTTCAAGCACCGCCTTATTCAATTCATAGGACGTAATAAGAATTCCTTTTTCCTCAAGAGAAGTTAAAATATCATGCATGACGGCTTTCTCCTCAATCCTGAAACTGACAGACAAAGAATGCGCCGCCGGTTTAAACAGAAAATTTAACAGTTCAAGCCCGATTAACGCCAAAATCGTGCCGCTGATGCCGATGACATACATACCCGCCCCGATCGTCAGCCCGATCCCCGACGTAGCCCAAATCCCCGCGGCCGTCGTAAGCCCCCGCACGACATGCCGCTGCAAAATAATCGTGCCGGCTCCTAAAAATCCGACGCCGCTGACGACCTGCGCCGCCACCCGGCTCGGATCAAAGGACGTATGGCTGTTGGATAACAAATCAAAAAAGCCGTATTTGGAAACGATCATCATCAAGGCGCTGCCGACGGCCACTAAAAAATGCGTCCTCAAACCGGCTTCCTTCGCCCTGAATTCTCTCTCCAATCCAATAAGAGCCCCAAGCAGACCCGCAACCGCCAGACGAATCACAAAATCAAGTTCCATCCGTCTCTCTCCTTTCCTTATCTTCTTACCCGCTTTTTATCCCCCGTATCTTTTTCAATCAGCACAGGACTGCCCAGCTGAAAAAAACTGCATTTGAATATATACTTTGGTTCTTTATCATATTGTCAGTGCTCTTATTTATATGCGGAAGGTATCAAGCTGAAGTTTCCGAAATAAGGGAAATAACTTATTGAGAGTATATTCAACAAGTTTATTCGTTGAAGCTGCGGCCGCTTGTCTCTTCCAATCTTCTAAAAACAGAACGAATGCCGCTCCCTCATGCTCAAAAATTGCTTTCAATCCGCAAAAATATATCGTATTATAAGATATAATCTTAATAAACGATAGAAGGTGGATGATGATGTCAAACGAAATCATGCGATTAAATGACCTCTGGACAGATATTTACTACCGGCTCCGTAATCAGCACCATGAAAAAATCACTCACCAAGGTGTACGGATTCTGCAAGTCATTCAAAAAGAGAAGGCAGTCGGAATAAAAGACATTGCCGAAGCGATTCAAGTATCACATAATACCGCTTCGGAACATATAAAGCGGTTACTGCAGAAAAAGTACGTTTATAAAACCAGAAGTGTTGAGGATGAGCGGAAAGTCATTTTAAAACTTACCAGTTTGGGGGCGGATGTCCTTTACCGGCATTCCGGTCTTGATGAAGAAAAGCTTAAACAGCTTCTTTTTGACAGCATGAATCATGAAGAACGAACACTTGTCTTAAAAGCATTCAGTTTGATGAAGGAGCGTGCTGAAGATGTTTACGATCGTTAAAATCATTGTCTCCGCTGCTATTATTGGGATTATCACTGAAATATCAAGAAGAAGCCCGAGTTATGGAGGTATTATAGCGGCATTACCAATTGTCAGTATGCTGAGCATGGTTTGGCTGTACATCCAAGGCGAAACGAAGGAGACATTAAGTCATTTTGCATTCAGCGTGGCTTCCGGCATCCCCTCCACAGTCATTATGCTGGTCATTATCGGCATCGCCCTTCGCCATTCACTGTCTTTCATTGCCGCATCAGGGCTTGGACTTACAGGATGGCTGGTTTTCTTGTATGCTCAGGATTTTATCGTAAAACATATAAACAGTCAGCAATAAGCACCTTAGCGCTTCTTTGTAAATACGAGGAATTAAAAAAACAGGGATACCCCTGTCTTAAAAGTGACTCCGATTAAAAAGCGAAGCCCCTTTCTTCACGAAGCAGACACCGCCGAACACAAAAACATCCCGTGTTGCGAACGGAGTCCGCAGCCTGTACAGCCATATCGGCATAAAAAACCGGCTGATCTCTCAAACAGAATGTCCGGCAATCACCTCAAAAAACGAGGTGAAATCTGTCAGTATCCCGTCACCCGCCAGCTGTTTTTCTTCAAATAACGCGCGGTTTTTTCCGAGCGGGTCAATGGCCATAATCTTGCCTGCACCTGCTTTTTTCGCCGCTGTGAGCCCCGAAAAGGCATCTTCAATGACTAAGCAATCTTCAGGTCTGAGGCCTAACTTTTCCGATGCGATGAGAAAAATATCCGGCGCCGGTTTTCCGGGGAAGCTCCCGTCATCAAACGTGACTTTGTCAAAATCAAACCACCGATCCAACTGAAAGACGTCAAAGTAAAACTCGACATTTTCCTTTACCGTAGCCGTGGCAATGGTCATTGGCGTTTCTGATTTTTTCAGATGGTTCAATACGCCGGTCAGTCCCTTCGTCAGCTTTAACTCATCTTTGTTTTCAAGGCATAATTCTCTGTAGTAGGCTTCTTTTTCAAAAGACAGCTTCTCGATTTCTTCATTTGTTAAATCGCCGGAAATAAAATACGTCAGGATTTCACTGTTTGTTCTCCCATGAATGTTAACGAAAATGTCTTCATCAGAAATGGTTTTCGGCGCGTATTTTTTCACCATGAAAAACCATGCTTTTTCGTGCAGATGCGAATCTTGAAACATCGTGCCGTTGAAATCAAAAATAACCCCTTTCATCGAACCGCCCGCCTTTTTTATTTTTTTGCGATTTTGACATCTACATATTGCTCGTAATGAATTTGAACATCTTTCATCACTTTATCATCCGTAATCAGATAATCCATATCATGCAAGTTATAGAACACGTAAAAATCTTCCCGGTTGAATTTTTTATTATCCGCCAGCAAAAATTTCGTCCGCGAATTATTCAGCGCGATTTGATGGGCTTCCCCTTCTTCAATGCTGTAAGAAGAAATCTCATCATTATGTATGCCATTGGCGCTGATGAAGGCTTTCGTAAAATTGAATTTCTGCAGATTGCCGTTCACGATGGGCCCGACGAAGGCACCGGTATTTTTTCGGAAATCGCCGCCAATCAGGATGGTATCCGCAGTGTCACCATGCTTTAAAATATCAAATACGGGATAGTTGTTTGTGATAATCCTGATTCGCTTATGCAGCAGGTGTTTGGCTAAAAGTTCAATCGTCGTGCCGGGCCCTAAAAAAACGGTATCGCCGTCATTTACATATGAAGCTGCGAGTTCCGCGATTTTCTCCTTCTCATCCATTTGAACACCCAGTTTTTCATTATGCGATAATTCGTGATCAATGGAATAAGATATGCTCTGTGCGCCTCCGTGAATACGTACGATTTTTCCGGCCTTATCCAGCTCGTCCAGATCTCTTCTCACTGTCATATCAGAAACATCCAGTTCATCGATAATATCACTCACCGTAATAAACCCCCGAGAGTTTACGATATCGATGATTTTTAAAAGACGCTCTTTTTTTAACATGTTCAATCATCCCCTCAACTTTACACACAATCTAACACATTGCGGCAATCCGGTCAACAAAAACAAACACTAACAAACAACATAATTAACATATAAAACAACGAAAAACTTATATAATCCCTATAAAAACAGATGTTATTTCTTTATGAAGCTATTGACAACAAAAATGTATGCGTTTACTATTAAACAAAAGATAACAATTATGAACATTAACAAACTCCAATTCACACATTGGCGAAGGAGGATTCAGTAATGCTCAAATTACCTCATGACTTTATTTTCGGCGGGGCGACTGCGGCATATCAAGCAGAAGGCGCCACAAAAGAAGGCGGCAAAGGGCCTGTAGCCTGGGATGAATTTCTTGAAAAACAGGGAAGATTCAGCCCTGATCCGGCAAGTGATTTTTACCGTCAGTTTCCGGAAGATATTAAACTATGTGAAAAATTCGGAATAAACGGCATCCGCCTTTCTATAGCCTGGACGAGAATTTTCCCTGACGGCACGGGCAAAATCAATCAGGAAGGTGTTGATTACTATCATCGTATTTTCTCAGAGTGCCATAAACGCAACGTCACCCCTTTTGTCACGCTGCATCATTTCGATACACCGAAAGGATTATTTGATCAGGGAGATTTCCTCAACCGCGCTGCAATAGAAGCGTTTGTCAGCTATGCGGAATTTTGCTTTAAAGAATTCAGCGAAATCAGATATTGGAGCACGTTTAACGAAATTTATCCCACAGCCACCAACCAGTATTTACTTGGGGTTTTTCCGCCATCTGTTAAAAGTGATATCACAAAAGTCATTCAATGCCTCCATCACATGATGGTAGCGCATGCGATGACCGTCAACCTTTTTAAAGACGGCGGCTATCCGGGAGAAATCGGTGTCGTTCACTCATTAGAAACAAAATATCCCGCCAGCGACTCAGAAGATGACCGCCACGCCTGTTTTCTGGATGACGCGTTATCAGTGAGATTCCTCCTCGACGCCACCTACCTCGGCTATTATTCTGAGGAAACCATGCGGGCTCTGGATGAAATCTGTGAGGCAAACGGCGCTTCCTACGAGTTTTCAGACAGTGACTTTGACGTGATGAAAAAAGCTTCAACGCGCAATGATTATCTCGGCATCAATCATTATCAATGCCATTTCGTCAAAGCGTACGACGGAGAAACCGTTATTCACCATAACGGAACGGGCGATAAGGGCACTTCGGTCTATAAAGTAAAAGGAATCGGCGAAAGAATTTACAAAGAAGGCCTGAAGCGGACTGATTGGGACTGGCTCATTTATCCTGAAGGCATGTATGACATGCTGATGCGCATCAAACGGGACTATCCGCAATATAACAAAATTTACATTACCGAAAACGGCATGGGCTATAAAGATGAGTTTGAAGACGGCATCATTATGGATAAGGCAAGAATCGACTATTTAAAAGTCTATTTAGAAGCCGTCAGTAAAGCGATTAGCGACGGGGTCAACGTAAAGGGATATTTCTTATGGTCCTTAATGGATTTATTTTCATGGACCAACGGCTACAACAAACGTTACGGTCTTTTTTACGTCGACTTCGACACCCAAAAACGGTATCCGAAAGAATCGGCCTACTGGTACAAACTTGTAAGTGAAACAAAAACAATCATTTAACGATCATACATGGTGAAAAGAGTCTCTTTTCATCATGTGTGCCGTCTTTAGGAGGTTTTTTTCATGACAAAGGAAGAATTGCAGATGCTCGGTTTTGAAATCGTCGCCTATGCCGGCGACGCCAGAAGCACTTTATTGAAAGTCCTGAAAGAAGTCCGTGCCGGAAACTTCGAAAACACGGAAGCAGCATTGAAAAGCGCCGATGAAAATTTAACCCTCGCCCACAATGCGCAAACGAAAATGTTAGCTGAAGAAGCTGACGGCAAGGACATGGAATTAGGATTTATTTTCGTTCACGGTCAGGACCACTTGATGACAACCCTTTTGCTCCGTGATCTTATTCAGGATTTTATAGAACTCTACCGAAGCCGCCGATAAGGAGTGGAAAAATGAACGGTATCATCAAGCAAATCGAAAAGGGAAAACCGTTTTTTGAAAAAATCTCAAGAAACATTTATTTAGGCGCGATCCGCGACGGCTTCTTAACTGCCATGCCTGTTATTTTATTCGCCAGCATTTTCATCCTCACCGCCGCTGTGCCGGAAGTGTTGGGCTTCACTTGGCCTAAAAGTGTTTCTGAATGGCTTTGGAAAGTTTATAACTATTCAATGGGCGCCCTCGGTCTGATCGTTGCGGCAACAAGTGCGAAATGCCTGAGTGAATCAATGAACCGAAAAATGCCTAAAAACAAAGGGATCAACCCCGTTTCAGCGATGCTTGCTTCAGTCGTCGGGTTTCTCATTTTAAGCGTCACTCAAATCGATGGCGGATTCTCGACGGAATACCTCGGCACAAAAGGTCTTTTAGCCGCTTTTGTATCCGCTTTCATAACAGTGAACGTTTACAGATTCTGCGTGCTGAAAAATATTACGATTAAAATGCCTAAAGAAGTACCGGGTACCATTTCACAAACATTTAAAGATGTTTTTCCGTTCGCTTTTTCCGTTTTGGCCATGGTGATCGTTGATTTATTGATCAGGAACACGCTGAACGTATCGTTTGCGGAGGCTCTCTCCTCTCTCTTATCGCCGTTTTTTACCGCCGCAGACGGTTATCTTGGGATTTGTATCATTTGGGGAATGATGGCGCTGTTCTGGTTTGTCGGCGTTCACGGGCCTTCTATTGTGGAACCTGCCATCGCAGCTATTATTTACGCAAATGTGGAGGCGAATCTTCAGCTTCATAATGCCGGCGAGCAAGCGTCCAACGTGCTGACCGTCGGACTCGGGAACTTCGTCGGCACAATGGGAGGGACCGGCGCAACCCTTGTTGTTCCGTTTATCTTTCTTCTTTTCGCGAAATCCAAGCAATTGAAAGCAGTCGGAAAAGCATCCGCGATTCCGGTGTCTTTCGCAGTAAACGAACCTCTTCTCTTTGCTGCGCCGATTATTTTAAATCCTTATTTTTTCATTCCGTTTGTTGTAACGCCGATGGTGAATGTCTGTCTGTTTAAATTTTTCGTGGATGTCATCGGAATGAACAGTTTTATGTATGTTCTTCCGTGGGCCACTCCGGCGCCCGCCGGCTTGATTCTCGGAACCGGCATGGGGCTCTCGGCTTTTGTGCTGACGGTTGTATTAATCATCGTCGATTTCCTGATATACCTGCCATTCTGTAAAGCTTATGACAAAGTATTAGCGGCGAAAGAAGCCCAACACACCGAACCTGAAAGCGCGCCGCAAACATTACAGCCCGCCATGGCCGGCGCCTCCGAAGACGCGTCCTCCGTCATCAGCACAAATCTTCAGGAATCCTCATCCGCCTTGGAACACAGCACCAATGTGTTAGTGCTGTGCGCCGGAGCGGGAACGAGCGCCATGCTTGCGAACGCACTGACAGAAGGAGCCGAAGAATACAACGTGCCGATTACCGCCTCAGCAGGCGCCTACGGTTCCCATTACGACATCATGAAAGACTTCGATATGATCATTTTGGCTCCGCAAGTCGGCTCTTATTACGATGACATTAAAGAAGATGCGGACCGCCTGCATGTGAAACTCATCGCAACGAAAGGAGCGGAATATATCAGCCTCACCAGAAATTCACAAAAAGCCATTCAGTTCATACTGGAGCATACCTCAAAATAGAATCGGGGGTTTATCATGGATGCAAAACTTTTGAAATTAAGATTCGAAGACGTTTTCAAGAGAAGTAACGGAGAACTGTTTTTCGCACCCGGCCGGATCAACCTGATCGGGGAACATACGGATTATATAGGCGGCCACGTTCTCCCCTGCGCGATTACGATCGGAACATATGCCGTATGCGCAAAACGCGGAGATCATCAGATCCGGTTATACTCAGAAAACTTTCCTGACAGCGGCATTGTCTGCCTTGATCTTTCCGCCACAGCATACAAAAAAGAAGACGGCTGGGCCAATTATCCGAAGGGGATGATCCATTACCTTCTTAAAGCCGGCGGCCAAATAGACAGCGGAATGGATATTCTTTTTCACGGTACGATTCCAAACGGAGCCGGTTTAAGCTCCTCCGCTTCTATTGAAATGTTAACCGGCTCCATTTTAAGAAAGTTATTCAGCCTGGATGTTTCCGATACTGAACTGGCGCTTATCGGAAAAAGAGTCGAAAATGAATTTATCGGCGTGAATTCAGGCATTATGGATCAATTCGCAGTGCAAAAAGGCAAAAAGAACATGGCCATTCTGTTAAACTGCGATAAGCTTGAGCACGAAATGATTCCGGCTGCTTTTAACGGATATAAAATCGTCATTATGAATACGAACAAGCGCCGGGAGCTGGCGGCTTCAAAATATAATGAACGCCGCAGCGAATGCGACGAGGCTCTCTCGGAACTGCGGCAATATCGGAATATCGCATCACTTGCGGAATTGACGGCAGAAGAATTCAACGAACTCGAATCCCTTCTCTCCTGTGAAACGTTGCGTAAAAGAGCCCGGCACGCGGTCAATGAAAACGAGCGGACCCTCTCAGCCGCGGAAGCTCTCAAATCGAATGATTTGAAAACGTTCGGCGAGCTGATGAATGCGTCCCACCGTTCGTTACGCGATGATTATGAAGTGACCGGTGACGAATTAGACGCGCTCGCTGAAGCAGCCTGGAAAGAAGGAGCACTCGGAGCGCGGATGACGGGCGCGGGGTTCGGCGGCTGCGCCATAGCCATTGTGGAAAGTGAAGAAACCGCCGGCTTTATCCGGGCCGTTTCATCTCACTACCGCAGCAGGACAGGTCTTGAGGCTTCTTTCTACATCGCGGATATAAGCGATGGCGCGGCTGAATGGAGGGAAAACTAAATCATGGCGATTCTCGTTCTCGGCGGAGCCGGCTATATCGGTTCTCATGCGGTTGATCAATTATTAAACAAAGGATTTAAAACGATAGCTGTGGATCATCTGCAGACAGGCCACCGGAAAGCTGTTCATGAAAAAGCAGTTTTTTACTATGGAGATATCCGTGACAAACCGTTTCTTCGCTCTGTGTTCGCGAAGGAGAACGTAACAGGCGTTCTCCATTTTGCCGCTCAATCCCTTGTCGGCGAATCAATGAAAGACCCTCTTTCATATTTCAATAATAATGTGTACGGTACACAAATTACGCTGGAGGTCATGCAGGAATTCGGGGTGAAACACATTGTGTTTTCTTCATCCGCCGCTGTATACGGCGAACCTGAAAAAGTGCCCATCACAGAAGACATGCCGGAAAAGCCGGAAAGCGCATACGGCGAATCAAAACTCATGGCAGAAAAAATGCTGAAGTGGTGTGAAACCGCCTGCGGCATAAAATATGTCTCGCTTCGGTATTTTAACGTTGCCGGCGCGAAAACGGACGGTTCCATCGGAGAAGATCATCATCCGGAAACCCATCTTATCCCTATCCTTTTACAAACCGCGCTCGGTCAGCGCGAGGAGGTTTTTATATTCGGCACTGACTATGATACAAAAGACGGCACGTGCATCCGCGATTATGTTCATGTTTCCGATTTAATCGATGCCCATATTCTCGCTCTGGAATATTTGCAAAACGGCGGAGACAGCGGCATTTTCAATTTAGGATCAAGCAGCGGGTTTTCCGTATCAGAAATGGCGGAAGCGGCCCGGCAAGTGACCGAAAGAGACATAAAAGTAAGAGCGGCCGCAAGAAGACCCGGTGATCCAAGCACCCTCATCGCTTCCAGCGATAAAGCACGGAACATTCTGGGCTGGAACCCGAAACAAACGGACATATCGGAAATCATTGCGTCAGCATGGAATTGGCATCGGCATCATCCAAACGGATACAAGGACAAATGAAATGGAGGCGGCGGTCATTGACGTTTTTGAATCAGTGGCAGGGTTTCTGAAAGAAAGCACTGTCTTAGGCGACATAAATGAAACAGATGTGATTTACACAAGAAACAGACTTCTCGATCTGCTCGGACTGACGGATTATGCAGAACCGAAACATATCAAGAAACAAAACAGGCTTCACTATTTGGACGAAATGGTGAAAGACGCGGTAAAACGGTCAATCATAAACGATACGCCGGCTGAAAGAGACATGCTGGGAAGCAGAATCATGGACGTGATCACACCGGCCCCTTCTCTGATCAATGCCGCATTCAGCGAATTGTTATCAGATTGCCCGAAAAAAGCAACAGATTATTTTTATAGATTGAGTCAAAACAACGACTATATTAAGACGCGGGCCATCCGAAAAAATATCGTATACCGCTCACCAACACCTTTTGGAGAATTGGACATCACCATTAATTTATCAAAGCCCGAAAAAGACCCTAAAGACATCGCCGCGGTAAAAAACAGTCCGGAAAACCGGTATCCGACATGCCTGCTCTGTATGGAAAACGAGGGGTATGCCGGAACACCGCATTACCCTGCCCGTTCAAATCACCGCATCATCAGGCTTGACTTAGCGGGAGAACAGTGGGGTTTTCAATACTCTCCTTATGCGTATTACAGCGAGCATGCTATCTTTCTTTCAAGCGTGCACAAGCCGATGAAAATCAGCTGCGACAGCTTCAGAAGGCTTCTGGCCATTACGGAAATTTTCCCGCATTATTTCGCGGGATCAAACGCTGACCTGCCGATCGTAGGAGGTTCCATTCTTTCACACGATCATTATCAAGGCGGCGCCCATGAGTTTCCGATGGCAAAAGCGGGTTCCCTCTACCCTTTTCATATGCGTCATTTTCCAGACGTTCAGGCCGAAGCCGTGAAGTGGCCGGTATCAGTGATCCGCCTTCGCGCAAAAGATCCGGATTTGCTGACAGATGCCGCTGCGTATGTTTTTGAAAAGTGGCGGGAATATTCAGACGAAACCGTCAGCATCATCGCAAAGACAAATGAACCCCATAATACCGTCACCCCAATTGCCAGACGCAGGGGAACGGATTTTGAAATCGATCTCGCTCTCAGAAACAACCGCACCTCCGAAGATTATCCGGATGGCATTTTTCACCCGCATCAAGATGTCCATCACATCAAAAAAGAAAATATCGGTCTGATTGAAGTGATGGGACTCGCCGTTTTACCTCCCCGCCTGAAAGATGAGCTGGCAGAAGTGAAAAAGTATTTACTGAATGAACCTCATGACATCAAAGACATTCATCTTCCGTGGGCTGAAAATATCAAAGCGGATAAAGACGTGACACCGGAAAATGCAGCCGCTGTTTTACAAAAAGAAACAGCGAATGTATTTTTACGCGCGCTGACCGATGCAGGCGTTTTTAAAATGACACCCGAAGGAATTCAGGCGTTTCAGCGTTTCACGACATTATTGGAGAATGGCAGCTGAAACATTCAGAGTGAAATCAATCAACAATCTTTTTTATCAGGAGGTATTGTGATGTTCAAAAACCGATTGAAACGTGTATTTGTAAACGCAATCTGTCTTTCTCTCATTTTCACTGCTTTTACATTCTTTGAGAAGTCTCCTAAAGCAAAAGCGGATGCCCCGTTTGCCTATGGCGCTGATATAGGATGGCTGAAACAAATGGAGGACGAAGGTGTGCGCTGGCTGGATGACGGCGGAAAACAGAAAGATGCCTTGCAGATTCTTAAAGATCACGGAATAAATGCCGTGAGACTGAGAGTGTTTGTGAATCCGCCAAGCAGCTATTATTGGCTGAAAGACGGCACAACATGGACCATGCTCGGCTATAGTGACAAAGCGGGCGTACTTGCGGCGGCCAAAAGGGCAAAAGCGTTAGGAATGAAGGTAATGGTTGACTTCCATTACAGTGATGTGTTCGCTGATCCCGGCCACCAGATCAAGCCGAACCAATGGACCGGCTATTCAAGCAGCCAGCTGCAGGCAGCCGTGTATAACCATACGTACGATGTCATGAAAGAACTTAAAAATCACGGCATCTCCCCTGATTGGGTGCAAGTAGGGAATGAAATGAATTCAGGAATTTTACTGCCCGACGGCAGCACGAACGATTTCAGCAAATTGACCGCCTTACTGAACAAAGGCTATGACGCCGTGAAATCCGTCAGCCCGGCCACCAAGGTCATCAGCCATTTGGCACACGGCACGGACAACAGCCTATTCAGATGGTGGTTTGATCAATTCTTTAAAAACGGAGGAAAAACCGACATCATCGGCGTTTCATTCTATCCCTATTGGGAAGGTAAGCCGTACTGGGAGCTCACCGGCCAATTATCATCTAATTTGAATGACATCGCCTCACGCTACAACAAGGAAGTCATGGTGGTTGAACTGGGCGGAGATGAAAATAATCCGAAAGATTCCTACTGGACCATAAAAGACACCATAAAACTGGTGAAAGCGGTTCCGAACGGCAAAGGAACCGGCGTATTTTACTGGGAGCCCGAGGCTCACTCCAGCGTTCTGTCAGACGCGTATCCATTAGGCGCAACCGCCAAAGTGTCTAAAAACGTCTTGAAATACACAACCGCAATCGACGCTTTTCATGACACCGCAACAGGAAAATGATTGATGCGAATCTCAAGCAGGCTCATTTCGCAGCCTGCTTTTTTATAAGGCTGTAGTGTTGGCCTGTTATGAAAAAGAGCAAGTAACGAATACGGAAAGAAAAATACCCGAAAAACCACGTTTCGGTTAAAAAGCCGCTTTTTAAATAGAATACTTCTTCTGTTCCCCCTCCTTCTTATTTCTGCGCACTATCTCTCAGTTCCTAAATAATAACTTTACGATTGTTGAAAAAGAAACAAAAATTTTATAATATTGTGTAAGCACCACCGAGCAGGAGGACGGGACATGGACAAAAAAGAACAGCTCCTCACGGATTTCAGGGACTTTTTTAACAAGATGGTGTGGCTGAATAGGCTGAAGATGGAAGAAAGCCTTAAGGGGCATAAACCTTCTGAAGTGCATTGCATCGAATTCATCGAAAAAATTGAAGACGCCAATGTGACAAAACTTGCGGAGTCTCTTTATATGACAAGAGGCGCCATAAGTAAATTAACGAAGAAGCTTATCAATAAAGGCCTTATCGAAAGCTATCAGAAGCCGCTTAACAAGAAAGAAATCTATTTCAGGCTTACCGAGCAAGGAAAAGTCATTTATAAAGTTCACGAGGAATTGCACAAAGAGTTTCAAGAACGCGACAAAATCGTGTTTGAACAAGTAACTGATGAACAATTTGACACAATGCTGAACTTCGTGGAAACATACAGCAGGCATTTAGATTCAGAAATAAAGAAACTTGGTGCAGACATGAAATCGGAATAAATATGAATAAAACCATAGGCAGCCCTGCTCCATGAAAACGGGCTGCCTTTTTATATCCCTCTTATTGTTGACAAAGAAACAAAATCACTCTATTATTTTGTTGACAAGGAAACAAAGACAGCGATTTTGAGAGGAGAATAATATGTCAACACATAAAAGAAAGGAACTTCGGCTGCCAAAAGAAGTTCTCACAGCCGCCTGGGCTATTGCACTGGGAGCAATCGCTCCAATGCTTGACTCTACGATGGTAAACATCGCCATCGACAAACTGACCAAAGACTTCAACACGACATTGGATACCATTCAGTGGTCCGTTACAGGCTATGTCTTAGCACTTGCAATTGCAGTACCCGTATCCGGCTGGCTTATGAATAAATATAACGGTAAGAAAATCTTCATCGGCTCAGTCATCGCCTTTGGTGTCATTTCTGTTTTTGCGGGAATGAGCCGTGACGTTTCCAGCTTCATCGTCTTCCGTTTGCTTCAAGGATTCAGCGCCGGTATTATGACTCCGCTTATGTCAACACTCTTGGTTAAAACGGCAGGTCCGGAAAACCTGGGAAAAGTGATGGCAATCGTCAGCACCCCTATGATCTTCGGCCCGATCTTAGGACCTGTCATCGGAGGCTTCATCGTCCAAGGCGCTTCATGGCATTGGATTTTTTACATCAACGTGTTCATCGTTTTGATTGCCGCACCGCTTATGATGAAAACCATTCCAGACTTTGAACCATTCAACAAAGATCGTAAACTCGATATTTTCGGGATTATCAATTTGTCATTAATGAGCGCGGCATTGATTTACGGTATTACGAAAGCGGCGGATCATGCATCATTTAACAATAGCGACACCATTTTATGGGCGGGCATCGGTCTTGTTTCAGCAGCCATTTATCTTGTATATAATCTGATCAAGAAAAACCAAACCGTGCTGCCTATGAATTTGTTTGCAAACAAAAGCTTCTTAGCATCTTCGATCGGGTTGTTCTTAGCGAATGTTGCCATCATGGGGCCGATGTTAATACTTCCGCTGTTTTTTCAAAACATTCGTCAGTTCACGGCAGTCGGAGCAGCACTCGCTTTAATCCCTCAAGGAATCGGAATGCTCGTGACTCGTCCGCTGATCGGAAAAATGATTGATAAGATCGGTGCGAAATACGTGGTTACGGTCAGTCTTGTTCTTTCGCTGATCGGATCTATCCCGCTTATTTTTATCACCGATAACACAAGTATGATTTGGATTTCCGTCGTATTATTTATCCGCGGCACCAGTTTTGGAGGAATTATGCTCCCATTAATGAGTGACGCTTATACAGGCCTTGACAGCAAACAGCTTCCGGAAGCGGGTGTCGGTATTCATATGATTGAAAACCTCGGTTCCAGCTTTGGGTCAGCTGTGATCGCAACCGTTACCGCAACTGTCATACAAGGATTGCAGCCGACGATTCCGAACAGTTTAAAAGGCTACCATGCCGGGTTCTTAGTATCCGTCATCATCCTTGCGGCCATCTTCATTCCAAGTCTGTTCCTTACCCATAAAAAGACTGCGATATAAAGAACTTTTTAAAGTAAAAAAACCTTGCGCAGCAAGGGTTTTAGTGAACGAAACTGATGATTGTTGTTGACAGAGTCGGCCAACAATAGACAAAGCCTTTTACTCATTCACATTGCTTTTCATTAACCATTCTACTTCCGTTAATTCTTGTTTTTGAACGTCTTTTGTATGTTTTTTCGTAAAATGGACTTTAACAGCTTCTTCGTTTTCCCAAATCTCCCAAAGCATGATTTTGCGTTCTGATGGTTCGAGCGGATGAGCATGGAACTGAATACAGCCTTCTTCTTTGTTCGTTTCTTCCTCAAGTTTTTTGAATTCCTTCATTATTTCATTAAGGTCTTTATCACTGATAATATTTAAGCATGCCGTTATGTAATGCATCGAAACTCCCCCTCTTCCCATCTTTTTATGGCTTTACATTATAACATTTATCGAAAAACGAAACCGGCATACCGCATTCTCAACATATAAAAAACCGTCCATAAAAAATGAACGGCAATGTTTATTTAAGGGCATTAAGAGCGACTTTTGCAGCCTCAGCGATAAGAGCATTATTATAATTGGCATCTTCCGTAAACCGGTTTGACAGGATTGCCAAAACAATTGGGGCTCTGTCAGGCGGCCAAACGATCGCAATGTCGTTTCGTGTGCCGTAGCTTCCGGCTCCAGATTTATCGCCGACTTCCCATCCTGAAGGAGCGCCTGCCCGAATCAGTTCGTCGCCGGTAGCGTTGCCCTGCATCCAATCCGTTAAGATCGTGCGCTTGTCAGTCGTTAGAGTGTTACCCAAAGCGAAAGTCTTAAGATCAGTTGCCAGTGCTTTTGCGGTGCTTGTGTCACGACGATCCCCGGGAATCGCCGAGTTTAGATCCGTCTCGAATCGATCAGCTTTTGTTACATGATCCCCGATCTGTTTCAATGACTTTTCAAAACCTTTAGGGCCGCCAAGCTGCTGCAGCAATAGGTTCCCGGCGGTATTATCGCTGTAACGGACAGCGGCTTCTGAGATTTCTTTCAGGCTCATGCCTGTATCCAGATGTTTTTCTGTGATTGGAGAATATGTAACTAAATCGTCTTTGCTGTAGCGGATGATGGCATTAAGTTTTTCATTTGAGCTTTTCTTCAGAACAGCAGCCGCGGCCAGAACTTTATAGGTTGATGCGTAAGCAAACCGTTCATTCGGCCGATAGGCGATTGTCTTGTTTGAACCTGTATCAATCGCATAAACCCCAAGCCTGGCATCAAATTTTTTCTCAAGCTGAACAAATTTCTGATTCGTTATACAGCTTGTCATTTTTGTGTCTTCTATAGACTTCGCTTCAGCATGCGCTGAGCCGAATAAAGGATTGAAACCGGTAAAGCTTAAACATAAAAGTCCAATGCATATTCCAAATTGTATTCCCGCTTTATTTTTCACGTTCATCAGGCCTCCTCATTAAAATGATTTTGTATACATCTTCTAATTAACATTACAAACAGGATGAAAGTCAATATATTTCCTGTGAGATGTTGTCCATGACAGTTAGGAAATCAGCTGAAAATTTAATTGAAAACACCCCTGAATCTCTTTAATGGATAGTATTTCTTCCGGCAGATATTTCGAGAAAAACCCGTGTGATACAGCGTTTGGTTTCTTGCCGGAGCCGCCCTGCGGCACCAGATTCGTATCATTCAGCCCGCCGCCGCTGTGCTTCTTGTATACGCCGGCCGTGTATGTCGCGGCATTCGTAAAACACCCAGCCGCTCTACCCGAATTCATTTTGCCAGCCGGACCATACGGCGGAAGCAGGCGGCGCAACGGCCGCCGCTCCCATAAGTAACACAACTGATAAATGATTGACTGAATCGTTTTTTCACCGTCATTGCTTCCCCTGCTTTTTATATTCTGCGATTTCCTTAGGGGTAGCCTTCCGCACTCCGTCTGCGTCTGTCCTGTTTGCCACTTGAACGCCTTCCATGTTTTTTATCTCGCTGACTATTCCCAAATGCTCTAAATACACATGATCACCAATCTTGAAACGATTCTGTTTGGCCCGCTCCTCGGTCATGCTCCTGTATTCAGTCGCGGCTTTCATTTTTAATTCAGCCAGACACATTTGACAAAGTGTTACTGTTACAGAATTGCCGTTAAAATCAGTAAACGAAACCGATCTGACAGATTCCTTTTCCGGGTGCATCGTGCATGTTTTCTTCATAGGTGATAGCCGTGTAAATTCAATCATTCCGCTTCCTCCTCAAAAAAAGTCTTTTCGTCCCCTGACATAACTCCGGATGAATGGGAAGTTCCATACACCCGCATTCGAACTGTCACGACACCGCCATCTGACGGATATTCATACATCCTTCATAGCTGTAAGCCTATATTCCTTTATATTCCCAATGCTTGCCGCACTTCCCTGTTAAGATGAAGTTTCTAAAGCTGTTGACCAGTTGCCCATGTTGGTTCCATGCGGAAAGCCGTTTGGGCATCCATATCCCAATTCATATGGGTAAATTTCAGCCCTCTCATATGTGTGTATGCTTTTTAAAGGAGGTGCATCACATGATGTTCTAACAACCGATTCAACCTGAACAAAGTGATTTAGTCGACAAAAAGATTGTCGAGAGAAAAATGAACGGTGAATCTAAAAACAATTGATCTTTCTGAATATGAATTGCTGGTCAACGCATATTCCAAATTAATAAGATAAATAAAAATAGACCCCCTCAAAGTTAATGGTGAGGGGGTCTTGAGTATGCGGCCGATATTTCTTTATTGAACTCCAAACGAAGAGATGCAAAAATGGATTGAAGAGGTGATGATTTTGCCGCCATGTTAATGTACAAATATTTAATTAATACTGTATCAGTTTATTCAATATGTTAATTTTACTTTGATCTTTATTACTCTTCTTTGTTCTTCTATATCCATCTAATAAAGACATATTATAAACCTTGAGGTAATCATCAATAGTCAGCAAATGATATTTCGCTCCGTCATCTTCAAAAACCCCTAGGTTATGATAGTCTACATCTGCAAATGGTTTTAAATCCTCAATGTAAGCAATGCCTATTTTAGTATTCGTTTTCCTAAATTCATGCTCATGTAAATCAACCAATTTATATCCTTGCAGTTCCATAATTTTTTTAAGTTTTTCCCACTTTTCCTCTAAAAATATTAAAGGAATAAGGATGTCAATATCTTCTGGTGAAAAGTTCAACCCAGTTACCTTTTCAAGACCTAAAGAGCCATATAATAATGGAGTAATGTCTAACTCTTTATTAAGAGTTTTAGCTATATTTATAAATTCATTATACAATTTCATTTTATATCCTCAATTTTTGGCTATTTAGAATCAACTGCTCCTTGGAGTCCACTTTAAAAGGATTCTTTTATCTCAATGGGTCTCCTGAAGCTATATGCCAATGCAGATGCTTTGAATCCTGATAATCTCCTAAGTTTGTAAGCACCCTGCAAGAACCACTTTCTTTTGTCACCTTCGCCGCAACCTTTTTGATCACACCCAGCAACTCGAGTAAAAGTTCATTGTAGTCTTCTTCCAAAGTGATTAAAGAAGAGATATGTTTTTTAGGAATAGCAACAATATGCACCGGCCAAAAAGGTCTTGTATGATGATACGCCAATACATTCTCGGTTTCTAAAACTTTATTTACTTTTGTTTTTCCGCTTAATACTTCATCGCAATAAAAATCTTCTGTCATCATTAATCCCCCCCTTACTTTTTAGCGTTGATCTTCATAGTCAATATACAAATTCACTCAATGCTCTGCTTTATTTTTCACCTTTATCATTAAAATAAGAGAACCACAATAAACTTATGAACCCAGCAGCTCCTATAATTGTAGATATAATGTAAGTCCAATTAAGTAAATCCATAAGCTTTCTCCTCTAAGGAAAATTCAGATCCCTCTAAATAAAATTAATTAAATACAATGAGGAATAGCTCCTCATTGTACAAAGTTAATTCCACCTTTAAACGCCATGTTTTAGATTGTAATAAACCTCTTCTCGGATATCTTTTACAAATTTGTCGCAGATTTCTCTAGCAAAATTCCTTAAACACTTAGCAAAGTAAAGTATATTTTGCACGTGGTCATAACAATTAGTCATGACTAATATAGTTGCTAAAGAAATTAACAATTCTTTGTAGTTTATGCTTCCTGCTAATCCTTTGTAAATTACATGTTGATTATCAGTAAACACTGGATTATCCTCACATAAAATAAAATCGCATTTTGCAGCAACATCTTCACGTTCTTCATAAATCAATTCTTTTATTAATTCTGCAAGTTCCTTTACAGACAAATTAGAGTAACTGACTTTAAGAAGATTGAAAGAATCAACACCTATTTAACCGTGTAGGCCTTCCCGCCTAATATATAAAAATGTATTTTTTATATTAACTCCTTAAAACAATTATTTTGATTTTCACCATAGCTCTCCATCTTCAAGTTTTAAATTGAACACGTCTAAAAAGAGGTTTAATAAATATTCACACTCCTTTTCACCACCACAAAATTCTGGTGATAAAGCTACAGTTATCATGTCCCAATTCCACATTTTCTCTTTCATGTTTAATAATTGAGTCCTTATGGCTTCTTCAGGTAATAACAAAGAATTTGAGTTATAATCTAAATAGTTTTTATTAAAATAATCTAAGTCCAAATCAAGAATCAAACTTGTACCTTCTGTTTCCTTGTACCAATTTTCTCTCAAAACTTGTTCATAATGATTGTATGTATATGCTCGTCGGAAATTTTCAGATTGTTCAATATATACTGTATCATCGCTAATTGTAAAACAACCTTTTAATGTGCCATTTTTTTGTGCTGGTATTATAAATTCTACAATATTTAATTGGTTAGCGATTTCAACTGCCTGACTTTCCTCTTTTATATCCGAAGTATCTATTGGATTGTTACAGTAATCTAAATGCGAATCAATTGAATTAGGGATGCCCCAGGTTGTATGTATCCCCTTAATCTTCCTATTTCCCAAGCTGCAAAAGCGAAATTATGGTCTCTTGAAATAAAAATTCTTTTGTTTGGAAAACAAATACGTAAATTATCATGTAACATTTTTTCAATCATTTTTTAACCTCTTCTGCTATTTTAAATTATACCTTTTTAAATCTTCTAAGACTCTATAATGATAATCAGGATCCTCTTCTAAAACATCATAAATGATCTTTGTTTTGATGAAATCCTCTGCCCAAGACATATCAATTGTATCTTGCGAACTCACTAATAAAATTTTTTTAATATTTTTAAAGAAAGTAATATCCTTTAATAACTCTTCTCTAAGCTTCTGTTTTGTCAGAGGCATAAGAGGGTAAATAATTGCAAAATCCAAATCACTTGGTGTCTTATCCCATGTGCTTCTAGTAACAGTGTCAATATAAACTGTACTTCCGTTCAAATTATAAGGGACTCCTGTTTTTAAAGTTCCAGTTGCCTTCATAAACACCTTTGCATTATCTAAGCTGCTAGTTCTAAGTAAAATTCTTGATCCAACAAAATTCTCAGTTATGGTTTTAAACACAAGTTCATGTTTCTTAAACATGTTTGTTCCAGTCATTAAAGCAACTTTTTCATTTGATTCAATAAAAGATAGAATTTTTTCAATTGCTTGATCTTTGTTATTGCTCATACTTTTCACCTTCATTTTTAATTTTTAAAACGTAACACAATTAACAATGCAGATTACCATAAAACAACTATGTTAATTTAGCGATTAATAGTATAGTAATATCAAACGCTAGATGCACTATGTATCCAATAAAAAAGTTTCCTGACCGGAAAAACAAAAAAACTTGCATTAATGTAAAAGGTAAGCTGATTAAAAAAACGCATTGAAGAACATTACCGTTATATACTGCCATATGCGCTAGGCCAAAAATTAAACTGGCAGGGATTAAAGATATTATAACGACAATTTCATTGTTAAGTTTCAGTTTTAAAAACAATAAAAAGAAAAAGTAATACACAGAAAAGAACAGAATTTGCTCTGCTATAAGACTAATCGATAAACTATAAATAGTGATACCGATTGGATCCTCAACTGCAGGATTTGCACTTGGCTTTATTCCTTTTAGTAAGAGGCCTATGTTTACCGATAGTATAATCTCCGTTAATACTCCCAAAATTATATAAATCAATATTCTTGAAAATTTCACTTTAAAGAATAAAGCTCGGTAATTGCCTTTAAAAACATAGATAAAACTTAGAAGCAAGGGAAACGTCTGAAATATAGGCAACACCAAATTTGCTATTAAGATATTCCCTTGAGATATTCTCAGTATAAAATTGCCAACATGCTCAAAATAAATTACATAGGTGATCCATGTTAATGATACAGAAAAAAGCAAAAGAAGCTTCAAAAAACCTACTTTGTTTAATAATTGCTCAGTTTCAATTAATGTCCTCTTAATCGAGTTTATATTGTACTTAATAAATTCTCTAAATGAATCAGTATTTTTTTGATAAGAAGTTGAAGTTTGATTTACTTTCAATTTACACGTTCCCCTCAGATCCGCTCTATTAGTGTTCCTCTCTCATCTTTTTGTTTAGCTTGAACCCAATTAAGACATTGACTATCGCAGCTGGAAAATATAAAATTCCTGCATCCATTATTCCTAACTCGGTACCTGCCCCCACTGTAAACTACATTTCTGCATTTCTATGTTTCTTGACTTCAAGCTAAGTAATGCTAGAAGGCCAGCAAAACCCATAAGCCGTGCAATACCAGGAATAAAGAAATCTGTTAGGACTCCAAATAATTGCCCTACCTAATTGATAGCACAATCCCTAAAAAGCTGGACAATAAAACTAAATTTTAAATGGCATTTCACCCCTTTTCAAAGCCGCTTCGATTCAACATAATCAAACCGCTTCTGATACAGACCTTCAAGTATAGCAGCCCATTCAACCCACCCTTCAGCAACAATGCTTTTCTACGATTTGAATTTCCCTAACCTCACATTGCACATTACACTTTGTTTTGAGCTCACTTGCTATCTCAATGACTTCATACATTGTTTGCAATTTAGAAGCGCCGTGGAGCTCGCTAGATGTCAAATAACCGTCCTCATCTAACTTAAATGAAATGATTTGAAGTATTCCTTGTTTTCAAACTGCAGTACATAAAGATAATCAATCAAAGGCATTAATCAACCTCTTTAAATAAATTTGTAATCCTCATTACTAATGGCAGCAAACCAATTAACATGAAGAAGGCATTGGCGTTAAGCTTACTTTTGAAAAACAGGCTGGCCAAATTCCTTTCCATGCCCGCTGCTGTTTCTTTATCCATGAGTTCTTTAAACTCTTCATCATAGACCTGATCAACAAAAATAAACTTAATGCCAGTAAATAATCCAACTCCAAGCCAAATAATTAAAAAATAAGCTAATCCAATCATTTGTTCCCTCCCTATATCAAACGGAATTAGGTATTCTTGAGTATGTTGAATAAATTATGGGTGATCTTGTGGAAGAGAAATACGAAACAAACGGGTAGGATACTTCAATCGTTTATGGTTACAAAGAGTATCCTAATGTAAAATATGGTCACTGCGATAATCGCGATTACACTTTGTTCAAAAGCTCTGTGAAGAGTGGAATATTCTTACGTGAATGCCAGCGTTGCGGTATGAAAAAGAGCATTTAGTTTAATGCTCTTTAGCCTGTCTAATCTTCTTCTGTACCAACCTCATATACTTTAATTACTGAAACTGTAGTTGATTTTTCATTTATCTTTAGTGTTTCGGTTCCAACCTTTACCCCTTTAGCCGCTATAAAAACGGATTTCTTCGCAGATGGATTATTTTCGAGTTTATTTCTTATTTCCCAGGTTAAATCCTTAACAGCGCGTCCAACAGTGTTTATACCTGTATAACATTTTATAATGTCTCTATTTGCACCCCTCAAGAAAAAATAAGGATTTTCTAAAGATTTGAGGTTCTTCCATTCTGACATCCAAAGATATCCTAATACATAGAATGCGTTATCTACCTTTTTATTTTGTATATCAATTAAAAGTTTATCGTATGATTTAGTATTATAGAGAACGCACTGATCTTTTAATTCACTATATGTTTTCACTTGTGTTTCTTTGTCAAACTCTTTAAGCTCATTTCGTAATGCAAATAGAGATCTAACGCTAGCCAATTTTTCAATATTAGGTTTTATGGTAAATTTATTTGTTCTATTTAATTTTATTGAAGAATTTTTTTGATCTGTATAGGGGGAGAGACCATCTACATTGGGGCTCTCTAATTCGAATAATGGAACTCTCCATTCGACCCCGTGATATTTGATTCTCTTTTTGTTAGCAGTTTTAATGTTAACGTATTCATTTATATAGTCGCAATTTACATGGTTATTAAGCTCACCTTTTGGGAGCTTACGAAGGAAAAAATATGGTTTGGGATTCTTTCCACGTCCTTTATTATGACTTAACTTAGCCTTACAATTAGAAGTTGGACAATAAAAAATTTCACTTCTATCCTTCATTTCTTTAGTAACTTCTGTTGCCTTAATCGGTTCCAATTTACCCTTTGATCCTTTAACTAAAGCTTTATAAATAGCAGTCCCTCTCCCCATAAAACAAGCCTCCATTTAATTTTTCGCTCACTTTCATACGAATAGGCATAAGAAAAGTTTCAATTCTCTATAAACACTTCTTTTATTAGCAACATAACTTCCACTTACTTATCCCATCCCGTTAAGAAAAGAAGCTGTTAATATTAGAGATTAAATTTTGTAATTCATCTTTTGCATTCTCACTTAATTGAAAATAAAATGAAGCTGCAGCAATTGCTGTGGCAATAATAGAGAATATCACCGTCGTGATTGTGAGAAAAAAAGTGAAAGCTCTTAATGAATTATTTGTTTTAATTTCTAATAATTTAGTTGCTTCGTCTATCATCTTAGCGAAATATTGTGAGTGGTTAAATGTTTTTTCAACTAGATAGCTTGTATTATCAACAATCATATCAGTTACTGCCTTTTCTCTATATTGGGGTCTAGAAGGCTCAAATTCATTTGTCTTTTTTAATGTGGATTTAACGTTATCAAAATAGTTATCACCAATTTCATTTTTGAAACGTTTAAGTATTTGCAAATCTCGTTCTAACTCATGCCTTACATTTATTAGTCTATTATAATTTGGATTTTCTTTTTTTATAGATAAAAAGGTTTTATTCTGTTGAATAGCTACTTTTTTACTTACATCAAAAGCATATTCTCTAATAGCTAATATCGGAAGTAGCCTTTTAGTGAATTCTAGTAATGAATACACAATTTGAAAATCATTATAATGGTACATAGATTGCTTTTGTATTTCCGTGTTGCAAGTAACTTTCAAGGAGCAATCTAAAAAGTGAGGGCTTGTCTCCTCTGAGAATAACTGCAAATATCCATCCTTAGATACATCATAAAAATTATCCATGCCAACAGAACGCCAAAAATCATTATTTAAGCCTTTTTTCTCTCCCTTAATTTCACAAGAAAGTTGCTTTAATTTATAAACCTCAATGCTTGGTGGAATTATTCTGTTATTTGTGAAATACAAATCAAAATATCTGCTGATTTCGTTCATTGTTATCCATTTTAATTCGATTATTAAGTCTTCTAACATTTGATTCTTGATGATTGATTCAGCTAATCCTTTTGCACCCCAAAATTTAAAAAATTTCTTGAGAGACGGAGTGAAAACACTGCTTCCTTTTATGTTCTTCGTTACTAAGCTTTTATATTCATTTAGAAATTCATCCGAAGGCTTTATTAAAAATTGTAAAATAACGGATGAAGAAGTAACATGTGAAGCTTCCACATATATATTATCAACAAACCTTGATAGGCTTGGTTCTATTCCAATATCAATAAAACCAAAGTTACTCCAACGCCCACTATGAATACTTTGTTTTACTTCACTGCAAAAATTATCGATCCGTTCAAATTGTCCATATTCATGTTTTGAAGGAAATTTTTTTATAAGTTTCTTTAGTCCTTTGTTTAAATTATCTAGATTCTCAGTTGGTATATATTCCGCTACATATAAAGATAGTAAATCCAACTCAATGTTATTCGGTTTTTCATTTCTCCAAAAATTTCTGTCCCACCCTTCAATACTTTTCCTTGCATTTTTCAAGACTCGAGGAATGTACTTTGATTTAATGCTCCAATCCTCTTCTAAACGTATTTTTTTAATATACGGTACAAGTAAGTCAGTAAATTTTTTATTGAATTTATCTTTATAACTTAATCTCTTACTACTATATGGGTTTTTTATTTTTATCATGTGGCTCCCTCTTAAAATGTTGATTTTAAATAAAAGTACGATTTTATGTAGACCTAGAAAATTTGTAAGTATTTACTGTTCTTGTAACCTTAGCATAATTCGATCACTTTAAGTGTTCAATATCTTTTTAATCTTTTTTGTAAATCAACAGCTCATGCAGCTCAATGTCTAAATATGTACAGACTTTATCAAGCAGATCCCTTGGATACCGCTCCATTTCATCATGATAAAGCTTCCTAACTGTGTTAAAACCATGGTCAATATCATTGGACAGCTTTCGAATACTGATATTCCTTTCGTCTATTATCGGCTTTAAATTTGATTTAATCAATTTAACTACCCCACATTCATTATGTATGATCACTTTAAATTATCATCATATGCATAAAAAAGGTCAAGGATATACCTTGACAATGTACTAAACTTACCAGTCAAATGAATCTTCATGTTCAAATCCATAAATACCTTTAATCCACACATCTCCACAGCCTGGATTCTTTGTAATCTTTAACACATGATTGCGATTGGCATCTCCTTCTACTCGATCTGCAGCAGTATAGTCGGCATAGTTCCCTACAAACTGCTTTTCACTACGTGGGAATACCCAGCCAGCAAGAGTTATCCTACTGATTTTCATATTTAGAGTACACCCCTCAGCATTGCTAATTGTGAATTTGTAGAAGAGCCAAGTGCGATCATAAGTCCGATCAAAATAATCTGCCATTGAAAAACTCTCTGAATCCTCACTCATGTGAAAATTCACGTTTTTGTAGTCTAATGTAAGCTTCGCCTCAGCACTTGGTGTGTTAAAACTCAATATAAAACCAATGCAAATCACAACCAAAAAGATTAGCTTTTTCATTTCCTCTCCCCCTTTTTCCAAAATTATACTATATTTGAAATAAAGGTGAAAGAACAGGCAGAAGCTTCTTGATTTCCCTATATTCTCTATGATATAGCTAGATATACACGTATCTATGAATATCTACATGTATTTATAAGTATCTATACCTCCCTGTACCACACAAATATACCTTATTGAGAACAAAAATATTAATTTTAGTTCATTTTTAAGAACAAATCTTCCATTTTTATGATATAATCATCACTGCTTATAAGCAACCTTACTGCTTATTCGCCATATGGTATAGGAAAGAGGTTCTTTTAATGAACGTAAAACATTCTAACTGTTTCTTTGTTATCAGGCTGTTTGCTGCTCTTTGTGTGTTGATTGGTCATGCTACAAGAGATCTAAATATTTCTGTCTTTGGTTATACCCCAGAGAGCAAAGCAATATTTCACACCGGCATATCAATCTTCTTTTTTCTAAGTGCATTTTTTCTTTTCACTTCCTATGAAAGATCCAGGCTTAAAGGGAATAATGTAACTGATTTTTATTGGAGCAGAATCACCATCAGAATCGCACCCGCTATATACACCTATGCTATCGTCTCCACCATCCTGTTAATTGTTCTAGGAGCTCTTTCATTAACAGTATTCACTACTAAAGAGTACTGGACATGGCTTCACTGAACCGGTTAAACGATATCAGTATGGGAATTTTCATATGGCACATGGTGATTATCAACATCTTCTTGTAGGCCGAAATTGATAAAACATTGTCTGATTACCCGCTGTTGACAATTGCTGTTACTGCTGCCATCGCATTTCTTTATACAGAATAGTGAAAAAATCCGGTCTTAAATTACGCAATATAAAGACAAACAAGCCAGTCAAAACGAAGATTGCCAGATGATGGAAAAGAGCTGTTCTTATGTAGGCAGCCCGAATCCCGTTTAGCATGAAATGGCGTTTTTATTCTGAGTGCTCAGCTACTTAACCCGCAACTTCCTGTACAAGAATAGAGTCCCAAAGCCAAAAGATCAGAGCAAATAATACGCTGAATAAATATATCTCATAACTCGCTAGTATAGACCCTATTGGATTATAAGGTTCAAAGAGAACGGCCATGATTAGCCATGTAACAAATGAAGATACTGTGTATATTAAGAGATATTTTAAATTGAACCTTCTAGGTTTTCGGTTTAAGATAAGCTGCAATGGCAATTCAAAAATTAAATAACATGTCAACATGATCCCGCTAATTATAAGATAAGGGACATATTCAGCTTGATTCAGGATGATAACATATACCAGTGTGGCACATATGACCGACAGAATAAGGACAGCTAGGTATCTTACCACCATCAAATCTATCTCCCCCCTTGCGATTAAATTTCGTAATAATAAGGATTTGACCCAAGGATAGATTCGGCCCTTATTTTCACACCATTCAACAAATCCCTTTGATTGTTCTTCTTTAAACAACAGCCAGTAATTCAACAAATCTTGATAATAATTAAGTTGTTCGTTATTGCTTTTTCTTGTTTGGTGACATTCAAGCTTGTTGTTCAACTGCCGGGACTTGGTAAAAGTGTTTGATCTTCTTTAATATCGCCTAGATATAAATCTTCGGATATGTGATGAAATGAATACCACAAGGTGTTCAAATGAATATCAATTAACGTTAATAAAGATAATTGTTCATTACTCCCACCTAGTCTAAGTGCATTATTCAAGTAATCAACACGGTTTTCAGTATTTAAAAACACACCATACCACCTGTATGGTCTTGGATCTTCGGGGTTACTCTTCATCCATGCTTCAAGCAGAGGCTTTAAAAGAGCCATTTCCAAAGGGTGAACAAGTATATGGTGAATATCATCTGATGTTTCTAATAAAGCAAATAGCCAACAAGCAAAATTCTGTTGTGCATGATTATCCCACGTCTTGGCTTCATCGATAAAGGAAGATAATGCTTTAAGGGATTCTTTACGTAATCCTTTTTCTTTGAGAAAGCAAAACTTTTCAAATAATGGGTATTCATCTAATCTGTCATTTTTCAAAATATTAGTTAAGATATTTATCATTGTTCACATCTCTCTTTGTTAGAGTAAAGACGTGTTTAAACTTAAACCATCTGAAACACGGCATACAATGCAACTTCAGCTACAAGCAAATAAATCATATATCTAGCATAATTGAATACATCTTCATCAGTATTTTTCTCTTTTTTAAAAGTCCATGCAAATAAACCTAATACAGTTGCCACTAATGCGATTTCAATTATTGTTAATATTTACATACCTTCCTCCTAAAAAAGAACAGGGTAAATAGACTTATGTTAACTTTCATTCAATTAAGTCTCTTCAGTCAGGATTTATCTTATAAAAACTTTCCACTTCTTCATGTTCATCACCTTCAATGAGTTCAAAGCTGCCCGGTACATTATACATTATTTTCCGTTAATATATCAATTCCGGTTAATAAATCACCTGCATCTTGAATTACGCCATTTTCATCTTTTACACCCTACAATTCATTATCTAAAAATACGTTCCAACCTTTTAACTGGCTTAATATTTCCAATTCATTCAAACGATGCCGAGTAATTCCTGCACTCCGGTTTCCCATCCATAAGCTCTCTTCTCAAATGGTTAAATTACAAGAACAAAGAAGCGGGTCAAATGATTCATTTTACCATTTTAGATAGTACATTGACCTTATTCCTCATTCCTCCATGGTAAAATCTTGTTGAAGTATTTCGAATGAAAGGATTATGGTCATGAAAGTTTTCGAAGCAAACAGCTTGTTGACCGCTGCCAAACAGCGCGCGGGTGAATACAAAGAACTGCGCGGCCAGATGGTCAATCTAAAAAAAGCGTTTCAAGGCATGGCTGACCTCGATGACAGCGACTTCTCAGGCCGGGGCGCAAATAACATTAAAGCTTTTTTCAAGGACCACGCCGGCGTCACAGACAGCTGGCTTGATCTGATCGACATGAAAATCGCATTTCTCACAAGACTTCCCGGCAAGGTCGAAGACGCCGGACTTTCCAATTCGCATGTGGAGGAATCATTTCTGGAGCACGAGCTCACCCACGCCCTCAGTAAATCAAAGGCAATTATGGAAGAGCAGAAAAAAGACATGCGCTCCATCCTCGGAGAAATTGAAGACATCATCTCGCTTGATCTATTTTCAACGGAAAGCACGGATCAGAATCTCTCTTCAGCTGACAAAAAAAGAAGCGAAACGATACATAAACTCGGCAAGCTTGATCACGATCTAACGAAAGAATACGCAGAAACCGAAGCGAACGAACAGTTCATCCAAGCTGACTTCCAGAAACTTCAAAACGCCACGGGCAAAGGAAAAGGTGCCACGCCGCTTCACTACAACGCTAAGGCGTACCGTGAAAGCGACATACATAAGAAAAAAGGCGATATCGCAAGACATTCGGATGCCTATTTGACGATTAAAAAGGAAGAAGCGAAAGAGCGTGAAATCAAGGATCTGAAGAAAAAGCTGGCTGATGGCGTAACCGACCCGGATGAATACTTAGAAATCGCCAAAAAGGTTGGCTATGAGAATCTCACCCCTGAACAGCTTGAATTTGTTTCATTTCTGGAACAGCGTAAAGCTTTCATGGATAACGGAAAAGAAGCATTGCAAATCATAGGTGATGGCGCCAAAGGTCTGCTTGTTGGTGTATACGATCTTGCCAAAGATACCGGTGAAGGAGCACTTCAACTCGGACGGAATATCGGTTGGACAATTGACAACTTAAACAAAGATCCTCAAAAAGTTCTGGATACTGTTCTGGAATACGACTATCTAGGTGTCTTTCAAAGTATGGTTGACACATTGAAGGATGATTGGGATAAAAAGATGATTCACGGGGATGCATATACACGGGTGCACTATGTTACTTACTTGGGCGGAAGTCTTCTGTTATTGAAAGGCGGAAAGTCCTCTGTCTCAACAGGCTCAAAAGATCTTGCTAAAGTTGGTGGCACAATTAAGAAAGGCGGAAAGTCTGTAAAACAGTTTTACAAATCTCCTGTCAATCGGTATACTCCTGCATTAGAAGGAATCCTTCAAGATGCTGAGAATACTATTAATGTGAAGAATACACCACTCCTAAAAAGAATAGCCGATTCCACTAAAGGTAGTGTACTCTTTAAATCAATCAATGGTAAGTCATCAAAAAACAAGACAGTTAAAAAAGGCCTTTCCAAAAAATCAAGAGAAGTTGCGCTTCCAAAGGTAGACACATATGAACAAGCTAGAAATGAGGCGCTAAATCTAATTGGTGATTTAGGAATAGATTCAAAACCTTTTATAGGTACTTTATCTAAAAGCGCAGGCTTTGGTAAAGTTACTGGCCGAATGTCTGGAGATAATAAAGTCCTTTGGAGATTAGATTATGACCCCGAAAAGGGACCTCATATAAATGTTGAGGATTATAGAAATGGAAAAGGAGATAAGGCAAAGAAATATTATATACCTTTTAACGGAAACGAAGATACTTATAAATCCCTTTTAAAACATTTAAATAAATAGGAAGTGTTAATATGACCTTATACGAAGAATGTCTAGAAGCTCTTGGAGATAACAAAGAAGTCCTCACTATTTCTGAGACACGTAAATATCATGAGCAACTTGGCGAAAGTTTCCCCTTCACATCATGGGGAAGAATTAAATGGGATGAAGTAACTTATCACAGATCTATTGATTACGCTGAAGATATTGATGAATGGTTAGTTGAGAATAAAATAGATAATAAAACTGTTATTCTCCTTTGGGCTTACGGTGATTATCCAGCTGTAAAAACCAGCTTAGACAACGCCTTAAACGTAATTGATGATGTAACTGCTGTAGGTTCAGATACCTTCATGTTCAGCGAATCTGGTTATGTTATTGAATTTTTCCATGATGGAGATGTAACAATAGGAAAAGCAATATGAAAATATTAGCCCTTCTTAGTTAAGAGAATCAATATGAATTTAGAGAAAAAAATGAAAGATATATTAATTAAAAGAAAAAAACTTAATCTTAATGATGACTATGGCATTCAAAAAAGTTGGGATGAAATAATTGAAGTGCTCTCAGAAAACGAAGAAAATACAATCAGCTATCTAGAAAATTGTAATAAAGCAGATTTATATTGGGTCAGTGAGGTATTTGAAGATTTAGCTGAAAGTTTGCAAAGTAAAGAACTTATTGATTGTTTAAGAAAATTAGATGAAAAATACTCTGGCCTAGAAATGACAAATGATATTGATATAGCAGAAAGTTATATAGAATAATATACGTACCATCTCTTATATTTGAAGATAACGATTCTTGGTGGTGGTAAGCAATGATTGAAATTAAAGTTTCTGATCCTGTATTTAGATTTCTCGGTGGACATTTCCACCAAGATATAGAGTCTCCGGAAAATGCACTTGATGAATATTTAAATGAAGCATCACAAAAACTAAAAGAAAGAGATTTAATAACACTAACTGAGTTTGTAAATAGTGATCATTCAGAAGAAGACAAGAATGAATTTATAGAGGAAGCAGCGGATGGTATATACTTTCCTGAAGACGATATAACTCCATTAGAATGGCTTAAGCAAGTCACTGAACAAATTAAAAAACATCTTAAAACAACATAGTTAGAAAAAGAGCCCTCTTATAAGAAGGGCTTCTTTTATAATTTCAATTTCACTTCTAGCTCCGCTTTCGTTTTTAGTCCGTAAATGCCGTATGTCTTCAAAACAAACATGGACTGAATCGTTCGACCGCATTTTTGATGACAGATAAATTGAAGTGGTATAAACTGCAGAAAAAGAGTGTAATAAAAAAACCCATAATAATGGACTTAATAATGCTAACATGCTACTAATATCTTCTCTTCCAAGAGGTTTATATAAAGGACTTAATTTATATTCTCCCAATTACATTTTATGGGATTTTTACCATCTCTCTGATGAACAAAAAGTCGATAAACCATATTGGCTGTATTAGATGTAGAAATGTATATTAATAAAGATGGCTCAATAGCTACTGCATATCCTTTATATAAAAAACCAAGGGAATGATTGATTTTATTATGGAATATTCATTTGAATGTAAAAGAGACCATTTAGGATACTTACGAGTAGTTCTCCCCGCAGAGTTAGAATACTTTTCTGATTTCATTGAAGACATTGTTTCGGTAGATGAAGCTGATGAATACTTGAAAATGATTCAAGACGTATTGGATGGTTCCTCTGAAGAATATGAGATTCAACTAAATACCACCGTTGCATATATAAAAGAAGATCAAACGGTCATAGAACACCTTTATACAGAAAATGAAAACGATAGAAACTCCATGGAGACAGAAAAATTCAAAAAACTTATACTCGACTGGAGAGACAAGATCCCCCAAAGGTATAAGAGTGATGATTAAAACTTTAGGTCCCTTGAAATTCAAGGGACCTTTTTATTACCTTAATCCCGCTTCAAGTTTCACTTTGTTTTCGATCCGCAGTTACTATCTGGAGAACTCATAAGGAACGGTCTGACAAATTTTCGATTTTCAGTGCATAATAGCTATCAATGCCATTTCCTTGCCCTTCTTACTGGAATAATGTAAGCCTCTAGAGCCGTTTCAATAAAAAGTAAAAAACCCTTGCTACGCAAGGGTTTTGGCTATGATTCCGACTGGGCTCGAACCAGCGACCTCTACCCTGTCAAGGTAGTGATTATCTTCTGATACGAACAGACGTTTTATTTTGAAACCTTATTTTATAAGGTTTGCTGACCCGTCTTTCTGATAAAAAATCTTCTGTTTTGGCTAAAAATGAACAAGTTGGTCCCCAATTCGTCCCCAACTGTCCCCAAATCAGATTTATCGACAACAGAACCTACATTCGTATACCATCCTTGCAGGAGTTGAATCGCAATGACCGATTTTGAACGGAAAGTGTACCGGATCATAGTGAACATGCATCTGTATGGAAAGAATCCATCTTTGAATGATTTGGAAAGGAAAATTGATGAATTTAAATAAACACACCAAACGGCGTGTTTATGCAGTGAAAAATTTAATTAGAGTTGTAATAGCAGCTGAGGATCCAATTACGCCTTGTAAAAATTTCAACATTTTCAAACCTTTAGCCGAATCTTTAGAATCAATTGATTCTTTCAATATCTGAGCGTTAAATTCCGCTTGTTCTTTTTCAGTCTCATCTTTAATCTCACTAATGCTTTTTAATAATTCTTGATAAGCACTAGATACTTCAGGATTTGAGATAGTTATAGTTTGTGTAACATGTTCACTTTGAATGACAGCACCAGGTCCGAAATCATTTCCTATCATATTATCAATCTTATTTACTTTTTTATTCATGTTGTAATTGCCTCCAATATATATAAACTTTTCTATATTCACTCCAGCATGAAAGAGTTCCGAAAGATTTACACTCTTATTTTCAACAACCCCTAAATTAATAGAAGGTCCCTTTTCACCTTCGGAATTACCCTCTTTTTTTTTATATAATCTCTGTATTCAGGTGTAAAATCAAAATATACCCATACTCTATCTAAGCTCGGTATATATTCTGTATGACAAATGTGGCATGTCCTAAATTCATCTTTGATTTGGTGAGGTGAGTCAATTGCGAAATCACTATCTCCATTTGGGCATTCCACGTCATAATGAACCTTTATTTTTGTGGGCACTAGACTAAGTAAGTATTCTGTTACTTGTTTAAGACTTAAGTCTATCCCTTGCGTCGCCGCTGCAGAAATAATATAGTGCGGGGAGAAGTACCTTTTGTCTTCTCTAACCATATTTTCTAAAATTTCATCAATAATGAAAAGCAATGTCTGCACCTCACTTTAATTACTGCTAAGCCAAGCTCTCTTCAGCTTCACTAGCTGGTGGACTTGGGGGAATTTCAACCTTTTCATCTTCTTCTATCAAGTCATCTTCTTCTATCAAGTCATCTTCTTCTATCAAGTCATCTTCATCATTGTTAACGTCGGCTTCTACACCAACTGGATATCTTAATTCAATAATTTTATCTAATATATAGGATATGACTTCTTCCCCAACTTTAGACCTTATCCAAAGACCCTCGTCCGTAACTTCATAAGATATTGTATCAGAATATCCAAAACTATACCGATAGTCAAAACGTAATGTTTTTTTCTTCATCGGCTGATTGTTAAATTCAGATTTATACTGCTCATCTGCCTGTAAATCTTCAACTTGTGTTTTGGCAGTTACCTCTTTTGTTGCATATGGCCCTTCAGTCATTTTGTGTTTTGCAGCTCTTAACCTTGCATTAAGAGATCGCGCCAATTGATTCGCCTGTTCCTCATTCAATTTAGTAGCCTTTTCCCAAGCAATATCACCAGGAGCTTTCCCCATAATTTCAACTACAGAATTCAAAAACATAGAATTACGATCTTGAGCAGCTCTAACCTCGACTGCAAATGGAGAAAAATGAATTATAACATATTCGACCATTTGTGGGCTACGTGAAACAATTTGAAAGTTTTCTAGATACCTTCTTGCATGTCCTAAGAATGAAAAAGCCAAAACTAATTTATCATTAAGATCATGAGCACTGATAAGTTTCGGTTTTTTGTCTAATGTTGGCCGGATCCCTTGATTGAAAATGTCTGCTGTATACTTCTCTCGAAGTTTTTCTTTAAAGTAGTCTTTTTGATGCCACTCTGCCTCTACACCTTTCATAGCAATATTTAGATTCACAGCTGTACTACCAGCAAACTTAAATTGGTTAGCTAGTTGTGAGCCCAGATCTGGGTGATTGGCTAAAGCTTCAGCCATATCTTCAGCAGAGTTTAATTTTGAATCGATTTTTTTTTCTTTTATTACTTCCTTTAAGGCACCCGAAGGTACTTCCATAACTAGTATATCTTTTAGATTCAATTTTTAGACCCTCTTCCCAATATTTTCTTTTCTTGAAAATATTCTTTTTCGGGTACTTTGTCAATGTTTTTTGGAAAAATATTCGAACTTATAATTCGTTTTACTTAAGTGGCAAACGTATGACAAACAAAAACCCTCCTCGTCTCGAGAAGGGCTGTCATCATACGGCCGGTATTTCTTCCGGCCGGCTTCTAATTCTTTTTTAAGGGCTGTACATGTTCAAGCAAAAACAATGTAACTGTTCCAACCTTTTTTAACTGGATTGAGCTTTCCAGAAGTGACAAGGATGCTTAAACGCTGCCGAATGATTCCAAGCAACTCCCCCACTTCCACCGCATTCTTGGATAAACTTAATTTTTTCGCTTTCTTCGTTTTTCTGACCAAATCATAATAAGACCTTTGAATAGTGTGAGGATCACAGCCAGATATAAAATTACACTCGCTATCATTCCCGAAAGCGATAAGTTTTTAGAGTCAATAGCGACAAGGCCAAATAACATTATTAGAAGCATGGCCATTTCTGATGTACTGTACTTGCTGAGATAATCTTTCATTCGAAAGTGGATGAGTTACAGTATACCGCAATACGTTTTTGCGGCATACCGCAATTACTTTTAATGTATACTGAGTGTATATTCGAGGAAACAGGGGGTTTCCCCCCTTGAAAACCTTGAAACCTGCAGTTGCGCTTCTAGCTTTGCCGGCGGAAGCGCTTTTTCTTTTTCTCTCCTCGCTGCTTCTTTTCATTTTGGAAGATATCATAAAGCTGTTTGCATATTGTGACAATCCCCGCAATGGAAAGTACCCAGTTTCTAAACTCATCCACTTAACCACCTCCTAACACAAGAATTATACCATTTTTATCCGAAACACCAATATATTTCATAAAAAAAGCACCCTAAAGAGATAGATGTCCGATAGCCATTTTTACCCAACCATTTCAAATCTGCTTTCTCTTATCTCTATTCAAGAGCAACACAAGGAATAAAGACGCAGACCAAATGATTCATTTTTTCCTTTTCAATCGTACAGCAATCATTTTCTTCATTCTTCCATGGTAATATTTTGTTGAAGCTTCTTAAAAGAAAGGATATGGTCATGAAAGTTTTTGAAGCAAACAGCTTGCTGACCGCTGCCAAACAGCGTGCGAATGAATACAAAGAACTGCGCGGCCAGATGGTCAATCTAAAAAAAGCGTTTCAAGGTATGGCTGACCTCGGTGACAGCGACTTTTCAGGCCGGGGCGCTGACAATATCAAAGCATTTTTCCAGGATCACGCCGGCGTCACAGACAGCTGGCTTGATCTGATCGATATGAAAATCGCATTTCTCACAAGCCTTCCCGGCAAGGTCGAAGATGCCGGACTTTCCAATTCGCATGTGGAGGAATCATTTCTGGAGCACGAGCTCACCCATGCCCTCAGTAAATCAAAGGCGATTATGGAAGCGCAGAAAAAGGACATGCGCTCCATCCTAGGAGAGATCGAAGACATCATCTCGCTTGATCTGTTTTCAACCGAAAACACGGATCAGAAGCTCTCTTCAGCTGATAAAAAAAGAAGCGAAACAATACATAAGCTCGGCAAGCTTGATCACGATCTAACGAAAGAATACGCAGAAACCGAAGCGAACGAACAGTTCATCCAAGCCGACTTTGAGCAGCTCCAAAACGCCACAGGTAAAGGAAAAAACGCCACGCCGCTTCACTACAATGCCAAGGCGTACCGAGAAAGCGACATCCATAAGAAAAAAGGTGATATCGCAAGACATTCGGATGCTTATTTGACGATTAAAAAGGAAGAGGCGAAAGAGCGTGAAATCAAGGATCTGAAGAAAAAGCTGGCTGATGGTGTAACCGACCCGGATGAATACTTAGAAATCGCCAAAAAGGTTGGCTATGAGAATCTCACCCCTGAACAGCTTGAATTTGTTTCATTTCTGGAACAGCGTAAAGCTTTCATGGATAATGGAAAAGAAGCATTGCAAATCATAGGTGATGGCGCCAAAGGTCTGCTTGTTGGTGTATACGATCTTGCCAAGGATACCGGTGAAGGAGCACTTCAACTCGGACAGAATATCGGTTGGACAATTGACAACTTAAACAAAGATCCTCAAAAAGTTCTGGATACTGTTCTGGAATACGACTATCTAGGTGTCTTTCAAAGTATGGTTGACACATTGAAGGATGATTGGGATAAAAAGATGATTCACGGGGATGCATATACACGAATGCACTATGTTACTTACTTGGGCGGAAGTCTTCTGTTATTGAAAGGCGGAAAGTCCTCTGTCTCAACAGGCTCAAAAGATCTTGCTAAAGTTGGGAAGGCGGCTAGCGAAAAGATTAAAAATGGCAATCCATCTGTCAAGCCTTATGCCAATAGATATACCCCTGCATTAGAAGGGATTTTACAAGACGTCGGGAATACTATTAATGTTAAAAATACGCCGCTTTTAAAGAGATTAGTTCAATCAAAGGATGATTTGTTTACTAAAGCCGCACCTTATACTTACAGAGATGAATATGGAAACCTCAAAACAGTTAACTTAAAAATGGGCCATCTTAAAAACCAAAAACATCCTAAAACTGGAGTTCCATATAATAAAGACGGTTTCCCAATTTTCAAAGCAAAATTTGATACGAAGATTGATTCTAAACTCTATAAGGAAAGCGATTATTTACAATTTAAAGATGCAACCTTAAAATTAAAAGAAGAAATTGAAAAAGATCCTTTACTTAGAAATCAATTCAATGACCTTCAAATCGAAATGATAAAAGCTGGTGAAACACCAGACGGATATACTTGGCATCATCACCAAGATTCAGGGAGAATGCAATTAGTTGACCAGAAGGTGCATCGGCAAACAGGCCATACAGGAGGTCGGCACCTTTGGGGTGGTGGAAGTAAGAACAGATAGGAGTTGGTCAATATGACAGAGTGGAGATTTGCCGAAGAACCCATCGGGGAAACAACTGTTAAAAAAATCGAAAAGGCTTTAGATATTAAGTTTCCAAACGACTACATTTCAACTATATTAAACAACAATGGAGCACGTCCAAGTAAAAAGATTTTTGACTATGAAAATACAAAAGGCGCGGTTTTTAATCGATTACATGGTCTAACTGAGGATAGTTCAAGTTTTATTTTAGAGGTTTTGGAAGATTATCAGGATGGAAGAATGCTTTCAGGGATAGTCCCTTTCGCCTGTGATCCTTTCGGTAATGAAATCTGTTTCGATTATCGTCAGAATAAAGAAAATCCCTCCGTGGTTTTCTGGGATCATGAAATTGCTTATGAAGACCCTGCTGGAGCTTTGAGTCATATATCTGATTCATTTACCGATTTGGTTAATAAACTATACGATGAATAAAAAGATAAATCCCTTCTCATAACGAGAAGGGATTCTCTTATGTTAGTAGAGCTTCAAGCTTCGCTTTTGTTTTCGGCCCATAAATGCCATCAGCAGTCAGGCCATACATGGACTGGAATCGTTTGACTGCGTTTGCTGTCTTCGCGCCATATGCGCCATCAATTCCAAAGTTCTTTGCGCTCTTATCGGGGTAATAATGAAGAGCCACCAGCGCCGTTTGAATCTGTTTTACGGCCTCTCCTCGGGTCAACGGGCTTGTGACTTTAAAAATACCCGCTGGCAGGCTGAATTTTGATTTTTGAGTGGATTTAGGCTTTGACGATGATGCTTTCTTCTTGTTGCCACTTTTCAGCTCGTTATCGCTTTTGATATAGGAGACATTCACATATCCGTGGAATGTCTGGCCTTTTGAATTGGTGTATTCAACATATCCCCATCCGTTGACAGTTGATCCAAGCTGATATTTTACAACTGTGCCATTCGGCAGGTTAAGCACCATGGAAGAAGAGGCGCTCCGTTGTGTACGTAAAACAAGGCCATCGCTTGAAACCACCGTGTTTTTAATGAATCTTCCTGTGTCTGTATGGGTAACATCTGGATTTGATACCACAGGCCCCGTTACAACCACGCCGACCATTCGCTTTTTAACACGGGTCTTAAAATCGGTAAACCCTTGAGAGTTGCTTACCCACGGCGCCGGACAGATTTTATGTGTAATGTCGTAGTGGCGCACAATGTCATTGATTGGATCGAGTTTATACATTTTGCACAGCTCGGCACAAACTTGTTCTGCGCGGACAATGGTATCAGGATGAAAAGTTCCGTCCTTTTCGATGCAAAGCTCCACGCCTATAGACAAGAAATTCGCATTCGGCTTCAGCGCCGCGACACCCCGGTAAGGCTGCCCATTGACGAATTGCTGAACGTCATTCGCATGATAGGCCACCTCATTCAACGGAATGATGCAAATAGCCTCTGTACGATCGACAAAGATCTGTGCAGAGGCAAACGTCTGTTTTTTCTCAGGTAGATTTCTGTTCTGTGCGGGGAGCGTTTGACCAAAATATCTATAATGATTGGCAGCTGTCGCGCCGGGGTTTGCCGTGTAATGTACGGCCAGTTTCTTCACGCCGTTGTTTTTGATTCCCGGTCGCGTCCATTTATTAATATCAATATATTGGTTTCTAAATGCTGACATATAAATCTCTCCTATTCTGTTTTTGGATTAAAAAAGCAGCCGGATTAACCAGCTGCCTGATCGTCTTTTTCTTTTGTCTGATCGTTGTCGTTTTCGATTACGTGCAGGCGCTCCGTTATGACGGCCGGAATTTTAACGCCGATCTGCGCCAAATTTTCCGTGATGGACAGGCCCTCATTTGCGATATAAAAAAGAACGGTTCCAAAGGTCAGAACACCGTTCAAATTTGTTATCGTATCAATAATGTTTGCGACGATGACCACCATAAAACTGAGCATCTTCCGGACATATCCAAACCACGCGCTACGGCTCCGGAGCTGCTTCATTTTCCACGCTTTGATAATGCCGGTGATGACATCCAAGATGCTGAGGATTAGAAGCAAGTCAAGATATTTCACCTCCCCGAAAAGATATGTTCTTGCGATCTGTAAGCTTTCAAAATTCATCCACACATGTATTCCCTCCATTTTGATCACCTCCTTCGAGGCAAAATAAAAACACCTATTCAGTTACAGGTGCTGGTTCACTATGGCCTTCATTTGCTGACTGAACAGCATTTAATTGTTCTTGAAGTTCCTCGCGCTTCTTTTCCGCAAATGTATATAAAGCCTTGTATTCAGCGCGCTCCTTATTCTTTTGACTCAATTCTTCCTGTAGTGAAATGGATTTGTAGATTTCAATCTGCAGCTGTTCCTGAAGCTGCTCTCTTGTCATTTCTTGCATTCTGTTCCCCTCCCTATTCTTGATCCGGATACGCATTACCGCGCTCTTTTGCTGTAATTTCATCATATTCCGCTTGTGTGATGCGGCCTTTATCAACGGCTTTTCTCATTTCAACAGTCAAAACAGTTCCGTTTTTCCAGCAATCCTCAAAAAACCCGAAAAGAGCACTTCGGTTCTCCAATGGGCTCCCCCCGTTTCCTTTTATTGATTCATTAAGAGATTGCAAACCCGCTGAAGGTCATGGACTTGCTCCTGCAACTTTTCCTCTGTAGTCTTTTCCTTTTCTCTATCTTTTGCTTCAATATTTAATACCACGGGCTCAAGCTTCATCTTTGCCATCCTCCTTATTTTGAACGTAGATTGTTATAAGCCCCTCTCGGTTGCCTTGTGGATCAACGACAATTTGAACTGGAATCATAATAAGCTTTTTGCTCCCACTGTACCCTTGGTAATAACCATCAGGCTCTACATAGGTTTTTGTGAGCAAATAGCTTATCTCATCAGACTTTATATCATGAAGGACATATAATTGATACGCTACTTTGGTTGTATCGTCCGGCTGCAGATCGAACGAAACAGCCTCCATGGGATATGTCTTGTCTCCTTTTTTTATAGAGCCGGCAGTTATTTCGATTCCCGCGCTGGTTTCTTCTATTTCGATGCCGTCCGCATAATAAAGACTCATGTTAAAATCCCTTTTTTCAATCATAAAAATTACTCCCTTATTGTGATTCGTAAAAAATAACAATTTGAACTTTTATCGTTTTTCCCGCAACTCCGGCAGTAGTCCCGGTCCCTCTCACTCCAATATCAACAGAACTGGCACTTATATTTTCTAATCCTACCGTAACCGCATTAGAATATGCGCCAATCGCTGTACCTACCGCTGCAAAAACGTTCTCAGGCGCATAATAAAAACTATCAACAAAAGGAATGCGATTGTAGCGCGCGTACGCAGTTGCCCCTCCGTCAGGCGGCAGTTTAATGTCCCAAGTAAAGCAGTAAACCATCAAACCGTATTGCAGGCCTCCATGCTCGTCTTCTAATTCTGTAGAAACATTGCCACCCATCAATTTGAATTCGCAATTTTTTGCATTCCCTGCTACAACTTTGGTTCCCAATGGTAGCGTTAAATCTGATGCGTCAACAATCGTTTTTTGGCCTGATTTCAGTCGAATGACCCCGGGGACATCAATATCTAAATTATTCGGTTTAAAGCGATAAATAGTAGCTGATCCTTCAAAAAGGGCCTGATAACGGTTATATGTGAACGGCTCTCCTATATTTTTAGGATTGGTAGTAGCAGTAAGAAGAAAGGCGTCTTCTTCAACAGCTGCCTGTCTTTCCATTTTCATATTAAAATGGCTTATAACTTGTCCAACATCTCCTATTTCTGAATACATTGAAATAGTTGGAACCGTTTCATATGCGGTTTGCTCGCCTGCGCCACGGAGCTCAATTTTGCCATCACCAATTGAGACTGTTCTGTAGATTTCATTAGAGGAATCACCAGGATCGTAAAACCTTCCTTGTTCCTGCGTTATTTTCGCAGAACTAACAACCAATTTGTTGTAATCATAATGAGAGTCTCTGGTGAATTGGTAAATCTTATCACCTTCGATATAGTATTCGGCATCTTCTGATTGTGTCAGCGCCTCGAAACGGGCCCCTTTTATGTCCACACCCTCTATCGTGATACCTTTTAACGTCCCGACGTTTATTTTGTCCGCTGAAAGGTCTTTGATCTTGGCGTTTGTTATTGAACCGTCAATGATGTGTACCGAATCAATTATTGCTTCTTTTAGATGCGCCTTTGCGATAGCCGCATTTTGAATAGCCGCTGTCCCGATAGCCGCTTCAGCTACTTTCGCACTTGTTATGGCTGCATTTTTTATATGAGCTGTTTCTATTACCGCCTTTTGGATGTGGTCGCCATCAATAACACCATCAACCAGCTGAGTATCAAACGGGCTATAACCATAATCAGAAATAACATCGCCTTTGCGCACCTGTACTTTACGAATAACAAAGCTACAGGGCTCAGTGTTTCCGTTTCGATTATATCCGCCGATTCCAATTGTGTAATCAGAGCCGGTTTCCGGAGCAGTAAATTTGATATTAACCCTTATAAATTGGTCAGACGGAAAAGCAGAAATATCTTTCTGTTCATTGCTGCTAATCTGTATGAAAGTGCTGCCTTTTTTCAAATGAATATAACTTATGTCGGTGGTATTATTCCGTTTTATTTCAAATGACAGTGTATATTGTTGATCTTTGACCAATGCCATTCTTTGAATATTAACAGGCGAGGACCTGTTCCCGCATATTCCGAAAGCTATTCTAGTTGTTCCATTGATGATCTGAGAAACAGTCATTTCATTAAATTCTTTTTCCTCAACACTGTGGCTGGTGTCCGTATAATCATAGAACCATTTAGATTTTAAAAGAGAGCCAGGTAAGATATTAGCATCATCAAAGTTTCTTGAAAGTTTATCAGCATCAACGGCCAGCTGGGCCAGTTTTTCCTTTGTGATCGCTCCGAAAACAATGTCATCAGTCAAAATGCGCTGAGTGGTCGCGGAAAACTGATCCGTGAATTCGCTCGCTGTGCCTCGTGTGTTGATTGAGCGCAAGCGATAATACCAAACTTCATTTACTCCCGTAAAATGCTCATATCCGCCTGTTTTGCCTCTGAAAATACGATTCTCTTTTAATGGAGTGAATCCATTTACTTGTGAAGCATATACCTCATAGGCTGCAATATAACTGGACGGATCATAATCCCATGTCAGGGCCACATTCTGAAACATTGCCTTGATCACTACATTCGACGGAACTGGCGGGGCTTTGTCAGGGAAACTGCCATCCGTAACCTCGCCGGCATCCGGTTTACTTTCCCAAGTACCGCGATTTTTTTCAATTACGCTTTCAATTTGATCAATCCGGCCATCTTTTTGTAATGCTGATAAAAATTGACCGATCTCTACGACGCAAGTATTTTCTGGGTCGGTAATATCGTATTCCATTGAAATAACGCGCTGCGATGTCTCGATTGGAATAGCGAAGTTTCGATCAATTGCGATCGTTGTATCTCCCAATTCCACATGTTCGTGTTCGTGGCCCGGCACGCTCTCAAGCAGTTGCACGGACAGCTCATAATTGATTTCTGTCTTACATGCAGTTGTAATCAAATGATTATATGTGGCCTTTAAAAGCTCTTCCGGCTCCGTTATGTCTTCATCATTGAATTGGCCTTCCCGATGGATCAACTTTCCATCTTTAAGGCGGCCCAATCGTTCTAATAAATCCGGATCGCCAACCCATTCCTGGCCTAAAGGCTTATCGACCGGGTCGCCTTTTGTTTTTTTCCATTCTACTTCAGAGAAATCAATAAAACGGGAATAACCGCCCGTCTCCTCTCCTTCCTCATCAGTAGATGCTATGGATGCTCCGTAACCCCAAAGGGCTGTCACCGGGTAACTGATAACGGTCCGCCGGATATTCGTTGTATCCTTATCACTCTCAAAGCGCTTCCCGCTGTCTTTACCGCGACGGGGAAGTATTTTTATGATTCGTTTAACGACCTGATTTCCATCAAATTCTATAGTGTCCTGAAGCTCTCCGCCCCATATGTTAATCACGTCAGCGATACAATCCAACGCTGTTTTTTTATAGAAGGTAGTCGAATTCACTCCAAGCTCCGCCGTTACTTCCGCCACCCATCTTGACCGAGAAAGGACGTTGTCCAGTACAAACTGAGCAGTTTTATTGGTAGGGCGAAAATCTTTTACAAAGGTTTCAGCAAGCTCCATCATGGCAGCTTCACAGGTAACCTGAGTGTTAATCTCTCCTTCTTCACTTGTATCATCCAGTTCCTTGATGACAAACAGACGCATTACACCGTCCTTATCCTTGAATACCACTTGATTCTCTTCGAATAGGAAGCGCGCGTCAGGGTGGGAGGCATCGGCTACAAAAGAAAAAGAAGAGCCCTTGTTGAGCTCTTCCTTGTATTTTGCATCCCAGAACGTACAGGTTTCTCGTCCGTGGCTGGACAGCACTGTCAATAATTTATCATCTGGTGAAAGTATATAAATGTCAGCCATGACCGGACCTCCTTACAAATATGCCTCATTAAATTTGATACTGCTCTTATGACTGAACTTGATTTTAACTGGCGTCCTGGGCGGCAGCAGAAACCAATCTGATTTAATTTGAAGTGCTGTCATGATTAAATTACCGCTGCAAGTGACCTTTCTTTTTGCTGAATCAATTACAAGTGTGTCACCAGCGATGAAATCGTACAGCAGCTTGATCGTTTTCGATACAGACCCATCATCATTAAGAAGAGCCACCTCATATGAAGTGGCTTTCTCTTCAAAGACGCATTCGATTGTCGGGTCTACGGCCGCATATCCCGGATTAATGATAGTCTGAATACCTGAATTAAATTCAAAATCCTTCGCCGGGCCGTATTTTTTTGGGTCAGGACAGATAAAAGTCAATGTTGCAGTCTGAAAGCCTCCCTGTTCTTCGCCTTCTGAAATGCTTTCAAAGACAGCGTTATAGAATCTGTCGGGCTCATCATGAAAAATTAACGGTTTAGGCTCTTCAGTGTGCAGAATAAAAGTCAATTCCTCCTGCTTTTTCTTCAACTCTTCTTCACTGCTGAAGGCAAAAAGAACCTCAATGGTTATGACTCTTACAGGGATTCTTGTGTTCCGCAGGAAACCGCCGGGGCGATTCCCGATAGTGGCTGTATTCACTTCTCTTCCTGTCACTCCCCGGCCGCCCGTGGTCTTCACATAAAAGAAGGGTGATATATCAATACCATCAAACGTGATTTTCCATTGGTTAGGCAGTAGTTCCTGATAATTGATCAATTAAATCTCGTCCTCCTTGCGTTCGACCTTTTCTGAGCGTCTGTGACAGGTTTTTCTACGCCTTGACCGACCTTCTTGCTGTCCAGCTCAACAACAATCATTCTGTCAGGCAATTCAAGGTTCCGGATGTCCGCGCTCAATTCTTTTCTAACCGTGCCGAGTTCGCTGCTAGAAATGGATGTGTCATATGCAAAATTCAGATCCTCCTGCTGAATAGTCATGGCATCACTGACGGCTCCCATAGCTTTTTGAACAGTGCCGATACCATTCTGAATCCCCACAGCGATACCAGCAGGAACCATGATCCCCACCTGATCCCGCATCAGTCTGGATGGGGAGTGGATTTTCAATTTTTTCTTAATGGTTTTCTCAATTGTCGATGCGATGGAGTTTGCTTCTTTCGCCAACTCGCCCTTCATGTTCTTCATTCCAGAAATAATGCCGGCCATTGTATTTGATCCGATGGCTTTACCGCTTTTCTTCAGAGAACCCAGCTGTTTTACATCCACTGTAAGCTCCCCAATTTTGCGGAGATAGTCATTTTTCAGAAGTGCCAGTTCTTTATTTGCGGCCGACCGTAATTCATTTATTTTCTTGGTCGTCGCGTTCTTCAACCCGGTTAATTCTTGGGTAGCCTGGTCACTGGCCAGCTTGTGCTTTTCTTTCCACAGACTGACATACTCATTTAGCTCCGAATCTGTCATGCGGGCTATTGCATTAATCTGATCAGCTGACCCGACACCCATTTCTTTCAATTCGTCTGTGAACGCCTTCGGTGCCCGGCTTGCTATTTTTGTGATGTCAGTGTTGAACGTTTTGATCTTGTCCAGCTGCTTTTTAAGATTTGAAGTCAGCTTGGAGCCGTTCACATTTTGACTTGAGACATCGTCAAATAGACCGATGGCGTTATAAATCGCGTCAGTTCGGTCTTGCAACTCCTTTTTATAGGCATCGTTGGCCGCCTTAATATCGGCAGTCAGTTTATCATTCACTTTTTTGAATTTTGAGAGATAAGTATTGTTTGCAGAAAGAATGCCCTTGTTAAGTTTGTCAGCCGCTTTCTTTTCGGCTTCCTTCTGCTTTCTGGCCTTATCAGTCATAGCTTTTTGAGTCTGATAGATTTCCCGTTGAACCTTTATTTGCTGGTCAGAATTCAGCTTGTTCTTCTTCTTGATTTTCTCAAGCGTTTTGATATAGGTATTCCCGCTGATTTTTCCTGTATCGTATTTTGCCTCAGCTTTCTTAATCTGATCTGATACTTTCTTGGTATACGCCAGTTTCGCCTTCGCTTCCTTGCGCTGCTGCTCTTTCAATAGCTTCTTCTGTTTATCAGAGGCGTTTTTGGATGCCTGATATATCTCGCGCTGTATTTTTCGGTTTTGCTCGCTGGTAAGCTTGTTTTGCTTCTGAATCTTCTGCAATGTTTTGATATACGTATCCGCGCCCATTTTCTTGGTGTCATACTTCACTTCAGCGTTCTTAATTTTGTTGGATACCTTTACCTCAGCCGCCTTCTGAGCTGCTTTTGCTGCTTTTGCCGCGGCCGCTTTTACTTTGGCCTGTGATTTATCAATACCAGCCGCCATACCGGTGCCGACGTGATAACCGACCTGGTCACGCATTACCCTTGACGGAGAATGGATTCCCAGAAGTTTTTTCATGCCGTTGGGAATAGCATTTGCCATTGATTTTACTTTGCTCGCTAATGCTCCCGCCATGCCGCTGATACCTTTTATTAAGCCTTGGATGATGTTCTTACCGATCTGCCACAAGTTAATGCCGCGGAAAAACTTCATGACACCGTTCCATATGCTTGTAATTGTTGATTTTGCTGATTTCATTATGCCGGAAATAGCATTTTTCATACTATTGAATAGGCTTTTAGCTGTACTCACGAGCCCTTTCCAGAGCCCTGTCACAAAACCTTTAACGGCGTTCCACACGCTTGTGAAAACACTTTTGGTGCCATTCAGCATGCCGCTAAAAAATGACTTCAATCCATTCCAAATGCTCTTGGCAGTAGAAGATACAGCTTTCCATACTGTGGTAACAACAGTTTTTATCGCATTCCAAACGGTGCTGAAGATTTTCTTTTGCGTATTTAGCCAACTGGTGAAGAATGTTTTCAATCCATTCCAGATTGATTTTCCAACTGATACAACGCCCTTCCAGATCGAAGTAGCAATTGTTTTGATACCGTTCCAAATGCTTGTGAATGCTGTTTTCATTCCATTCCAAACAGATGAAAAGAACGTTTTCAAACCATTCCAGACAGACTTCCCGACTGACACAATGCCTTTCCAAGTTGAAGTGGCGAATGACTTAATGCCGTTCCAAACCGTTGTGAACGCGGTTTTCATCCCATTCCAGAGTGATGAAAAGAATGTTTTCAGGCCGTTCCAAATGCTTTTAGCTGCCGATACAATTCCATTCCAAACAGTAGAGAAGAACGACTTTATTCCGTTCCATGTTGATGTTGCTATCGTCTTTATACCTGTCCAGACAGTAGACAACCAACTGGAAATAGCCCCCCATGCCGCAATTGTAGCCGATTTTACCGTGTCCCAATTCGCAATGATCAAGGCTACCAGACCGATGACAGCCGCCGTAATCCATCCGATAGGCCCCATTGCGATGACCCATGATGCCGCCATACGTGCCGCCTGCGCTGCCGCTTGTGCCGCAAGCACGACGAGTTGCCGGCCGAATAAAACCATTTGCTTACCGCCTGCAACCAACAAAGATATAAAATTGCTGATCTGCGCCGCCGTCCAAGCCGCTGCCATGCGGGTTGCCTGTGCTATGGATTGCGCTGCGAGCACGGTCATTTTGGCAATGAAAAGACCCATCTGCTTAATCCCGTTTGTCAGCATTGTGATAAAAGAGGTGATCTTCATTGCTGTCCATGCGGTTGCTGTACGGGCAGCACTTGCGATTGATTGAGCAGCCATTACAGTCATATTCTTGATCCATAAACCCATTTGAACAATGCCGCGCTTCAGAGCAGAAACAAACGCTGATATTTTCATGGCTGTCCACGATGCCGCCATTTTCACAGCATTAGCTGTTGCGCTTGCTGCCATCGTTGTATACTTCGCAATGAATTGACCCATCGTGACAATTGCTGATTTTAATTGGGTAATCAATCCCACAGTTCTGATCCCTGAAACCGCCGAACCAAAGCTCCGCAAATATTGAGCTGCAGTCATAAAATCTTTAAGCCCATTTGTGACAGCACTGACCGCTACTATCGCTGGAACAATAGCTCTTAAAGCACCAATTAATGAAATACCAGCTGCTATAAATTTCCCGATTGCCGGGTTTGCCTCCATCGCAGCATTAGTAAATTTCAAAAACCCGTTTACATTCTCCAAAATCGTTTTACCGAGTGGAGCCATGCCAACAAGCAAGTTGATGATAGTCTTCGCGATCTGCCCCAATGTGCTCCATACTGTAGGGCCGTTGGTTTTGATATAGTCAATGAACGATTGAAATTCTTTTGTTTTCGTAACGCTGCCTGCCCACTCATTGAACCGCTTGGTCAGATCTACGAGTGATGTCATCATGTCTTGAGACATAGGAGCGAATCCAGTAAACAGCTTTGTCAGGCCGCCCGAAAAGTTTCTGATGATCTGTAGCAGTTTCGGGCCGTTGGTTTTTGTATACTCCACGAAAGCCTGAAATTTCTTTGAAGAACCCAAGTTCGCTGACCATTTCACCCATGATTGGGTCATTCCTTCGATGGATTTTGTCATGCTCTTTCCGGTCGGTCCGAATGCTACGATCAGATTAAAAACTGTCCGTAAGACATTCCCGGCAGATCGGCCGAATGAAGCAAACGCCTTCGGAGCTTCTTTGTTCAGATAGGAAATGAATCTCTGCATGTCCGGAGCTTTAAAAGCTTTGTCCATGCTTTTCGCCAGTCCCACGCCCTCTTTCGCCAGTCCGTCAAACATTGGAATGAGTGAGTTGAGAGCGAGTTTAAACGTATTTAGAGACATACCGAATGTTTTCAAGATCGGCTTTTGAACCATCGTACCGATGTCCCGCCAGTTGTCTTTAAAGTCTTCGAGGTTCTTTAATGCCTCTCTCTCTTCTTTTCCAAGAGATTTTTGCAGATTATTGATCTGTTTCATGATCTTAGCGCGCTCTTTTGCGCTTGTTGCATTGTCCAGCTTCTCCTGCAGCTTGGAAAGGTCTTCGGATGCTTTGAATACACCGCTTATCGAAGTAATAGCAAGGGCGCCGAATGCCGCCGCGCCTGTTCCCGCTGTTGCAAATGCACTGGTTAACCCCATTACTCCGCCGGCTGCCACCCCGAGCATAGGACCCAATGAGCCGATTACCCCGACAATACTTGCAAGGGCTGGCGAGATTGCAGGGAGTAGGGACGTTAGTGCCCCGGCAATTGAATGACCGATGACTGTTGAAACTGAGTTTGTGATCTTGGCAAGTCTGTTCATTGACGTTTCAAACCGATCAATTCGAGCCTCTATACTGATCCATACTCTTCTCGGTAAGGACGCCAGAGCAGCGCGAGCCGTTGCCACAGAGCGCATAAGTGCAGCCGTGTTTCCGTTTATGACCGTGGTAATTCTGTTTGGCAGTGAAGCCAAAGCTGAACGGACTGCCGAAACCCCGCGCATGATAGGCGACGTGGCCGCATTAAAAGTGGTAGTTACGTTATGAGATACTGATGCTATGGCTGACCGCGCAACAGCGACAGCACGCCCTAAAGGAGTGGGATTTCCGTCTATCGTCGTTGTGATTCTGTTCGCCACTGCCGATAGCCCTGCTTTAGCGCGTGCCAATGCGGAAGATAACGGCCGCACATTCCCCATTAATTGCGTGGTGACAGTTTGGGGAATCTGTCTTAATCTTTGCTTCGCCCAATTGATGGCCCGAGTTAAAGGGTCTGAATCCGCATCTAAATCAACTCGCGTGCGTTGATGTCGATGAACAAAGTTATCTATTTGTTGCGCCGCCTGCCGTACTCTTGCCTGAAAGCTGGCAATCTCGGCGTCAACCTCGACTGTGTGATGATCAGCCATCCGGCGCATTATATCGTTGACACGATCCATACTGCGATTAAATTTTCTTGTCTGTGCTTCAACTATTGCTGTCAGTCTTTCGATCATTCCCTCACCCCATTCCTTGTCCGAATTTTGCAAAGTGGTTGCGGATTGCATCATTAAACCGCTGAACCCCTTTGGCTCGTTTGCCGAGCTCGTTTACATCTGACTTGCGCCATTTGTCGTTATCGCCAGTGATATTGCGCTCCAATTGACGTCTGGCCTTATCCGCATCATACATCTTCTTTTCTTTGGGGCGCTTCTCATTCATGGCATAACGGTGAAACATGGCGTTTTTTGCCATAAGCTCCAATTCATCTATTTTTCGCAATTTGGCCCCTTTGAGCAGAAGCTTGTATTCATTAGGAGTCCATGACATGATTAAATCCACATCATAAACCCCGAGCCAATGTGCGGAGTTCGTAATTATTTGGTCATAGTCGATCCCGTTCTCTCTTTGTATGCCTCTTTCATCATCTTCAAGACTTCCTTGCCGTTCTCTTCGTCCTCCAGCCGTTTCGCTTCCATTTCCGGTGTTTCGTTCGGAGCCGGTTTCTTCCCTTTGTTCATCTTCTCCATCATCTTCCAACGCTGACGGATTACGCCTTTGAAAAAACCCGCCGAGTCCAGCGTTGTGAATGCTTCATTGATCATCTTGTCAATTGCGTCGCCTGTTTCGTCTTCATCAATGATTTTAATAATTGCTTCTTCAATAGCCTCAGTTGATGGCTTTTCTTTCTTCAAGTAAGCGAGTGCACAATCCCAAAAAGCAGAAAGATAGGAAGCCTCTTCGTTGAGCAAGCTCATGTAAATATTCATTGTGCCGCCTTTGCCCTTTTCGTCAGCAGTGGAATATTTTTCGTTTGCCAATCTGTCAAAAGCAAAGTCGCAGCGTGATTTGTATTCTTTATCTCCGATAGTTAAGTAAGCCATTTATAAAACCTCCGATTATTGTTGTATGTTAAAAAAAGAGCCCGGGAAGCCCGGACCCTATAATTCCTTTTCTGTTCGTATCGTAAAATTGGCCGATCGTTCCGATTCCCCGGCCGAGTTCACTGCCGACACGTTAAAAATGTAGGCGGTATCCGGCTTCAGGTTAGGATTCGACGTGTACGAATTCTTTGAGACAGTCGCTATTTTTGCATAAAATCTGTAAATGTTGTAAGATGTCGCCCCTTTCACCGCATCCCATGAAAAACTCACCTGATTTGAAGTGGCGCTTTTCGCAGTTATATTGCGGGGTACGTTAGGGCGTAACCGCTTGTGTTTGCGTAACAATCTCGGTCATTGAGGACTCGCCCGCATCGTTCACAGCAGAGACGTTGACCGTCAGTTTCGTGTCGGCCGCAATTCCTGTCAAGGTGTGGGATGTGCCTGTGACAGTTGCGTCCAGCTGCTTGCTCGCTCCCCTATATACCTTATATGAAGTTGCCCCATCTACCGCATCCCATTTCACGGTCACGCTGTCAGCCGTAGCCGTGAACGATAGATTTTGGGGCGCCTTAGGGCGTAGTTGTTTTTTTGGCATTCTCGCCAAACTGCATGAACTCTTTGGCACCCGCAGAAGATCTGATCTCGTCAATTAATTCTTGAGGCAGAGGATCAAGTTCACCTTTACGGGTCTTACCGAGAACAGGCAATGTTGTTGAAACCTCAATAAACCCATCTTGCGGTGCACTTTTCTCTAAGTTCTCGATGATTGCATGTCCATATTCAGAATCATGCTTATCGTTTTTGTTTTTATTCAGGTTTACTTTCCATACCTGAACTGTCTCTTCGTTGTCATAAGCATCTTCAATCGCCGTTTGACCCGGATCAGAGACAGCAGCATAATATGTCAGTTCGATGCTCTCAGATTTAGGGCCGTACCCAACAATTCGGCCAGACTTTGTTGATTCATCTTTTGTATCTTGTTCTTTCGTATGACTGCCTTCTGTTTGGAATGCGATAAACAGACCTTCAGTTGAAGTAGCATTCATCGGTTGAACAAAGTAAACCTCATCAATACCATTCAATAAATCTGCCATTTTGTTCATCCTTTCAATTGTTTATTGTGAAGCGCATTCTGAGAATGCCGTGACGCGTGTACCCGTCAATATCGGTGATCACCTGCATGCTGCGCATCTCAGAACGGCATAAAGAAAAGCCCTCTACTGTTAGGGGCCTGCTTGTTAACGCTTGAAGCATGAGACTCAGAATCTCCATCGCTTCTTTTTTTCCGTTGTAACCTGACCAGCAGTGTAAAACCACATTGATTTCTTCACCGCTGGATGTCTTGGTTTTAAATGGGGATACATCATCATCGCCCATTGTCACATAAGGTTTTTGCTGATCTTTCGGGACTGCATCAAAGACGCCCGTGACGCGCCCGTTCAGCTCTTCGTCTGTTGATAACCTCTTAAATAGAGCAGCCTGCAACGGCCACAGGGCAGATCGCATGATGACAGCTCCTTTCTATCACATTTGACTGGCAAAATACCGCATGCCTTCGTCCACCGCTGGATTCCAGAACGGCTGTGCCCGCATTCCCCGCGTGACCACCCATCTATTAAGCTTGGTGTCATAATAAACCCACGGCGTTTGCCGGCCGCCGCCTTCCTCTGCGTAAATCCCTGTTCCGTATTCCACATATACGGCATAATCGGCACCAACAGAAATAACGGCCCGTAAGCCGCCCTCTTGGTAGTCGATTTCAATTGAATTTTTCAGGTTCCCCCCGTCTATTGCGGCGGTCGGAGCATTCAGAACAGCATGGCTGTAAATCAGCTCGGCCGTGTCTGTGACCAGTTGTTTAATATCGTCTATGACCCGGTTTCTGAACTCGCTCGTGGCTCTTTGCATCTGCCTGACCCATCTGCCGCTTACCTCAGCCATTGCCCTTCAGCACCCCCGTAACCTGACATTTCAAATTCATAATCTCATGCATGCCGCCCTGGTCGATCGGATCTGATTTGAGAGTCAGCACCTTGTTTTCGTAGATGATCCGCATTGTCTTCTCAATATCATTGCGATACGGGAAATACACATTGCAATCAACCGGATTCTGAAGCTGCTGAGCCTGATAATATTCCCGGGACGTAATCCCCCCGACAAAGGCCTCTGTTGTGAGATAATCGGTGAATTTTTCAACATAGCCCCCGCCGCCGTCCGGCACCTTTTCCAACCGCTGAAACGTTATGACGTGCGGGAATTCCTCATATATCATTTAACTCTCAGCCTTCGATATGGCGTAAGGTGTTTTGTGATGTACCGAGGAAATTCTGTATTGTACGAATAGGACACATCCCCCATGCTTCTTCCCGAGAGTCCAGAAGGATTCATGTTATATTCCGCAGCCTTCGCAACAAAAAGCTTCACGCCAGCTGGTAAAGCCTCCGGATCGAAAGTGTTGCTACAAAAATCACTGGCAGACTCAATCAAAATAGGGACTATTTCAGACAAATATTCGTCATGCCTATCTGTCTTAATCTCTGTCATTCGCTTTACTTGTGCGATGTCCACTGAATCACCTACTCTTCACCTAAGACAATCTTGATCAGTTCGTCTTTAGGCGCTTTAGGGTCAAAATCATATTCATTCTCTTTCAAGAAAGCAATAATCTCATCTTTGTTTACCTTCTGCAGTTGAGCCTCAGTCATATCAAGAAGATCGGCAGCTGGCTTCTCGGCCTCTTCCACTCTCTTAAAACCAATGTGAGAATAAACCACCTCAAAAGCCTTTTCAGTGCATTCAATAGTTTTGGAACCGTTAGATGCTTTCATATCACGCGCCGCCTCCTTCCAGTGCTTTTATCCGATTCTCTAAATCAGAAAGCTTTGCTGTCACATCGTCACCGAGTTTGGCTAAAGTAACTGCCTTTGCACCGATGTTGGCATTTTGTACACTACCAGTGCCGATGTTACGATTTTGGACAGAACCATCACCGATATTGATGTTTTTCACTTCTCCGTCGCCGATCATTTCCGAAGTGATAGTTTTAGGAGCAGGCGCAGACCCCGATAACCCGGTCACCTTCGCACCCTCTTTTATTTCGAGCTCGCCGCCGATCACCAATTTGTCGCCGTTATTAGTGCTATAGTTTTTAGATGTGTACCCCATAAGCTTACGCCTCCGTTGCTGGTGTAATAGCAGCAAAAGCATCATCGGTCAGTGTCATGAATCCGACTTGCTGAGTTACACGGAGAGCAACCATATCTCTCTCATACAAGTTGATCGGGTTTCCGTCTGCATCGACAATCGTTGTCAATGTTGCATCCTCTGAGATTTTGTATTCCATGCCTTGAGGGATTCCGTAACGTGTGTAATTCCAGTCAGCCGCAAGTAAAGCCGCTTTTTCGTAATCCCATGACTTAGAATCCGCATATCCAATCGGAAGGCCAAGAGCCTGCTGTGTGGCGCCGCCTGTCGCATCGTTGAAGATCGGAAGACCATTACCATCCTTTGTGCCGCGGAGCTTTTGACGGAATCGGCGTGTTGTTGTAAAGCCGTTTACATCTTTGTCTGCGTCTTCAACAAGAGCCATGACCCCATTTAACTCATCATATAGATTGCCAAGTGAGTTTAACGCAATTGTGTTACCAGATTCCTTGATTTTTTCAAATACAGATACGCCTTTTGCAAACGGTGAATCTACACCGAATAACGCAGCCTGATCAAATTTGATCGCAAAGGCTTCAGCGATAGCAGGGCGCATTTGTGTGAAGAAATCTGTTACAGAGTAGCGCAAGAATTCTTTAGAAACAGGGATGATGACACCCAATTTCTTTGAAATCATTTTTGCTGTTAACCATTGAGCCTTAGAAGTTTGGATTCTCTCACCTTCTCCAACCCAGTAAGCTCCCGGTCCTGAAGCCAAGTACGTGAATTCCTTCACCGGCTTACTCATTTCTTCATATTTTGCTAGTTTCGTGACAGCAGATTGGGTCATAAACTCTTTTAAAACCAGCGTTCCTTGTTCAGTTGGAACCTTCCCGTTTACTGAGTCTTGCATTAATGCATTGTTCGGATTAAATGTTGGCATTAAAGATAGCCCTCCTTATTTTCTAATACTTGCTTCAGCTGCAAGCGAGCTGATGTCTAAATCTTGATTTGTCGGTTCATTGCTACCGGACTGGACATCACGGCCATTCTCTTGAAACTTGGATTCAATAGCCTTTTGAAGTGCGGCATTGTACTTCTCTTCGAATGCTCCGAGGTTCTTCATCGTTGATTCTTCATCCTCACCGATAAAGAATTCCACTACATCTGCTGGCAGTTGCTTTTCAGAAGCATAAGAAACAGCTTTGTTTAAAAGCTTTTCACGTTGTGCCGCTGTCTTTTGATCTTCCAGCTCCTTTTCGAGCTTCCTGATCCGCTTCTGCTCTTCTGTTTCTTCCGGATAAAGCTCTTTTACCTTTGCATCAACCAGAGCATCGAGGTTGTTCGCCTTCCACGTATCAAGACCTTTTGTAAAATGAGAATCCAACCGAGGCTGAATGAGACGTTTTCCTTCTTCTGTATCTAAAAACCCATTCACCTTGTCAGCAGACACGGCAGAAAGTTCATTCAGATACGCCTTTACATCTTCGTTTTCTTTATTTTCTTCGAGAAATTTTTTCACATCTTCTAAAGTTGGCATTACGCTTCTTCCTCCTTCGCCCTCTACAGTGCGCGCCTGTTATGAGTGCATGAAAAATAAGCCTTTTAACGTCATGCTCAGGACAAAATAAAAAGCCGCTGTTTAACCGCTGCCCTTTTCCTCAATAGATTTGTACCACTCTTCATAGGTTTGATATGGGAGTGTCTGGCCTGCCCCGCTGCCGCCTTCCCTCGCCCTTCTCGTATCCGGCAGGACGCCGTTTACTTTGAAAGCTATCGTACAACGGCAGTTAATATCATCCTTGGCATTATTCATGTGCCCCGGAGCCGGCCCGACGCCGCCGTAAATTGATTTGAACAGTCCATTGCGTCCTATTGTCTTCCCGTCCAGCTTCCTGTGCCCGGCTCGTGTTTTAAGATCAAGGGTAGCATTCCACATCTTTTTAAGATTGCTCCGTTTTGAGGCCTTTTCAGCGCTTTCCATCCTCGCCGAGACTTGTACCCTATGAGCTTCTGTTCTCGCCACGTCACGGGCTTTCCTGCGGGCAAATTCGGTCGCTCTTTCAATGCGGCGGGCGATCTTTGAATAATCCTCCCCCGCTTGTAGGCCCTGTGCGACGGAAATTTGAATCTGCCGGACATAATCGTCTCGATGCCGCCTGTAAATCGCTGACAAAGTCAATTCAGCTATAGGGTTTAGAATGGCCTGCCGAATGACTTCGGCTGTCGGGATGCTAAAACCCAAGTTAACCACGGATTCCATTTCAAATAGATAAGCAGAACGCATATAATTCTCTAAAAACTGCTTGGCTGCTAATGCCTCAACAATAGTCAGAATGGTCTTGAAAGCCTTGTGAGATTCCTCGGCCATCCTCTCCATTTCCTTGTTCAGACGATTGTATTTGTTGGCATCGGCTAAAGTAAGCTGGCCGTCCTTACTGTATTTCGCATACAGCCGAGCAATTTGTGCATTGATCTCCTTTAAGCGAGACGCAAAAACGACATCAATCTTCTGAGCATCCTCAGTGATCATGTCGTCCAGGTACTTATCAATATCATTCTGGTTCATCTTCATCACCGCCCGCGTCTGTTTCCACATCCGTTAAAGGCGGCATGTTGAGCCTGTATTCCTCTTCTTCCTCTTCCATCTTCTTCAGCTCATACTGGACATCATCAACAAACGACAGCAGAGACAGGCGTGTTTCTTCGCTTACCAAACCTTTAAGCTGTCCCGTCGTGTTTGCTTCTTCCAGTACATTTGCCGGAAGGTTTCGCTTAAATCCAAACCAAACTTTTTTATAATCTTCTGCTGCCGCTTGCCTTTTAGTGCCCCATGCGGAAAAAATCAGTTTATATTGATAACGCAGAGCAGCCGTCATCTTCCGTTCCATCGTGATGCATTTGTTTTCAAGCGACATCAATTTATATTTCATCGCAACCCCTGAAACATTCCCGCCAAAAGATTCATCGGAGAAATTGACTGATTTCGCAAAGCGCAGTATATTCTCTTCTAACCTATCAAGATGGTTTTCTATGATGGCATCGTTTATATCCTTTGTCAGATAGCTTACGTCATCTTTTTCGTCATACAATTCAAGGACTCCGCTCTTTTTGAGCTGGTCAAGCGTCTCTTCATCAGCACCAAGCCCTTTTAAAATCAGATATGCCAGCCGGTATTGTTCAATCTCATTCGATGCATCGGACAATGTGCGGTCATACGCATCAATTAACGAAAGAACCTTTTCTGCATCTCCCTTTAACTCCTTGTTATTTGCTAAACCAAATAAGGGGCAGCCATCAAAAAGATGCAAGACCTTTTTATCAAAAGTGAAGGCTGAGCTGTCTTTCGTACTGAAATAATAGACATATTTCTGATCATAGAATTCTGCTTTGATCTTTCCGCCGTACACCATGTAATATCGCAAAGCGTAAGCAGGTTCATGGATGCTTCCATCAGTAATAAAGGCGCATTCCCATGGATCAATATTTTTTATACGCTCGTTTCCAGAACGGTCAACGTAAGCGAGGCGGGCGCCGTATCCGCAAATAGAGGCCATCTTCCCCCACTCGCTGTCTTCGTCAGCAATGTTATTTTCCATATTAAAATTTTCGATCAACTGTTTTACAGGTATTGCAGTGCTTGCCGCATCGCTCTCATCAAACTCATATGCAATAGGGTGGCCGAACAAATAGCCCACCTTTGTATCAATGATTTCAGAGTCAAACGAGTTGTTAAGCCTATTGTTTACTTTGTGATCAATACGTTTTAATTTTCCTGTTTCAAAATCCTCGTATTCAATGGCTTCTCTGGATAAGATCGGAACGCCTTGAACCTCAGCCTCGTACCGTTCATAAAGCTTTTTCATTCTGTCATGATCCGGCTTATGTTCCTGAATGATCTTGTCAATCAATTCAGGCGTTATGCCGGACTGTTCAATCATGTCTATAAAATGATTCATCAGCTCACCCCTCTCCGTCTTTTCGGTTTATTATGCGAATACAGAGCGTACCGGAGTGAGTCCAGCACGTCGTCCCATTCCTTAACCGGTTCGCCTGTCTTCTGATTCCAGACGTACATAAAGATTTCTTTTTTGAACCGGTCAACTTTGTCTTCAACAACAAAAAGCTGTTCTTGTTTGAACAGCCGCGCTACTTCTTCTATACCGGATACGACAGCTTTATCAGCGTTAATAGCCCGAAGTTTTTCACGCCGGAAACGAACAACGTGTTCTGGTCGTGCCGTATCACAATAGAAATTAATGTTTCCGTACCGCTCTTTTACGCCTTTCGCTACCTTCACCCAGTAATCAATTTCCTCATGTTGCTTGGCATATTCTTCGAGCAAATAAAAACACCCCTGGTCATCTTGTCCGATTACAACAATAGAACCCGGGTGCTCATATCCCCAGTCAACGCCTGCAAAATACTTCTTAAAATTGACACGCCTGTTTTCCAATTCCTCAGAGCTGATATAGTGTATATCCTTATTGAAATCCTTGTATATAACTCCTTCAGGCGCCACCCAATAACCATGTATATCCCGATCTGTAAACATACCGCTCGGCGTCGATGCCACGATGCTCTCCACATATTCTGGATCGAGAAAATTGTTATCGAACAGCGAGAAATGAAATGACCGGATGTTCAGCCGGCCGCTTTTCAATACCTGCCCGTCTTTGTCGATATAATCCGTTTTGACGGTGTGCATCGGGTTTTCGGGGTTTGTATCCATCATGACCACAGCGCCTTTATACGAGCACCGGGAAATGACTTCTTTCACGAATGAATCGTGCAGGGCAGTCGCTTCATTTAGGAATGCGCCGGCTGACGTGAACCCCCGCGCTTTTTTCCATGAATCAGCATTGGCACCGTCAAAGCAATATACACGGTTTCCGAATATCTCAACAGCATTCGACTTGTCGAGCCTTAATTCTTTACCCAGAATCAATTCCATATCGTTCAAGACATTTCGTTTTATAGCTGCCTGAGTAGCCCCGCCGATGATGAAGGATAAACCCATATTCTGATACTTACTGACGTGAGCAAGGAACGTCAAAAGGAGCACGAACGTTTTCCCTGCCCTCTTTGCGCCGCTACAAATTAGAATTTTGGGTTGCTCTTTTATAAAGCTGTCCCAAACTTCCTTTTGCTTTTTATTCAGTTCCATCGGCATTCACCATTTTCCTCAACATTGCAGCAATATCATTTTCTTGGGTGTTTCCGTCGCCGCCGTTAACAGCCTTCTTCGTCTTCTCGATATTTAAGCGCATTTGCTCCAATTTAAGGCGCCGTTCATCTTGCTCATGCGCCAGCTGGTCAAACTGCTTAATCAGACTCCGGAGCTCGCCCATTGCCCGAGATTGAGCGTTCAAGAATGTTGCATGACGATCCCAAGCGAATTGAAACTCCCATTCTTGCTCATCACCAAATGCGCCCGGCTTCTCTTTTTTCAAAACCTTAGTCATGTCATCTTTATCCTGCACAAACATAATGCGTTGCGCCCGTAGAATGGCCGCGTATTGGATCTGAATCTGATCCCATATCATATCAGCAGGGGAACGTTCCTGAATCTCTTCCATGATTTCAAGCGTTTCCTCTGGCAAATACTTTGAGAAGAATCCATGTGTTACAGCGTTTTGATTTCTTGCCGGAGCCGCCCCGCCGCTATTTCCTAATGCGTTTTTGTTGCCGGGTTGCCCGCCTATTCTTGTGTGCACACTTTTTTCAGGGGGTGCACCCTTTTTCCTTTCCCATCCATGCCGCTGCTTCCACGATTTGATGGTGTTCACTGACACCCCGTATTTTTCGGCAAGGTCCTTGTATTTCATGCCTTTGACGTAATCCTTATACGCCTGAATGTGCTTTTCAGCCATCTACATTCACCGCCGCCCCCTTCTGATTCGTGTTTGTTTCGGAAAAGATATTCCCTCTAAACCGACGCCGCACTCAGACCGTTAACCGCCAATAGTTTTCCCGAGATTTACCGGAATCGGTTTACAGAGAACATAAAAAAGCACCCCACAAGGGATGCCTTCAATTAAAATTCAAATTTGTCAGTAGCAAAAAACTTCACGTTTCCACAACTGATACAATTTACACCATAACAAGCTATTGCTTCACCGGGCACACCCGAAGGCATTTGCATCAGTACCGGATTATCGTAAATTGCAAGACGTCTATTATTACAACAATCCAAATTTACTCCTAGCCCCTCTAACTTTTCAATCATTACTCTTTTTCTTTGTTCATTAAGCTTTATTGTCATTTTATCACCTCCCACCTTATTATCGGTTAAGGAGTATGATAAAGGAACTATTTGCAAAATTTGTCGAACGAAAGCGCCCTTCATAAATAGGTGGCAACCGTAAGACGAAAAAACACCCTTTTGACAGGGTGCTCATTTCCGCCTATGTTTTTGGAAATCCAAAATATCCTCTTTCAGAAAAAGCCTGTCCCGAGGCATTTCTTTCATCGGCTCCAGTTCCCCGGTCTTTACTAACTGGTTCAGATACTGACGGGTGAACCCCAATATCTCAAGCGCCTCACTTGTATTGAGTATCTCTTCATTCAGGAATTTCTTGATTGCGTCACGCTCTTTAGGCTTGTACATTTTTAAATCATCCTTTTTTCTCGCGATATTTCAAGTAAAGGGAAAATGCTTTCTCAACGATCGAAACAACAAATAAAATGATCAGGCTAATGTCGAGAGCCGTTTTTAATGGTCCCGCTGCCACATCCTGACGGAAAAACAGCATATACGCCAGGGCGAGAAGAACAACAATATCAGTAGTGGACTGTACACTTTTCATTTTTTTGAAAGTGGCTGGCTTTCAGGTATTTTTCTTTAGTCGCCGCATTTGCTATACTTGGAGCAAGGGAGAAGCGCTACCTTCTCCCTCGGCTCAAAATCATCTGCGCTTTCTTGGACGTCTGCGTTTTTTGATTTTGGGCTTTTTTGTTTTAAGCTTTTCCCTGATGATGAGGACTTTCTCAACAACTGTGAGAGTTGTGAGGATAATCCCCAGTACCAATGCGATTTCAGCCACTTTCTTTCCCTCCTTTCTATACTTTAATTATACCTCGTTTATTTACTCACGTCAAGTAATTTCATGGGCTTTTTTCATTATTTCTCCAATAGAAAAGAGCCTATTCACGCTAAACAGAATAGGCTGTGATCTGCTCTATTTTTCATTTTCAGTCGGGAACGTTCAATGTTCTTCTGCACGGTTCCTTTTTTAATCCCCAATAACTGCGCTATCTCTTCGAATGACATGTTTTGCACAGCGTGCATCATGAAAATGTCTTTTTCTCTTTCGGTAAGCACGGATAGGGCATCAGCGATTCTTTCCTTATCCCAATCACTTACCTCTCCCTCAGCCTCTTGAACGATTGCGTATTCTTCCGGCAGCGCATCAATTAAGCGCGGACCAGCAAGAATCGTCCTTTGATATGCATCTCTTCTGTCAGCACCTCGGCGGGCGCCAGGCTGTCTTCCGTTCTGCAGCCATTCAAGAGTGAATTCAATATCGCTGATCATGCTACTGATAATCTTTTTGTCGTTGATCTGTTCAGCCGTCAGATTGACTTCAGCCGTATCTTTGTAGAGCCGGTACATTTTTCTTGTTTCTCTTAATGCTCGTTTGTATTCAATGATTAAATCCTGCATTCTGATTCCTCCCTTATTTGCGCTTAAATGCGCCGCCCTTGCCGCGTCTGAGTGTTTGCATGTTCGTGTTCATCATTTGTTGCCAGAAACGATCTTAGCGCTCCTGCGTGTTTTTATTGGGCTTTTTCTTTTCCTGCTTCATGTAATCCCTCCATTCAAATAAAAAACGGACACCAATCAAAGCACAGTGATTCTGTGCAATGATCAGTGTCCGCAGGCTTTCCGTCTTGGACTATATCAAGTTTTGTCTTTTATAAACATTTTTTTATCACATAGTTCGTCTAATTTTATTATTTTTGTTTCCGTGCATAATTTAGGATTTGGTTTATTTCCTAACAAAATAAGTTCCTTGCTGACAGCATGTAAAATATACCAACAGTCATCACTCTCTTCATTTGTTGAAGGATTTTGTTGACGTTCTTGTTCGGATCTATCTATAACAATATATTTATCTTTTGACCATTCGACTAATCTGGAAACAGGCCTCATTAAAAATGGAACTGGTAAAGAAAAAATAAAAGGAATACCCAGAATATAAATTAGTTTAATTAACTGGTTCTCGCCTTTGATACTTCCGATTATACAACCATCAAGCGCAACATAGAACAATATTAAACATGTTACAAAAACAATAACAACGCTAAACCTTATCCATTTTGGTTTGAAAAAATTCGTAAATCCCCAGTCCATGTCCTCAAATTCTATGATAAACAATATGATTGCGAATATTATTTCTCCAATCGTAGCAGTTATTGTACCAACAGTAGTAGATGTATTGAAATTAACTGTCCATTCTGGTAAATTACTCAAACTTAATATAGTAAGAAAAACCACTGTCCAAAATACTGTCTGCCAAAAGTGCCGCCAAATCATTATAGTAAACAATTTCTCTTTAGAAAAAAGCTTCTTTTCAAATATATTGGCAGTTAAAGTAGTTATTGGCCTAAATGTTACAACTAACCCGTAAACTAAGATACCTGCAGCAGCTATATAACCTGGTATCCCAATACTCTTAAACAAACCAACAACATCCATAACATTTCCTCCTCTTCTAATAGTCTCTTTTTAGAATCGGCAAATTATGGATTTCATTTAGTTCTTTTAGGGAAATCAATTTATATCGGATTTATTTATCTTCCCGTTCCTTTATATACTTATCAATATCTTGAAAAAACGCCGCGGCCGTGAATGCAATGATTGCGCCTATTAATGTGATGTTCGCTTTCATGTCCGGCCTATATTCGTACTGGAAATAAAACCAGAATCCTAACCCCATCAGCATAAAAATTATTCTCAGCGCCATTGAATCCCCCTATTTAATATATAGTTTTCACTTTACACCTTGTGGGCGGGCATTTTATTTATGTTGTGTTCGGCGTATCGTCGATTAACGGTGAGCGTGCCATCCCTTAACCCCCGATCAAATTCGGCAGCACAGAGACAGCGAAGAAGAAAAGCCCCACGCATGCTCCAACCAGCCAGATATTTGTTTTATCTCGTTTAGCGATAATGGTATCGCCAATCATTTTCAGATCGTCAGACCGAGCGACAAGTGTCGGGATGTAGTCCGGGTGAACTTTTAAAAGCTCTGCCGCCTGCTCGACGGTCATTGCTTCGTCCTTCGTGGCCTTCACGTTCCGTTGGAGAACTACTTGTAATGGCATCATTCTGCAGCACCATCCAATTCGTTTTGGGCAACTGTTATCGCGAAATTCAGATTAGTAACGATCTTTTCTAATGCCTGTTTGTATCGTTTTCTATCTCCGCTTAGATGCTGAATATCCTTTTGTGCCTGTCGGAATTGATGAACCGTTACTTCCTGCTGACGCTTGTTTTCCTCAATGATTGCCTGCTGCTTAACAGACAGCTCAGCTTGCTCAATAAGCCAAGCAATTTCCTTCTGAGGAATGTATGTCAGTTTTTTTAGACGTTCAATTCTCTCTTTCATGCCGTTCCTCCCCCGCAGGGGAAACCCCCGCTATTTGAATTTATGGCCGATCTCGTAATCACAACGAGCCAGGCCGCCTTTTATTGTTTGAATGATTGTTTTACCGTGTTCCGGGGCGTCCATTAAATGAGCAGTCCCTTCAGTGCCATCTAAAACGATGATCCGGACTTTCCCCGGCTCGATGCTTTGCTGAATAGTTGTTTCATGATTTTTTATTTCTGTTGGCTTGTTCACTCTGGCCGCCCCCTGTGCTATGATAGAAGTACCAGTTCATATCAAAGGCACTGAGGCGCAGCTTCGGTGCTTTTTTACGTTTTACGACGGCAGCCGCATCGTTAATCCGGCAGATGGCTTTAATTCCTCACGGTAGATGATTGGATGCTTTTCGACGTATGCCGCCAACTGCTCCGGCGTCATTTTCCACTCCTTAACTGGACCAGACTTGTATGGATCAATTTTTTCTTGCATGTTGTTGACCTCCTGATTATTTGATTTAGGATCTCTACAAAAGCTACCTGTCATGACACAATCTCAGTTATAATGACTTCCACCCGTGGCTCTTCACTGTAAAACTTACTGACCTTCAAATCGACTACCTGACTATCATCCTTGTATATCAGATGATTTAAAGCGTCTTTGACACCTTTTACATAGTTATCGACGTCCGGCTTTGTTACAGGGCGTAACAGCCCTTTCTCAGCGTTCTCCTTTTTCCTCTTGGATCCGGATACAGCTTTCGGCATCGGTCTGAATACTCTGACATCCATTGCCACAGGTCCCGTAATAACTTGTTTTGGCCGATACTGTGACGCCACCAGTGCAACATATTGTTTAAAATTCTTTGATTTCAAAGGATCATGCATTTTAACCTTGCCATTTATAACAGATCCCCTCGGCCTCCCCTGTGCAACAGGCTCGCCGTAAACTATAAACTGAATGGAATCCAACCGTCATTACCTCCCGTCAATTTGTTCCCAGTGCTGAATCTGCTTTTCCTTGTACGGCGCTGTGAGGATAATGGCCGGCAGCAGGATAACCGCTTTAAGCACTGTGCATCAGCTCCATTTGTTTGATTTTTTCCTCAAGCACCCGGATCGCCGGGGTAAGGTCCTGGCCGGCCGTTTGCTCGGCGGGCCCGAACAGATACATACCGCTGGTTGCTGTGAAGTTCGCTTTTTCCGTCATTCCCAATCTCCTAACCTATGGTTTAATTGCATCCGGTCGCCCTTGATGGTCACTGTGTAATCTCTGCACATTTGATGAATGCGGGAGCCCAGCGCCTCGTCGATGTCCAAAATTTCGACCGTATCAAGCTCGGAAGAGATTAGCAGAGGCTTGTGATTCAAGTACCGGTAATTCACAACCGATTGAATTTGTTCCACTTGCCAATCCGTCGCCCGCGGCTCCCCCTTCACTGGTTTGAATAAGTCATCAATGAACAGGACCTCGGCTTTCCGCATGGCGTCGAGCTTTGTTTCCAGCTGGTCAAAGTCATTTCGCAGATCGCCCATTCCCTCTACGTACGGGAAATACATGCAGTAAATTGATTTTTTCTTGATCAGATTGTTCATGATCGCCGTTAACAGATGCGTTTTTCCGCTACCCGGCTGCCCGAGCAAAGCGATACTGTTTGAACGTTTTCCCATGATGCTGAGAAAATCCTTATAGTATTCCACTGCGCACTCATAAGCGTCCTTGATCATGTCCGGCTTCCCGTTCTTAATGAAGTTTCCAAAAAGGAGCTTTTCGAATTCCTCCGTGATGCCGCTGGCCTTAATAAGCCGGGCGATCTTTTTCCGCTTCACACACTCGCATTGCTTGGAAAATGTGGTTTTCCATTCCCGGGCCTTATCCGGCAAGCATACTTTCCCAGCCAGGTAATCCTCTTCTCTGACCATTTGATCGGGGGCCAGGCTCTCCATTGTTTTATGCTCTTTTCTCAGCTGACGCTCGGTGTCTTGGTGAATCCGGTAAACGATAATGCCCTTATCCTTGCAGTCAGAGCACTCATATTCAGCCTTTTCTTCTGAGGCGGCCTGTCCCGTTGAAGATGCTGCTGACCGATCCCGGAGCTTTGTTAGAATGGCCTTCATTGCCGCGTCCATATCTTGCGTTTTGCGAGCTTCCATACTGCTGTTTCCCCTTTCGTCTCTGGCTAAATGGGTTTGAGAGGATTGCTTCAATGTAATTCAAATTGACGTTGTTGCCCTTGCTTCTGAAAGCCTGTTTCATTGCCTCCATGACTTTCTCTTCGCCGTAATCATCCACCATATACCCGAGCCGCTGAACCTCCATCGTGCCAATGGTGCGGGCTGTTTTGTTTTCGAATAGTTCAAATGCGTTTTTCATTTTTTCGTCAACCTCCTGCTGTCCTAAAGGTATTGGAGCCGGGTCTATCTTCTTGTTGTAATTTCCAAGCTGTATGTACTCGGCATAATTCAACACCGTCACAATGAAACCGCGTTTTTGCGGCAGCCGGTCCAGCTTCAAATACTCTTGCTTTACCATCCGTTCTAACGAGTATTTGATCTGATCAGAAGACCAGTTGAAACGCTTGGCTAAATCTACAAGCTTAACGATTGTCTGCCCGAGCTTTAGTTCTTGATCTGCCCTGTACTCAGCCCGTTTGAATAAATAATCGTATATTGTCTCGTCTCGTGAATCTTTAAATGGCAGCCGGGGCAGGACCACATACCCCAAACCTTGCATATCCATGCCGCTCACCTACTTCCTTTCACACAGTGCTGTCAGAGCCTTGAAATCTATTTCTACTAATCTCAGAGACGGCTCATTTGTCTTTAAGTAGTCAGTCGTGTACCGGGTATACAAGTCCTTTCTCATGTCGCGCTGAACCGTTTTGACCAGCCAGAGATAACAATGCGGAATAGGAATCCTGATCAGCTCCCTTTTCATCAGCTCACCAACTCCGAAAAATGGATGATGCTGTTCAGTTGATTAGTGGCCCGGCAATACTTGCATTTTCCGCATCGCTCCGGCTTCTCTCCGCCGTGTTTCACTTGCAAAATCCGGTCCATCCGCTGCCCAATCTCTTCAAGCTCTACTTCCATCCTGCCTTCATCAATATTGATGACAGCTTTATCAGGTGGATCTTCTTTTGAAACCCCTACGATCAGGGGCTCAAGCCATTCGCTCCGTCCAGTCATCCGTTTTTCAATCTCTGCGTAAAGCGCCATCTGAGCGATGTATCCGTATGACTCAACAAAAGAGCAATATCCTATTTCCGGGTCCCAAACTTTCTCCCGCAATGACCGCGCTGTTTTCAGATCGGAGAAACGGCCGCCAGCTGGGTTGTATACGTCCAGCTTTCCTTTCCACGGAACACCGAACAATTCAGCAGTTACGATGACTTCCTTTTCTCCTTGAAGAACAAACATACAGAGAGCATCATTTTGAATCGCCTCAATCATCAGATCAGCTAACTGATACTGCTTGTACAGCTGGCCTTTTTGTGTAAAAAGTGATGGGGTGTTCTTTTTAAATTCATCAAAAGCCTGTTCACCCTCAAGCCAGGCATGAACGTATTGGCCGAAGAGGAGCGCCTCCGACGCGGGCGGCGTCCATTCTCCGTTCAGCTTTGCCATCGTGGCAGCCTCGCACTGCAAAAAGCTTTTATATTGAGAATTTGACATGTAGTGTCTATCAATCTCGTTAGAGTAATAATTCTTCTTGTTCAGCGCCGGTATCCGCATTAGCAGGATCACCCGCCTTTTCTTTACTATCAGCAGGCTTGTCAGCTTGCTCTTTCAGCTTTTTGAATTCTTCCTCAGCCTTTGATTTAGTCGCGCTAGTGGCCTTCACATTGAAGTAATCCTCTTTCTTTGCCATCCCATCACGCAGGGCCGTGTAAATACGACCAATTTTCAGGAAATCTTGCTCAGTGAAGGCATCAACATTGCTGCCGATGTACTCCTGAATCATTTCCTTAGTGATGCCAAACTCTTTTTTAAAAAGGGAGAAGGCACTTCTGAGTCGGTCTTCCAGTGGTTCCTTATGTCCACTAATCAATGTTTTTTGACACATATCTACCGCCGCATCAACGATGTCGCCCGGAATCACTCCAAGTATGCAAGCACGAACCCGGCGGGCTCCTTGATTGGCAACCATTTCGTAAATATCCCTTGGATCATCAAGTTTGGTAATGGCGCCCCGTGCCTTCCGTTCATGCTTCACAGTGAAAATTTTGGTTTGCCGGGTATTCGTTTCAAGATCCCAAGCGTAAGCCATGACAGATGATTCACCGGCCTTTTGTTCCAACTCCATAATTCCGTAATCAATGTTCCCCCAGTTCTGAGCCAAGGCCTCAGCCAGCCGGATGGATGGGCCGGAAACCTTTGTGCCGCCGCGCGGATATTCATATACCGCATTCTCAGCCAATAGCCTCCGCTCGCATGCTTTTTTAATCCGGTCAAAAGCCGCGTATACGTCCCGTGGGAATTTCTTTGCGATAACCATTGCCGCTTGTACTTCTTGAGCCTGTCGGCTTACCATCGCTTCCGTAGTCACGCCAGTAGCCTGCTGGGGCGTCGGCATGTAATCTGAGTAATCCACCTGTGATAATCCATTCATTGTGCTTCTGCCACCTTTCTTTTATATGCTTCCGTTCCAAGCCGCTGCCATTCCCGATAGTGATCCATTGAAGGGAAACTAAACTGCGCTTTACCATTTTTGGAGAATACAATTGAACCGCCGACCTGTCTTAACCGTTGCTGATCCTCCACACGCTCACTAAATGCGACTTTAACTGCTTTAGCCATTATTTAGCACCTGCTTTCTTTTCGTACATTTGTATAATTTGATGTGCTTCGTGTTCCGATAGCAAACCGCCACCATTAAAGCGCTTAACCACTTTTCGTTTCGCTTTACTGAGTGGAGCCAAACCATGTTTTTTGAAAAGCTCTGCTATATATCCCTTTTGTTTTGGTGTTATGAAACGAGGACTATAAACCCGATCATCTGCTCGTAAATATGCATCCAAGTTAGCTCTTAACTGCTCACCCTGTTTAACAGCCATATGAAGAGACATGTTTTCTTTATAGACCTCCTTCATATGATCTAATTGCTTTTTTAAAATCTCGTTTTCTTGCTTTAATTGAGATTCAGACATCACCAACAACCTCCATTGTTTTTTATGGGGCGTTTTGGTATAATAGGAATACAATCAATTATCAAAACGCCTTACCTAGTCCACTCTGCCAAGTGGGCTTTTTTATTGCTCATTTTTAAATTCAAAACCAAGATGCTCCTTCAGATACCGCTCAAGGTTTTCCCTCAAGATGATTTCACCTTCAGCACTATCTATCACGTAATCATCGAAAGCCGTTACTTCATCCCCAAAGTAATCCTTTTGCGTGTCCGGCTCAGTCAGCTTGTCATACCAGTTGTTCAGAACCATTGGGTTTTCAACGTTCATCCAAAACACCTACTTATCACTGCTAAATTAATGCCGCGCTGTTGCATTTTTATTGCTGTGTGATACAACCGCCCTTTATTCGCCAGTCGGCTGATGTCCTCTGTAAGAACCTTGATGCTCCCTGCAAGACTGATAGCTTCTTCATAATCACCATCCCGCAACGCCTCCGAAAGCATGATAGAGAGCCTTTCCGCCGACTCGATTTTCCTTTTTACTGAATCCGCATCCGATTTAAGAAACTGATTAATTTTCATACCAGCACCGCCTGCCTTTCCTCTGTTTTTGCCATTGCAACCTGACTCATTAGCGCTTTCCGCGTCCACCTTTCGGCCAGTTCCTTCATGTTCAGTCCATGACTACGGGCCAGCGAATATATCAGCGTTTTATTTGCCGGGATCAGATCAAAAATCTGCTTTATATCGGCCATGGGCAGTTCTTCAGGTTGTCGGCCTGGCCTATCGTTTGCCAACCAGCGCGCTAAATGCCTTGTTGCTTGCAATGCTTCTTCAAGCTGGTGAATCATATTGATTACCGCCGCGCTTGCACTCTCGTTAAGTGCTGGATCAATTGGCGCCGCCGTCGTCGGGTGCAATTTGAAGAGGTAATGTACCAGATCAATATGTTCGTATGCCTCGCACGCCTCAAACCACTTAATGCATAAATCCGGGGTAAGCTTACTGAATCCATTTTCAACGTCCGAAACATACCGCTGATCCTTTCCCCCTATCAAATTACCGATCTGATACTGTGCAAGTCCTGCCGCTTTGCGGACACTACGCATGATCCGGGGTAGATTATGCAAATTGTATGGGTTGTTCTCCATATGTTTGCCTCCTGATATATCCAGTTGTTCACTGGTAAAATTTAATTAATGAAGGAACTAGCTTGCTTGCTGTTTTCTCAGCTTGTCGATGATAAAGGCCTGTCCCTTTGGCGTAATGCGGATAGTCAGCCATGATTTAGATGAACCGTTTACTTGTCGCACTCCCTGTGCTATTTCAAAATAACCACGGTCGATATATTCCTGGTATGGCTCGTTCTTGTTTGCCAAGATCATCTTCCACTCGCGTAGCTTTTGGAACAGCCGTTTTTCTCCAATGCTGATACCCTTTTTAGATGCAAGCTTCGCCAGTTCCCTCACAAGTAATGATTTTTCAGATGCCATACAACTCTCTGCAAAGTTGATCAGTGGCTGCTGAATCTTCAGTGTGTGCTGAAGTCGTTGCCGCTCTTCCTCTTCGGTGATCCATCGCTTTGCCCGGCTGATCGGATCATCAATCATGTAAGAGGGCTGATTGAGCCTTTGAAGCTCATTTTCCATTCGGTTAAATTCTGCAATGTATTTTTCTTTAAACAGTGCAGCCTTTGCACCCGTGTAACCAAAAACCAAGAATGTGAGTCCATCACGTTTTATGAGATATTTTTTGTATGTGCGGTTTCGGTCATCCCGATAGTCAACCTCCGCAAAATTGTGGAGATTAAATTCTTTGCTGGAATCAAGGTTTCTGATGTCCCGCAGGACCGTGTCATGCCGTTTCCCGAAGACTTCAGCGACAGTCAGGCTGTCCGTTACAACTTGATTACCTTCAATGAAAACGAGTTGATTCACCCTATCGCCTCCTTCATAATCGCTTGTTCCTGAGCTTCAATCCATGCATCAATGTTATGTTTGGTAAAGAAAATGCGATTCCGGACTCGGAAGTGTGGAATTTGTTTTTCTCGGACCATCGTGTAAATTGTGTCATGATGAACGCCAAGGTAATCAGCTGTTTCCTGCACAGTTAATGTATTGCGTGTCATACTCGGCCTCCTAAGCTGTATTTGTATGAGATTCTTGTCCTTTTTGATTTAAAAAAAGCTCTTTAATATCACAATCCAATATCTCAGCGACTTTAAAAGCATCTTCCATTTTAGGAGTGGAATATCCATTTTCCCAATTGGAAACAGTGGATTTTTTATACATAAGCTTTTCGGCTAAATTCTCTTGAGTTAAGCCTTTAGCTTTTCTGGCATTCACAAGTTTATAGTTTTTCATTCGCTCACCTCCTGTATAAGATTCTTGTACTTTATGTTTTCATTATAAGTATAAGAATCTTGTATGTCAACAAAAAGTATGAATTTCTTATACAAATATTAATTCACTTCTCATTTGTTGTACAATTACCTTGTACTTCGATATGGAGGAAAATCCAAATGTTGTCTAAAAGATTAAAGATTTGCCGAAAACAAAAAAAACTTACTCAAACTGAGTTAGCTGAGAAAGTCAAAACCACCAAGGGAACTATAAGCAATTATGAGAACGGACACAGTACACCTTCAAACGAAATGTTACGTGACCTTGCTGACGCTCTCGATACAACTACTGATTATCTTTTAGGTAGAGTTGATAATCATTCGAGTGTTATTAAAGAAACATCAGAGTTTGAACAAGCGTTCGGAGATGATGATTTACAACTTGCGTTTAGAGAAGCTCGTGATTTCTCAGAAGAAAGTCAAAAACAGGCAATTGATTTTATAAAGTACCTTAAAGAGAAAGAAGAACGCGAAGGCCGAAAGCCTAAAAAGTAACATACTGGGTGAAACCTTTATTTATATTATTTATTATGTTATTTCTGTTTACTAATAAGATCGGGATTGGATCGGAATTAAATCTGAACTGGATCGGAAAAGAATTTTTCACCAGTAGGTTGAAGCCAGTTATATCAAGGGATATAGAATTCTTTCTCATCCGGATTGCATTTGGATTCAAACGGGATCGGATCAGAAAAAAAGTAGGAAGTTCAACTTGATTACTATAAAGGGGAAATTCAATTTGTCTTTTTTGTCAGAGAATGGTGAAGTGTATAACTGTCAATTCAAAAAACACATGAAGGCTTCTAAAAACTTTGTAAAAACTTATAAAATGATGCTTAGTGAGCTAAACGAAACCGTATTGGAAATTGCAAGAGGTAGCTTGAATAGACCTAAAGTTGTCAGCATGCCTACTGGTATATTTGCCGTAACAGATGATTATGTTTATTTCTTCTATCTTAAAAAGGATGCACTGATTACAGAGAAATGGCCTTACGATTCTATTTTGAAAATGTCTGTTACTAAAAAAGCTCTTGCTGGTTATCGGATAGATTGCACAACTTCAGATGGAGAATTCAGTATCACTAACATAACAGAAGGAAATCCAGAGGCAGTAAGTAAATATGTAGAATCCAAAATTACTGGTAATGAAGAAAAATTCAATCTGGAAAAAGAAAAGGTCAGCCAAGAACAAAAGAAAATTGAAGAAGAATCGAAAAAGCACATCAAAGAGTATTATTTTAAATCTGCAAAAACAACAATCACACTTGATGGAAACTATATAAGAGTAGCAAGAAAAGGCGCTGTTAACACTATCACACGAGGATATAGTGGGGAGAAATCTTATAGAATCAGCGAACTGTCCGGTCTTCAAATAAAAAAACCAGGATTAGTAACCTCTGGCTATTTTCAATTTTTAACACCAGCTGCCAATGAAACAAGTGGACTCTGGGACGCAATACAAGACGATAACTCCTTCACTTTTGGTCCAAATGAATTGCCGATGGTATTAGAAATTCAAAATTACATAGAAGAGCATCAGTCTATGCCTGCTCCAACAACTGCACCACCAGCTCCTGCCCCTACTGTATCTGCAGCTGATGAATTGAAAAAATATAAAGAGTTGTTGGATATGGATGCTATCACTCAAGAAGAATATGAAATTAAAAAGAAACAGCTATTGAATTTATGACAGCCCTTTTTCCTCGGGCTTTTCTTTCACACCAAAAACAGAACATATATTCTCTCCATGGTGGTGTTTTTAATGTCAATCCAGTTATCGTATCTTGAAGAAGAAGTGAAAAAAATCTATTACAAATTAAATATTGAGACTCCTGAAGACATTGATTTAGAAAGGATCGCCGCGGCATTTCGTATCTGGCTGCATTATGAGCAAAGAGAAAGCTGCATGTTTCAAATTAACGGTGAGTATAGTGTCGTTCTTGATGCTCGAGCCTCTCCACAAGAACAGTGGCAAGACTTTGTTCATGAGCTATGCCACGTCTTAAAACATACTGGAAACCAATTTCACATGAATAGAATGTTCAGGCAGCTTCAGGAATACCAGGCGAACAGTTTTATGTATCACTTCTGCGTACCAACGTTCATGCTCATAAAAATGCAGCTGCCCCGTCTTAAATCAGAGGCCATTAAATTAATAGGAGATACATTCAATGTGACATATTCCTTGGCCGCTAAACGGCTAGAAATATACAACAGAAAACAGTTTTCAATTCTCTGGCATAAAAATCTTCATCAAATAAGTAAATTGAATGTTAGGAGGTAGCCAAATGGCTAGTATAGAGCCCCGTGGAAAAAACTCTTTTAGACTAATTGTTGAGAATGGTTACGATGCCAAAGGTAAAAGGGATAGAAGAAAGAAAACAATTCGTATAGAAGATCCAAAGCTATTAAAGACTAAACGGAAATTACAAGAGTATCTTGAGGACCAGCTGCACCGTTTCAGAATTGAAGTAGAAGCCGGCGAGTATATTGCTCCAGAAAAATCTACTTTTGATTCATTTGCAGAAAAATGGATTGAAAAGAAACTCTTTAATAAGAATGGTAAACCATACTCTTATACAACATCTGTAAAATATTCAAATCACTTAAAAAATCACATTCTTCCGGCATTAGGTCATAAAAAAATAGACAAAATAAAAAGCCTTCATATTGTTGATTTTATAGATGATTTATCTAAAGATGGGGCTAGAAAAGATGGAAAGCCTGGCGGATTAGGTGATCAAACAATCAAAGATATATTTAAAATCTTACAAGCATTATTTAAAACTGCCACAGAGGAATGGAAATTGATAAAAGACGACCCTATTGAGGGATTGAGTTCGCCAGAAGCTGAGAATAAAGAAATGAACTTTCTTGAATCTGACGAAGCAGCTGAATGTATTAAAGTGTTGTATGAAATAGATATTAAATGGCGCTTATATTATCTTGCAGCTCTGATCGGGGGGCTTCGTAGAGGGGAAGCTCTTGCCTGTGAATGGCACTTGGATGTAGATTGGGACAAAGGTGGAATATACGTAAATAGATCAATTTCTAAAACAATTAACGGAGAGCCTCATGTCAAAAGCCCAAAGTCAAAAAGTTCTCAACGATTCGTCAAAATGCCTGATTTTTATATGAATGAGTTGGCTAAATTTTATCGCATATGGAAAAAAGAAAAATTGTTGCTTGGCGACGCATGGGAAGGCGGAGAACATCAATATGTGTTTCACAGTGGTAAAGGAAAACCTTACTACTATACAACCCCTACCGCAAAATGGACTAAAATAAAAAAGAAGTACGGTCTAAAAGATATTCGTCTTCATGATTTGCGGCATACTATGGTGGCTCTCCTTATGGAAGCTGGCGAAAGTCTCAGTGCTATTCAACGAAGAGCTGGACATGCCAGTGCTCGAACAACTAGTGATATTTATGGTCATGTTACCGAGAAACTCGAAAATAGCACAGTAAAACACTTTAACCAGTTCGATCCTAGAAACTAGCACAAAAACAGAGTTGATTTTGAATTCCCCTTCAAAATCAGCTCAAAAAAATAATTTCGTCCCCAATTCGTCCCCAACTCGATGAATGATGACAAAATCAATAAATAACCAAAGTAAAAAACCCTTGCTTAGCAAGGGTTTTGGCTATGATTCCGACTGGGCTCGAACCAGCGACCTCTACCCTGTCAAGGTAGCGCTCTCCCAGCTGAGCTACGGAATCATGATATGTATGTGTTGCTGGGTATGTTGTTGTCTCTCTGACATTTATAATTATATATCCTGATTTCTCATTCGTCAACACTTTTTTTATCTAAAATAAAAAAAAGGGCGCGTCGCAAAATTGACGGCGCCCTTTTCGTTTATGATCTCACTTGGGCGGGGGTTATTTTTTTCAATGCCTGTTCGAAGTCCCGTTCTAAATCTTCGGCGTTTTCGACTCCGACGCTCAGGCGCAGAAGGCCGTCTGTGATGCCGCGTTTCTCCCTCTCTGCTTTCGGCATGGCGGCATGCGACATGGCTGCAGGGTATGAGAGAATGGACTCGACGGCGCCGAGGCTGACGGCAAATACCGGAAGCGATACGTTTTCGACCAGCTTTTTGACGGCTTCTTTGCTTTCCAATTCAAAGGACAGGACGGCGCCCGCTCCGCTCGCTTGACGTTTATGGGTATCGGCTCCCGGGTGTCCGGCAAGGCCGGGATAGTAAACGTTTTTGACGGCGGGATGCCCGTCAAAATAGGCAGCCAGCCGCTCAGCCGTCCGGCTCGCTTTTTCCAGTCTGACCTGCAATGTTTTTAAGCCGCGCAGCACGAGCCAGCAATCTTGCACGCCAAGGACGGCGCCGAACGAGTTTTGCAGCTTATACAGCTGATTGCCGAGCTCTTCATCTTTTACGGCGGCAAGGCCTGACAGCACGTCACTGTGTCCGCTCAGGAATTTTGTTGCGCTGTGAAGCACAATATCAACGCCGAGATCAAGCGGACGCTGCAGTGCAGGTGTCATGAATGTATTATCCAGAAAGGTCAGACAGCCGTTTTCTTTTGCAAGCTGGACAACCGCTTTAATATCAGTAATTCCAAGTGTCGGATTTGACGGTGTTTCCATATAAATGACCTTTGTGTTCGGCTGGATATTCCGCGCCACTTCGTTGATATCCGTCATATCAACAAAGGTATGTTCGATTCCGAAACGGGACAGAACCTCAGTCACCATGCGGAATGTTCCGCCGTACACATCCTCCGTGACGAGGACATGGTCGCCTTGGGATAAGAGCAGAAATGCCGTCGAAATCGCCGCCATACCGGAGCTGAAAGCAAAACCTCTCGTTCCGCCTTCAAGACCTGCGATCGTTTCCTCAAGCGCTGTTCTTGTCGGTGTGCCCGAGCGGCTGTAGTCATATGTCCCGAATTCTTCAAATGAAGACTGATGGAATGTGGAAGCATGCTGGATCGGGACGCTGACGGCTCCGGTGGCTCCGTCTGTTTTAAATGGATTGTGCACGAGCTGGGTTTCCAGCGTCCAATTTTGATTACTCATATGACACGGCCTCCTCTTTTACTTGCTGTAATGCCTGCTTGACATCCCGCTTCAAATCTTCTGCATGTTCAATGCCCACTGAAAATCTCAGCAGACGGTTGCAGACGCCGTTTGCGATACGGATGTCTTCCGGAATGTCCATGTGCGTCTGCGTCGCGGGATATGTAATAAAGCTTTCCACCCCGCCGAGACTTTCTGCGAAACAGATCGTTTTCAGCGCCTTTAAAAACGGATTGACCCATTCCTCTTTTTGCAGCCGGAAAGACAGCATCCCGCCTTTTCCGGGATATAACACGTCGGCGATTTCTTCTTCCTGTTCTAAAAATTCTGCAAGTTCACGGGCGTTTTCTTCATGACGGCGCATTCTGAGTCCGAGTGTTTTCATCCCTCTCATTAAAAGCCACGAATCAAACGGCGGGAGAACCGCGCCGATCGCATTTTGGTGATTAAACATGATCTCGCCGAGCTCTTCATCCTTAACGACAGCCAGACCGGCAAGGAGATCATTGTGCCCGGCTAAATATTTTGTGGCGCTGTGAATGACGATGTCCGCTCCCAGTTCAAGCGGGCGCTGGAGCACCGGGGTATAAAACGTATTATCCACAATTAAAAGCAGGCCGGCTTCTTTCGTAATCCGGGCAATTTTTTCAATGTCCGCCTCCTGCATTAACGGGTTTGTCGGTGTTTCAACAAATACCGCTTTCGTGTTTTCCGTTATTTTGGAGCGTAAACAGTCTTCATCGCTGAAATCATCGTAAATAAAGCTTAAGCCGTATTTTCTCCATTCGTTTTCAAACAAACGGTACGTGCCTCCGTATAAATCGTAGGATACAATCAATTCATCCCCGCTTTTAAACAATGCCATAATGGTTTGAATGGCTGCCATTCCCGAGCTGAAGGCAAATCCTCTCGCACCGTTTTCCAACACGGCGATGGCGTCTTCGACGAGCTGGCGTGTCGGGTTTTTCGTGCGCACGTAGTCAAAACCTGTAGATTCTCCTATTCCTCTATGGCGGTAAGCGGTGGACAGATAAATCGGCGGACTGACCGTTCCCGTTGCTTCTTCGCTTCTATTTCCGATTTGGGCTAATTTTGTATCAACATGCTGCGTCATCAGTAAGCACCATCCTTTTTCAAAAATAAAAAAGCCCCCTCTTCATAAGAAGAAGGAGCTTTTCTCTTCCTCTTATCTTCCAAGCATGTGAATCGCTTGCTGGATTTAGCACCTTGGCACTTTGCCTTCCCGCGGCAAAGCAAACCGGTTGCTGAGGTTTCAAAGGGCCAGTCCCTCCACCTCTCGTGATAAGAATATTGTTTTGTATTTTCTGATTGTTCTATATTAACGCACAATAAAATGGATTTCAACAACTTTTTATTTATCTGAACTCTCGCAAGAAGCGCATCTGAAGAAAGAAATTTCTAATAATTCATGGTACAATAGGAAAAAACCATCAAGATAAGAAGCGGGCTGGAGGAATGCGAAGTGGCATCAAAAAACGGAATCATTCATGAGAAAAAACTTTTCTCCCATGAGCTTGAAGAGGAAATGACCGTTTTGGTCTACCTGCCCGCCACCTTCTCCCCCCTGTATAAATATCATACGGTCATCGCTCAGGACGGCCATGATTATTTCAGATTAGGGAGAATCGGGCGGCAGGCGGAAGAGCTTATGTCAAAAGGGGAAATTGACCGCTGCATCATTATCGGCGTCCCTTATAAAAATGTGCGGGAGCGAAGAAACACATACCATCCAGAAGGCTCTAAGTTCGCCTCATATAAGCGGTTTATCGCAAATGAGCTCGTTCCTTTTATCGACAAAGAATACCCGACTTATCAAGTCGGAAACGGCCGCACCATGATCGGGGATTCCCTCGGCGGAACCGTTTCGCTCATGACGGCGATTGACTATCCGAACATGTTTGGAAACGTCATCATGCAGTCTCCGTATGTTGACGGGCACGTGCTGGATGCCGTCCGGCAGTCGGAGGATCTCAAACAGATTTCCGTTTATCATCAAATCGGAGAAAAAGAAACCGGCGTTCACACGACGGACGGCCAGGTTCTTGATTTCACCGCGCCGAACGAAGAGCTCAAACAGCTGCTGGAAAGCAAACAGTCCGAATACACGTATGAAACCTTCGACGGGGATCATAAATGGACCTACTGGCAGCCGCTCATCACGCCGGCGCTGAAAAAAATGCTGTAACCATTCATTTAAGGAGGGAACTTTCATGAAATACGGTATTGTTTTATTTCCATCAAAAAAATTACAGGATCTCGCAAATTCGTACCGGAAACGCTACGACCCGAGCTATGCGCTCATTCCGCCGCATCTGACGGTAAGAGATCCGTTTGAAGCGACAGAACAGGAAATCGAGCAGGTCGTATCACAGCTGAGACAGACGGCGAAAGAGTCGCATCCGCTCGTTCTGAAAATCACAAAATACAGCTCGTTTTCTCCTGTGAATAATGTGATATATATGAAAGCAGAGCCGACGGAGGAATTAAAATCCCTGAGTGAGAAATGCTACTCAGGAGCATTATCCGGCGAGCCGGAATACAGCTTCGTTCCGCATGTCACGGTCGGCCAGAAGCTGTCGTCAGATGAACATTCCGACGTACTCGGACAGCTGAAAATGCAGGACATTTCCCACGAAGAAGTCATCGACCGTTTTCACCTGCTCTATCAGCTGGATAACGGCTCATGGACTGTGTACGAAACATTTTTATTAGGCGGAGGAGAATAACTGCTTGGAATCCATCATCGCAAAAACTGAAAAACAGCTGAACGACGCTTTTTTCGTCAGAAAAGAGGTCTTTGTTAAAGAACAGCACGTTCCGGAAGAAGAAGAGATTGATCAATTCGAGGACACGTCAGAACATATAGTCATATATGACGGCGGCCAGCCGGTCGGAGCCGGCAGATGGCGCATGAAAGACGGGCATGGAAAATTAGAACGCATCTGCGTGATGAAAAGCCATCGTTCTTTAGGCGTCGGAGCCGTCATTATGCAGGCGCTTGAAAAAGCGGCGGCAGCCAAGGGCGCCGACAGCTTTCTCTTACATGCGCAGACGCAGGCGGTTCCGTTTTACGAAAAACAAGGCTACCGCGTCACATCCGGCGAAGAATTTCTCGATGCGGGCATCCCCCATCTGGAAATGATAAAGGAACACAAACGATAAAATCAAAAGCACCCCTGTTTATAGCAGGAGTGCTTTTTTTATGAAAATAATACTATTTCATGAATTTTATTGCATTTTATGGAAGGTTAATGTATGTTTAGTATACGAAGTATTACAATTCATACAAAAAATACAATTCATATTTCGGAGGGATAAACATGACGGCACCAAAAGGAAAACACATATTCGGGACTGTTAAAGTGGGTACAAAAGGACAGATTGTCATTCCTAAAGAAGCAAGAGATGTTTTCGATATAAATCCGGGGGACTCACTGCTTATGCTCGGGGATGACCAGCAAGGTATCGCACTTGTAAAACAAGAACTCTTTTTCGAATTTGCAAAAGATATTTTAAACGCTAAGCAAATCGATGAAGATAGCGAGGATGAGTAAATGCACGCGATTGAGCTGAAGCAATTAACGAAACATTATAAAGAAACCGCCGCCGTTGACCGTCTTGAGTTCTCAGTTGAGAAAGGGGAAGTTTTCGCTTTACTCGGTGAGAACGGAGCCGGAAAAACGACATTAATCAGTATGCTTTGCGGACTTCTTTCTCCGGATGACGGTGATGCATCAGTGCTTGGACACAGTATTTTGACTGATTTGGATAAAATAAAACCGAAATTGAATATGTCCCCGCAGGAAACAGCCATCGCTCCTCATCTAACCGTACGGGAAAACTTAGAGTTTATAGCCGGAGTCTACGGAATTCCGAAAAAAGAAGCAAAAAAAAGAACAGATGAGATGCTCGAATTGTTTCAATTAAAAGAGAAAGAAAGAGCAAAAACAAAAACATTATCAGGAGGAATGCAGCGCCGCCTCAGCATCGCAATGGGAATGATCACCAAGCCGGATATTTATTTCTTAGATGAGCCGACATTAGGGCTGGACGTCCGTTCACGCCGCGAGTTGTGGAAAAATCTTGAGGCATTAAAGGGAGACATGACGATTATATTAACGACACACTATTTAGAAGAGGCTGAAGCCCTGGCAGATCGTATTTGCATTTTAGAAAATGGGACTTTAAAAGCACTGGGCACGGCGGAGGCTCTGAAAATGCAAACTCATTCAGCCACATTTGAAGATGCCTTTTTAGCGATTTGTGACGGGGAGGCGGGTCTTTATGCTTGATTTCGCCATTCGCAACCGCAAAGAAATTTTTCGTGACCCCCTGTCTATTATCCTTGGAATCGCACTGCCTGTTATTCTATTGTTTCTGTTTACGGCGATTGAAAAAAATGCGCCGCTTGATACCTTTAAAATTCAGCACTTAGCACCCGGACTCATTGTTTTCGGTTTCGCTTTCCTTACGATGTTCTCTGCATTGCTGATCGCAAAAGACAAACAGACCGCCCTTTTGACCCGTTTGTTTGCTTCCCCTTTAAAAACAGCCGATTATGTCATCGGTTATGCACTGCCGATGCTGCCGTTAGCCATTTTACAAATCGTCATTTGTTTTATCGCAGCAGCGGCTGCCGGTTTATCCGCCGAGTGGATGAATCTTCTCGCAGGTATCGCTGTCTTGCTGCCGATTGCGATGATGTCCGTTTTCTTCGGTTTATGTTTAGGGGCTGTGTTTACGGACAAACAAATTTCAGGTATCGGAACGATTTATATTACACTCGTGCAATTTCTGGGCGGGGCTTGGATGGAGGTGAGCCTGCTCGGTGACACATTCAAACATATCGCTTATGTCTTACCGTTTATTCACTCGATCGAGCTGGCCCAGGAAGTCATATCCGGAGATTATTCTTCATTTCATCAGCATATTTGGCCGATAGCGGGATATATCGTTTTGGCGCTTGCACTTGCTTTCCTCAGTTTTATGAAAATCAGGAAGAAATAAAAAAAGCCGGCACTCCGTAATGGGAGCGCCGGTCTTCTTTATTACGTTTCTTTCAGAAGGCTTATCGTATGCGGCAGCAGACGGTCATCCCCCGGACTGCCATGGCCCGGGACGACAATGCTGATGTCCTGATATCTTTTCATGACTTTGCGGACGGCGCGCGGCCACTGATCCGGATAAAAGCCCGGAGTAGGCACGATTTCCTTTGTTTCTAAAGCCTTGATTAAGCATCCGCCGAATAAGAGCTTATCCTCAGGCAGCCAGACGGTCATATTGTCTTCCGTATGCCCTTTTCCCGGATAAAACGTTTCAATTTTCATATCGCCAAACTGCAGCTTTGTCACGTTTTTCAAATCTCCGAGCGGCCGGTCATATCCCTGCTGTCGGGCGAAGTCGGCGGTCAGTTTCGTGCTGTGCACCTTTACACCGTATTTGTACAGGGTGTTCAGACCGCCGATACGATCATCATGGGCGTGTGTCACAATGGCATCGGTCATCCTTTTGCCGGGAAACCGCTTTTTTATTTGTGTCATTAATTGCTCTGTGAGACTGTCATTCCACGGAGTATCAATCAGTACGATTCCTTTGGAAGTCTCAAGAAGCAATCCGTTCGCAGGGACGGGACTTCCGTCTGCCGTACCGGTGCTTGTATGCATCCAGACATGCGGCGCCAGCTGTGTGAGAGTGACATCTTTTGCTGCGGAGCCATCCGCCGCGTGTGCCGGTTTCATTCCGGCAGTAAAGAGGCCGAATAGAAATAACCCCGCAATTAATAATGAAAGCTTTCTCAAATTGAATCATTCCTTTCCGTATCTTTCATAATATACGACTCAAAAAAACCCGGATATATCCGGGCTTTTTCACACGTATTGATTTATTAACCGGCCTTTTCCCATGATTTGCGGCAGACGGGAAAGAGAGCGCTTACGTTTTTCCTCAAGTACTTTCTTTTCTGCGGCTGCGGTGTTTTCCTGGCGGCGTTCCACCTCTCTGTACACCCTGTCATTGGCGAGGGCGGCTGCTTTCGTAATGCCGGCGTAATCAGGCTTATAACCCGCTGCCCGGTTTGCGTATTGAGAATACTGCTGGTTTTGAATCCGTCCTGCATAAATCATATGTACCCCTCCCCTTCGCTTTTCATTTCCCTTAATCTTACTTTTTGAAACGCTGTTCTTTTGTTATGATATTCTTTGTCTATCAAATGGATGAACACCTTTTAATGGGAGGACCCCTTTTTGAAATGCGCCCGACTGAATAACCGAACGATACATTTACATAAATATTCTAGAGAACATTACCAATTCCTTTTTGAAGAAGCTCAGAAAGGAAATATTTTTTGCGCACATTGTGAGCAGCCCGTCTTGATGCGGCTTTCGATTTTAGAGCAGCCGGCATTTTATCACCGGCAAAAGGGAGACTTCACCGCCTGTGAAAAAGCATGCGCGGCCGAGGAACCGCAAGCGGAGAAAGAAAAAGAAGAGTATAAGGAAGCCGGCATGTTCCGCCTGCCGAAAGGAAAAGCGATTTCAGAGAATCAGAAACCGATCGTCTCAGAATGGAAAAGCCCGAAAAAAGTGCCTGCGGCCGAACCGTTTTCACCAACATCCGAGGCGGCTGACATATCTTTGTTCCCCGGCATCGGCCTGAACCGTGAACAGATGAAGGCAGTTACTGAAACGGACGGGCCTTTGTTAGTGCTTGCCGGAGCGGGAAGCGGAAAAACAAGGGTGCTGACAGCACGCGCCGCCCATATGATTGAACACCTCGGCATTTCACCTGAGAATATGCTGCTTGTGACCTTTACGACAAAAGCCGTCGCCGAAATGAAAGAGCGAATGGCAAATGAGTACGGTCTGGCAGCCGGAAAAGTCTCCCGTCTCGTGACCGGAACATTCCACAGCTTTTTCTATAAAATACTCTATCATTATGATTCTTCAAAATGGAACGGCAGCCAGCTTTTAAAAATGGAGTGGCAAAAAGAGCAATATGTGAAAAAGGCGCTCTATGAAGAAAATTTGGATGAAAAAGAGTTTCCCGTCGACCAGGCGCTTCAGCTTATCGGCTGCTGGAAAAACACGTATCTCCCCCATGAGACCATTCCGCTTGCGGACGACTGGGAGAAAAAAGTGTACAGGCTCTACGAACATTACGAACGGCAAAAGCGGGAAAAACGGCAATTTGATTTTGATGACATGGCCCAAGGCTGTTATGAACTGTTTCAAAGCCGGCCTGATATTCTCGCACAGTACCAAAACAGATTTTCTCATATTTTGATTGATGAGTTTCAAGATATCAATCCTGTCCAGTACAACATTATGCAAATGATCGCAAGCCCTGAGAATAACCTGTGCTGCGTGGGTGATGACGACCAATCCATTTATGCATTCCGCGGCAGCAGCCCGTCTTTCATTTTAGATTTTCAAAAGGATTATCCGGCAGCAAAGACCATTTATTTAACGGCAAATTACCGATCGCCGCATCCGATCGTCTCAAGCGCTCATGCCGTCGTAAAGAAAAATAAAAAACGGTATGAAAAAACACTTTCTGCCGTCAAAGACGGCGTTCACAATCCCGTGCTGTTTTATCCTTACGATGAAGAAGAAGAAGCGACCATGATCGTTTCGGATATGAAAGAGAAAATTCAAAACGGGGCGAGTCCTGACGATTTTGCCGTGCTTTACCGGACAAACAGCGCCGGACGGGCCATTTATGAAAGACTGCACCAATCATCGATTCCTTATCATGCCGACAGGGGTGTGCAGACGTTCTACAGCCGCAGAATCGTACGCCAGATCCTCGCCTACTTATATGCGAGTCAGAATGAAGATGATCCGGATGCGGTGAAAGACCTGCTGCCCGCCTTATTTTTAAAGCAATCCGCCCTGCAAACGTTAAAGGCGCTGTCAATCACGGAAGATTGCACGATGGTTAAGGCACTGACGAAACTGCCTGACCTGAAGCCTTTTCAAATAGGGAAGATCAAGCAGATCGTTCCGTTTTTCGCAAGCATCCGGACAATGAAGCCGGTTGAAGCCATCACCTTTGCAGAAAGCAAAATGGGTTTTTCCGAGTATTTAAAAAAACGGGGCAATGAGGGGAACAAACTGGAAAAAGGCTCTGATGATCTCAGGGATGTCAAAGTGGCCGCCAAAAAATTCAAAACCATTCCCGATTTTCTTGCGCATGTCGATCATATGCGCGCCGCTGAGAATCTGAAAACCGATGAAAACGGCGTCGAACTGCTGACCATTCACCGCTCTAAAGGTCTTGAATTCAATACGGTCTATATTTTAGGCGCGGCTGACGGCTCGATCCCCCATGACTTCGCGCTTGAGACGGCGAGACAGGGCGATCCCGCTCCGCTCGAAGAAGAAAGACGGCTTCTGTATGTCGCAATGACAAGGGCCATGCAGCATTTATATGTATCTTGTCCCGCGTACAGGCGGGGAAAAACAGCGCGCAGCTCAAGATTTCTCGAGCCCCTTCTTCGGACGGACAGACGGAGCGCACTCAGGATATAAAGAACCCGGCAGATCGCTGCCGGGTTCTTCTCACATAAAAAGGCCTTTTTAGCAAGGCCGGCTGATGCCTATTTATTGTTCAGCATTTTAGAAATGGTGCCAAAATCAAGTTTCTCTTTACCGCTTGTAATAGATTGAACGATTTTGTCTTCCAATTCTTTCGGAACACGCTTGTTAGCCAGCTGGGACACCTTCTGAATGACGCCTCTCACCGTGTTTTCATCTTTGAAATTGGCATTTTGCAATGATCCTGCAAGGTTCATGACATCCTTCATGCTGACGCCTGTTTTCTTCTCAATATTTTTGAAAAATTGATTATCCATGGTGTGCCTCCTTTTGTGGAGTAATACGATATTGTATGAATAAAGAGCGGAACATGTGCCCGTAAGACAAGGAAAAAATTCCGAGTGCCCCGTCTCTATACTCCTTCATACATCAGGGAAGCACGGGACTGAACGGTCCCGCGCTTATCCAAGGTCTTGCTAAGGTTTAGCCAAAAAAGGATGCACCGACAATGATCAGAAGGATGAACAATACGACAACAAGAACAAATGTTGAGCCGTATCCGCCTCCGACATAGCCGCCTCCGTATCCGCCGCAGCCGCCATAACCGCCGTAGCCGCCGCCGAATCCGCCATATCCGAATCCCATATCTAAGCACCTCCTTTACTCTCTATACTCTATGTGAGCCGACTTGTTTGGCTTGGATAAATGCATAGGGCCGGTGCGGATTTCATTCATTTTAGTGAGAATGCTCATTTTTCTTCAGTTTTGCTTCTGTTTCGGCGGCAAACACATCTATCCATTCCTCAAAGCGCGATCCTGCTTCATCAAACTCAGACAGCTGTTTTTCAATAGATAAGATATATTTGTCATGCTCCCGCTGGTTTTGATTGTGCCGGCGGTATTTACCGTTTATGAATGATTCAAATATATTCATAACATCCCCTCCTTCTATGATCTATGCCGAACAGAGGCCGGCGTTCGGCAAAAAACAAAAAAAACCGGAAGTTCCGGTTTTTTAGAAAACGGCTATTTCGGTTTTTTCTTTTGGCCGCAGCCGCAGCCTTTTTTCTTAATTTTTTTTTCGTAAGGCTGATGCACAGTTGACTTGTATGGAGAATGTTGGGAAGGTTTGCTTGATTGATTCATGGTGATCCTTCCTTTCCTTATGTCATATATGCCAGTTTATGCCGAAAGTGACGGTAAGTTGCTGGTGGAACCGCCTTATTCCTGCAGAAGACGAGAAACCGCAGCTTCAATGATCCCGGCCGCGCCGGCGATGGCTAACAGCAAAATCAGCCATTGCGCAGCCTCGGGTACCACAATCTGGGCCGCAATTAAAAAGGCGGCGCACCACACGCCCGTACACCAGTAGCAGCTGAGAAGTTCACCGATAAATGCCCTGATGCCTTTTCCTTTTATGACAATGTAGGTTTCTGTCGTGCCGTCTGGTGCGGTTTCTGTTTTTTCCTCGTGAAAAAGGCTCCGAAGCGGCGCCATAATGGTGTCAAATACGAAAAGCCTGGCCAGCCGGAAAACGGCAAACGATAACAGAATAAATGAAAGCCAATTGATAACCACCTGTTCACTCCTTTTCAAAACTTGACCTCTTTATACATATGCGAAAACCCTGATCTTCATGAATCGCACCTTGTCCGATAAAAAAATAGGTGCGATTTAGTTGTTTTTCTTATTCCGCTCGGCGTTTCATTTGCATTATATAAAGTATGAATGAGAAAGGAGTGAAGGTTATGTCGTTTGAAGAAAAAGTCGAAACACTGCAGCCGCAAATATTCGAACAATTATCCAACGAATTCGAGCAGAAGATCGAAGTGATTGATTGCGAAAATGTCACAATAGATACAACACTTATAACGGCCGCTCTTTCAATACAAGCTTCAGTTACTGCGGCGATTATCCTTGCGACACAGCTCGCGATCGCAGATGAAGACACAGCCGACCAAATGGCAACCGAACTGCTGATCCTCGATGATTGCCAAATAAAAAAGCGAACCCTCATTCAAGTCATTAACAGCCGCAATGTCAAAATCACACTGACAGCAGACGATATCATGGCCTTTGTACAAACTTTATTTCAATTATTAAATATACTTTTTGCTGAACTAGACATCCTTTAACCTTTCTTTTCAAATATTTAAATAGAGGTGAGAACAAATGGCAGATAACGAAAAATTAAAAAAAGAACTCGAAAGTCTACCAGAAGTGGATCCGCTTTTAAAAGTGCTTGTCAGCAATGTCTTCAAAAAACACGGCGTGACAAAGGATAAAATGCGGGATATCCCTGATGAAGAAAAAGAAATGCTGATCGCATTAGTCAAAGACATGCAGGCGAAATCAGAAGCTTTTCTTGAAAGCCAGAAACAGAAAAAAGAGCAGGAAAAAGCGCAAGAACAGCAGACAAATCCGCAAACCCGCAGAGAACAATTAATCGAACAGCTCCGGCAAAGACGCCAAAATCCCGGTCAATAACTAAAAAATAGTGATTTTTATCAGGATAGATGCCTGAGTCAAAGTAAGGGGCCGGCTCATTTAATATTAGTAAAAGAAAAGGAGGAATAGATATGGAAAGCAGACCATACTCTTGGGTTGCACTTGATCCTGAATGCGAACATCCGCGAGAAGAAAAAGAAGAAAAAGAAGGCAGAAGATGCAGTGTTTGCTGTAACGGAAACGGATTCGGCGAAGATAATGCCTTCATCGACCAGGACCTGGCTCAAGCGAATCTCAACAAACAAGTTTCTGAAGAAGCGATTATTATCAGAGACTCTTGTGATATTAACGTAACGTCAACAGACGTTCAAGCAGTCGCTTCAGTCATGACAGCTCTTAATGCAGCAGTCGTAACAGCCACTCTCACTTCAATCGCTGACGGAGTCATCGCTGAATTGGTCGCACAAGACTTATTGCAGCTAACAGCTAACAAACAAATCAACCGTCAAAAACTGCTCATCGAAAACTCCCGCGGCGTAAACGTGACAACAGTAGATGCCGATATCGCAGTGTTGATCTCAACAGCGACAAATACACTGGTTGCCATCTTAGTCATCACCCTGATCCTCTAAAAAGAAAAAGCAGAGCTAAAAATGCTCTGCTTTTTCTTATTTTCTCCGCATATGATGAATATATAGACGTTCACCCACACCAAGTGAGGCTCGCGTACATATGTTGTTAAAGACAAAAGTCAAATACCCTAAAAGAAGGAGCTGAAATCCATGAGCTGCGGAAAACACCATGGCCGAGATGAAAGTTGTGTATGCGATGCAGTCGAGAAGATTTTAGCAGAACAAGAGGCTGTTGAAGAACAATGCCCGACTGGATGCTATACCAATCTGTTAAGCCCGACGGTTACCGGTAAAGATACCATCCCGTTTCTCTTGTTTGATAAAAAAGGCGGTTTGTTCTCCACATTCGGGAACGTCGGAGGATTTGCGGATGACAGCCAGTGCTTCGAGTCTATTTTCTTCCGGGCAGAAAGAGTTTGTGATTGCTGCGCAACGCTTTCAGTATTGCGCCCCGTAGATGTGCACGGCGACACCCTCAGCGTCTGCCATCCTTGTGACCCGGATTTCTTCGGTTTAGAAAAAACAGATTTTTGCATTGAAGTTGATCTGAGCTGCTTCAGCGCCATTCAATGCCTTTCACCGGAGCTTGTTGACCGGCCTGCGCCGCACAAAGAGAAAAAGCATCACGGATAGTCATTGATTCGCATCTTTCCTAAAGAAGAATCCCCTTCCAACCTTCTATTACAGATGCAATCATCAGCCCGCCCGGACTTCCGGGCGGCTGACTCTCCGATATCGTTTAATCCGGTATATAAAACGTGAAGTCAGGAGGGATATTATGAGCAAGCATACAACATACTGTGTGCGTGAAGCGGTAGAAAATATTGAAGACCTGCAAAATGCGGTTGAGGAAGATTGCCCGGCCGGATGCTATTCCAACCTTTTATCGCCGGGTTTTTCATTAGGCGATACAGTGCCGTTTGTGCTTTTCACTTCTAAATCATCACCGTTTACCGCATTCGGAAATGTCGGCGAGCTGGATAACGGTCCGTGTTTTAACACCGTTTTTTTCAGAGTTGAAAGGGTCTGTGACGGCTGTGCCACATTAAGCCTGCTTATTGCTTTTGACGAGCATAAGCACATTCTTGATTTTACAGATAAAGACACTCTCTGCGATGTATTCCGTTTAGAAAAAACGAACTATTGCGTTGAAGTCGATCTCCATAGCTTCTGCGCCATCAATTGCCTGAACCCGAGACTGATCAACCGCACACATTCTTAAATCAAAAGCATAAAAATAAGCTGCCGGATTAAGAATTCAGGCAGCTTTTTGTATGGTTAAAATCCAAGCGGATGCAGCGAGGTAATATCGTCTATTGCGAGTTCTGCCGGCGCTCCGTTGCTTGTCGTCCGCAGGAAGATCGCATTATTTTTTCTGCCGACGATTACGCCTCTGTAGGTTTTCCCGTTGGCTTCTATCAGACAAAGGGTCCGCGGCATATTATGCGGCAGCTTCGTTAAGAAATCAATTTTTTCAAGAATGGACATTCTGCTCATCGGCTTTTTCACGCGCTTTGGCGGAACCTTTTCCTCTGGGGCGGCATTGTGAACCGCTTCAGGCTCTTTTTCAGCGGTATCAGGCTCTTTTTTAGCGGCGTCAGGCTTGGCAGTGTCCTGCTCCGCTTGCGCCGGAACTTCTTGAACGGCTTCTTCTGTGCGGCTGTGCTGTTCAGGCACTTGCTTTTCTGGTTCGACAGCCACTGCTCCTTCAGGCTGAGTTTTACATTCTTCCTCCCGCTTTTCATGCATCGGCTCTTCTTCCGGCGGCTGAGGCGCTTTCCTTTTTTTGATTAATATGTCCTGCATTGATGATTGCGTGTCTGAATAATCCGCCTGAACAATATACATGAGCGGTTTTTTTTCCGCGTTTCTGTTTTGTTTTGACATCTTCATCCCTCCGATTCTGTCATGTTTTATTTATATGACGGAATGATTAAAATCAGAAGAAAGAAAAAAGCAATCCCTGAAAGGGACTGCTTGTTATTTAACGAGCGGTAATATGGAATCCTGAATCAACGTGAAGATTTTCGCCCGTGATGCCTCTTGACAGGTCACTGAACAAGAATGCAGCCGTGTCGCCCACTTCTTCAGGTGTTGTCGTGCGGCGCAGCGGCGCGCGCTCTTCAATTTCTTTCAGGATAGAGTTGAAATCACTGATTCCTTTTGCAGACAGCGTACGGATCGGTCCTGCTGAAATGCTGTTGACGCGGATGTTTTCTTTTCCTAAGTCAGCGGCTAAATATCTGACGCTCGCATCAAGAGACGCTTTTGCCACACCCATTACGTTATAGTTTGAAACGACGCGCTCTCCGCCGAGGTAAGTGAGTGTAACGATGCTTCCGCCTTCAGTCATAATCGGACGCGCCGCTTTTGCGACCGCTGTCAGAGAGTAAGAACTGATGTTATGCGCAAGCAGGAATCCTTCGCGGTTCGTATTTAAATATTCGCCGACAAGCTCTTCTTTGTTTGCGAACGCGATGCAGTGCGCGATGCCGTGAATCACGCCGACCTGCTCTTTAATGCTCGCAAAGCAAGTTTCGATCTCAGCGTCATTTGTCACATCACACGGAAGGATGATGGAATCATTTCTTTCTAATGTAGCCGCAAGGTCATGAACTGATTTTTCCAAGCGCTCTCCCGCGTAAGTGAAAATGAGGCGCGCTCCGGCTTCATGCAGCGAACGGGCGATCCCCCATGCGATACTGCGTTTATTGGCAACGCCCATCACAACGATGTTGCGGCCTTCAAGTGAGAAATTCATATGTATAAAGCCTCCTGTAATCGTCTTAAAGACATAGTTTTAGTACCTGATCTTAATTTTTATCATATCATAACCTTGTCCAGATTGAAAGCATGGGAAAAAGACCGCGGATGTTGAAGCGGTCTCTTTTTTATCTCGTCTGCAGACTGTTCCTTTTAAAGGCAAAATGATTGGTCGGGCCGTGTCCCTCTCCGATGCCGAGCGTATGTTCCACGGCTTCCCGCACAAAATTGACGGCTGTCTCAAACGCAGTCTGAATGTTTTTCCCCTTTGCCGTTTCCGCCGTCAGCGCGGCTGCGAACGTGCAGCCTGTTCCGTGGGTGTGTTTGGTGTCAATATAAGCGTGGCTGATTTGGGTAAAAGACGAACCGTCAAATAATAAATCAACGATTCTCCCCTGTTCAGGCTGGTGTCCGCCTTTTATGATGACATGCTTTGCACCAAGCTTGCAAAGGCATTCGGCCGCTTTTTTCCGGTCCTCAAACGTTCGGATTTCCATTCCCGTCAATACCTCAGCTTCCGGAACATTCGGCGTCACCGCATAGCTGCGCGGAATTAACAGCTCTTTTAACGCGGCCTGAGATTCCTCACGCAGCAGGGAAGCGCCTCCTTTGGCAATCATGACGGGGTCGGTGATGACATGATCAAGCCCGTACTGATCCGTTTTTTCCGCAATTTCCGCAATCATTTCCGCGCTCCACAGCATTCCCGTTTTTACAGCGTCAGGCCGCAAATCTTCCGCCACCGCGTCAATCTGGCTGCCCAGCGCTTCCCGGGTGAGCGGATAAATGCCGTGAACGCCCAAAGTGTTCTGGGCGGTTACCGCTGTAATGGCTGACATCCCGAAAACGCCGAGCTCCTGAAAGGTTTTGAGATCCGCCTGTATACCGGCGCCGCCTCCTGAATCTGATCCGGCAATCGTCAATGCTTTGCATATGCTCATGATGTTTTTCTCTCCTTTCGCATTATCCGATCCATTTATGATAAAAGGATTTCGCTCTGCTGATATCACTTGTGCCGTGTATTAATGCTCTGCCGTCACGAAACAGAACCATCTTGAACTTGTCTGTGCAAAACGAAATTAAATACGGGTTGGCTGAAACATCAAGCCCTGTCCGTCTGAGCTGTCCCGCAAGTTTTTGCAGATCAAACTGTTCGGAGATCCCCGTTCTGATCTGCACCGTGTTTCGCCCGCACAGAACCGCCGCTTTTGTCTGATTTTCATAGGATAAAAACGGATAATCGTTTGTGCCGCAGCTTGGGCAATCAGCCGACTTAAGACGGGCGACGTTTATTTCTGACCGTTCATTTTTCCATAAATCAAAGGAACGGAGAACATGCTCGATAGATCCGCCCGTTAACAGCTTCAGCGCATCTGCTGCCTGAAAAACGGCCGTCTGCAATGCAGCCGGGATGATGATTCCTGCCGTATCGCATGTCATACCGCCTAGAGGCAATGTCTCAAGCAGACAGTGAAGGCACGGCGTGACACCGGGAATGACGGTAAAAGAGAGCCCGTAGCTGCCGACACAGGCGCCGTACAGAAAGGGAATCCCTTTCTGCACAGCCGCATCATTCACAATCAGCCTCGTTTCAAAGTTGTCGGCGGCATCCACGATGAGGGAGGCGTCACGAATCAATCCGGGTGCGTTTTCCGCAGTGACATCCATGACAAATCCCTCGACTTCTACATCACTATTAATAGATCGAAGCCGTTTTTCAGCCGCCGCGGCTTTCGGCATTTCCTGTCTGACATCGTCTTCGGTATAAAGCTGCTGGCGCTGGAGATTACTCCACTCCACATAATCTCTGTCAGCGATCGTTACCTTCCCGACTCCTGCTCTGACAAGCATCTCCGCACTTGCCGTCCCAAGCGCACCCGCGCCGATAATCACGGCATGAGACGACCGGAGCTTCTCTTGGCCGGAGGGACCGATCGGCTGAAACAGCTCCTGTCTGGAATATCTGTCCGTCATACCGGAAGACCGTCTCGCGGACTGCTTGCAGTTCCGTAATCTTTCACCGGAATTCTCCCGGCTTCATAAGAAAGGCGGCCCGCTTCTACGGCAAGCTTCATCGCCCGGGCCATCTTGACCGGATCATCAGCGCCTGACACAGCGGTATTTAACAGCACGCCGTCAGCCCCGAGCTCCATCGCGTAGGCGGCGTCTTTTGAAGATCCGACGCCGGCATCGACAATAACCGGCACCTTCGCCTGTTCAATGATAAAGGATAGATTCAGCGGATTTAAAATTCCCTGACCGGAACCGATCGGGGAAGCGCCCGGCATAATGGCATGCACTCCGAGCTCCTCAAGACGTCTTGCGAGCACGACATCGTCTGACGTATACGGAAGCACGATAAATCCCTCTTCGAGCAGCTGTTCTGATGCTTTCAGCGTTTCAACCGGATCAGGCAAAAGTGACCGGCTGCATCCGATGACTTCTACTTTTATCATGTCACAAAGCCCTGAAGCTTTGGCAAGCCTTGCGATTCGGACCGCCTCTTCAGCCGTTGCGGCACCGGCCGTATTCGGCAGAAGCGTGTATTTAGACAAATCAAGCTGTTCGAGAAAGTTAGGCTGAGACTCTTCAAAGATGTTCATCCGCCGCACCGCAAAGGTTAAAATATCTGATTCCGAGACAGCCACCGCCTCTTTCTGAATCTCAAAACTCGGATATTTTCCCGTTCCTAACAGCAATCTTGACTGAAACTGTTTTCCGCCTATTGTTAACATCCTCATCCGCCTCCTACAAAATGGACAATTTCTATGACATCGCGGTCACACAAACTTGTATTTTCATAATTCTTTTTTTCAATGATTTCTTTATTTCTCTCCACAACTACGATTCTTTGATCAAGCTGGTACGATTCAAGCAAATCCTGAACCGTCCCCTCATTTCGATTCCAATCAATTTGTTTTCCGTTCAGCTGAAGGATCATATATGAACAGCCTCCTTGCGATCAATTCGAAACGCTTCTTCCCATTCCTGTTTGACTTGTTGCCCCAAGATTATATCCCGCACCATTTCAGCCGTTGCCGGCGCCAATAGGATGCCGTTCCGAAAATGGCCGGCGGCGAAGATGATGCCGCTGTCTTCAGGATGCCGCCCGATAAACGGCTTTCCGTCTCTTGTTCCCGGCCTGAGACCCGCCCAAAACCGGTCTATTTTCATATGTTCGATGGCGGGAAGCATGGTTTTCGCTTTTGCAATGACGGCCTCAATTCCTCCGATGTCAGGCGTATCGCTCCAGTCGCCCTGTTTCATCGTGGCGCCGATGACAAGCCGGCCGCTTTTTCTCGGGACGACATAACAATGATCATGGTAAAGGGTTTTGGTCAGCGGGGTATCGTCATTCCACACGGAAAGGCATTCTCCCTTCACAGGAAAAAAAGGCTGTCCCAAGCCGAGCTGGCTGAAAAACCGGCCGCTCCATACACCGCTTGCAACTGCGACTTTGTCAGCATAGACATCCCCGCCGGACGTTGTGATGCAATATTCTCCGTTCACCCGTTTTACGGAGGTGACTTGTGTATGCTCATATATGTCAGCGCCATAGCGCCGCGCTCCTTTTGCATACGCTTTGCAGACATAGTACGGTTCGACATGGACATCGTCTTTTATAAAACTTGCGCCGAGAATGTCTTCTGAAGCGTAAGGCTCTTTTTCAAGGGCATCTTCCGCTGAAAGCCAGGTGACGGAAGGCAGATCATCCATCTTCCGTAGACGGGCGATATCTTCTTCGGTATACGCCAGTTTAAGCATTCCGCCGTTATGGCGCCTGATGTCAATGCCGCAAGCTTCCTCAAGCTCTTGCCCCGCCGCTTCATACAGCCTTTGACTGTGCATGGCAAAATCAAAAAACGCATCCCGGTTTTCACATTCCGCATGAGCGCCCAGCATTCCCGCGGCAGCGCTTGTCGTTTTTCGGCCGACTTCTCCGGCTTCAAACAAGACAACGTTCTGCTGCGTCTTCGCCAGCTCATAAGAAATGGCGCACCCGATAATTCCGCCGCCGATCACCGCTGTATCATAGTGCTTCTTCATAATCGGCCTCCCTTACCGCGCGTGCATACCGTTTTGCCGCCTCCTCAGGATTTTCAGCTGAGAAAATACCTGACATGACGGCAATTCCGTCCGGTTTCGCCTGCTTTGTGTGTCCGATCGTCTGCATTGTCATTCCGCCGATTGCGATGACGGGGATGGAAAGCGTGCGTTTGATCTCTGAAAGCAGGCTGATGCCTCTTGCTTCAAGTCCTTGTTTACATTCGGTTTCAAATACATGGCCGAACACCACATAATCCGCATCTTCCTTTTCAGCTTGGATGGCTTCTTTCAGCGAATGAACCGAACGTCCGATATGAAGATGGGGAAATCTGCTTCGCACCTGCTTTACGGAAAAGCTGCGGGACGGAAGCTGAACACGGTGTATGTTGGCAAAAAGCGCGATATCCGCCCTGTCATTGATAATCAATTTGTCCTTATCCGCACCGCCCTTTTTCAAAAGGGACAAAAGCTGCATGATCTCTCCCGCTGTTTTATCCCGCTCACGGATATGGATAAAGCTTACTTCGCGCTGAATCGAAAGAATATCCTCGGCAAGCTCGGCAACGGGTTTGCGATTATCAGTTACCGCGTGCAGCTCCAAAAGATTCCACCTCTTTTCCGCCCTTCTCGGACCAGCCTTCTTTTTGATAGGCCATTCCCCAAAATTGATATTCATAATAGCTTGAAATCACAAAATTCTCTTTCATTTTCGCGCGGATGTCCTCTGTGCTGTTTTCAGCAATCTCGTCAAAACGGCTGATCTGTTCTTCGACTTGCTGTCTGAACCAGTCTCCGCCGTATGTACCGATCCATTTTTCATAAATCGGATGCTCCGGTTTGCACTCTTTTAAGTGTTCGCCGACTTCATAATAAAGCCAATAACAGGGCAGAAGCGCAGCTAATATTTCTCCAAAATTGCCGCTCATCACCGATCTGTACATATGAGACGTATAAGAATAGGCGGTCGGTGCCGGTTTAAATGCCGCACGCTCTTCTTCCGTAATCCCTAAAAGCTCCGTAAACTCGCGGTGCAGCGCCATTTCCGCTTCATATGTCCCTTGAGCGTGGCCCGCCATCCTGCCCGTCGTAAACAAGTCTTCGGCATATGCGGCGCCGAACGCCTGAACTTTTGCAAAATGCGTCAAATAGTAGGAATCTTGCAGCACGTAATAGCTGAAACGGTCTATCGGCAGGCTTCCGTCACCGATTCCCGTTACAAACGGATGAACAAAACTTCCCTCCCACCATTCGGCAGCCGCCAGTCTGCATTCTTCAGAAAATGTCATCATGTCTTCCCCCCCTGATAAAATAAAAAAACCACTTTCCCGCATCGGAAAAGTGGTTTGGAATTTAAATGGATAAAAGGAACCCCAAAAAAATACCGCTCCACTTCCCTACGCAGGTCTGAACCTGTTCAAGTTATGAGGGTCTAAAAGTCTCACTTTTATCTCAGCCCTTATGAAGGACACCCCTAGTGGTCATACGATTAATGATTTAATTGTTATGCCTTCTATATTATCACGAATTGCAATTTGGTCAAGCTTCAAGGATTTTTCTCAGTTCCGACACGTAGTTGCGCGAGCCCGTGACGATGAGGCGGTCTCCTGTTTTCAGCCGCGTGTCTCCGTGCGGAACGATGCTGTCCACACCTCTGAAAATCCGGACGAAAATCACATCTCCCATCAGCGGAAATTCCCGCAGAATGATGCCGTTATACGCCGGGTTTTCCAGATTGATCTGATATAACGAAGACTCCTCATTCGTCAGGAGGCTCATCACACCCGGCGCCTCAATTAATGCGCGCAAGAGCGTCTTTGTAGACAGAAGGATAGAAAAAATACTGATGCCCTCTTCTTTCAGTTTTGTTTCATGCTCAACCGAGCCGACGCTTGCGATGATACGCTCAGTCCCTTTCTCTTTCGCTATTAAGGCGATTTCAGCGTTCACATCTTCATTTCCCGTCGCCACGACAAGAATATCCGTTTTGAAAATACCGTGCGACTCAAGCGTGCCGGGCTCGTAATCAGAAATCGTGTCAACCGAAAAAACCGATTCCGCAAGCGTTTCCCCGGCATTTTCCTGATACACATGGACGACCCGTACTTCATATTCCTCCTCAGGCAGTTCCAGCGTAACCGGAAGTGTCATTTGGTTGGCGCCGATAAATGTAATGCGCTTTTTTTCCTGCGGCGCACTTTGCCGTTTGTATAATTTCTTAAAGCCGATCGGCGTGATGATGCTGGCAATAACCGCAACTAAAGTCAGCGCGCCGGACATATTGGCGCTGATAATGTGGAGCCTTTCTCCGATCGTAGCCGCCGCGATAACAAGCGACAGCGTGGACGTCAGCAAAAAGCCCGAAGCAAACACGGTTCTTTTGTCATACCATTTCTTTAAGTAAAACACCGGGAACATTTTGCTGATAAACAGCGCAAGCAGAAGCAGCGGAATCATCGTTAATGTTTTCGGATCTTGGAAAAGCGTCCAAATGTCCAATTTCACCCCGACCATGACGAAAAAGATCGGAATTAAAAACCCGTAGCCGAATGAATCCAGCTGTTCCACCATTTCTTTATTCGGAGACAGAAGCGATACCAGAACGCCTGCCAAAAACGCGCCGAGAATATTTTCCGCCCCGAGAGATTCCGATAAAGCGACAAGCACGATAATCAGTGTGAAAATGGCTCTCGTGCCGATCTGCACGGTGCCTTTAGACATCGACTGCACAAATGAACGGTGTTTAAAGATCCTGCCGAAGAAATACAGCACGACCCCCGCGGCAAAAAGAATCAACAGAAGCCACATATTTCCGCTGTCTTCTCCGTAAAGAGAAGAGAAAAAAGCGAGCAGAATCATCGTAGCCAAGTCCGCGATAACGGCGACAAGCAGGATAATCTGGCCGATATTGGAGTTCATGATCCGTTCTTCCTTTAAAGTCGGGACCACTACACCGAGTGATATCGTCGAAATAATAAGCGTCATTAAAAATGCGTTTTGTATAAAACCGGCTAATACAAAGGCATAGGACAGCAGCAATGATAAAATAAAGATGCCGAAAAAGATAATCAGTGCGGCAGAAAACGTGTTGGGCGCTTCCTTGCCATTCGGAAGGAATTGTTTTTTCTTCCCTTTCTCAAATGAAGAAAAATCAATTTCCAAGCCGCTTAAAAACATTAAAAAGATAAAGCCGAGAACAGACAGCGTCTCCAGCCACGTGTCTCCCTGAACGACAAGATTCAGGCCGCTTTTTCCGATAATAAGCCCCATGATGATCTCCGCGACGACGACCGGGATGCTGAGCTTAAACCGATGTAAAAGGAGCGGTGTCAAAAAAGCGACGATCAGAACGACGACTAAAGATGCGACTGATGTGTGTTCCATTCGTAAATACCTCCTTAAAACAAGGGTTATAAAAGCCCGCTTAAAGCGGGCGAAACCTTACTTTTTTTTAAAAACATAACGCATATTCTAACAAGGCTGACCGCGAAAAAAAAGTGATAAGGCTTTATTTCTTTAATTCTTTTTTTAATTTGTGCAAAAACAGCGTAATTAGGTATAGGAATTAGCCCCATAATAAATAAAAAACCGTTAATAAGGAGGCTGACACGAATGGCTTATGACATCATCAGCGATATACACGGATGTTATGACGAAATGATCGCGTTAATGCAAAAGCTCGGATATGAAGTCAAAGACGGAACGCCCGTTCATTCTGAAGGCAGGACGCTTGTCTTTGCGGGGGATTTAACGGACAGAGGCCCAAAATCCGTAGAAGTGATGCGTTTTGTGGCAAAAGCATATGAAAAAGGAGCCATCCGTTATGTCCCGGGAAATCATTGCAACAAACTGTATCGTTACTTAAAAGGAAACCCCGTAAAAGTGATGCACGGACTGGAAACGACGGCAGCCGAACTGAAAGAGCTGTCTCCCGCCGACAGAACGGAAGTCTCCAGACAATTCATCCGATTATATGAGTCAGCGCCGCTTTATGACATTTTACATAATGGCGATCTCGTTGTCGCCCACGCCGGCATAAAAGCTGACGATATCGGTAAATACTCGCGTAAGGTAAAAGAATTTGTTCTGTACGGCGATATCACGGGTGAAACGTATCCCGACGGCAGACCCGTCAGAAGAGACTGGGCCGCCGCTTACGAAGGCAAGGCATGGATTGTTTACGGCCATACCCCGGTAAAACGCCCCCGGATCGTCAACCGTACAATCAACATTGATACAGGATGCGTCTTCGGGAATCAACTGACAGGCTTTCGCTTTCCGGAGCATGAAACCGTCTCTGTGGAAAGCTCAATGCCTTATGATGCTTCACGATTTCGCGAGGATCACGGAAGGCAGGCATGAAAAAAAGCCCGAAACCGGTAAACGGTTCGGGCTTTACATGTGTTCAATTAATGTTCTCATATCGTCAGGCACCGGAGCGTGAAAAACGAGCGTTTCTCCGGTCATGGGGTGTACGAATGAAAGCCGCTCACTGTGAAGAGCCTGCCGCGCAATTCCCTCATTTTTTCCGCCGTACAGTGTATCACCGACTAACGGATGGCCGAGGTAGCTCATGTGCACCCGGATTTGATGCGTCCGCCCTGTTTCCAGCCGCAGGGCTGCAAGCGTAAACGCATGTCCCGCTTTTTCCGTTTGAAAATGCGTCACCGCTCGTTGTCCCTCCGGCGTTACCATCCGCTCAATAATACTGTCGTGTTTTCTTCCGATGGGCGCGTCCACCGTCCCTTCCTTCTGCGGCATGATGCCGTGTACGACAGCGAGATACCGCCTGCTGACAAGCCCCTTCTTCTGCGCTGCTGACAAAAGAGAATGGGAAAGCCGATGTTTGGCGATCAGCATCGCCCCCGATGTATCCCTGTCAAGGCGGGTGACAAGATGAACCGTTGATGGCACGCCGCTTTTTCGGTAGTGGCTGATCACTCCGTTAGCGATGCTTTCCGACGGGTGTTCTCTTGATGGAATTGAGGAGACATACGGCTGTTTATTGACCACAAGCACATGGTCATCTTCATAAAGAATATCAAGCGGAACCGGCTCAGGCAAAAGCGTTTCACTCACATGCTCCTTCGGAAATTCAATCTTAAGCACGTCTCCGTCCGCTAACACGGTGCGGACGGTTACATGCTCTCCGTTCACAAGCAGGTCTCCCCCGCCGAATTTAATGTCAGCGAGTAGCCGCTTTGAAATGCCGAGCTGCGCCGTATATTCTTTTATCGTCATGCCGGCTTCCCGGGCAGTCATGTTCTTTTGGATAAAAAAGTTGTCCAATCCGTTTCCTCTTTCTATTCGCCTTTTCCGATAAAGGAGTCCTGCACCCTTTTCCAAAACGGAAAAGGGCGGAATCTTGCAAATCTGACTTTTTCATTTGCCACACGGCATAGAATGGACTTGACATCCTTATGCAACAAGGTTAAATGATCAATTGTGACTTGAAAGTCGACGTCGTTTCTCGGTTTGATGACACAGTTATGATGATCGGGAAGCAAAAGCGGCGAGCCGACAGTCCTGAACACTCTGTTGTTAATGGATGCCATTTCCGCAAGCTGAATCGCTCTGATGGAAGGGTGGATGATTGCGCCGCCTAACGCCTTATTATAAGCCGTGCTTCCGGAAGGCGTGGACAGACATAAACCGTCTCCCCTGAACGTTTCAAACAGCTGGCCTTTAATTTCCACGTCAGCGACGAGACTGCCTTCTATGCTTTTGATCGTACATTCGTTCAAAGCCAGATACCGCTCCTCACGCTCTTCATCATGATAAGTGACAATCACCTCAAGAAGGGGATACTCCACGGTATGATACGGCGTTTTGGCGATGGCCAGAACGAGCTTTTCTATCTCCTGCGGAACCCAATCGGCATAAAAACCCAAATGCCCCGTGTGAACTCCGACAAACGCCGTTTTATCGAGACGGTCGCTGTACCTGTGAAATGCGTAAAGAAGCGTTCCGTCACCGCCGACGGAAATAACGATTTCCGGCTCTTTTTCATCCAAGGTCATATCAAAATCGAGTAAATACGCCTGTATTTTGCTTTTCAGTGTATCTGAAACCTCGTCTCCTTTTGAAGAAACGGCAAATTTCATGCCATTCCCCTCCTTTCCTACTGGCGGTCTCCCGCTTTTTTCTTTCGCGAGAACGCGGCTTGGGCTTCCTGGATTTCTCCGCGGATTTCTGACATTTCTTCATCGAGCCGGGATGCGGCTTCTGAGGCCCGCTGCAGCCTCAGCTTTACTTTTTCGGGAATGTTCCCGCTGTATTTGTAATTCAGTGAATGCTCAATGGTTGCCCAAAAGTTCATGGCAAGCGTCCGAATCTGTATTTCCACAAGAACGTGCTTTTCTCCGGACGTTGTTTGTAAAGGATATAAAACGACAAGGTGGTAAGACCGATATCCGCTTTCCTTATGCTCTGCTATGTAATCCCGCTTATCGACAACGGTAAAATCTTTTCTGGCAAACAGCATATTTTTGACGATCTGGATATCATCGACAAATTGGCACATAATACGCAGCCCCGCGATATCCTGCATCGTTTCAATCTGATGAAGCGGTATGCTTTTTCGTCTCGCTTTTTCAAGTATGCTCGCCACCGGCTTCACGCGGCCTGTCACAAACTCAATCGGTGAGTGGTCATCTTCATACTCATAAAGGGTTCTGACGCCTTTCAGCTTCACCTTTAATTCTTCAACAGCCTGGCGGTATGGCGCTAGAAATTGCTCCCATTGTTTGTCATCCATCGTACATCCCCCAATTCCGAACCTGTTCTAAAGAAATACGCTTTTCACTTTTTCTTCCATATCTCCGTAGTTTGCATTATCTTTAATATTTTCAAGAAGATAATCGAGTTCTTCATGCAGCCCTGAAAGTTCAACCATTTTTCCGCCGGCCTCAAGGACCGCCGGTTTTCTTTGGTCTAAGGCTTTTTTCAGATCCGGCCAGATATGTTCTTTTATAATGACATATTCAAAAGAGTCAGCTGATTCAAGTATGTATACAAAAGCAAAGTGATCGGAATCAACAAGCATTTGACCTGAGGCTTTGCGTTCCGCTCCGCTTAAGTCCTCTCCGCATTTCAAGCGGAGCGCGTCTTCTGTTAATGATGCATTTTGGATTTCAATTCTCTTTTGCATAATGTTCTCCTTTTTTAACAAAGTACAGCATTTATTTTATCATATCAAGGTCGATATTGATAAACGTAACCTCTAAAGAGATAATGGGAATTATACAATTTTTCGTCCTGAAAGGAAGACTGTCATGACCCAAGAAATAGAAATTGAATTCAAAAACCTGCTGACAAAATCAGAATTTCTGAAGCTGAGTGAAGCACTCTGCATGAAAGAACATGATTTTAAACAGCAGGTCAATCATTATTTCGACACGAAAGATTTTTCCCTGAAACAAAAAAAATCAGCACTCCGCATCCGAGAAAAAGACGGCGCGTTCGTCCTGACTTTAAAAGAGCCTGCCGCGGTCGGTCTGCTGGAAACCCACCAAGAGCTTTCGGCACCTGATCTTGACGTTTTCAAGATCCCGGAAGGCCCCGTCAAACGTCAGCTGGAAGGTCTCGGAATCGACTCAGAACACATTTGCTATTTCGGGACGCTGTCGACCGCACGCGCGGAAAAAGAATCAGAAAAAGGCTTAATCATTTTAGATCACAGCCGATATTTAGAGAAAGAAGACTTTGAATTGGAATTCGAAGCTGCTGACTGGGATGAAGGAAAACGGGGGTTTGAACAATTGCTCAAGCAATTCGGCATCCCAGAGCGGATCACGAAAAATAAAATCCAGCGTTTTTATGAACAGAAACAAAAAAAGGTGGAATGACACAGTGAATATAACGAATTGGGCGGCCCTTCTCCAGCTGCAATCAATGGCGCTGCAATCAATCTCTCATACAAGCACGGCTTCAGGCGGACAATCTTCAGAAAGCCCGCTTGCCAATTTCAGCGCGCTGCTCAGCCAGTATACGGACACAGCCGTCCGGCAGCAGCCGGAATCAGGAATTTTAAACGGCGTGCGGACCGCTCACGCTTCTTATTCACCGAGAATTCCCGTTTCATCCGGTTACGCGGCAGCTTCACAGACCGCTTCCCCAAGCATAAAGTCTGCGAATGCGGCTTCTGACATCAGCACCGGAAACTTTTCAATAGACAGCGCCATTCAGAAAGCGGCCGAAAAATACGGAGTGGACGAAAAGCTGATCCGCGCGGTTATTAAACAGGAATCAGGCTTTAATCCGAAAGCGGTCAGCGGTGCGGGGGCAATGGGACTGATGCAGCTCATGCCTTCCACGGCAGAATCACTCGGGGTGTCAAACCCGCTTGATCCCGTCCAGAACGCTGAGGGCGGCACGAAGTACTTAAAGCAGATGCTCACGAAATACGACGGAAATGTATCTCTCGCGTTAGCCGCCTACAACGCAGGCCCCGGCAACGTAGATCGGTACGGAGGCATTCCGCCGTTTAAGGAAACACAGCAATATGTCAAAAACATAACCAAACAGTATTACGCGTAAACCAGAGAGGCTTCCTTCGCCCTCTGGTTTTTTTGCGGAGTGAAATCTTACACATGAATGAAGGCGATGTGATATGATATGAAATACAAGCGCCTGACAGAAAGGCACTTTGTTTGTAGAAATAAAATGTTATTGCTAAAATATACAGTAACTGAAGATAGTAAAACTGAAAGATAAATTCGCAATGGGAATTATGATTCCTATTAGCCATATAAAGGAGTAGTCAACATGGGACAATCGTTTAACGCACCATATGAAGCGATTGGAGAGGAACTTCTATCGCAACTTGTTGATACTTTTTATGAGCGTGTCTCGTCTCATCCCTTGCTGAAGCCGATATTTCCAAGTGATTTGACTGAAACGGCCAGAAAACAAAAGCAATTTTTAACCCAGTATTTGGGCGGACCTCCTCTTTATACTGAAGAGCACGGACATCCCATGCTCAAGGCAAGGCATCTCCCCTTTCCGATTACGGACGAGAGGGCTGATGCGTGGCTAAGCTGTATGAGCAAAGCGATGGATGATGTCGGGCTGGAGGGCGATATTCGTGAATTTCTGTACGGGCGTCTGGAACTGACGGCCAGGCATATGGTAAACCAGTCAGAAGCGGAGGATCGATCATATTGACGAATTATCAGCATGAGCAATACTTCGCCCATTGCCACGGACATCCAAAAAAACCGCTCGAAATTTACATGTTTGTCGACCCTTTATGTCCTGAATGCTGGTCGCTGGAGCCCGCCATAAAAAAATTAAAAATCAAATACGGACGTTTTTTTACGCTGCGGATCATTGTTTCCGCGAGCATTACATCGCTGAATAAGCAAAAGCGGAAAAAACACCTTCTTGCCGAAGCTTGGGAAAAAATTGCGAACCGTTCCGGGATGCCCTGTGACGGAAGCCTTTGGCTTGAGCAGGATCAGCCTCTTTCATCGCCCTACCTTGCCGCACTCGCTTTAAAAGCGGCTGAACTGCAGGGAAGAAAAGCGGGCATTCTGTTTCTCCGCAGCATGCAGGAAAGCCTGTTTGTTTCCAAGCAGAATATTACAGATGAAGACGTTCTTTTAGAAATTGCCGAAAAGACGAAATTGGATGTTGAAGAATTCAAGCGCGACCTCCATTCGCAAAGCGCGGTAAAAGCGCTTCAGTGCGATATGAAAATCGCGGCGGAAATGGACGTCACCGTCAACCCGACATTGACGTTCTTTAACAGCCTGCATGATGATGAAGGGCTGAAGGTCCCCGGCAACTATTCTTATGACGTATACGAAGAGATCTTATTCGAAATGCTCGGGGATGAACCGAAGCCTTCTGAAACGCCGCCTTTGGAATGTTTCATTGAATATTTCCGGTTTGTCGCATCGAAAGAAATCGCACTCGTTTATGATTTGAGTCTAGAAGAAGTTGAAAAAGAAATGAAAAAACTGGCATTCGCCAAAAAGGTCGCCAGAGTGGAAGCAAAGCACGGTCTGTTTTGGAAATCTCTGGCCGGCACCCAGGAGGATGTCACCTGTTGTGATCATTAAAAAAAGCTGATTCCTTACGGAGCCGGCTTTTTTTGTGCAAATAAAGAAACCGCGCCGGGATAAGCGCGGTTTCATATGTCTTAACGACAACAAAGGGGATGGGAGAAATTTTTCACGGTCAAACAAAGGGGTAATGTTTGTTTGTGATCAATTTCACATCCTTATCATATCAAATCTTGTCGAGTTTTGACAAGCCATAAGATTAATGTTCATATTTTTGTCACAAAACATAACTGACTGCTTGTTTTCATAGAATATATCAATGAAAAACAAGGAGGGAAATCAATGCTCCGCACCGTATTGATCATCGGAATGATTGTGTTTTTCTTCTTTTTAAATCTGCTGGCCATGATGCACATGCTGCCGATTTACATTACATCTCCCCTGCTGTTTCTGTCCATATTGTTTGCCTTGTACCGGCTGAACCATAGAAAAACGTTTAAAGGGTTTTAGAAAAAGCCTGCGCAACTTATGCACAGGCTTTTTTGAATTACGAAGGGTTCACTTTCGAAAGAAGCTCTTCCATTTCGTTCAGCTTCTCTTCAAACATTTTGCAGGCCGCCTCGATCGGTTCAGGCGATGTCATATCGACTCCCGCTTTTTTCAGTATGTCGATCGGATATTCCGAGCTTCCCGCTTTTAAGAATTCGGTATAGCGCTCCACCGCAGGCTTGCCTTCTTTTAAGATCTGGCTGCTCAGCGCTTGGGCCGCACTGTAGCCTGTTGCATATTGATACACATAATAATTGTAATAGAAATGCGGAATTCTTGACCATTCCAGACTGATTTCTTTATCAATCACCATGTTGTCACCGAAATACTTTTTATTCAGATCATAATAAAGTTCGTTCAGCAGTTCAGGCGTCAGCGGCTCGCCTTCCTGCGCTTTCGTATGAATCAGATGCTCAAATTCAGCGAACATCGTCTGTCTGAACACTGTGCCTCTGAATCCTTCAAGCATGTGGTTGAGCAGGTACAGACGCTGTTTTTCATCCTTTAAGCTGTTCAGCATATATTCACCGAGCAGCGCTTCATTGGTCGTTGAAGCGACTTCAGCGACAAAAATGCTGTAGTTACCGTATGGATACGGCTGATATTTTCTCGTATAGTAGCTGTGCACGGAATGGCCGAACTCGTGAACGAGCGTAAACAGATTATTGACATTATCATGCCAGTTCATCAAGATGTACGGATTCGTGCCGTATGTACCGGACGAATAAGCACCGCTGCGTTTTCCTTTGTTTTCGTATACATCGACCCAGCGGTTTTCAAGTCCTTCTTTTAAAATAGACGCGTATTCCTCGCCCAGCGGAGCAAGTCCTTTGAGCATATAATCTTTCGCTTCCTCATATGTGACCTTCATTCCCGAATCTTTTACGAGCGGTGTGTACAGGTCATAAATATGGACTTCATCAAGGCCGAGCACCTTTTTCCGCAGGTCAATGTAACGGTGTAATAACGGAAGATGTTTATTGATCGTTTTAATCAGGTTATCGTAAACTTCTTCAGGGATGCTGTTATTGGATAAAGCCGCTTCCCGTGCTGATTTATATTTTTTCACACGGGCGTAAAAATTATCTTTTTTCACAGTGCCGCTGAGTGTAGTCGCCATCGTGTTTTTATACTGTCCGTATGTTTTATATACGGCTTCAAATGCGTTTTTGCGGACTTCACGATTGCTGCTTTCCAGGAAATTAATAAAGTTGCCGTGTGTGATTTGAGTTTCCTTGCCGTTTTCATCTTTAATCGACGGAAATGTAATATCGGCGTTATTTAAAACGCTGAATGTATTGGAAGGCGACGACAGCGCTTCTGAGGCTTCCGCAAGCAGGGCCTCTTCTTGTTCGCTCAGCACGTGCGGACGCTGTTTTGTAATTTCTTCAATTGCATGGGAGTAAAGCTTAAGCTCTTCTTTTTCGAGAATAAACTGGTGCAGCTTGTCCTCCTGAATCGCCAGAATTTCCGGTTCAATGTAAGCAGTCGCGCTTGCAGCCTGAGAATACAGGCTTGCGGCTTTGTCGTTCAGCCCTTGGTAGAAAGAATTTCCCGTATCCTGGTCTGAGCGCATATGCGCGTATGCATAAAGTTTCCCAAGGCGGTTCGTCACTTCATCCTGTGCCGTAAGCGCCGCGTATAAATTATCAGCCGAATGAGCAAGCGTTCCTTTAAAAGAAGATAAATTCGGGATTAATTCTTTAACTGCTTGAAATTCTTTATTCCAGGCCTCATCACTAGGAAAAATATCCTCTAGTCTCCATGTATGCTCTGCCTTTACTTCACTTCTGTCAGGCAGCTGTGCTGCTTTATTTTCCTCAGTCATGGTGATCCCCCTCGTTTTCTTTACTTCAAGCCAATTGAAAAAACGATTGTTTCTCCAAAAACTTGTGTTGTGATTATCTTCCGGCTTTTCACTGCCTTTTGTCAAATCATATGCGGCATATAAGACCGAGCATACCAATAATACAGTGAAAAAACGAAAACAAAATGCTTGTACGCCCCTCACATTCGCCACCACCTTGACGTTAGGGTGAACGAAATGAAGCATTCTCATTCCCCAAAAAAGAGCAGATCCCGCCGGCGCAGCTCTTCTGCCGTTTGAGGGCGCTTCCATGGAGATGAGGGCATATATACTTCATTCTCAATTTCCCTTAAAAAATCCTGCAAGCATAAGAAATCAGCATATTGTTTTACCGCCATTCCGATAAGGCTATCTTGTGAACCATACCTCATCCGGATCTCCTTACCCCTGATTTTTTGCCGTAAATCATGAACCATGCCGGATAATCGGATTGGCGCGCCTTTTTTAGAAAGTTCCGCAAGCCGCAAGTATAAATGGCCCTGCCACACAAAAACGGGACTTGCAAACACAAAGCCCGCTGAAACGGGAATAAACACTTCAGAGGGGAGAAATGGAAATGCAACCTGGTGTCTTTCGTAAAAAAGACGCCGGATAAGACCGGCATCTTCAGATAAAAACCGCCCGCTTTTGTTGCGGAAGCCGGCTACGGCACGTCCCCACGAGGGAAGTCTGACGCTGTACGGCCCCTCGGGATGACAAATGTCTTTCAGATTTGCTTTGTGAAGAGGGATTGCGGTTAAGCCGGCATAAGAATAGCCGGTGTAAAACGGAGTGATGGAATGCAGCCTGTAAAAGGAGCGGGCGTCGGGGCAGTAAAACAGTAAGGAGGAAAATGAATGGACTTCAAAGAACTGCCAGTGAAAAGCAGAAAGCCGGAAAAATTGCGCGGCTATCCGTTTTAACCGTTTTGCCCCGATGATCCAGACCGGCCGGTACCCGGCGTTTTTCAGGCCTGCCGTCCGGCTCTTTAAAGAGTCCGCCGAAAGGTTCGCACATTGAAATTCAAAAGCCAGCCTCTCGTCTCCGCTTACTGCCGTCAAGTCAGGCCGCTGTCCAGCGGAAGTCAGATACGGTTCCAGGCTGACACTGCACCCTTGTGTCTTTAGCCAGAGAAAAAGCTGCCTTTTTCCTTCCAGATGGTATTCGCTTTCGGGTTCGGATTCCCCCGGACACAGCCTGCTTTTTTTATGAGCGAAGTGCGGCAGTTTCTCCCGTCCCAGTTTGATATCAAGCTCACTTTTGCAAACAGGGCAGAACCAGCTTTTCTTTCTCAGCTCCGCCGCTTTTTCCTTTGAATAGCTTCCGGCCAGCTGAATGAGCCGTCCGTCGGCAGTCACAGCACTGAACATGTTGCATCTTCTCCTTTCCTGAATCTTGTTGTATTCAGCAGGAAGAAGGCATAATCCTGTTTGCGGATGAGAGCCCGTTATACGGTTTTCAGCCGTTCATCGTGTCATTCAGAACAAAAAAAACCGATTTCTGCTGAGAGAAATCGGTTTGTTATGATGCAAAGTGTTTTTTTATTGTATATAACGCATGATCAGCGATCACCAATTTGCCGTATTCTTCAAGACGGTGAATGCTGACTGATGATTCGTGCGCGTACTCCAACAGGATGCTTAGCTGATTTTCAACCTCTTCATCAGTTTGCTCATAAAAATCTGCATATAAATAATATCGGTCTTCAAACGAATACAGGGTCGTTTTGATTCCGTTAAGATTCAATTTTGATAGCGAGATGAGATCCTCAAAATCATCGAACCGCAAAGTGAACTGAAGCTTTTGCTCCTTATCTTCCCGGCTCTCGGCCTGCTCTTCTTTCTGGAAATCATCAAGTAAAGCATCGAGATTTTCATCTGCCGGCTCTTGTTTTTTATCTTCCGGGATCGGCAGTTCGAGTTTTTGTCCGTCCTTGGAAAGCTGGGCTTTTGTTACGATTATTTCCAGTCCTTTGTCCAATGCCTGAACCTGAATCCAAAGAGGACCCTCGACAGCGAATTCTTCTTCATCATGCACTTCATCCATGACTTCCCAGAACAGTTCTTCACTGCGCTCGCGATTGTACCAGATTTCTTCTCTGTCAAAACCGCGATCTTCAATATCACCATAAGACATATAAAATTTTACAGTATGCTCATTAATTCTTTCTATTTCCATTTTGCCAACCTTCCCTTCTTTATAAGATGTTGAAGGGACATCTAAGCTCCCGATGAATAGTACTTTACTACACTTTACCCATTCCGTCCACATCTTAACCTTATAGAGGACAGCGCAAATTCTTTATATTTCTATTTTATGATAAAACAGTTATAAAAGAAATAAAAAAGCATTTTCACACCGAAAAACAGGCTTTCTCCCGGTTCCCATCATAAATAGCACACTGCTTCATATATTAGCTGTACAAGCAATCGATCTATAAGCGAGGTGTTATCATGCCGCACGATTACCTGCTGTCCCTTCTGCTTATTATCGGGATTGACCTTATTCTCGGCGGTGACAATGCCGTCGTCATCGCGATGGCCAGCCGGAATCTGGCTCATAAACAAAGACAGCAAGCGATCATCTTCGGAACGTTTATCGCGGTCGTCTTGAGAATCGTTCTGACGAGCGCTGCGGTCTATTTATTGAATGTTCCTTTTTTACAATGCGCAGGCGGGGTATTTTTATTGTATCTCGGCTATCAGCTTCTGATTGAGAAGAAAGATGCGCAGCATGTGAAAAGCAGTTCTTCTCTTTGGAAAGCCATCCGCACAATCGTTCTGGCTGATATCTTTATGTCGCTTGACAATGTCATCGCAGTAGCCGGCGCTTCTCACGGTGAGCTGACACTTGTAGTGATCGGCCTCTTCATCTCGGTGCCGATTATCATTTGGGGCAGCAAGCTCGTTCATGCCGCCATGGACAAAATGCCTTTATTGATGTACGCCGGGAGCGGTCTTCTCGCATTTACCGGCGGTGAAATGATTGCCGGAGACAGCAAGCTGTCATTTTTCATGGCAGAACACGGCATTATACAAATGATGCTGCCGATTTTGACCGTCGTATTTGTTATCCTCGCCAGTATGATTTACCAGCAGACTGAAAAATAAAAAAGCCCAAACCGCGATGGTTTTGGGCTTTTTCCATGCTTATCGTAAGCTTATATCAGTTGGCAAGACGCTGTGCTTCTCTTAATTGGAAAGAACGCACTTTTCTTGGCAGGAATCGTCTGATTTCATCTTCGTTATAGCCGACTTGCAGACGTTTTTCATCAATGATGATAGGACGGCGGAGCAGTCCCGGATGCTCATTGATCAAAGTATATAAGTCTTGAAGCGGCATAGATTCAACATTTACGTTCAGTTTCTGGAATACTTTAGAACGGGTAGAGATAATTTCATCCGTACCGTCTTCAGTCATACGCAGAATCTGCTTGATCTCATCAATTGATAACGGCTCGGAGAAAATGTTTCTCTCTACAAACGGAATCTCGTGCTCTTCAAGCCAAGCTCTTGCTTTTCTGCATGACGTACAGCTAGGTGATGTGTATAATGTAACCATTAATCTTCACTCCTCTAATTAGTAGGATGAACATGTTTGTATTCTCAAATTGAAATGACTTTAAAAAAGGAATCTTTATAGGTATTATACTATAAAAAAGTAAGTGTGAACAGTCTCCTGAGAAAAAAATGTGTCAATCCGGCAAATTTACGGCTGGCGGATTTTTCCCCATTCTCAATTAGCTCAGCTGATCGAAAATGTTTTTTCGTTTTTTCTCATCAATGACTTTGAGAACTTCATCCGTTTTTTCGTATGATTCTCCGTACCATTTTTCATCTTTATAAGTGTGAATGTTTTCATATGTCTGTTTCATCGCTTCAAACATTTCTTCTTCTGATTCCGTCTTAGGTGACCAGTACAGAATCTCCATTTTGTTCACTTCATTCGTAGCCAATGACCGGCGCCGATACCCGATTGACTGCGCGTGCTTGAAATGCTCTCTTTGATAAAAACGCAAGCGTTTCTGTGTATCCGTGTCATCCTCGTCAACAGGCTCCACCTCAAGCAGAATCGGCTTGTTTTTCTTTTTCAGCCTGCCGATCAGCTTGCTTCCGAGGCCTTGTCCTCTGGATTTCTTTGACACAAACAGGTAATCAATAAAGATGAAAGAGTCAAATTCCGCATACATCAGCACGTGGTACTGCCCCTCTTCTTTATGATAAACATCGCTTTGCTCCTTTAACAGAGCTTCCATATGCGCTTTTGATTTCATTTCTTCAATCGGAAAATATTCACTCAGCTTTTCGTACCAGTTCATTCATTTGCTCCTTATGGGTTCGTTGTCTTCACACTTTTAGATATACCCCATTTCCGATTGTTTAAACAATCTTACATCTATTAAGACGTGTGATCCTTTAACATGGTTTCAATTTTTTTAAAATGGTGTGTAATCGACGTTTTTGGTATAACGGTTTGCCGCGTCCCACAGCAAAAATTCGTCAATTCCTTCATCATGCAGCGCTTTAACCTGTTCTTCCACCTGGCGTTTTCCGTACTTTTGATAATTTCCGCTGCCGAGATATGATGCCGTGAAGTCCTGAAGCCACGGACGCGATACAGGCGGGTGTTTCAGCTTAGACAGTTTTTTATTTTCCACCTTCGCGTATTCTTTGACGACATTGTAAGGCTCAAGATCCGGTTTATCAATGCCGAAATAGCTTGTCCAATGGCTCGGATAAATCATGGATGAAATGACATCGACCTGTTCTGAAATCTTGCTGAAATTCTGGCCGATCCCCGGCGCTTCCGGCAGCGTGGCAGAATAGCCGAAAATATCAACCGACACATCCGCGCCGTACGGCTTGAGTTTTTTCTTCGCATAACCGACAAAATCGGTGACGGCGTGAACGCGTTTTTGCACATTGCTGTCTGCTGTTTTTCCGTAATCTCCGTGTCCGTATGTCAGTTCGTCATCACGTTTTTCAAATCCTTCAGGAAAACGGACATAATCAAACTGAATTTCTTGAAAACCCATCTTTACGGCTTGTTTTGCAATCTTTACATTGTAATCCCATACTTCTTTCATAAACGGATTAACGAACGATTCGCCGCGGCCGTTTTTCCAGACACTTCCGTTTTTTTCTTTAAAAGACCATTCCGGCTTTTCGTTCGCGAGTTCGCTGTCTTTAAATACGACAATACGCGCGATCGGATAGATCTTTTTTTCCTCCAGCTTTTTCATCATCTTTTTTGGATCTTTGATGTACGGCTTGGCGATTTTGGCATACTCAGAATGGCCGTCCGGCTTAAAGGTGAGGTTTCCGTTGTCGTCCTTGACATCAATCACCATTGTATTGAGCTCCGTTTTGTCCACAAAGTCTGTCAGCTCCCCGAATTTGCTTCCTCCAGCCGAATGCCCTGTGACGTAAATGCCCCGCACCTTATCAGGATGTGTAAAATGCAGCCCTGACGGATAAGCGAACCGTGCATTTGATTTCGGCAGTTCTTTTTCAGCCAGCGCTATTTTTACAAGCGGCTGCTCCTCTTTCGCAGCGGCGTGGGCCGGATAAGCGGCTGCACTGATAAACAGTCCCGCACAAATGGCGCACAAAATGGTTTTCATACTGATCTCCCCCTTTTTTTCCATTATAGAAAAACGGGAGCAGGCTTAATAAACTTGAATGTGCGCAAAAAAATCCTCCAAGACTGAGTCTTGGAGGATGATACTTTTATAGATAGGTTTTAAATTCAGCTTCTGTGCACATGACAAAATGTCCCGGTTTCACTTCTCTGAATTCCATTTTTTCTCCTTCCTGGAGCTGATGAACTGCCGGATCGTATTTCTTTCGCATGCGATTTCTTTCATAGTCCGGATCAGGAAGCGGGATAGCGGACAGCAATGATTTCGTATATGGATGAAGCGGGTTTTCGTAAAGCTCATCCGCCGGCGCAAGCTCCACCAATTTTCCGAAATACATGACGCCGATGCGGTCGCTGATGTATTTGACCATTGATAAATCATGGGCGATAAACAGGTAAGTGAGCCCTTTTTCTTTCTGCAATTCTTTCATTAAATTGACGACTTGCGCCTGAATGGAGACGTCAAGCGCCGAAATCGGTTCGTCCGCGATGATAAACTCCGGATCAACCGCCAGCGCTCTGGCGATTCCGATACGCTGGCGCTGTCCGCCCGAAAATTCATGCGGGTAGCGGTTGGCGTGCTCTTTATTTAAACCGACCGTTTCCAGCAGTTCGTGAACCCGCTGCATCCGCTCTTTTTTCGTTTTTGCCAGGCGGTGAATATCTATTCCCTCGGCAATAATGTCGGCGACTGTCATTCTCGGATTTAAAGATGCGTACGGATCCTGGAAAATCATCTGCATTTTCCGGTTAAATTCCAGCAGCTTCTTGCGGGATTTTTTCCCGTGGACATTTTCCCCGTTAAAGAGAACTTCCCCGCCGGTTGCCTCATACAGCCGGATAATACTGCGGCCCGTCGTTGATTTACCGCAGCCCGATTCTCCGACAAGGCCGAGCGTTTCGCCTTTATAAATATCAAATGACAAATCATCTACGGCTTTTACCGTTCCTTTCTGCGTGAAAAAATGCTGTTTTAAATGTTTGATTTCGAGAAGTTTCTCAGTCATTTTTTTCACCTTCCTTCATTAAAACAGGATGCTGATACGTATTCGGAAGCTGACGGATTTTAGCCTTCACCGCTTCAGGGGGCTCGACCTTAGGCGCCTCAGGATGCAGAAGCCACGATTTCACAAAATGCGTATCAGACACTTTATACATCGGCGGTTCCTGTTCAAAGTCAATTTTCATCGCATATGAGCTGCGGAGCGCAAATGCATCCCCTTTCGGAGGATTCGTCAGATCAGGCGGCGTGCCCGGGATGGCCGTCAGTTTTTCCTGATCGGTGCTGTCCAGGCTGGGCATTGAGGCAAGCAGCCCCCACGTATACGGATGGCGCGGATCATAAAAGATTTCATCCACCGTGCCCGATTCGACGACCTGACCTGCGTACATGACGGCGACCCGGTCGGCGACATTGGCGACAACGCCAAGATCATGCGTGATAAAAATGATAGACGTATCAATTTTCTTTTGCAGATCTTTCATCAGCTCAAGGATCTGTGCCTGAATCGTCACATCAAGCGCTGTTGTCGGTTCATCGGCAATTAACAGTTTCGGATTTGCCGCAAGCGCCATCGCGATGACGACACGCTGTCTCATCCCGCCTGAAAATTCATGGGGGAATTGGCCGATCCGTTTTTCGGGCATCGGAATCCCGACGAGATCAAGCAGCTCTATGGCGCGCTTTTTCGCCGCTTCACTTGAGATTTTTTCATGTTTGAAAAGCACTTCCGTAATTTGTTTGCCGACTCTCATCGTCGGGTTCAGGGAGGTCATCGGGTCTTGGAAAATCATTCCGATGTCCTTTCCTCTGATGGCCTGCATTTCTTTTTCAGACATCGGCACGATATCGCGTCCGTCAAAAAGAATCTGTCCTCTTTTAAAGTAGCCCGGCGGCATCGGAATCAGCTTCATAATCGCTTGGGAGGTCACACTTTTTCCGGAACCCGACTCCCCCACGATCGCCAGCGTCTCTCCTTTATTCAAATGGAAATTCACGCCGCGGATTGCCTGTACCTCTCCGCCGTATGTTTTAAATGAAATGGCTAAGTCTTTTACTTCTAGCAAACGTGTCACTCATATCACTCCTTATTTGCGTAACTTAGGATCCAGCGCGTCTCTTAACCCGTCGCCGACAACGTTAAAGCCGAACATCGCCAGGCAGATAAAGCCGGCAGGGAAGAACAGACGCCAAGGGTAATAGGTTAATGCAGGCAATCCGTCTGAGGCCATCGTTCCCCAGCTCGCAAGCGGCGCAGGTACGCCGAGGCCCAAATAACTTAAAAACGCTTCTGTAAAAATCGCCGTCGGAACCGTCAGTGTCATCGTTACGAGGATAGAGCCCATCGCGTTCGGGACGATATGCTTAAACAAAAGCCGGCCGGTTTTGGCGCCGAGTGTCTGTGAAGCAAGCACATACTCCTGATTCTTTAATTGCAGCACCTGTCCGCGGACGATTCTCGCCATATTGATCCAGCCCGTGATTGTCATGGCGACGATAATGGTGAGCAATCCTTTCGGCAGGACAACCATCAGCAAAATAACCATTAATAATGAAGGAACAGCCCACAGAATGTCGGCGATGCGCATCATCACTTCATCTGTGCGTCCGCCGCGGAATCCGGAAATGCTGCCCCAGATTACGCCGATTAATAAATCAAGCACGGCAGCTGCGACACCGATAAAGATGGAAATCCGCGCGCCCACCCATGTCCGGACGAATATATCCCTTCCAAGGTCATCCGTGCCGAACCAATGATCTTTCGACGGCGCTTTATCCGCATTTAATAGATTGGTAGTCGCATAATCATACCTTGAAAAGACAGGCGCAAAAATCGCCATCAGAATAATAAGAACGATCAGTACGAACCCGACCATCGCAAGCTTATTGCTGCGGAAGCGGAGCATGGCGTCTTTCCAGAGGGAAAGGCTTTTTTTATTTATTTTTTCGGCATCGCCGGCATTAGCTGAAGCTGGTTCAAACATGTTTTTAGGAATGTTCTGCATGGTCTAGGCTCCTTTCTTTGCTTTGGAAAGCTTGATTCTCGGATCGATTAATCCGTACAGCACGTCTACAATTAATACGCATAAAAGCAGGAGCACGCTGAAGAACACGGTAACTCCCATAATGACCGTATAATCACGGTTTGTAATGCTGTTTACAAAATGCGCGCCTAAACCGGGAATTCCGAAAATGGATTCAATGATGAAACTTCCCGTTAAAATGGATGCCGCCATCGGCCCCATATATGTCACGACCGGCAAAAGCGCGTTTCGAAGCGCATGGCGCACGGTGACTGACGGACGGGAAAGTCCTTTAGCTTTTGCAGTCCGTATGTAATCGCTGTTTAACACTTCAATCATGCTTGAACGGGAGAGTCTGGCAATGAACGCCATCGGCATGGAAGCGAGCGCAATAGAGGGCAGAAAGGTGTATGCCCAGGATTCCCACCCTGCGACCGGGAACAGTTCTAATTTAATTGAGAAAATATATTGCAAAATCGTCGCCAATATAAAGCTCGGAACTGAGATCCCAAAGATCGTTAAAATCGCAATGGTATAATCCTGCCATTTATTATGGTACAGGGCAGCAAGCACCCCGAAAAGCACACCGAACGCTAAAGCGAGGAGAATAGCTTCTGCACCGAGAGTGAATGAGACGGGGAAGCCTGAATTGATTAAATCATTAACACTTTGGCCTTTATATTTAAAAGAAGGTCCGAAGTCCCACATCGCCACAGATTTTAAGTAGCTGGCATATTGAACGAAAAGAGGCTTGTCCAGGCCATAGTGTTCGTTTAAGTTTGCCTCAATTTCAGGCGGCAGCTTTCTTTCGCCGGAAAATGGTCCGCCCGGCGCTGCCTGCATTAAGAAGAATGTGGCGGTCACAATCACAAACAATGTGATGATCATGTAAATGAATCGTTTACCGATATATTTCAGCAAGGTGAACACCTCCATGTTTTTTACAATTTTATACGTAATCAGTAAGAAAGGTATATGGGGACATCCTCCCCATATACCTTGGGTCTTTTGTTTTCAGAACCGTCTTTTATTCAAAAGAAGCGTTTCTGAAGTAAACTTCGCCTGTTCCGGTCAAGATTACATTTTTGAGGTTTTTATCCTGCACCCAAGGATCCGTATAGAAATAAACTGGCGCGACCGGCATTGCGTCAATAAAGATCTTTTCTGCTTTTTTCAGCTCTTCGATACGTTTATCCGGATCCGTTTCAAGCTGAGATTGGTTCAGCAGCTTTTTAAACTCAGGATCTTCCCATCCGGTATCATTGTTTCCGCCTTCTTTATCACGGAACAATTCAAGGAAGTTGATCGGATCGTTGAAATCGCCGAGCCAGCCCATACGCCCGATTTGGTAGTTCTGGCTGTGCAGCTTGTCGATGTAAACATTCCATTCGGAGTTATCAAGCTCAACTTTGACGCCTAAGTTCTTTTTCCACATTTCCTGTACGGCCTGCGCGATTTTCGCATGCGCGTCATCCGTATTGTAGGACAGTTTGATCGCCGGAAGGTCAGAGGCATTCTTGACGCCTAATTCCTTCAGTCCTTTATTTAAGAATTCTTTAGCTGATTTGACGTCATTGTCTTTGAAATAACCTTTTGTGTTATCCTTGAATCCCTTCATTGACGGCGGCACCGCAGCCATGGCCGGGATTTGTTCGCCCTGCGTTACATTTTTCACGATGGACGAGCGGTCGATCGCATAAGCAAGGGCTTTACGGATGTTGACATTGTTCAGCGGTTTCGCTTCTGTGTTGAATTTGTACCAATACACGCCTGCGATCGGTTCAACGTGAAGAGATCCGTCTTTTTTCAATGTCGGCAATGATTCAGTCGGAAGCTGGCCGAGCGGCATCCCTGCCCAGTCAAGCTCACCGGCCTGGAATTTTTTCAGTTCGGTGTTGTTATTGTTAATCATCACCATGTTGATTTTCTTCAATTTCACAGCGTCTTTATCCCAATATTGATCGTTCTTTTCGAGCGTGATGGAACCGCTGTGTTTCCAGGCCGTCATTTTGAACGGGCCGTTTGACACGTAATTTTCGCCTGCGTTTGTGTTCCAGTTTTTATGTTTTTCAGCAATTTTCTTGTTGACCGGCATATACGTATAGAATGAAGTTAATTGCGTGAAATAAGGTGTCGGGTTATTCAGTTCAACCTTTAATGTTTTGTCATTTACGGCTTTTACGCCTACATCATCAATCTTGCCTTTTCCTGTATTGGCAGCTTCAGCGCCTTTGATGTAGTAGAGCTGATAAGCGTATTGTGATTCGTTGTTCGGGTCAAGCGCCCATTTCCACGCATATTCAAAATCCTGCGCCGTCACAGGGTCGCCGTTAGACCATTTCGCACCGTCACGAATCGTAAATGTATAGGTCTTTCCGTCTTTGCTTGTTTCAATTTTAGATGCCATTCCTTCTTCAGGCTCACCTTTGGAGTTTACGCGTGTCAATCCTTCAAAAGTCTGTCGGATTACGCCTCCTGACACGGAATCATTCGCTAAACCCGGATGCAGTGAGAACGGCTCGGTTTTAATATTGATATTAAGTGAAGTCTGTCCTTTGGTGTCTTTTTTACCGCCGCCTGATCCGCCGCTGAATCCGCCGCACGCACTTAATACAAGCGAGAAGATAAGCATCAAACCTACAATAGACCAACGCTTTTTCATGCACTAACCCCCTAATCAAATTTTTCAGCCTTTACTACTAAATACTCAGAAATATCAGACAAAATAACTTAATATTTTTCTAAACTTTAATTGTGTTCCGTCTTTTCTGATTATTTTATGTAAAGAAGCTGTAACAATAGAGTGAACAAGTTCATTATAATGAAATGAATAATTTATTGCAATACTATTTTCTCAATTTAAAATATTTAAATTTGGTCAGTTTTTCTGTCAAAAAGGTGATACACTTCTATAGTTTAAAGCATGACCTAACTAAATTTTTTTATTGCAATTTCCAGTTCATATTGCTTTTTACATATAATATTCGTTATACGAAATGTTGATATACGTTATCATTTAAGCATTTTCAGTTCTTTTTGAGGATTTCCAGCCCTTAAGCAAACTGGAAATAAGCTTGTATTCCTCTGATGACATTTGGCTATAATTGATTTATAATAGATCAATCAAATACATTTGTTGTGATTGCGATGATGAAGAGTAGTACACATTTTCATCCGTTTGAAGAGAGTCTGCGGTGCTGGGAGCAGGTAACGGGCGATGTGGAATGGACTTCTGAGCAGCTGACCGAACGTTAGTAGGCCCAGCCGGAGCAGCCTCCGTTACCAACGTCTCGAGCGATTCCATTGTAATGGAATAATCAGGGTGGCACCACGGTTCATTCGTCCCTTTTTTCTACGGGAAGAATGGGCTTTTTTTATTATGTTTTAAGAAATGAGGTAAGAAATATGAAGAAAACGATTTTTTCAGGCATTCAGCCGAGCGGTTCCGTTACCCTCGGCAACTACATCGGCGCAATGAAACAATTTGTCGATTTGCAGCATGACTACAACGGCTACTTCTGTATTGTCGATCAGCATGCGATTACGGTACCGCAGGATCGGCTTGAGCTGCGGAAGAACATCCGCAATCTCGCGGCTCTTTACCTGGCCGTCGGACTTGATCCCGAGAAAGCGACCCTCTTTATCCAGTCGGAGGTTCCCGCGCATGCCCAGGCGGGGTGGATGCTCCAATGCGTCGCATATATCGGCGAGCTTGAGCGGATGACGCAATTTAAAGATAAGTCAAAGGGCAAAGAAGCCGTCGTGTCAGGACTGTTAACCTACCCGCCGCTGATGGCCGGCGATATTTTACTGTACGGAACGGATCTTGTTCCGGTCGGAGAAGATCAAAAACAGCATCTTGAACTGACCCGCAACCTGGCGGAACGCTTCAATAAAAAATACAATGACATCTTCACGATTCCTGAGGTGAAAATTCCTGAATCAGGCGCGCGCATCATGTCACTGGCTGATCCGCTCAAAAAAATGAGCAAATCAGATCCGAACCAAAAGGCATACATCACGCTGCTTGATGAGCCGAAGCAGCTCGAAAAGAAAATCAAGAGCGCCGTGACTGATTCTGAAGGCATTGTAAAGTATGATAAAGAAAACAAACCGGGCGTTTCTAATCTTTTGACGATCTATTCTATTTTAGAAAACACATCAATTGAAGAATTAGAAGCTAAATATGAAGGCAAAGGGTACGGTGAATTCAAAAGCGATTTAGCCGAAGTCGTTATCGGCGCATTGACACCGATCCAAGAGCGCTACCGTGAATTAATTGAGAGCGACGAACTTGACCGCATTCTCGACGAAGGAGCGGCGCGCGCAAACAAAACGGCCGGCAAAATGGTGAAGAAAATGGAAAACGCCATGGGTCTCGGACGGAAAAGAAGATAAAGAAAAGAGGCGGGAGAATCCCCGCCTCTTTTTTAGTTCACTTTTGATTCCTGCTCCATTTCCCAAAGCTTTTCGAAAAACGGCTGCCCTTTAATCAAATTTTCACAGAACGCAAGATGTTTATCTGACCAGCCTTCAATTGTTTCATTGTAAAGCATGTCCCAGATCTCTTCAAAGCTCATCCGTTTGATCTGCTCATACATATGCGGATTCCATTCCGTGTACCAATACACAATTTCCGCACGGTTTTTCAGCCCTTTCAGCTGGTCGAGCGCCATAAACATCAGCTGCTTGATCTGCCGCTCTTTTCTCGTCAGCCCTCTGACGTGCTCCGGCGCCAATGACAAAATGTGATATTCCTTTGAAGACTCCAATTGCGCCGGCTCAAAACGAAACGATTCCGGTTCTACATCCTTTACCATTTCATAAACAAGCTGCTCCTGTCTCGGAATCAGGCGGCTCTTTCTGACCGGAATGGTATACCCGATCGTATCCACGGCAATGATGCCGATCCCGTCTGTCACGACAAAACAATACTCCAGCTTTGTCCGCTCATGATTTTTTCGCACGTATGACTTTTGGTGGACTTGGTCAAGCAGCTCTTTCGGAAGCTCTGATAAGTCGTTTTCTATGTAATGAAATAATACCGACGGCACTCTGAGCAGCGGCGTCTGATCCAAAAGCTCAACCGTGTCTTCCTTCCGCCATTCGTGAAAATGGCATACATTGTAGCCGTTCTCTTCCCCTTCAAACCAATTGACCCATACATCATGAAGAAATAACATATTCGACCCCTCACTTTATAAAAACTGTTGTCCACAGTATAGGCAAGGGATAGATAAATTATTCCATTTCAATATGAGATTTCCGCATTACGGAGCTGGATTTCCGACTGCATCGCAACAAAAAAATCTCCCGTTCCGTCCGGGAGATCATTTCACATTTTTCGGATCAAGCGCATCACGCAGCCCGTCTCCGACAAAGTTGAAGCACAATACGGTAAGAAGAATGAACAGTCCCGGAAATAACGGGTACCACCAAGCCTGGATCATAAGCGTAAAGTTCTGTGCATCCTGAAGCATATTGCCCCAGCTTGCGATCGGCGGCTGAATCCCGAAACCGAGATAACTTAATGTAGATTCCGCCAAAATAACCGTTCCCACCTTTAATGTCGCTGAGACAATGATCGGTCCGAGCGCATTCGGCAATATATGAGAAAAGATGATGTGATGATTTTTTGTACCGATCGTCTTTGCAGCTAATACAAACTCTCTGGAACGAAGCGATAAAAATTCCCCCCGGACAAGGCGTGCCGTTGTTGTCCAGCCTGTAAGGGAGAAAATTAAAATTAATTTATCCATTCCGGGCTGAAAAATCGTAACAAGTGTAATAAGCAAAAATATATCAGGTATGGATAATACGATATCAACGGTTCTCATGAGAACGGCATCGACAATCCCTTTAAAATATCCGGCAACGGCTCCGACAACTGTCCCGATTGTAATCGCGCCGATCACAGAAGCGAATCCGACAAGCAAGGAGACGCGCGCCCCGTACAGAACCCTCGTAAAGATGTCTCTTCCGAATTTATCAGTTCCCATTAGATGTTTTAAGCTCGGCGGCTTCAAACGATTGACAAGAGATTGACTCTCCGGAGAGTAAGGAGCGATTACCGAAGCGAATAAGGCTGACAAGATGATGATGGTTAATATAACGGCTCCGATTACAGCTAGTTTATTTTGAAAAAACTTTTCGAAAAAAATCTTCGTCATTGTTTCCGGTTTGGATTGAATATTTTCCTTTAATTTTACTTCGTTGGGGGGTGTGCCGGTATTGGGCTGTAACATTTGACCTCTCACCTCTCTTTGTTAATATTCAATGCGGGGATCAACCAGCGCATATAAGATGTCCGCAATTAAATTCCCCACCACAACCAAAACAGCTGAAATGACCGTCATGGCCATGATAACCGGATAATCCCGCGAAAAGGCTGAATCAATAAACAATTTGCCGAGACCCGGCCAAGTGAAAATCTGTTCTACCACTACCGCTCCCCCGATAAATGACGGTATCATCAGACCAAAAATAGTGATGACAGGAAGAAGTCCGTTTCTCAAACCGTGTTTAAAAATCACTTTATTATCTCGGAATCCTTTCGCACGCGCCGTTCGTATATAATCCTGTTTTAACACATCAAGCATACTGGATCTTGTGTATCTCGTTATCCCTGCCATGTCTGCCGTGGCGAGCACAAAAGCAGGCAGAATCAAGTGATGCAATCGGTCAAATATGTTAAAGTCAGCATTCAAAGTGCTTACTCCGCCAGTGGGAAACCACCCCAGATTTACAGATAAAACCATGATTAAAATCAAACCGAACCAAAAATTCGGAATGGCAAGCCCTAAAAATGAAGTAACAGTTATCCCGTAATCCAATTTTGAATAAGGACGTTTCGCTGACAGAACACCAAATGGAATAGAAATAAGAAGAGCGACAAGGGTTGAGAAAAGCATAAGCACAATCGTATTCGGTAAGCGGGATAAGATAAGTTCAGAAACTGGAGTGCCTTTCTTGACGATAGAAGTCCCGAAATCCCCTTGCAGCATATTCCCCAGCCATTTCACATATTGAACAGGTTCCGGATCATTCAACCCGTATTTTTCAATGAATTTTGCCCTGTCCGCTTGACTGATTGTAGGGTCCATCATAAGTGACATCGGGTCTCCCGGCGCTGCTTTCATGATGGCAAACGACAAAATTGTAATGCCTAAGAGAATCGGCAAGGACATTAATGTTCGCCGTAAAATATATGTAACCATGTTCTTGTCCCCTTTTTAAATAGGATAAGAGAGGAAAGGAACCTCCTTCCCTCTCCAGGGCTTTTGCTATTTTTGATCCAGCCACCATTTTTCGATATTGTACAAGTCATTTTTAGGGTGGAATACATAGCCTTGTAAATTATTCGGCATCGCTCTGTGGTAATTGTAATAGAATAAGAAGCTGTACGGCTGATCTTCAGCAATCAATTTGTATATCTCTTCATATTTCTTTTGGTATTCTTTTCTGTCAGTAATTGACTTCGCTTCTTCAAGCAGCTTGTCGACTTTCGGGTTTTTATACCAGATATTATTCAGCCCGTTTTTCGATTGGCTTGAATGGAAGATAGAGAATTGATCCGGGAACGTTGCAAGACTCCATCCGAGAAGAAGAGCGTCATAATCCCAATTAGGGGCACTTGTCTGTTCGATTAACGCACTGAATTCAACAATTCGCGGTTTAGCCTCGATTCCCACTTCTTTTAATTGCTGCTGAACGACAACAGCTAAATCTTCACGAATTTTATTGCCCTGATTCGTTTTAATTTCAAATGAGAATTTTTTCCCGTCTTTATCAAGGTAGCCGTCACCGTCATGGTCTTCCCATCCGGCTTCTTTTAGCAGCTGCTTTGCTTTTTTCGGATTATAATCAAATGTCGGCACTTTAGACTTCGGATAATTCCATGACAGCGGACTCTCAGGAACATCCGCTACCTTACCGTCTCCGTTCAGCACTTGATCCACCATTGCCTGCCTGTCAAGAGCGTAAGTCAATGCCTGACGCACTTTTTTGTCCTTAAAGATCTCTTTTTTCTCATTCCAGCCGATATAGCTGTAGTTTAAGCCAAGGTCAGATTTGACCTTCACGTTTCCAAACGTTTTAACCGTATCAAAATCTGTGCCCGGCACAACGAAGAAATCAATATCCCCCGCTTTTAACTGAGCCACAGCAGCGTTAGAATCAGGTATTGTTTTTACTGTCACTGTATCAAGGTAAGGTCTGCCGCCAAAGTAATCATCATTTGCTTCCAGTTTGACATACTCGCCCTTTTTCCACTCAACAAACTTAAACGGACCGGAACCGATTGGATTTTTACGGTTAAATTCATTCTCTCCCAGATCTGCAACCGGCACCTTACCCAATATATGTTTAGGCAAAATGCCGTAACTGTCGAGAACGACATTATAGAAATAGGCATCTTTTTTCTTCATTTTAAACTGAATTTCATATTTTCCTTTTTTCGTTACGGATTTAAGGGACTCAAAACCCGAGCCACGCTCACCGTTGTAATCTTTGTTAAGAGGGATGCTGTAGGTGAAAACAACATCATCGGCCGTCAGCTCTTTTCCATCATGGAATTTAACGCCTTTTTTCAGTTTTACATCATACGTTAATCCCCCGTCAGCTTCTGTTACTTTTTCAGCCAGCGACGGCTTGACGTTTAATTTCTCATCAGTTTCCAATAATGTGCTGTAAAGCATGCCTTCAATATCAGAACTTGCAACATCGGTAGAATAAAGTGGATTAAAAAGTGTGGGTTCCCCGGTTGACCCGACAACCAAATCTCCGCCTTTTTGCGGTTTTCCTGCCGGTTTGGATTCGGTGCTTGTGGATTTTGAACCGGAGCAGGCTGACAGGAAGATGGCGAGCGCCATAAAAACACTTAGCATCATCAGTGCGCTTTTACGTAATTTCATATCAATTCCCCCTTTGTGATATATATGCAGCAAACTGGTTATGTAATCCGGCATACCCCCTCTCGATGCTTGTCATTTCAGGCATATAAATGGCAGGCGACGTAATGGCCGGGAGCGGCTTCTTCAAATGCCGGAATTTGTTCCTTGCAGATCGGTTTGGCCATCGGGCACCGCGTGTGGAACACGCAGCCTTTCGGCGGGTTTGCCGGGCTTGGCAGTTCTCCTTTCAGGATGATTCGTTCCCGCTTGACGGCGTCTTTTTTTCTCGTGACGGGCACTGAAGACAAAAGCGCCTGCGTATAAGGGTGAAGCGGATTGCCGTACAGCTCGTGTTTTTCAGTCAGCTCCATCATTTTTCCCAGATACATGACGCCGACTCTGTCGCTGATATGGCGGACAACACTCAAATCATGAGAAATAAACAAATAGGTCAGGTTGAATTCTTCCTGCAGTTCTTCCATCAGATTGATGACCTGGGCCTGAATGGAGACATCGAGTGCGGAAACGGGTTCATCCGCAATAATCAGCTCGGGATTCAATGTCAGAGCCCGCGCAATCCCGATCCGCTGGCGCTGCCCCCCGGAAAATTCGTGCGGATAGCGGTTTGCAAAGCTCGGATGAAGGCCGACTTTCGCCAGCAGCTCCTCCACTCGCTCGTTCCGCTCGCTCATGCTGTACATATGGTGAGTCTGGAACGGTTCTTTAATAATGGAACGCAGCGTTTTCCTCGGGTTAAGGGATGCGAAGGGATCTTGGAAGACCATCTGGATGTTTTTGCGGACGCTTTTTCTCAGCTTTTCTTCAGATAAGCCGGAAATATCCTGCCCCTTAAAAAGAATCCGGCCGTCTGTCGGCTTGTATAAACGGATCATCGTCCTTCCCGCCGTTGATTTGCCGCATCCTGATTCACCGACGATGCCGAGCGTCTCCCCGCGCTTCAGTGAAAAAGAAACACCGTCAACAGCCTTTATATCACCGACTTTCCTTTGAAAAAAACCGGAGCGGATCGGGAAATATTTTTTTACGTCTTTCAGCTCTAAAATCGTTTCTTGGCCTGCAGCTGTCATTTTGATTGGGCACCCTCTTCCTCATATAAAAAACATCTTACAGAACGGCCGCTTTCATGCGTTATCAGCTCCGGCTGCCCTGTTTTGCATTTGTCCATCGCTTTTGAACACCTCGGGGCGAATCGGCAGCCTTCCGGAAGATTATCCGGTGTCGGGACACTGCCTTTGATCGCTTTTAATGTATCAATCTCTCCATCTATCACCGGTATGGAGTTTAACAGCCCTTCGGTATACGGATGAAGAGGGTTTAAAAATAAGTCCTCCACACTCGCGCTCTCTACGACTTGTCCGCAGTACATCACGATCACCCTGTCGGCGGCTTCGGAAACCACACCTAAATCGTGAGTGATCAGCAGAATGGAAGTATCGAATTTTTTGCAGAGGTCTTTCATCAGCTCCAATACTTGGGCTTGTATCGTCACATCAAGCGCCGTCGTCGGCTCATCAGCGATCAGAAGCTTCGGATTGCAGCTGAGCGCGATGGCGATCATCACCCTCTGTCTCATCCCTCCGGAAAGACGGTGCGGATATTCTTTCATCACTTGTTCCGCTCTGGAGAATCCGACGAGTTCCAGAAGCTCAACGGCTTTTTTGGACGCTTCTCTTTTATTCATTTTTTTATGGTATTCAAGCACTTCGGTAATTTGTTCGCCGATGGTCAGCACCGGATTCAGGGAAGTCATGGGCTCCTGAAAGATCATAGAGACGTCATTTCCGCGGATTTTGCAATATTCGTTTTCGGTGAAGGAGGCCAGGTCTCTGCCTTCAAGCTTAATCGAGCCGTCCATAATTTTTCCGCCCGAGCCTTGGACAAGTCCCATAATAGAAAGCGAGGTGATGCTTTTGCCCGAGCCGGATTCTCCTACAAGAGCGACGGTTTCGCCTTTATTAATGTGAAAATCAACCCCGTCGACTGCGGGGATCGGCTGTTTCTTTCTGAAAAAATAGGTCTTTAAATTATTCACTTCTAATAGTGTGCTCATGATACGCCCCTTTCTCATTCCGCTGAAGCAGAGGGAAACATACGTTTCGCTATCACAAAATATAGAATAGTCGAAAAATTTTATAGTTGTATATTATTACATCATTATTACAAAAGCAAGAATTTTTTAGGATAAATGTAATATCCTTAAATAATTTCCATTCTTTTAATCTATTAAAGCGTTGCCTCCAGAAAGGTTTTTGAAGGGATGGCCAATGCTTCTTTTACTGTTTTTTGATGGTCGGTTAAATATTTTTTTACTATATTGAATCCGACGGCATAGCCGAGCATTGAGGGGAAGTATCCTTTTCCGTATAACAGCTGGGAAAACATTCTGCTGTCTCTCGTTAAGCGGAGGTTCGGCTTGACTCTTTTTTCAAACAGAAAATCAAGCTGCTCAGGCGTATAGTAGGACGTCCATTCCGCCGTAAGACTTGAGCCGAACCGCTCATATACAGCATATTCTGCCAGCCCCTCCATCATGATTGTATCAAGAAATGTCTCATCTTTTTCGTCCTTTGTCACATGTTCTAACCGGCAGACGTGATTATATTCATGTGTCATAAGGGCGGATACAGCTGAATTGGAACTATCCGACGATAGAAAGAGGAACATTTTGTCCCGAAAGGCCAGACCGGATTTTGATCCGAATTGCTGACGGATTTTCCGGTTTCGTTCATCGACGGGCAAAACTACGATCGGCACGTCCGGCCCGTTCCACTTCTCCTTTAAATAGGCTTCCTCCTTTTGAATATGGCTGTAGCATCCTTTTTCTTTCAGTCGTTTACTGGTCCTAACGCCGTCCTTCAGATGGCGGAACATGCCGTGGTTTTGCAGCATCCCGAGTATCGGCTTCCACTCTTTCTTATCGGCCCCTGAAAAAAGCGGCAAAAGATGCTGGGCCAGATCATTTACGGATGCCGCCTTTTCCATCCATTGATATGTCTGCTTGACGCTCATACCGTTCGCCTCCTCTTGTTGTTATCATATGCACGCACAAAAAAACCGGCCACCTTTTTCAGGCAGCCGGTCAAAAACTGTATTATTGATATTTTTTAAAGATCAAAGTGGCATTATGTCCGCCGAAGCCGAGCGAGTTGCTGAGAACGACGTTGACATCCTGCTCGCGCGCTTTGTCCGGTACATAATCTAAATCACACTCTTCATCAGGTGTTTCGATGTTAATCGTCGGCGGGATAATGCTGTCTTTAATGGCCATGACGGAGAAGATTGCTTCAATTCCTCCGGCAGCGCCTAACAAATGACCCGTCATTGATTTTGTCGAACTGACGGCAAGCTTGTACGCATGATCACCGAAAACGGTCTTAATGGCTTTTGTCTCGTATTTATCATTGTAGTACGTGCTTGTGCCGTGAGCGTTGATGTAATCAATTTCTTCAGGCTTGATGCCCGCATCTTTGATTGCTTCCTGCATCGCTCTCGCACCGCCTTCCCCGTCTTGGGCAGGCGCGGTAATGTGGTAGGCGTCACCCGTTGAGCCGTAGCCGACAATTTCCCCGTAGATTTTCGCACCGCGGGCAAGCGCGTGCTCAAGCTCTTCAAGCACGACGATCCCCGCGCCTTCTCCCATGACAAAGCCGTCACGGTTTTTATCAAACGGGCGGCTTGCCGTTTTCGGATCAGGATTTGTAGAAAGGGCTTTGTTTGCACTGAAGCCCGCAAATGACATTCTTGTCAGCGGCGCTTCCGTTCCGCCCGTAATCATCGCATCGGCATCGCCGCGCTGAATGACTTTAAACGCGTCACCGATAGAGTTCGTTCCCGTCGCACATGCCGTCACCGTACAGGAGTTGACTCCTTTTGCTCCGAGAGCGATTGAGATTTGGCCTGTCGCCATATCCGGAATCATCATCGGAACAAAGAACGGGCTGACCCTTCTCGGCCCTTTAGTCAGGAAGATTTCGAATTGGGATTCAAGCGTTTCAAGGCCGCCGATTCCGGACCCGACCCAAACGCCGACTCTCGGCGCGATCTCGTCTGTGATGTTCAGACCGGCATCTTGAACGGCCATTTTCGCGGCTACGACAGCGTATTGCGTGAAGCGGTCCATTTTTCGCGCTTCTTTTTTATCCATGTAATTTTCAATATTGAAATCTTTCAGTTCAGCAGCTACTTTCGCCGGATACTCGTCCGATTCCACACGTGTGATCGGTCCGATTCCGGATACGCCGCCGATTGCATTTTTCCAGCTTGTTTCGGCGTCGTTTCCAAGCGGAGACAGGGCTCCAAGCCCTGTAACGACTACTCTTTTTTTACTCATCTTGTGTGCACCTCACCTTTTTTTATCGTCCCCAGCGTATTGCTATGGCGCCCCATGTCAATCCTCCGCCGAAACCGACCATGACGATGACGTCGCCGTCTTTAATTTTGCCTGCTTCCAGTTCCTCTACTAATGAAATCGGAATGGATGCTGCGGATGTGTTTCCATATTTATGGACTGTTTTAGACATCTTTTCAACCGGAAGCTCCAAACGTTCCCGTGCCGCTTCCATGATGCGGATGTTTGCCTGATGCGGAATCAAAAAGTCTACGTCCTCTTTGGAGAGGCCGGCTTTTTCAATGACATTTACACTCGATTCACCCATTTGCCGGACGGCGAATTTGAATACTTCTCTTCCATGCATGATTGTATGCCCTTTTTCATCTAAGTACAAGTGCTGACCGCCTGTACCGTCTGCTCCGAGCTCAAATGACAGTATGCCTCTGTCGTCGCTGACCGGTCCGATGACCGCCGCTCCGGCTCCGTCTCCGAACAGCACAGCCGTATTGCGGTCGTCCCAGTCGGTAATGCTTGAGAGCTTTTCCACGCCGACCACGAGGACATGTTTGTATGTTTGCGATTCAATGAATTGTTTGGCGGTTACGATACCGTACATAAAACCCGCACATGCGGCGCTGATATCCATCGCGCACGCTTTTTTGGCCCCGAGCTTCTCTTGTATCATACAGGAAACGGTAGGGAAGGACTGGTCAGGAGTAACCGTCGCCACGAGGATCATATCAAGCTCCTCAGCGGAAATGCCGGCCTGATCAAGCGCTTTTTGCGCAGCCTCAGCGGCCATGCCGGATGAATACATATCTTCCGCGGCGATTCTTCTTTCTTCTATACCTGTTCTCGTACGAATCCACTCGTCCGATGTATCTACCATTTGTTCAAGATCATGATTTGTCAGCACTTTTTCCGGGATGTAACGGCCGACGCCAAGAATTCCAGCTTTCATTGGAAAAGACTCCTTTTTTATAATGAATTTAAAACTAATTAGTTATGATCAATTATTAGTATCAGGTACTAATTCTACCCTATTTTTTTTCTGTTGGCAATATATTCGTCTAAACTATCGGACGCTGCTCCTCATAGAATAAAAGGAAGACGAAAGGAGGCTTCACTATGGATATTTTCTCCAAAATGATGTTCGGCGATTCCAGAGACCGGGATAAAGAACCGGAAGAAACCCCTGAGCAGCCTCAGGCTGAAAACGAAGAAGAGATCGATTACAACCACGTGATGAATCAGCTGGGGTCCATCATGAACTCTCTGGATCAATTAAAGCCCGTATTTAAAGACTTCGCGCCGATGGTGTCCGCTATAAAGAAAAAAATCATGTGAAAAGCCACTTCATGAAAAGTGGCTCTCTTTATTTATTCAGCTCCCCGGCATCAGATCTGCCAAGCTCATACGCTTCCGCCATGACCGATGTAAACAGGTCCATAAACGGCTGAATCATTTCCATAGACAGATCTATGCCGGATTTCTCAAGCTCCGCCTTTGCTTCCGGCAGGTATTTCATCGCGATCTGCATAAATTCAAGAGACTTTTCATGCTGCATGTGTATCCACCTCTATTCATTTGACGGCAGTTCATTTGTTCTGTTATACGTTTTGACAAGGTCTGAGATTTTGTCTTGAAATGCTTTGTCCACCAGAGGGCTGAACGTCCCCATTTCAACGACTCCTTCCCTGAAATCAAAGTTGTGATCTCCGCTCTTGAGCGTACCTTTATTATATTGCTCGGCAATTAATGTATAGGCTTTATCTACGTTTTGCACCGTGCTTGTCAGCACCGTGTTTTTGCCGAGATTCGATTGCTCGGCGACATAGCCGATGGCGTAAAGCCCGTCTTTTTTGATTTGCTGAATGACAGGAACATTATACCCGTCTCCGGCCGGATATACAACATCCGTGCCTTCCGCTTTTAACTTCTCGTAAAGATGCAGCGCTTCATTGCCGTTATCCCAGTGGTCCGTAAATTCAGTATTGACGGTGATATCAGGCTTTTCATATTTCGCCCCTTTGATAAAGCCGTCTACTTCAGGCTGCCACAGAAAGGAGGCGATGACACCTACCTCATTGGTTTTTGACATATGGGCGGCCGTCATTCCCCCGAAAAAGCCCATTGCTTCTCCCATCAGGTGAACGCTTGTGACATTATCGCTTTTCGCCGTTCCGTTTGCGACGACGAATTCCATATCGGGATAATCCTTGCTGATCATATTGAAAATTTCCTCGTATTCATTTCCGTGCCCGTATAAAAGATTGACTCCTTTTTTATGAAAATCATCTATCGCTTTTAAAATATCTTCATCGGATCTGATATTTTCTTTATAATAAACGTCAACGTTAAATTCAGATTGTATCGCTAATAAACCTTTGTAACCTTTTGTGCCCCATACCAAGTCACTGATGGTATCGGGAAAAAGCATTCCGACCTTCTCAATTTTTCCTTTAAACGGAGTTTGTGCGCATCCGCTCAATAAAAGGAGGACAGAAAAGGTCATGACAAGCCTGGTGATCAAGCCATGTTCAACCCCTTTTCAAACTCATAACATGTATAAATTGATATACGTTTATTGTAGCGGTAATGCACATAACATGGAAGGTATTTCTTAAAAAATGTCGAATATTGATGAAAATTGTCTTTTCCACTCTTTAATTTTTTCTTCCGCTTCCTTTTTTTGTGTTTTTTCTTTTATTTCCAGGGTAATAATCTGGTTTTCGTCTTCTGTACCGTCAGCCTCAAGCTGATTCATCAGCCCGCAGACTGCGTCTTCTAAATAGATCCTGCTTTCGCCATTTTCTTTTGCTTCCGTCCACGGACCGTAGAGGGGAGGAAGGATAATCGCTTTTGCCGTATCCCGCTGACCGTTTTTTTCCCAGTCTCCGTGATCCTCACTGTAAACAATCCAATATAAAGGCTCAGCCCTTTCTTCAGGCAGACACCCGCTCCCGTATTGAACGCAGATACGATCGTATTCCTTTTCACCGATTTCATCTATTATTTGAAAAAGCCCGTTTCTCGCGAGCCACATTAAACGTTCTTCTAAATACAGCTGCCTCGTTTTGTCCTCCGGTTCTGCCAAAATGACATCAACATGCACACCCTCATCCATCAACCGTTCGCACAATGAAAGGCCGAGAAATTCATCTGCTCCAATGATCAGCGCTGTCTTCATCACATCTGCCGCCTTTCCGGTTATTCATTCGCACACAAGCCAAACAGCCCTCTGAAAAGAGATGGCTGTTGTATTCTATTCATTACAGGTCTTTTTCATGACTGCGGAAAAACCGGCAGATGGCTCTGTACATGCGCGCAGGGTTTTCAAGCAGGTGATACGTGATATCAGTCTTGCTTCCGGTCTTTTCCCGGGCTTCTTTATACGCGTTCGCATGCAGGGTGTACGGGTACGGCGCTCCGGTCGTTCTTTGCCATATATGTACCGGCGCGCGGGTGCGGCAGCCGGTAATGGTCTGATAGCTCAGTGAGCTTGCCTCTTTTTCAGAAACACCGAAGCTTTGTGCCGTTTCCCTCAGAAACTGCTTATAAAAAAACTTATTTTCTTTCTCTGATTCAAAATGGGCTTGAAGATCAAGACAAGGATCTAACATTGCGGCTGAACGGATATGCTCCGGTGAAGACTGCAGCAATTGATCGGCGATGAGGGCGCCCATGCCTTCTGCGAGCAAGTGTATTTTCGGATTGAGGGTTTCTTGTTTCAGCACATAATGAATCAGCTGTCTGGCGTAAAGGACGGCTTTTTCCGAACCCCAATGCCGTCCGTATAAATTGCTGTTGAAAATGGTGTACCCTCTGTCAAGCATCGTATTTAACAGCTGGTTTCTCCCTTCATGTTCGAGCCAAAAGCTTGAGTCCCGGCTGACAAAGTGGGTTCTGTCCCCCAGAATAAAGATACAGAAGCCGTTCGGCCGATACGGCAGATGGATGACGTTCAGCTCAGATCCGAATTGGAAGAATCTTTCCGTTATCCCCATGTCTGCCCGCCTCCTTTTACTCCTAATCTCTCTATTGGCTATCATATGTAAGAAGAATGAAAACGGATCGGATAAACTCCTATTTGCTGCTATGTTTTGGCTATTATCCCGAGCACGGGAACCGAATTTTCCGTCAGACGGCCGGACAGGCGGGCACATGTCAGGTTCAGGCGCGCTTTTTGATGAGAAAATGACCTTCCGCCCGCGCTTTATGTATGGTATGATACAACGTAGAATAAAATGAAGGACGAGGTGGAAACGTGCGGTTTATTATCGGTTTTATTTGGACGTTCCTTTTAACACATATGGCCTGTTATTTGGTCGCCTCCATGAACAGCGCGGCGTACAATTTCAAGCAATCATCCGTTATTGCCGTAGTTATTGCAGTGCTTGTCTTTGTTCTTGCGGAGATCATGCCTGTCAAACAGGATGCAAGCCAGCATTAAATAAAAAACCTGCTATTCAGCAGGTTTTTTTGTGTTCACGGTTTTCGTTGATACGTCCACAATCTGTTGTGGTTTGAAGTTTCAGGGAACATTTCTCCCACTGTGAGCTTGATTTTCTGCGGATTTTTAACCATGCTTCCCGTTTCGCCGATTTCAACGTACACACCGTTATTCGGCGCTTTTTGTCCCGGGCGGAATTGATGCTGCTGTCCCACGTCATTTCCTCCTTTTTCTTTTTTATGTAGTATGCGCTTGTATGCGGAGAAATATCAAAAACCGCTGAATGAGATTCAGCGGTTTTTTTGTTCATCCTGTTTGTAAAGAAGAGCTTTCAGGAGCGCTTTTTGCGCGTGAAGCCGGTTTTCCGCCTGCTGGAATACCGCAGAGTTCGGGCCGTCGATAATCTCGGACGTGACCTCTTCCTCCCGATGCGCGGGCAGGCAATGCAAAAATGTATAGTCAGGTTTGGCGAGACTGACGAGTGAGGCGTTGACTTGATACGGGGCAAACACGTTCAGCCGCTGCTGCGTCTCTTCCTCCTGCCCCATGCTCGTGAAGACGTCGGAGTAAATCACGTCTGCATCCTGCACCGCTTCCTGCGGATTTTCGGTAAGGGTGATTTTCGCTCCGGAAACAGCCGCCGCTTCTCTCGCGGCATTCACCGCCTCTTCCTCTACTTCATAGCCTTTCGGCGAAGCAATCGCAATGTCACAGCCCATTTTTGCGCAGCCGATCATAAGTGAATGCGCCACATTATTTCCGTCACCGATATAGGCGGCTTTTACTCCTTTTAATTTTCCTTTTATTTCTTGTATCGTTAACAGATCCGCGAGTGCCTGACACGGGTGATACCGGTCGGTCAGCCCGTTTATGACGGGAATGTCTGCATGCTCGGCAAGCTCTTCGACTTTTTCATGTTCAAAGGTGCGGATCATAATGGCATCAACGAAGCCGGACAGCACCTTCGCCGTATCCGCGACCGTCTCCCCCCGCCCAAGCTGCAGGTCGCTGCTTGAAAGAAATAGTCCCGTTCCCCCGAGCTGGGCCATTCCCGCTTCAAAAGACACACGCGTGCGGGTTGAAGATTTTTCAAAAATCATCGCCAATGTTTTCCCTTGGAAAATCGGCTGTATCGGATGTTGTTTTAATAATGAAGCTTCTGTCAGAAGCGCATTGATGTCTGACGGGCTGACATCTTTTAAGGAAAGAAAATCTTTTCCGTACAAATGGGTTAATGTGTGTTCCGCTTTTATTGTGTGCATGATGCCACTTCCTTTTGATAAAGATCTTTGAGCGATACAGGCTGAGGTTTGCCGGAGCCGCTTTCTAAAAATGCCTTTACGGTTTCCGGTTCAGTAAAGACCGTCACACCGTGCGTCATGGCTTCGATCCGTTGTTTACGCGCTTCTTCAGAGTGATTGAAATTGATATGGACCGCTTTATCCTTTCGCTCTGCCCATGCCGGGAACGCATCTTTGCATACCGTAAATCCCGCCTCTTGAGCCTGACGTTCCAATTCCGCATCACAGCCTTCCAGATAGATGCAGCCTTTTTTCTCCCAGACGTGCGCGTAGATTTTTTTCAGGGCGCTTTCTGCGTCAAACGCGACACACATGCCTTCTCCGGTCGACTTCATTTCCGGCCCGGGCTTTACGTCCACATCCTGAATGGCGTGAGAAGAAAAAACCGGGAATTTCACTGCCGTTCCGTGCTGATTTTGAACCTCGGGCTTGATGTCTTTAAGGGAAGCGCCGGCCAGCAATCTGGCGGCAAGCGGGATCATCGGCACCCCCATCACCTTAGACACGACAGGAACCGTGCGGCTTGCCCGCGGATTCACTTCAAGAACGAGAATATCTCCTTTGTCATCAATGACAAACTGAATGTTCATGATGCCTTTAAAAGCCAGTTTTACCGCGATTTTTTCGGCGGCCTCTTTTATATTACGCTGCATATCAGGTGTGACAGACGGACCCGGAAGAATCGCAAAACTGTCGCCCGAATGGACGCCGGCGCGTTCAATGTGCTCTGTATAAGTCGGCACGAATACTTCATGTCCGTCGGAAATCAGATCGATCTCCAATTCTTTTCCTGTAATGTACTGATCGATCAAAATCGGATACGGCATGCCCGCTTCATTTTCCAGCAGTTCTGACATTTGCGCTTCTGAATCAACGATGATCATGCCCATCCCACCGATGACATAAGACGGACGGATCAGCACGGGGTAGCCGATTCGGCTTGCTTTTTCCGTTGCTTCTTCTTTTGAATAAGCGGTTTCGCCTTTGGCATGTTTCAGGTCAAGATCATCAAGCAGCTGATAAAACAGATCCCGATCCTCCAGCGCATCAAGGGTTTCAAAGGATGTTCCGAGCAGCGGAATGCCCGCTTTTTCCAGCGGTTCAGCGGCATTGATCGCGGTCTGTCCCCCAAATTGGACGATGGCAAAATCAATGTTTTCATGTTCCGCCACGTTCAAAATATGTTCTGTCGTCAGCGGTTCAAAATAAAGCCGGTCGGCGATTTCATAATCCGTGCTTACTGTTTCCGGATTGTTATTGATCATAATCGTTTCATACCCCAGCTTTTGCAGGGTCAGAACGCCGTGGACGGCGCTGTAATCAAATTCCACTCCCTGACCGATGCGGATCGGGCCGGAGCCGATGATGAGGGCGCGTTTTTTCTCTTTTCGGCTGATATCTCCGTCGCTTTCCCCGAGGTAGGTGGAGTAGAAATAATTCGTCTTGGCATCAAATTCAGCGGCGCATGTATCTACGATTTTAAACGACGGGACGATGCCTGATTTCTTTCTGAGAGCACGGATGTCTTCTTCCGTTTTTCCCGTGAGAGATGCGATCATGACATCCGTGAAGCCCTTTACCTTCGCCTGCTTTAAAAGCGGGACAGACAGATGATCCCCTTCTTCCATCAGCTTGTTTTCCAATGTGATGATATTTCGGAATACATGGAGAAAAAACGGATCAATTTTCGTTTTGGCATGGATGTCTTCTATCGTTTCACCGCGGCTTAACAGTTCCATGACGACGAAAAATCTCCGGTCATCCGGCGTTACCGCTAATTCCCACAGCTGATTGATCGTACAGCCGCCGAGTTCAGGCAGGCGGGTGCCGATCGTTTTCAGCTCAAGGGAGGCCGCCGCTTTTTGAATGGCCGCTTCCATATTTCTTTCGATCGCCATGACCTCTCCCGTCGCTTTCATCTTCGTTCCGAGCGTGCGGTCGGCATGTTTAAATTTATCAAACGGCCAGCGCGGGAATTTGACGATGACATAATCAAGCGCCGGTTCAAAGCTTGCATAAGTAGAGCCCGTCAGCGGATTTTTCAGTTCGTCGAGCGTATAGCCGACGGCAAGTTTCGCCGCCATTTTGGCAATCGGGTAGCCGGTCGCTTTTGACGCGAGGGCCGATGAACGGCTGACACGCGGGTTCACTTCAATGACATAGTACTGTTTGCTGAACGGATCCAGCGCAAATTGAATGTTGCAGCCGCCGACCACATCCAGCGCCGAAATAATCGCCAGGCTTGCTGAACGCAGCATCTGATATTCTTCATCCGTTAACGTCTGGGACGGTGCGACGACGATGGAGTCTCCTGTATGCACGCCGACGGGATCGATGTTTTCCATATTGCAGACGGTGATGCATGTATGATTGCTGTCGCGCATGACCTCATATTCGATTTCTTTAAAACCGGCGATGCTTTTTTCGACGAGGCATTGGCTGATCGGGCTTGCTAACAGCGCCTGTTTAATAAGCGTCTGAAACGCTTCTTTCGTTTTCGCGATTCCGCCTCCCTTTCCGCCTAACGTGTACGCCGGTCTCAGAATGACCGGAAATCCGATAGACTCAGCGAAACGGAGGGCGTCTTCTTCGTTGTCGACGATTTCGCTTTCCGGAACGGGCTGATCGAGCTCTTTCATCAGGGCGCGGAACTGCTCCCGGTCTTCGCCTTTTTGAATGGTTTCCACCGATGTTCCCAAGAGCTTGACGTGATGCTTCTTCAGCACGCCTGCTTCTTCAAGCTTAACGGCTAAATTCAATGCCGTCTGGCCGCCCAAATTGGCAAGCAGACCGTCCGGTTTTTCTTTTTCAATAATGGCCTCGATGCTGTCGGTTGTGAGCGGTTCAAAATATATTTCATCGGCAAACGCCTCATCCGTCATAATCGTTGCCGGGTTGTTGTTGACTAGAATAACGCGGTATCCTTCTTCTTTCAGAGCCATGCAGCCCTGCGTTCCTGAATAATCAAATTCTGCCGCCTGGCCGATGATGATGGGGCCGGAGCCGATGACTAATATGCTGGAAATGGTTGTATCTTTAGGCATGAGCGATTTCTCTCCTTGCTGGTATCACTTTCTCTAGAAATTCATCAAATATCCACTCGCTCTCAGCCGGGCCGGGATGAGCTTCAGGGTGGAACTGGACGCTTAATACGGGAAGGCGCTTATGAATGAGCCCTTCCACCGATGTGTCATTGACATGGTGAAATCTGATGGACAGCTCGTTTTCGTCAATTGATGCTTCATCGACGACATAGCTGTGGTTCTGGCTTGTCATAAACACCCGTTTCGTTTTCCGGTCAATGACGGGATGGTTGGCACCCCTGTGGCCGAACGGCAGCTTATACGTATTTCCTCCGAAAGCCAGGGCAATCAGCTGATGCCCGAGGCAAATGCCGAGTGCGGGGAAATCACTGAGTAATGATGTAATCCGGTTCATGTACGGCGCAATCGCTTTCGGGTCGCCCGGGCCGTTTGAGAGCACGATTCCGTCAGGCTGAATGTCGTAAACGGCGTTCATCTGCTGATACGGAATGACCGTTACTTTACAGCCGCGCTTTACAAGTGACGAGGCGATTGATTTTTTATAACCGAAATCAATGAGCGCGATATGCCGGTCTCCGTTCCCCATTGACGTGATGTCTTCAGACTGCGCCAGCTCCGCCGGGTTTTCTGTTCCGGATGCTGCGGGAATTTCTCCTGTTGTTGACACGGCAGCGTTCATCGTGCCGCCGGAGCGGATGGTTTTGACGACGGCCCGTGTGTCCACTTCGGTTAAGAGCGGGATGTTCCATTTATTTAAATACTCTCTCAAGCTTGAAACTGCTTCATGGTGAGAAAAATGTTCACACGCTTCATAGACGACAACAGCCTTGACTTGAGGAATCTTACTTTCAAGGTCTTTTTCATTAATTCCGTAGTTTCCGATCAGCGGATACGTAAAGACGATGATCTGGCCCTTATATGACGGGTCTGTAAGCACTTCCTGATAACCCGTCATTCCGGTGAAAAAAACCGCTTCGCCAACACAGCGGGCCTCTTTTTCAAGTTCACCGCCGAATGATGTTCCGTCTTCCAATACTAAATAGCCTTTCATCTAAAGCCCACCTCTTGATGAATAATTAATTAAAAATATGAATTTTTATACTCTTATATCGAAAAAAAATTACCGTTTCACTGCCGAATGCGCTTCGATCGCTGCTTTCAGCATACTGACGGCCGACAGCATTTCTTCTTCAGAAACTGTAAGCGGCGGGAGCAGCCTGATGACATTCGGTCCGGCCGGAAGCACGAGAAGTCCGCGTTCCTGCAAATCTCCGATAATGCCGGACACGGGACCTGCGCATTCAATGCCGATTAATAACCCTTTTCCGCGGATTTCTTTTACAAAAGGCCCTGTCAGTTCACGGTTCAGCTGCGCTTTTAAAAATGATCCTTTGTCTGCCGCCTCCTGGAGAAAGTCCGGCTGAAACACAATGTCCAAGGTTGCTTTCACAGCTGCCATGGCAAGCTTATTGCCGCCGAAAGTCGTACCATGCGTACCCGGCGTAAAGGCGTCTCCAAGCTTCTTTTTGCCGATCACGGCTCCGACGGGAAAACCGTTTCCAAGCCCTTTCGCAGCAGTGATGATGTCCGGAGAGATGCCGAAATGCTCATAGCCGAATGCCTTGCCCGTCCGGCCGATTCCGGTTTGAATCTCGTCTGCGATAAGCAGCGCCTGTTTGTCTTTGCAAAATGTCTGTAAGGCTTCGATGAATTCCGGATCGGCGGGATTGACTCCCCCTTCTCCCTGCACCGTCTCAAGCATGACGGCGGCGATATCATCCTCTTTTGAAAGCGTACTGAATGCCGACGGATCATTGAACGGAAGATAGTGAAAGCCTTGAAGCATCGGTCCGAAACCGGTCTTGATTTTGTCTTGTCCGGTGGCGGCCATCCCCGCATAGGTCCGTCCGTGAAAGGATTGATGAAATGTTACGATTTTTGTCTTTCCCGTTGCTTTACGGGCAAGCTTAATGGCGCCTTCATTCGCTTCGGCCCCGCTGTTGCAGAAAAAAACGAGATCCCCCGCGCTAAGTTCGGCAAGCTTTGCCGCGGCTTTTTCCTGAAGATCATTTTCAAACAGATTGGAAACGTGCCATACGCTGTCAAGCTGTTCTTTCACCGCTTCTGTGACCTCATCATGACAATGGCCGAGATTGGAAACGGCGATGCCCTGAATAAAATCGAGATACGTTTTTCCGTTTTCATCCTCTGCGATTGTCCCTTTCGCTTTTTTGATATCGATGGGCCAGCGGCTGTAGGTTTGAAATAAACTGCTCATGACACGCTCTCCTTTTCTTTGACGATTTTTGTTCCTTGGAAGGCTTGATCGGTGAAAAACGCTCCTTTTCCGTTTACGATCATCACTTCCTCGACATCTTCACTCAGTGCCGATAATGCCGAGTTTACCTTCGGAATCATCCCTCCTGAAATCACGCCGTCATCGATGAGGACCTGAATCTCTTGCGGCGTCAAAGTATCCAGCCTGTTCTCTCCGTCCATAATTCCTTCGACATCCGTGACAAATAAAAGTTTGTCGGCGTGTAAGGCTGAAGCGACGGCCGATGCCGCGGCGTCTGCGTTGACGTTCAGCGTTTCGAAATCACTTGTCATGGAAAGCGGAGCGATAACGGGAATGATGCCTGCTTTCATTAATGCGTGTATGATTGACGGATCGGTTTTTTGTATTTCGCCGACTTCTCCGTATTTGTCTTGATTAAGATAGGATGCTTGAAGGAGACCGCCGTCCTTTCCTGATATTCCCGCGGCTTTCAGCCCGTTTTTCGCGAGTTCGGTTACGAAAAATTTATTGATCGTCCCTGACAAGACCATTTCCGCTGTTTCCAGCACCGGTTTGGTCGTTTTCCGCTGTCCATCGACAAATTCCGTTTCAATCTGCAATGTTTTCAGCATTCTTGAAATGTCCGGGCCGCCTCCATGCACGACGGCAATGTTCCAGCCCGATTGCATAAGCTCTTTTACATTTTGAAAAAAATCGGCGGATAACTCGCGGATTACGCTTCCGCCGCACTTAAAAACGATGGTTTTCTTCATGCCGCTCCCCTTTGTTATGTGCGATAGCTCGCATTGATTTTGATATAATCATAGGTTAAGTCACATCCCCATGCCCGGCCGCTGCCGGAGCCTTCCTGCAGGCGGACTGCAATCGTAATTTCATCACCTGATAAGTACTCCTTGGCATCAGTTTCCGAAAACGGCTGAGGTTCGTTGTGTTTAAACAGACACTGGCCGCCGAGGAAAACTTCCACTTGTTCGGCCGTTACGCTTGCCGCACTGTGCCCGATTGCGCCGATGATGCGCCCCCAATTGGCGTCTGTGCCGTAAACGGCGGTCTTCACAAGGCTTGAGCCGACGATTTTTTTGGCGATAATATTCGCCTCAAGGTTATTTTTCGCGCCTTCGACTCTGGCTTCAATTAATTTCGTCGCTCCTTCACCGTCTCTGGCAATATCTTTGGCAAGGTCTTCGCATACAAGCTTTAATCCCTTTTTAAAAGCCGGCCAGTCAGGGTGCTGCTCCGTCAGGCAATCATTCCCCGCGCAGCCGTTCGCCATCACAAGCACCATGTCATTCGTCGATGTTTCTCCGTCAACGGTGATTTGGTTAAATGAAACATCCGTAATCTCTCTGAGCACGTTTTTGAGCGCCTGTTCTTCCACGGCCGCGTCCGTTGTGACAAAGCCGAGCATTGTCGCCATGTTGGGGTGGATCATGCCGGAGCCTTTCGCCGCTCCGCCGATCGTGATGATGTCTCCGCCGATCACCAGTTCATAACACGTCTGTTTCGTCACTGTATCCGTCGTCAAAATGGCTTCTTCAAATGCTCCGGACACGGACGGCGCTTGACCGAGCTGTTCAATGCCCGCTTGAATTTTTTTCATATCTAAAAGCTCGCCGATCACCCCGGTTGACGAAACCGCAACAAGCTCCGGCTCAATGCCGAGCTGGCTCGCGAAGCCGTCCCGCATTTCATAGGCGTCCTTTAATCCTTGGTCTCCCGTACAGGCGTTGGCAATCGCGCTGTTGACGATAACCGCCTGAAGCACACCCTCTTTTTTCAAGCTGGCTTGCGTCACTTTCAGCGGCGCTGCCTGAAAATGGCTCTGCGTATATACCGCTGCACTGACTGCAGGCGCTTCACTGATAATCGCTCCGAGATCTTTTTTTGAATAGCGCAGACCGCAGTGCACGCCCTTTGCCTCAAACCCTTTCGGCGAGGATACGCCGCCTTTTATTTTCGTGATTTCCTCACTCAGCTGAATCATATTTTTGAATCCCTCTTTCGTTCTATGGATAGACTGGCGTCATCGTAAGTCCCGTTTCTTCCTGCCAGCCATTCATGATATTTAAATTTTGAACCGCCTGCCCTGCGGCGCCTTTCATCAGATTATCTATGACAGAAACGATGGTGGCACGGTTTGTTCTTTCATCCACGGTGACACTGATATCACAAAAATTGCTGCCGTATACCTCTTTCGTCGCCGGAAATTCACCTTCCGGCCTGATTCTGACAAAATATGAATCTTTGTAGAATTCGGAATACAATTCTCTTACCTGTGCAGCAGACATACCCGGGGGAGCCTCCGTATACATCGTCGCCATAATGCCCCTTGTCATCGGCGCCAAATGAGCGGAAAACGTGATCGGGCCTGTGCCGGGCTGCCAAGCCGCTAATTGCTGTTCAATTTCCGGAGTATGCTGATGCTCATTAACCTTATAAATTTTGAAATTATCATTCAGCTCAGAATAATGAGTGCCCATGGATGCTTTTCGGCCGGCGCCGGATACGCCTGTTTTCGCATCAACAATCAGAAATGAATCTTGTAAAAGCTTATTCTTCGCCAGCGGGGCGAGCCCGAGCAGCACAGCCGTCGGAAAACATCCCGGATTGGCAATCAGCTTTGCAGTCTGAATCTCTTCTTTTTGCAGTTCAGCTAAACCGTAAACCGCGCTTTGAATCGTTCCTTTCGGAGCGGCCTTCCGCTTATACCACTTTTCATACACGGCCGGGTTTTGAATCCGCAGATCGCCGGATAGATCAATGACCGGGATGCCCGCCTCCGCCAGCTTGGGCGACCACTCTCCGGAGACGCCGGGCGGCGCGGCTATGAACATGACATCAATTTCGTTTCGGATCGTTTCTATATGAAGCGGCTGAAGTGATTGTGACGCTATATTCCTCAAATGCGGATATGAAGCGGCATATTCTTTTCCTTCGTCACTCGATGAATATAATATACAATCCTCTGCATAAGGGTGATGGTTAAGAATCCTGACAAGCTCAGCGCCTCCATAACCAGTAGCGCCTATAATACCTATTTTCAACGGGTTCACCTTCTTGGTTTTTGTGAAATTATTTAACATTATAACATGAATAAAAATTAATTCAATTGTATATTTAATATTTTTTCATTCATTTTCCATCTGTTTTCGCTGACAAAAAAACCCCCTCTCGTTCGAGGGAGTTCCATAAGAAAAACAGGCTGATCGGATCAGCCTGTTTTCTTCAGCATCATCAGCCCGCTTATAAAAAACAGCACGGAGCTGGCGTAAAAAATAATATAAACCGTAAAGAAATCAGCGAGAAACCCGCCGAGAATAATGGCGGCAGCTGAAAATACGGCCGTCCAGAAATGATAGCTGCCGACTTTTTTTCCCCGCTCCCCGCCGTCGGTGTAATCGGCGATCATGATTTTCTCGCCGTGTTTTTGCATCGCGCCGAACAGGCCCAAAAGCACCTGCACAACATAAACCTGGTGCACGCCGGTAATGTGCGGGAGCGTCAGAAGAAGCACCGCCATCCCCCACGAATTTGCCATAAGGAACCAGCGGGGGTCCAGTCTTGCCGACAGCCGGCCGAGCAGCGGATGAATCAATGCGCCGCTCAGGCCGAACAAGCCGTATGAGAGACCGAATTGCGTGTAGCTGGAACCGATGTTTTTAATAAATAAAATATAAAACGGAAAGATCAGGCTGCCGGCAAAAAAGACACTGCTCTGAGACAGGATCAGCCATTTTAAATGGTTGTGTTTCATGATTTGTACCTCTGATAAAAATAATTCATAAACAAGTCATCCGGATCATATTTGTGTTTTTTCTGAAAGAACATATCGCTTTTCGGATATGCCTCGCGCATCTGCTCTTTCGTTTGGTACAGCATATACGGGAGATAATAACTGCCGCGGTGGCGCAATGCCGTATCCGTCATTTTTCTGACAATCCGCGCCGCACTCGCCTGGCCGTCTTTTGAAAACCCTTCATTGATTAAAAGGACGAGTGAAAACATGTCTTCCTTTGCGTATGACAGATCGGCTTTTTCATTTTTTTGCACGTAGCGGATCGTAATATTTACGAGATTGAGATCTTCATGTGACAGCGTCTTGCGTAAATCATGAATGTACGGCGCAAATTCGCCGACGGGCACGAAGTATTCTTGTAGCACGTCGGTGTTGTCCGTGTTTTCATATTCCAAAAATTTCGATTCTGACCGCATGACATTGTTCCTGGAGACTTTCACGCCGTTTTGGCTGAGAAAATAAGACTGCTGGGTTGACCAGAACCAATTTCTCCCCCAGTCATACCGGCGGGAGAGGCCGAGCGCGAATTTCGTCAGCGCCGGATGCTCATCTTCTTTCAGTTCATTGTGCTGCTTTAATTCTTTCTGATTGTCTGAGAGCGTGTAATCAGTCACATACATGTCATGCAAAAAGCCTTTATCCCCTGTTGCGATCCGTGCGAGATGCATGCGCACGGCGGGGTTGCGCTGAACATGCTGCGTAAAATATTCACTGTATGTATCAGCGTTCATGCGTTTCGTTTTCATTTCATAAAGTTCATCATCCGTCAGCTCAATATCCGCGTCAAGGATGACGCCGAACAGGCCGTAGCCGCCGATGACGGCTGAAAACAGGTCATCTTTCGGAGTAACGGTGATGACTTTGCCGTCCGCCTTTAAAAGATGAAACGATTTGACCGTATCAATCAGCGAACCGTACCGGATATCCCGGCCGTGGGCGTTGGCGCTCAGTGAGCCGCCGATCGTAAAAATGTTTTGCGATTGCATGACTTTTACCGCGAGCCCGTACGGATTGACATAGCGCTGAATATCATTCCACGTCGCTCCCGCCTGCACTCTGATGATTTTTTTCTTTCGGTCGAGACCGAGTATTTTGTTGTAGCCCGTCATGTCGAGAACGATACCGTCTTCATAATACGTCTGGCCGCCCATTGAGTGCTGGGCGCCTGCGATTGAGATCTTCAGATGCTTTCTCTTTGCTTCCTTAATGGTTTCGATCAATGTTTCTTTCTCTTTTCCTTTGACCGTCTGCTTAATTTTCACGGGCATGAGACGGCTGACATCCGTCATTGTCCCTGCCTGCTGCTCCGGCTCTTTGTGAAAAGCGGAAACAGCGAACAGCGCCGTATAAACAAGAATGCTAAGGATAATGAGAAGTAATTTTTTCTTCATGGGTTCCTCCCTCGCATGCAGCCGGTCTATTATATCATGCCTTACGTCCGTTTTTTTCCTTTTTAACCCGATACCGGAAAACACACGGCATAAAAAATCCACAGAAATCCTTAAAATGATTTTTTAGTCAGTATATAATCGATATATATGCAGATGTATTACCAAAGGGATTGTTTAAAACAAACATGTTAAATGAGGTGGGGAAAATAAACATAAAAGGAATCAATCATCTTCTTTTTTCTGTTTCAAATTTGGAAAAATCTATAGAATTTTATGAAAAAGTATTTCATGCACAACTCCTGGTTAAAGGGCAAAAGACAGCATATTTTGATCTGAACGGGCTTTGGCTTGCACTTAACTTAGAGGCGGATATACCAAGAAATGAAATACATAAATCTTATACGCATATGGCCTTTACAATTGATCCAAAAGATTTTGATGCAATACATCAAAGATTAAAAAATCTAAATGTAAATATATTAAATGGGCGTCCAAGAGATAAACAAGATCAAAAGTCAATTTATTTTACTGATCCCGATGGGCATAAATTTGAATTCCACACAGGCACACTCCAAGACAGACTGTCCTATTACAAAAAAGATAAACCTCATATGAAATTTTATATATAAAGGTTTGTTTGCGATCCAAAACAAACCCTCACTGTCGCTTATATGCAGACAAAAGAAAAGCACCTCCAAACTTTAGGATGTACCTAAAATCCGAGGTGCATTTTCTTATTACTGAATCCCTAATGCGATTTTTGCGTAGCGTGACATTTTGTCTCTTGTCCACGGCGGATTCCAGACGATGTGGACCTCCGTCTCTTTTACATCCGGAATGTCGGCGAGCGCTTTTTTCACCTCGTCGACGATGATCGGAGCGAGCGGGCACCCCATTGATGTCAGTGTCATCGTAACGTGCGTCAGGCCGTCGTCATCCATATCAACGTCGTATACAAGGCCGAGATTGACGATATCGACGCCGAGCTCAGGGTCAACAACCTGCTCCAAGGCGCCCATGATGTTTTCTTTTAATGCTTCTTCCACGTTCCATCACTCCTTTTTCCTCAGTATAACGTAAAAGCGGGTTTTGTTAACACCTTTGTGCTTTATAAATGCTTATCGAACCAGGCGACGGTTTCTAAAACGGCGTATCTCGGGACTTTATGGTCAGCCCGTTCGTCTTTCAGAAACTGAAGATGGTCAGGCCGGCTGCTGTAATGAGGTTTAATCGTTTCATAAAAGCCGCGGGTCGGTGCATACGGAACGACTTTGTCTTGAACGCCGTGCCAGAACAGCAGCGGGCGGCTCCGGAGTTTTTCCGGTTCCAGACTGAGATCAAACGGTTTGAGCCGCGCAAACAGTTCATCGACCTGTTCTTTTGTGACGTCAATGTCGATGTCCTGCTTTTGAATGTGGTCAATCTGCTGCTGAAAAAACGCCGTATAGTTCGGGCTTCCCATCAGGCTGACGCCGGCTTTGACCCAATCATACGCGGCCATCGCGCCGAATGTCGTAATTCCGCCCATTGACGTGCCCGCAAGACCGATCCGCCCGTCTTCAATCAGACCGCGCGCTTCAAAATCCTTTTTCAGCACGTCAAGCTCCTCGATTTCATTTAATACAATGTCCCAAAAATGGACGGCGAGCTCTTCTGCTGACAGCTGTTCAGCGCGTTCACCGTGGTAAAGAGCTTCCGGCAGCACCGCCCTGAAGCCCTTTTCAGCAAGCAGGTAAGCGAAATGAAGATTATGCTCCTTCGCGCTTGTAAAACCGTGAATAAAGAAAACAAGGGGAGCGGGACGGTCCCGATTTTCTTCTTTTACAATATGTAAAAACGGAATGCCTGATACGGTTTGATGATCAATAAGAATCACGTTGACTCCCTCCTTAGGATAACCATAATCATAAGTGTAACATGTAGACAATAAAGATGGTAAAAAGCTACACTGTACATAAGAGAAAAACAGCAAATTACATGACAAAAGGAGTTATTTATGGAGACAAAACCTTACCTCATCGCTTTAGATCTGGATGGAACCTTATTAAAAGATGATAAAACCATTTCCCCTGAAACGGCGCGGACGATTCAGACGCTGAAAGAAGCGGGTCATCATGTCTGCATCTCAACCGGCCGCCCTTTCCGTTCCAGTTCGATGTATTATGACGAGCTCGGGCTGACAACGCCGATTGTCAATTTTAACGGGGCATTTGTCCACCACCCGAAAGACGAGTCATGGGGACGATACCACACGTCCTTATCTGTCGATGTGGTCAGACAGCTTGCCGAACTTACAGAGACCTATCAAATACATAATGTGCTCGCTGAGATCATTGATGATGTGTACTTCCATTATCATGATGAGCATTTAATTGAGGCGTTTCATATGAATACGGCGAATGTCACATTCGGCGATCTGCGCGAAACAGTCCAAGAAGATGTGACGTCCGTATTGATACATGCAAAGGAAGAGGACGTCGCGGACATACGCGCGCATTTATCCGATGTGCACGCCGAGGTCATTGACCACAGAAGATGGGCGGCTCCTTGGCATGTGATTGAAATTATTAAACACGGGATGAATAAAGCGGTCGGCCTGAAGAAAATCAGCGACTATTACCAAGTGCCGAGAGAACGGATCATCGCGTTCGGCGACGAAGACAACGATCTTGAAATGCTCCGATTTGCCGGGTGCGGCGTAGCGATGGGAAACGGCACGGATGAAGTCAAACAGGCCGCCGACCGCGTCACGGGATCAAATGAAGCGGACGGAATCGCCGAATTTTTAAAATCCTATTTCTCCCTGTGAGGTTTTGCCGCTCATAACACAAAGCCTTCCGCCCATACTAAAACAGACGACTCATCTCGTCTAAATATGGAAGGGGGACATTGCAATGGGTAAACGAAACAAATCAAAACGGTTTATTCAGCAAGGCAAGGACTCTGTCAGTCTTCATGACGCAAGATTTCCATATCGGTCTACATTAGAGGAAGCACAGCATGATGCAGCAAAAGATTCGGCTGAAAGGCAGGTTGACTTTTAATGAGAAACGAACTGTTTTCTCAAGCCAAGTCATTTGTCCAGCAGGCCGTCATGATTGCTAACGGTTTCGAGGACGGCGATCAGGAAAAAGCCGTCTCACGCGCCAAAAACGCCGTGTCTTCCGCGTACGCCAATTCGACGGATGCAGAACGTCAGCAGCTGCACCAATTTCAGGATCAGCTGGAGAAATTGCAATAAAAAAAGGCGCCCCGTTTAGACGAGGGCGCCGCTTTTTCATTTCACTTCAAATGTTTTTACCGTTTTCAGTCTTTTTCCGATCTGATCGGACTTCCCTAAAAACGTTACCGTCACCGTGTATGTTCCCGGACCGGGCACGTTTTTCCACACATCTGAAAAGTCATACGTTTCATTCGGCATTAAGGTCACGGTCTGAAACGCCTGAGTAAACATTTTGTCTTTTGAATAGCGGTACAGTTCTTTGTGATGTTGGTCATGTACGGTCAATTCGAATTTCTGCCCTGAGCTGAATGTGAAATCGATCGGGCTGCCGCTCTTGTTTTTTAAAGACATTTGAAATTCGATCTGCTGATCCGTCTGCACAGGGTTTACGGCTAATTCCGCTTGCTGTTCATTCATCTCTCCGGATACCTCCTCAGCGGGCTCCTTCTGCCCGGATTGACTGCTGCATCCGATCAATAAAATGACCGGTAATAACAGGCCAAACAGCCACTTCATTCTATCCGCTCCTATCAGTCTTTTCTGAAGAAACCAAAGATCCCCGTCGTTTGCACGATGTTTGTGAAGGCTTTCGGGTCGACTTCTTTCACGATTTTCTCAAGGTCATACAATTCGTACCGCGTGATGACGATGATCATCATTTCTTTCTGTTCGTTTGTGTAAGCGCCTTTTGCCGGCACCGTCGTAATGCCGCGGACCATTTTCCCGTAAATCGCTTCTTTGATTTCATCGGCTTTTTTCGTAACGATCATGGCGGTCAGTTTCATGTGGCGGGTGTGAATGGCGTCAATCACCCTTGTTGTGACATACAGAGCGACAAGGGTATATAATGCTTTCTCCCATCCTTGCAATAATCCTGCCGTCAAAATGATAATCCCGTTCAAAATGAAGAAATATGTGCCGACCGGTTTATCCTTCCATTTGGCCAGCACCATCGACACGATATCAAGACCGCCTGTCGAAGCGCCGAATTTCAGCGTTAAACCGATGCCGATAGCTGAGATGACTCCTCCGAATACGGTATTCAGAAGAATATCGTGCGACAGTCTCATTTCCGGGAGAATTCCCATAAAGACGGACGTCATCGCTACGCTTAATATGCTGTATACGGTGAATGATCTGCCGACTTTCAGCCACCCTAACACACCGATGGGAATGTTTAAGAGGAACATGAGAACTCCTGTCGAAATATAAAAGGGGGCGTATTGATCAACGACGCTTGACAGCAGCTGGGCGACACCGGTAAAACCGCTGGCATATACATTCGCCGGTATCAGGAATAAATTCAGTCCCGCCGCATACAGAAACGCGCCGATGACGACGATTGCTAATTTTTTTGCTTGTTCTAGTACCATGGCTTGCTCCTCCGCTCATTTTCATTATTAGCTTTTCCCTTAAAACAAAGTTTTGAACACTATTTTGCCACATTTATATGATATAGTTGGCATCACTCTCACCATTCGGAAAGAAGGGAATTATGATGACAGTTCACCTTATTGCTGACAGCGCCTCTGACCTGCCGAAATCTTATATTGAAGAAAACCGGATCGGGTTCATTCCGCTGCACGTAACACTTGACGGAAACGAATATGAGGACGCGGTCACCATTCAGGCGGATCATATATTTCAAGCGATGCGGGACGGGAAAGTTCCGAAAACATCCCAGGCATCACCGGATACGATAAAAAAAGTATTTTTACAATACGCGGAACTGGGAGAACCGGCGATATACGTCGCCTTTTCCTCAGGTCTTTCCGGCACCTATCAGACGGCCGTAATGATGGCCAATGAAGTAAAAGAGGAATTTCCCGATTTTGATTTACGGATTGTAGATTCCAAATGCGCTTCATTGGGCTGCGGCCTCGCGGTGATGCACGCGCAAACACTCTGTGTTAACGGGAATACAATACAAGAAATCGAAACGTCTGTAAAGAGCTTTTGCGCACGGATGAAACATATATTTACGGTCGATGATGTCGCTTATCTCGCGCGGGGCGGCAGAATTTCAAAAACGTCCGCTTTTGTCGGGGAGCTTTTGAACATCAAACCGATTCTGCATGTGGATGACGGCAGGCTCGTGCCGCTCGAAAAATTGCGCGGACAAAAGAAACTGTTTAAACGGATTATAGAAATGATGAAGGAAGAAGGCGGCGATTGGGCGGATCAAACCGTGGGAATCAGCTATGCAGATAATGAAGAGACGGCGCTTCGGATGAAGGAAATGATTGAAGAAGCGTTCCATCCGAAAGAGATCATTCTTCATTCAATCGGCTCTGCGATCGGCGCCCACTCCGGGCCGGGCACGCTCGCGATTTTTTTCCTGAAGCCATAATTTCAATGCGGGCGGGCATCCTAACGGACAGAAGGGAGGCTTTGCCGCATGAAAGATGATGACAAAAAACCGTTGGACAATAACGCCGTAAATCAGAAAAAGAACCGGCTTGCCGAAAAAAACCGGCAGGCGGGAAAAAACCAGAATTCCAAAAAACCGGACCATCTGTAAAAGCAAAACAGCCCTCTTGTCTTAGAAGAAAGAGGGCTGTTTTTTGTTCTATATGCGTCTAACATCACTTATCACGAATCCGCTTTCAGGCAATGCCGGCATTCTGGACAGGCTGAAGCTTAAATCTTGGGACGGAACATCGTACTCTATTTCATTGGCAAGAAACGCAAGGGAAGTTTTCATGACTTCCACGGTCATTCCCTCACCCGGACAGCGGTGGCCGTTAGCCGGATCACCTCCGCCCTGGGGAATGAAATCAAATTTATTTTCCTCCCGCCCCTGAAAACGTTCCGGGCGAAATTCATTCGGATCCTCCCAAAGCCGGGAATCATGGTTTGTCCCATATAGGTCAAGCATGACGGATGCACCCTTTTTAAACTCACAGTTCTTCCATACGAAATCTTTTTTCACAACGGCTCCTAAAAACGGGGCAAACGGGTAATACCGCCGAACTTCATGTGCAAATCTTTCGGCCTCCTGATCATCTCTCGATCTCAGTTTGCCCCGATATTCAGGGTAATCATGCAATGCAAGAGCTGAAAACGTAATGAAGTAAGAAATGGCGGCAATCGGGCGCAGAACATTAATAAGCTCAACAGAAGCCATGTGAGAATCAAGTCTGTTCCCGTCAAGTTCTGTATGAAAAGCCATTTCATACAAGGCTGAGCCCTCCGGCGTTTGCAGCTTGCCGGACCGCACATCCTCAATGACCTCCTCTATCCATTTCTCCGTTTTCAGCCTCGCCCTTCTGCCTTTCCAATGACGCGGTCCGACAGCGCCGAATGCGTCTACCATATCGGTGAAATCCTCCGCCCGCTCTTTCACTTCTGAGTCTTTCAGCGGGACGCCGGCCCACTCACAGGCAGCCCGGCACAGCACTTTCTTCGCTTCATCAAAAAGGACAATTCGGTTTGAACCCTCCCACATTTCCGCAGATGCTTTCCACTGTTTTGCCACCGCTTCCGCAAGCCGTTTTTGCCGGGGCGGCGTCATCAGCGACATAAATAGAAGCTTCCTGTGCTTATGCCGTTCACCGTCCATTGCCTGGATTGCCCCTGTTCCGAATAACGTTTTCTGCACCCGTTTGGGGAGGGCCTGCTGCCGCTGAAATCGTTCTGTGTCATAAAAAAGCTTTGCGGCTTCCGCTCCGCTCATACAAATGAATGTCTTCCCTAATAAACGGGCGCGAAACACATCTGAGCGATAAGTCTCCGCTCGTTTTTTCACAAATACATAACCATCGCGTAATAAAGCCAGACTATTATCAAGACCCTTTTCATGCGGAATTTGTTCATCCATCCCGATTCCTCCCTTCTTTTTTCACCTTTCACGAAAAAGAATAAATATAAACACATGTATATTCAGTATTTGTGTTTCATTCAGAAGTTACTCATGTCAGGCTGCAAAAATCAGGGGCGGGGCAAAAGCCCGTTACAAAGTAAACCGGCGGACCTGATCGTTTAACCGCTCTGTCAGGCTCACCAGATTATTGACGCTTTCCGCCATTTTATGAAAAGAAGACAGCTGCTCAAGCGCGGAGGCAGAAATCTCTTCGCTTCCTGCAGCCGTTTCCTGAACGACGGCGCTGATGCTTTCGGCATGATGCAGCACTTGCTCACCAAGCTGTTTCGATTCGATGATCCGTCCGTCCAATTGAGTAAGCTCCGCTTTAATATGGGCGGCTTTTTGTTCAATATGGACGAATGATTCTGATGTTTTCTCCATCAGCTCCTGCTGTCTGTCCGCTAAAGCGACGCCGGTCGTGACAGCTCCGGTAATAGATGTGATGCCGTCTTCAATTTGCTTTACCATATCGAAAATCTGCGCTGTCGCTTTGGCTGATCCGTCTGCGAGCTTCCGTATCTCCTCGGCAACGACGGCAAATCCTTTTCCGGACTCGCCTGCTCTGGCCGCCTCGATTGCGGCGTTTAATGACAGCAGATTGGTCTGGCCCGCAATGTCAGAAACGGTCTGCGCCATCATACTGATGCCTGCCGCATGTTCTATGAAGAGATCGGCGGCTTCGGAAATCTCTTTTGATGTCTCATTGCTTTTATCAATGGCTTGCTTGGTCTCGGCTAAAGCACCGCGCCCCGCAGCCACCGCCGCAATCGTCTCTTCGCTGCTTCTCGTCGTTTGTTTTGAACGTTCGGCGTTCGCCTTTGAATGTTCATCCATTTGTTCAATGAATTGCACCGCATGCTGCAGATCTTCTGAAATGGTTTGGGAGCCTTGCGCCATTTCTTCCGTTGACACGGACACCTGCTCGGTCATGTCCTTCAGCGTCTGGTTTTCCTTCGTCAAACCTTCCGCAAACGTCTCGACTTCACGGCCGACCTCTCCGATCGCCTGAATTAAGGTGCGGAGCTGTTCAGCCATCATTCCGAATGAGTCATTCAGCTCTTTCAGTTCGTCCTTCCCTTTATAATCAAGCATTTCAACAGCAAGGTTCCCTCCCGCAATACGACGGGCATTTTCAGCCATACGGCGTATCGGCCCTGCAATTCTCTTCGTCAGCCTGATGGAAGATATGACGGTAACAGTAAGTATCACGATGGTCAGCACGGCTGCGCTGTAAACGATAAACTGAATCTGGTCAGCCGTCTGCTTCTGCATGTCTTCATAGTGATCCCGGCTTTTCAGATTCAGCATATAAATATCATTCAGAAGACCGTTGATGCGGGCCGCCGTCCTTGTCGCTTCAGCCGGGCTTTTCGAATCAAGAGCAGCGTCCGCCTCCGCCTGCCACGATTCGTATTTTTTGGCGAGTTTGTCATAAGCGGCTTTGTCCGCATCGTCCGTCATCGTTTTTTTGAGCGCCGCCAGTTTGTCTGAGCTGCTTTTCATATAGCTTCGCACATCTTCTTTCTGGGCGTCTGCGAGCGTATAGGAATAGCCGGTGATGCTTTCTTTTAACGTATTAAGGTCAGCTTTTGCTTCCTGGACGTTTAACAGCGCGTCCACTTCATCTTCATTTGAAGCCTGAATCTTCATCATGTTTACGATGGTAAAGCCGATGACGGCGGCGAAGCAAATCATCGTAACGGCTGCGTTAACGAGCAGCCTTGTCCGTAATGTCACTTCAGATCGCCTCCTTTTTCAATCAGGCTGTTTTTCATATCCGTGATCTTTTTCGCCAGCCCGCCTGCGTTTTTGACAACTCTGATCTTGGCTAATTCCATGCCGTTTTCCTTCAGTCCGTAAACGATCTCACCGCTTTTGATCTCCTTGTTGTCTTTTAAATCTTTCGCCAATTCATAGATGACATGGTCGACATTTTTCACTAAAGAAGAAATAACGGCGTGCTCGGCGGTGTAATATTGATCGCTGTCAACACCGATGGCGTATACTTTTTGCGCCTCCGCTTCTTTCAGTGCGCCGACACCCGTGAAGCCGGCCGCCGTAAACAGGACATCGGCTTTTTTTCGGATCATGTTTTGGGCGATGCGCTTCCCGAGCTTATCATCATCAAACGTACCGCTGATGTCCGACAGCACGCGGATTTTCGGTTTGACTGATTCCGCGCCTTTCAGATAGCCTTTTTTAAACCGTTTAATGACGTCGGCATCTGAACCGCCGATAAATCCGATCGTGCCGGTTTTGCTCGTCATAGCCGCCAGCGCTCCGGCTAAGAAGCTTCCTTCATCCTCTTTAAACGTGACGGAGGTGACATTATCCAGGTCTGATACGGAATCAATCAGCACAAACCGCTGCTTCGGATATTTTTTGGCGACCTTTTCTAAATCCGCCTGCATGCTGTAACCGAGCCCCACAACAAGATCATTGCCTTCCCGGACAAGCTGGGTCAGTCCTTTTTCGTATGTACCGGTATCTTTTATTTCCCGGTAATCAAATGTGATGCCGAGCTCGTCTCTCGCTTTCATCAAACCTTGAAAGCCTGAATCATTAAATGATTGGTCGCCGAGGCCGTTGTCTGTCAGCATGATGCCGATTGTTTTCGTTTTTTCGGCCGCCGTTTCCTCAGATTTGCCGGCACATCCCGCCGTGCTGAGCGCAAGCAGCAGTACAGCCGCAAATATCGCCATTTTTCTCATTGAAACTCTCCTTTTGTTTTTTCTATAGTTATATATCGGTTCGGATGTCAGAATATTTTATTTCAATAAAATATGTATGTTCGGCAGGGTGTTAAACAAATGAGGAATATAGCAGCTTTTGAGAAAATAAAAAACATCGGTTTTGGTTCACCGATGTTTTTGCAGAACATTTATTGTTTTTCGTATGTCCAGCCGTCTTCCTGATAGACCTTGCCGTTTTTCATCAGATGCCCGAGCGCCCGCTTAAAGGCGGCTTTGCTTAAATGAAACCGTTCGCGGATATCGTCAGGATGGCTTTTGTCTCCGTAAGGCATCGCGCCGTTTCTTGATCTCAGATAGGTCAGAATTTCTTCCGCGTCAACCGAAAGCGCATCCTGCTTTCTCGGCAGCAGGGACATGTTGACGGAGCCGTCTTCCTTTACCTCGATGACACGCCCTGTCACGCGGCTGCCGAGTCTCGGCTCTTCTTTTCTTTCTGAAGGGTGAATAAACGCGCGGATGCCTTCATCGGTAATCAGAAAAGAGCCTGATGCGATCAGTCTGTACACCGTGCCTGTCAGGTCTTTATTCATGACGTCTTCCTCTGCATCCGTAAATAATTCACTGATGATATCCTCAGGCGCCGGTTTGGCAAACATGCGCCCGCGGCTTGTCACCTTCAGCATGCAATACAGTCTGTCTCCTTTTTGCGGCCAGACGGATTTGTACGGAGGCAGGTGCTCCGTTGCGACGAGCGCGTCTTTTGACAGACCGACGTCGACGAATACGCCCATATCTTCCACAGCGTCCGTCACTTCCACCCATCCGTAGTCATAAAAGCTGATGAGCGGCTTTTTCATCGTCGCCGCGAGTCTTTCCTGATGATCGACGTAAATAAATACGTCCACTTCATCTCTGTCTTCGATATCCTCTGTGATTTCACTGTTATGTAAAAGAACCGTATCCTCGCCGTCAGTTAAAAAATAACCGAAATCGGTTTGGTGATCTATACTAAGCGTGAGCTGCTGCCCTGGTCTCATGTTATCGTCCTTCCTGATTCGCCCGTATGAGGCTGATGTTTTTCTCATTTTTTCCAATATGCATAAATTCATGCTTTATGCTGTTGGACATTTCTCTTTATTCTACTATAATCAACTCATAAGTGAAATGTTATAGGAGGTTTTCTCATGGCAAAAGAAAGTTCTTTTGATATTGTATCCAAAGTTGAATTTCCCGAAGTGCAGAATGCGATTCAGATGACGCTGAAAGAAATCGGCACGCGCTATGACTTTAAAGGATCGAAAAGCGATGTGAAGTTAGAAAAGGAAGAACTTGTCCTGATTTCTGATGACGAGTTTAAACTGAATCAGCTCAAAGATGTGCTGAGCGGCAAGCTGATCAAACGGGACGTGCCGACGAAAAACATTGAATACGGCAAAATCGAAAATGCAACTGGAGGCACGGTGCGCCAGCGCGCGAAGCTTGTACAGGGCATTGATAAAGACAATGCCAAAAAAATCAACGCGGTGATTAAAAACTCCGGCTTGAAGGTCAAGTCGCAGATTCAGGACGACCAAGTGCGCGTCACCGGAAAAAATAAAGATGATCTGCAGCAGATTATTGCAGCCGTCCGCGGAGCAGACCTGCCGATTGACGTTCAATTTATTAATTTTAGATAAATTATGTGATTCCTATTGATTATTGTCTCTATTTTCGGTAAATTTGGAGAAAGGGATTTTCACAGTTAAGTTTTGGAAACCCATGACAATTACATGAACGTTCTTATCAAGAGAAGCCGAGGGACTGGCCCGACGACGCTTCAGCAACCGGTGTAGTGGTTTACCCAAACCATGACCAAGGTGCTAAATCCAGCAAGCTAAAAACAGCTTGGAAGATAAGAAGAGAGACAAATGATTACAAAGTCTTCTTCTTAAGAAGACTTTTTTTATTTCTCTTTTTTCCTTGCTGAATGTGATGAAGGAGGCAAACAATGGGACTATTACAAGACTTAGAAGAACGGATTTTAATCGGGGACGGCGCGATGGGCACTCTCCTCTATTCCTACGGCATTGACAGATGTTTTGAGGAACTGAACGTATCAAAGCCCGAAGAAATCAAGCGGATACATAAGGCTTACGTGGAAGCCGGGGCAGACATCATCCAGACAAATACGTACGGCGCGAATTTTATTAAGCTCTCAAGATACGGACTTGAGGATGAAACGAAAAAAATCAATCAGGAGGCGGTCAGAATCGCGCGCGCTTCCTCAGACGGCGCTTATGTATTGGGAACGATGGGCGGCATCCGCACCTTTAACAAAAACGCCTACAGCCTGGAGGAGATTAAACGCAGCTTTCGGGAGCAGCTTTATTTATTGCTGCACGAAGAGCCGGACGGTCTGCTTCTGGAAACATACTATGATTTAGAAGAGGCGCGTGAAGTGCTGAAGATCGCGAGAAAAGAAACGGAACTTCCGATTATGCTGAACGTATCCATGCACGAACAGGGCGTTCTGCAGGACGGAACGCCGCTTCGGGAAGCCCTCAGGTCCATTGCCGATCTCGGCGCTGACATAACGGGAATCAATTGCCGGCTCGGCCCGTACCACATGATTGAAGCGCTCACCGAAGTGCCGATTTTCCGTGACGCTTATTTATCGGTCTATCCGAACAGCAGCCTTCCGTCTTTAGAAGAAGGCCGGCTTGTTTATGATACGGACGATGCCTATTTCCGGGAGAGCGCCGTACAGTTCCGCACTCAGGGCGCGCGCATTATCGGCGGCTGCTGCGGTACGACGCCAAACCATATCAGAGCCATGGCTGAAGCGGTCCGCGGACTTTCTCCCGTCACTGATAAAGAAGTGAAAATCAGACGGGAAGAGGAAGTCATCTCAGTCCGTAATGAACGGACCGAGCCTGGTTTAAACGAAATCGCCGCTCAAAAACGGTCAATTATCGTAGAGCTTGATCCGCCGAAGAAATTGAATTTTGACAAATTTCTGCAAGCGGCGGCTGAATTAAAAGAAACCGGCATAGAAGCGCTGACGCTCGCCGACAATTCATTGGCGACACCGCGGATCAGTAATGCCGCGTGCGGTTCATTGCTGAAAGAGCGCCTTGATATCCGTTCTCTCGTTCACATTACATGCAGAGACCGCAACATCATCGGCCTTCAGTCACATTTAATGGGGCTGGATACGCTCGGGCTCACCGACATTTTAGCCATCACGGGTGATCCTTCAAAAATCGGTGACTTTCCGGGGGCTACCTCCGTCTATGATTTAACGTCCTTTGATTTGATCAGGCTGATTAAACAATTCAACGAGGGCATTTCTTTATCAGGGAAACCGCTCGGCAAGAAAACGAACTTTTCCGTAGCCGGAGCATTTAATCCGAATGTCCGCCATCTTGATAAAGCAGTCAAACGGCTGGAGAAAAAAATCGAGTGCGGAGCTGACTACTTCGTGTCCCAGCCTGTCTACTCGGAGCAGCAGCTCATTGACATTCATCATGAAACGAAGCATCTCAAAACACCGGTGTATATCGGAATCATGCCGTTAACGAGCAGCCGCAACGCAGAGTTCATTCATCATGAAATCCCGGGCATTAAGCTGTCAGACAGCATCCGCGAAAAAATGGCGCTCGCCGGCGAAGACAAGCGAAAGCAGAAAGCCGAAGGCCTCGCCATCGCCAAGTCGCTTCTCGACACGGCGTGCGAACTGTTTAACGGAATTTATTTAATCACCCCGTTTCTCCGTTCTGATTTGACGTCAGAGCTTGCAGCTTATATTAAGCAAAAGGATGAAAAGCGGGCTGATGTATATTTGCATTGACGCGGAAGAGGCCGCCTGATATGACAGGCGGCTTTTTCATGGTACGATACAGAAAAAGAATCAAGCAAAGGAGGATTTTTTCATGGTTGAAGTAAAACCCATCACCGCAGAAGACACATACGCGATCAGACACAGCGTGCTGCGCCCCCATCAGACGATTGAGGATTGTAAATATGATCAGGACAGCGTCAAAGGAGCCTTTCATCTCGGAGGTTTTTACGACGGAACATTGATCAGCATCGCTTCTTTCTACCCGCAGAACCAGCAGGCTTTACAGGCAGCGCCCGCCTACCAGCTGCGCGGCATGGCGACGCTTGAGGAATACCGGACGCAAAAAGCGGGAAGCACGTTAATCGCCTATGCGGAACGGAAACTGGCAGATATGGGGGCGGCGCTTGTCTGGTGCAACGCCAGATGTCACGTAAAGGGATATTACGAAAAGCTCGGCTGGAAAAGCACGGGCAGCCCCTTTGACATACCCGGCATCGGCCCGCATGTGATCATGTATAAAGAACTCGCCTGAAACAGACAAAAGCCCTCTTATCAGGGCTTTGTTTTTATCTTTCAGTGGGCGGATGACGTTCAAACGGAATGAAGCTTTTATAAGCGCCGCTATTGACGCGATCCCGCTTTGATATTACCCTTTGTTCAGTAAGCAACACGCCATTCGGCAAGGGTGGCAGGGTCGAAAGCGATATCTGCCAATTGCCGGTTTCAGCTATTATGTTTAGAAAAGGGAGTACGAGATGAATACGATCCAAAAACCGAAAATCCCGAAAGAATTGCCGGTGCTTTCTTTTACTGAAGCGCTTCAGGACGACCTCATAAAAGAAGTCGTCATAGAAAACGCCGTGATAAACGGCAAACTGGACGGCCTGCGCGCCGAAAAAGTCATTTTCAGAAACACCGTTTTTACGGATGTCTCTTTCAGACATATGGAATGTACGGATGTCCTGTTTGACAAATGTGATGTCTCAAACGCTGATTTCAGCGGAAGCATCATCCATAGAACGGCGTTTCAGCATTCAAAACTTCTCGGCTTGAATCTGGCGGATTCCGCCATGCGTCATGTACGGTTTGAAGACTGCCTCGCACATTACAGCTCCTTCAGCTATTCCAATATGAAGCATGTACGGTTTGACACGTGCGGCCTATCAGAAAGTGAGTGGAATGATGCCGTTCTTGAATACACAGATCTTGACGTCTGTGATTTGAACGGCGCAAACTTCATCGGCACGTCTCTTTTTAATATGGATATCAGCACGTGCACATTTGATCATCTGCACGTCTCGCTTGATAAGCTGAAAGGATGCCGCATCTCTCCGTCTCATGCCGTGACATTCGCAGAAGCGCTCGGAGCCATTGTGACGTGATCTTTTATTAAACGAAACGGCGGGCGGCATCCTGAATAAATGCTCGGCATTGGTGATGTGGGGTGCTGCTTTTTATTTTGCGGCGCTTTTGTTTCGATAAAAGGAATTCGGCCAGGTCATGTTGAATGTACGGAAGGAAGAGGGGGAATTGGAATGTCAGACATTTTAAAGCTGTATCACTACCACAGATGGGCAAATGAGCAGGTTATTCAGCATCTGAAGACCCTGCCCGCGGCAAGCTTACAGCAGAAACTGGATAGTGTTTTTCCGACTGTGAACGCCGTGCTTGTGCATATATACCGGGCTGATTACATTTGGCTTCACGTGCTTTACGGAGAAACTTACGAACAAATCGTCTCGCAGTTTGATCAATTTGAAAAGCTTGACGGAGATTTTGAGGCGATTGAACATAGAATGACTGAACTGGACAAAGAATACAGCGAATTTTTAAGAGAATTGGAGAACACGGAAGGCCCGATCTCCATTTCTCATCCGCGCATGGGAACGCTCCGGACGACATATGCCGATGTGATCCGGCATGTTGTGAATCACGGCACATACCATCGCGGCAATATAAGCGCGATGCTTCACCAAATGGGCTATAAAAGCGTGCCGACTGACTACATTTTTTTCTCATACGAATCATAAAAAAGCAAAGGCCTCCCGGGCCTTTGCTTTTTCACTTCGAATCTATCATAGTCCGGCATAGCCGAAGGCGCCCGGGGTAAGCTTTACAGGCCTTCCGGTTTTAAACGATTCCGTCGCGGCGATCCCGATTTCTAAGTTAATCGTGGCATCGACGTCTGTCACAATCGGCGTTTCCCCTTTTTTCACACATTCGGCAAAGTGCTCAAGCTCCAGACGGTAAGCGTCTTTAAAGCGGGCTTGAAAATCCGGAATAATTTCGTAGCTGCTGCCTGACTCCGTTAAAATGGTGACATGGCTTTTCCGCAGCGTTCCGACCAAGATGCTTCCCGCCGTCCCGATAATTTCGGCGCGGATATCATGCCCGTACGGAGAATTTCGGCTTGCCTCCACATCGCCGGCCGCGCCCGAATCAAATTCAAGATACGTTAATGCCTGATCAACGTCGCCGCACTCCTCCATGAACGGGTGCTTTAAAATTCTCCCGTGCCCGCAGACGGACGTAACTTCGGCATTCATGAGATATCTCGCGATGTCGTAATCATGAATCGAACAGTCAATGAAAAGCCCTCCGCTATGTTTGATAAATTCCGCGGGCGGTGCGCCTTGATCTCTTGTAAATCCTTTATAATAAATGGGCCTGCCGATTTCCCCGGCGTCGATTCTTCTTTTCGCGTCGGCGTATGCCGGATCAAACCGCCTCATAAAACCGACCTGGCAGATGACGCCCGTTTCTTCGATTTTTTTCATGACTTCTTTAGATTCCTCAAGACTCAGGGTGAGCGGCTTTTCAACAAAGATGTGCTTGCCGTTTTCAGCAGCCTTCATGATCATTTCCGCATGTGTGCTTGTCGGTGTGACAATGATGACGGCGTCAATCGTGTGATCTTCCAACAGGTCATACGGATTCTCCGTCCATTTGGCGATTCCTAATTCTTTCGCACACGCTTCCGCCTTTCCCTTCATCGGGTCACAGACGGCCGCAAGCTCGGCTCCCCGCACTTCGCTGACTAAATGCTTCGCATGAAAATACCCTAATCGTCCTAATCCCAGCACCGCACATCTGACTTGATCTGTCATCTATCACCGCTCCTTTTTTCTTGAGGCCGCATGCCGCAATGGCGCAAGCGGTTTCCCTTATTAAACAGAAATCATCATTTTGAAAGCGCTTTATTTATAACCCAAGCTGTTTGCTTTCTTTTCTGTAATCCGCAGTATATGCGCAAGCGCTTTCTCAAATCTGTTTTAATTTTACAATGCTTTTCTCTCGTTTGACAATGTTTTTCACAGAAAAAAACGCGCCTTATCGCTGAGGGCGCGTTTTTGCCGGTGCCGTAGAATGCCTGATGACGAGTTCCGGAGATAAAATGATTTTGCTTTTTGTTTTTTTCTTCCCTTGAATCTCATCAATGAGAAGTTCAACGACACGCCGTCCCATTTCGCGTATGGGCTGAGAAATCGTCGTGAGCGGCGGTGCCGTCATTTCAGCGAGAATGGTATTGTCAAAGCCGATGACCGACAAGTCTTCCGGCACCCGAATGCCCCGGGAGCGCGCCGCCTGTATCGCCGCGCATGACAAGACGTCATTAAAGGCGAAAACGGCGGTCGGAAGGTCTCTGTCAAACAGCTCGCCCGCTGCCTGTTTTCCGCTTTCCAGCGAATATTCCGTCGGTATGATCAGCGATTCATCTAGTGTCATCCCCGCTTCCCGCATCGCTTTTCGAAAGCCTTTGATTCTGTCTCTTTCACCCGTCGTCGAACCGTTGCCGACGATACAGGCAATTCTTTTATGGCCTAAAGATATGAGATGCTCAGCCGCCGTATAGCCGCCGAGAAAGTCATCGATAATGACGACGTCCATCGGCGCGAGCGGTTTATCCTGCGTAATCATCGCAAGCGGGATGCCCGATTTCACCATATCATCAAGCGCTGTGACGCTGTCATCATGATCAAGTCCCGTCGCGAAAATAATGCCGTCCGCCTGCTTCTGCCGCAGCATCGAAAAATACTTCGTTTCTTTTTCAGGCTGATAATCGGTGCTACAGATAATGATATGAAACCCAAGTACACCGGCACTGTCTTCAATGCTTTTCGCCAGTTCCCCAAAAAACGGGTTTGAAATATCCGGGGTGATCAGGCCGATCATATTCGTCTTTTTGCCCGTCAAAGCGGATGCGTGAACATTCGGATGATAGTCCATCTCCTCCATGACACGGAGCACCATCCGGCGGGTTTTGTCACTGATCCTCCCCGTATTGTTGATGACCCGCGAGACCGTCGAGATAGAGACGCCCGCTTTTTCGGCCACGTCGTAAATTGTCATTTTCATGCTTACCGATCCCTCTTTTTGTTCTCTGGTATTAGGTCAGTCCGTTTTCCGGCTTACGAATTTGCGGTATTCAAGCGGCGAAATGCCTTCAATCTGTTTAAACAGTTTGGAAAAATAGGTTGGGTCCTCCATGCCGATGGCGTCCGCGATCGCCCCCATTTTGTCATTGGTTGCGGACAAAAGACGTTTCGCCTCCGTCATTCTGACTTTGTTCGTATACTGGCCGGGCGTGACGCCGAGCACCTGCTGCATGCAGCGGGTCACGTAGTCTTGGTTGTAATGAAGAGCCGAAGAGAGCGCTTTGATGGTTGTTTTCTCCTGATAGTGCTCCTGCAGGTACCGGGCGGCCTCCCATGCGACTCTTTCCTTTGCGGACGGGATTTGGAACGCTTCTTTCTGAAGATGGAGCAGCAGCTCTTCAAACAGAATCTGCTTTCTGAGCGGCAGATCGGAGTTCTCTGCGCTGTCATCGGTCAGCACACTGAATTGCCCGGCCATAAACTGCGGGCGTCTCACCTTCCCTTTTTGCGGCAGGGACAGGCGGTAGCGGGACGGCTCTTCAAAGCTCCCTTTTTTTCGCCTCAGCTCCGACCAGTTGTTCCCGGTTGTTTCCGTCACCTCATAATCCGCTCCTTCAAAATGAAGCCACGAATAGGATGTCGTTTCTTCACTGCCTTTTGTCCCGTAATGTTCAAGCCCGGGAGAAAGCAGAATATATTCTCCCGCTTCAACGGAAAAGGCGTTTTCGTCTTCTGTAATGTAGAGGACGCCTTCTTTCACATACAGCAGATCAAACACCGGGAAGACCCGTCTCACATGGGTTTCGCCTTTTTTGAACACTCCTTCTCCCGCAGCGATAAAGACCGGGAACGGAGGAACTGTGAACTCGAGAAAGGACATATTTTCGGCCCTCCTTTTTAAGTCGGATTTTTGCAAGAAGTTTCGTTTCTCTCCCTTTTTATTATAAGAAAATGGAGGTACACTTTTAAACGTTGATTTTGTCAGGAAAGGGGTTAAAAGAAATGAAACAAGCGATTTTAAAACGGGCTGCGTTCAAACAATCCTCTGATCACAAACTCTCATTATACGCGCTGACTTGGCCGATATTTATTGAGGTTTCATTATATATGTTTATGGGAAACGCCGACACTCTTATGCTTAGCCAATACTCTGACAACAGTGTGGCGGCCGTGGGTGTCAGCAATCAGATTTTAAATTTAATTATCGTGATGTTCAGCTTTATCGCTACGGGTACGACAATTGTGATTTCACAGTTTTTAGGATCTAAACAGAAAAAAGAGGCGCAGGAAGTGGCTTATGTATCAATAGGAGCGAACTTTGTCATCAGTCTCGCCATCAGCGCCGCCATATTTTTTGCGGCCGTTCCGCTGCTTCATGTGATGGGTCTTTCCAATGAATTGATGCCGGATGCCAAAGTCTTTTTGCAGGTGGTCGGCGGGCTGTCCTTCATTCAGGCTTTGATTATGACATTCAGTGCCATTTTAAAAAGCTACGGTCATACGAAGGATACGATGTTCGTTACGATCGGGATGAATATTTTAAATATTGCCGGAAACTTTCTTGTCATTTTCGGGCCGCTCGGCCTTCCGGTGTTAGGCGTCGCCGGTGTTGCGATGTCAACGTCCTTTGCGCGGATCATCGGACTGATCGCGATGGTTGTGATCGTCAAAAAACGCATCGGACTCGGTCTGACATGGCAAAAGATTTTTCACGTCCATAAAGAGCACTTGCGGAAACTCCTGAAAATCGGGATTCCGTCTGCCGGCGAACAGCTGTCTTACAACATTTCACAAATGGTTGTCACTTATTTTATCGCCATTATGGGCGCTCAGGCGCTTACAACAAAGGTTTATACGCAAAACATCACCATGTTTATCCTGCTGTTCGGAACGGCGATCAGCCAGGGCACACAGATTTTGATCGGCAGATATATCGGCGCCAAACGGTTTGACGACGCTTATGACCGCTGCATGAAAAGTCTGTACTGGGCGCTTGGCATTGCCGCTTTGACATCCGTGATCATGACCTTGTTTTCAAAGCAGCTGATCGGAATTTTCACAAGCAGCCCTGACATTATTGCGACGGCGAGCATGCTGATCGCCATGACGATCATTCTTGAGCCCGGCCGTTCATTTAATGTCATTATCATCAACTCGCTGCGGGCTGCCGGAGATGCAAAATTCCCCGTTTACATGGCGATGATTTCCATGTGGGGTATCGGACTGCCTCTCGCTTATCTGTTCGGCATCCATTTCGGATTAGGGCTTATGGGCATCTGGATTTCATTTATCGCGGATGAATGGGTCAGAGGCATTCTTATGTACAGAAGATGGCGGTCGCGGATTTGGATTCAAAAAGGGATTGCATAAACGCCCGAAGCTTCGTTAAGAAGCCGGGCGTTTTTTTATGCTTGCGAAAGCTGTTTTCTCATGTCACCGAGCTCTGACCGGTAATGTGCCAGCAAACCGGTAACGGCGGGCCTTGAGTATAACGGAAACAGCTCCAGCGCTTCAGACGCCTCCTCGAAATACGCCTCGGCCTCGAATGCGATGTACTCCCATACATTCATAAAAGCTTTGTTGACGGTATGGCTCTCCAGCTCTTCTTCCGTATAGCCGAATTGCTTCATTACCTGGCGCGGGAGACGCTTTTTCGCCCGCTCATCCGTATGGACCCCCAGAAGCACCCGGGTCAGCTGAATGGCTGCTCCTAATGAAACGGCTGCATGGCGGAGTTTCTCTTGGTTCCGGCGCGCGCAAACCGGCAGCAGCAGCAGGCCGAGGGCTCCGCCTGTTTGGCCCGCGTACATCAGCAGGTCATCAAACTCTTGATAAGTTACTTTTTCTCTGTCAGAGATTTGGCCGGCGATAAACTCACGTAACGGCTCTTCTTCAAGCGCAAATTGCTGCCGCACATCGGCGAGCGCTTCCCACAAAAAGCCGTCGGCGCCTGTCCCGTTCAGAAAGTCTTGTGCCGCCTGTTCAAATCCCTCAAGTTCCTGCACATCAAGCCGATCAGCTTCGTGAAACAAAGCAAGCACCGCCCATGCGGCCCGCCTGTTTTTTGGCGGCAGGGATGAGAAAGTCCGTTTATATAAAGGAAAGTGCGCCTCGGCAAGCTGGGCGCATGTTTCGTATTCGGTCATGGTATCACTCCTCTGTTTTTTAGTGTACCATATGTTTCACAATAAAAAGACCGATATCCTTCAGCGGAAACCGGTCGCGGCACTGTTATTCTTCTATATCGATACGGTACGCCTCAAACCATGTATGGATCTGGGCAAGATGGGCGATCAGCTGCGGGCCTTTCATCAACTGGCCGAACCACGGAACCTGAAAAGATGAACCTTCTGTCTCCAGCAGCATTTCCAGCTTCTTTCTGTCAAGCAGGGTGTGAAGCACGGAATCTTTCTGTTGTAAAATCGTTTTCAGCCATTCTGTGACCCCCTGCGTGTATTTCGGGTGATGCGTTTTCGGATAAGGGCTTTTTTTGCGGTACAAAATATCTTCAGGAAGCAGTCCTTCAAGCGCTTTCCGCAAGATGCCTTTTTCCCGGCTGCCATGCATTTTCATTTCCCAAGGAATATTCCAAACGTATTCCACAAGTCTGTGGTCGGCGAACGGCACCCTTACTTCAAGACTTGCGCCCATGCTCATGCGGTCTTTGCGGTCGAGCAGATTTGTCATAAACCAAAGCATATTTAAGTAGAACAGCTGCCGTCTCGCTTTATCTGTTCCCGTCTCACCGTCTAACAGCGGCGTTTCCGCAATGGTTTCTTCATATCTCGCATTCACGTATTCTCTAAGGTTCAGCCGTTTTTGCCACTTTTCATCCAAGAGCGTGATCCTCTCCTCAGTCGACCTCATCCAAGGAAATCCGTCTTCTTCTGCCGCGGTGTGAAACCACGGATATCCGCCGAAAATTTCGTCCGCACATTCTCCGGAAAGGCTCACGACAAAATCTTTTTTAATTTCCCGGCAGAACCATAATAGCGAGGAATCAACATCAGCCATGCCCGGCAGGTCTCTGACGAGAACGGATTCCTCCAGATGTTCAACCAGCTGATCCTGCGTAATCACGCACTTATGATGCTGTGTGCCGAATGCATTTGTCATTTTATCGATCCACGGGCCGTCATCATTCGGCTGAAACGCGCTCGCTTTAAAAAATTTGCTGTTCTCCTCATAATCAATTGAATAAGTATGAAGGGGATCTCTGCCTTGTTTCTCAAAATGAGCGGCGGCTATCGCGGTTATCGCGCTCGAATCAAGCCCCCCTGATAAAAACGTGCAAACCGGCACGTCAGATACGAGCTGGCGTGTCACTGCATCCTGAAATAAGTACCGAATGTGAGCCGCGGTTTCATCGAAGCTGTCTGTATGCTTTTCGCTCTTTACATTCCAATAACGCCATATGGACAAACCGTCCTTTGAGAAAGTGAACGCATGGGCGGGACGCACCTCGTGAATTCCTTTAAACACCCCGCAGCCCGGAGTTCTGGACGGCCCGAGTCCGAATACTTCCGCAAGTCCGCCGCTGTCTGTGCGGGCTTTCACATCAGGATGAGCAAGGATGGCTTTCAATTCCGACCCAAACAGAAAGGAAGAGCCGTGTTCTTTATAAAAAAACGGTTTGACGCCGAGCCGGTCTCTTGCCCCGAACAGCCGCTTGCGCTTTTCATCCCAGATGGCAAAAGCGAAAATACCGTTCAAGCGGTCCACGCACTCCTCCCGCCACTCAATATAGCTGTGCAGCAGCACTTCTGTATCAGAGGTCCTCTCAAAACGGTGGCCCCTCGCCTGAAGCTCCTTCCGCAATTCCTCCGTGTTATACAGCTCGCCATTATAAATGATCGTGTACGTTTCCTCTTGATGCGTGCAGGCCATCGGCTGGCGGCCGCCTTCAATGTCAACGACCGAAAGTCTTTTATGTCCGAATAAAACATGGGGCTCTCCCCAGACGTTTGAATCATCAGGCCCTCGTTTTGAAAGAGTGTCTATCATATTGTTCATAATATGTTTCTCTTGGACGAGCTGCTTTTGAAAATCGACCCAACCCGCAATTCCACACATGTGATATCAGCTCCAATCCCGTTTCTGTCGGTATCAAATTCGTTTCTATCAGCACTTTACCCAGTTTATGCAAAGAAACGCAGATAGTTGATTTGTCCCACTAAGAGTTGTATGAGACAAGCCCGATTTGGAAAGAACGGAAGAGAAGAAACAAACAAAGGAGACCGGCACGGTTATGAAACGAAAACAGCTTTTCTCAGAAAAAAACAAATGGGGGCGCGGCACCCTGTTGATAGAGGACGGCATCTGCCTCGTCGAAAACGATGAAGGCGATATCCTGCTTGCAGACAGTCTAGGAAACGCAGACGTATTGATGAAACGCGGCGGCAGATGGCAGCCGGCACGGATTTGCGGCGGTGCGGCCGAAATCGGCGCAGACACCATCCCCCTGCTCGGCGGGGAAGAAATCCGTTATGAAAAGGCGGTCAAACGGCCGCTGTTAACCTTGCTCGATTCGCTGGACGATGAAACGTTTCTGCTGTTTCTCAGCCATCTTCACGGGTTCGGCCTGTCTGTATATGATTGCGTATTTTCCTACAATCAGGCGCTGTTTTCCGGTGAAGGCGTTTCGTTTTATCACTTCTCGGCGGATGACGCACAATGCGCCCTGCAGCATCACCGCGGCAGCTCGGGTAAACACGACAGATTTGAATGGACGGCATCTGACGGGCGGCGCTCCATTATGTATTCAGCGGCAAAACAAGACGGCACCGCGTAACAAACAGGCGGCACTTTTAAATAGGTGCCGCCTGATGTATTTAGCTTTGTTTTCACGCTGATTGACGCCCGGCGTTTGCTTTTACCCTTTACAGCCGTAGCTTTTTCGGTAACAAGAGTGATTGACGCTGGCACAGTTGCGCAAAATGTATGCGCAACTAAAAAAACCCGGATGCATCCGGGTTTTTAAAGCGACTGATTAAAATACGTGAAAGCCGATCGGCAAGTGAAGGCCGAGCAGCACTGTCAGGACGAGCACGATAATAAATCCGATCCACAGTCCGCCGGTTGATTTGTCTTTTTTCTTGCGGATGACGAGCATTTCCATCAGTCCGATGGTAATGATGCCGAGCAGCATTTTTCCGGCATACTCTCCGTTCCAATTCGCAAAACGGACGAAAAGCTCAGCTCCGGTCAGAATAATAATAATGTAGAATAAGCGCAGAATCATATGCGTAATTTTTGCGCCCTTCGCTTTTCCGGCACCGTACAGCCCGTAGCTGACAAACACCAGGATAAGCGCAACGACCCATGAAGTAATATGCCAATGTGTCATTATGTTCAATTCCCCCTATCAGATCAATCTGCCTCACTTATGGTACCACAACAAGCCGCTCGGAGCATTATCAATCGTGCGAAAGACACACAATTATCCGATTTGGTTCGACAGCGTGCCGATCGGTTCAATTGTAATGTCAATGCGGTCCCCCGGCTTTAAAAATTTCGGCGGCTTAAACCCTTTTCCGACACCGGACGGCGTCCCCGTCGCTATAATGTCACCGGCTTCAAGCGTCATCCCTTTTGACAGCGTCTCGATTAATTCAGCTATCGGAAAAATCATGTCACCCGTTGATCCTGATTGGCGCAGTTCTCCGTTCACCCGCGTTTCAACTTTCAGGCTTTGCGGATCACTGACGGCCGACTTATGTACAATGACCGGGCCCATCGGGCATGTCGTATCCAGGCTTTTGCCGATAAAAAACTGTTTATGTTTTTTCTGCAGATCGCGCGCTGTTATATCATTTACAATGGTATAGCCGAATATATGATCAAGCGCATGTTCTTTGGAGATGTGCGATCCGCTTTTTGATATGATTACCGCAAGCTCCCCTTCATAATCAAGCTGCTCCGTTACGTCCAAGTGGCTGTGCACTGTTTCTCCGTGTCCTGTAACGGCAGCGGGGGCTTTCGTAAAAACCATGGGATGCTCCGGTATATCAGCCTCACTCCCCATTTCAACGGCATGATCACGATAATTTTTCCCGATGCAGATCACGTTCTTTGAAGGTCTCGGAATAGGCGCGCAAAGCTTTACGTCAGACAGCGCATACATAAATGAACCCGACTCGTCATTCGGTTTTTTCGCCCATTCCGCAAGCTGTCCGGCATGCGCGACAAACTTATCTCCTTTTTGAATGCACTCGATCAGCGAACCCGGAATCGTCTCAAGTTCAAACAATTTTTTTTCAGCCTTTTGCAGATCTAAGATTTTGTCATCATCAATGATCAGACCGACAAATGTTCGGCTGTTCAGTTCCCCTGTCGCAAATTTCATGTTAATCCCCCATCATTTTTAAATCTGGCATTCCTTTATGTATTCTTCCTCCGGGCGGGAAATTCCTCTTTTAAACAGGCTGAAAATAAGTGTAAAAGAGTATCAAAAATTGTCACTTTTTTAGTCATATTGACGAAATAAAACCTTCTTGGACAAAATGGGTTATACTATTATCATCCTATGTTTTCCAAAATAATCGAGAATTGGAGATCACACGATGAACAAAATTGAAGAAAAAAGATTAACTTTATTCGAGACAGCGCAAAAATTCGGAATCAATGCGACGGAGACCATCAGGTGCAGCCAGGAGCTGGACAGCCTTTTAAACGGGTGCCGGGGCGGGCTCATCCAACAAACGAAAGACAGCGGGCTGAACCCGTCCGTACAGATTGAGCACGGCCGCACCGCAGGAAAAAAAGAGGCTTTCTCATAAACGTGATGTGTATATAAATCTGTATCATTTATGTATAAGGCCCGGCATGCGTATAGCGCCGGTGTTTTTACGTCTAAAGTTTTTTCCGCTCACAAAAATGTGCATTTGTCATAAGCTATTTTAGGCAGGCAGCCCAGATAAGCTCCTGGAGTGCAGTCATGAAAATCTTCACGAAAAGGATGTGCTCGTATGCCCGCAATTGTCGGAGCGTTTAAAATTAATGCCGTCGGTACGAGCGGAGTCGTTCATATAGGCGACTGCATCACCATTTCTCCAAAAGCAGAGGTTAAGACATTTGCCGGAGCGGGCAGTTTCAATACCGGAGACAATCTCACACTGACGAATTACAGAAATTCAACGAATGTGTACGATAATGATGTAATCGATCAGCCGATGGCAGGAAACGCATAAAGGAGGCGCCGTATGAATTTTTACGTCAATCAGTCGATCCATATCAATTACATGCGTGTAGAATCTGTCAGCAATTCCTCCATACTGCAAATCGGAAGCGCCGGTTCAATTAAATCTCTTTCCAATCTGTACAATACAGGGAGTTATGTTGAGCCGGCGCCGCCTGTCACCGCGGGGCAGCAGACTGTAACAACAGGGGGAGGTCCCGGCACCTCATCATTTGTACCGCTCCAGCCGCCAAGCCGGTAGTTTTAATGAAGGAAACGAGACGCGAGGTGAATGTCATGTATGATCAATCCGTTTCATCCTACCTGCAGAATTTAAATTCTTTCGTCCAGCAGCAGGCGCAGCAGATTCAGGAGCTCGAACGGCAGCTGAAAGAATTCCAAAATGAAATTTCAACGCTGAAGCAGCAGCCTTCTACAAGAATCGATCGGCTCGAGTATAAATTTGATCAGCTGAAAATTGAACGGCTGGAAGGAACGCTGAATATCGGATTGAATCCGACTGATCCGAATGCCGTGCAAAACTTCGAAGTCGGCCAGACATCTCCGCAGGTCGGAATGATGCAGCAGGAACAGGCGGGCCAGCAAATGCAGCAAATCCGCCAAAACGTCGATATGTACCTGAATGAAGAAATCCCCGCGCTTTTAGAGAAGCTCGAAACTCAGTATGAGAGCAGGCTGGACGAAGCGAACAAATATCATATTATTGAAGATATCAGAAAGCAGATGGACAGCCGGATTCAGTATTATCTGTCCCATGTCCCGAAAGAAGAAAATACGGCGCCCGCGCAATATGCCGAGCAGATTGCCGAACATGTGAAGCGTGATATTGTCAGGGCCGTCGAGCACTTTATTAAGCACATACCTGGTGAAATGAAAGGTGATGATCCGTCATGATTTTTACAGTGATTAACCGGAATATTGAAGTCGGCGACATCCGGTCTACCGGTGTATCCAGTTCTTCCTTATTATTAATCGGCGACACCGATTCCGTCTATCTGTCTTCCATCTTTGACACGCCTCCGGAATCTCTTATTATCGGGCCTTATGTGCCGCTGGCGCCGGAATAATGTTAAAGCGCATTTCACGCCTCCGGAACGCCAAAATCAATTCAGTCGGAATTGCGAGTGTCTTTCAAGCAGGCGATACGAATGAAATCAATATGCGGGTCAAAGTATTGGCCGATCAGCGTAGTCTTGCTGTATACAGAGATGATGAAGGCTCATTTAACAAAAAAGAATACCAGATCTTTCGGCAGCCGGCCGTCATGCCGTTACCGGAAACGGGAGTCCAAAGCGCATTCTGCCATGAAAACCCTTCAATTCGGGTAAGGAATGTGAAAGTTCAAGGGGTATCGTCAGCGTCCGTGGTTCAAATCGGATCGACGTCGATCGTTCTGGGAGATTCGCGGCTGAAACATATTAGGCAGATCTTCACATCAAGCTCACAATCACAGCAGCCCTGACATATAATGACGGTGAGACTTCTATAAAGGGTGTCGTTTATGCCAGCAATTACCGGACCTATAGCTATCAATTCCATATCGGGCGGAGTCGTAAACTTTGGTGATTCCTTTTACCTTTCTCCAAAAAGCTCTTCTAAATCTGCGCTCGGTTCGGGAGCAGGCAATACCGGAGATTTCCTGTTATTAAACAACGTTGTCAATGCGACAAACTATATAGACCCCGATGTCAGCGATCAAAATGTGGTCGGAAACGCCTAAAAAGCAGCCGCTCTTTCAGAAGAGGGCTGCTTTTGGTTCAGCGTTATGTTCGTTCATTTGCTTTTTTTGTTTTTACAAGCTTTTTTGGCGGCTGTTTTCTGATCCATTTCACAAACCGCGCGAGTTTCGGGTCACGCCGCAGCTCTTCTATTCCCGCGAGCCTTGCCGCAAGCTCCTGATTCGTATAGAGCGCGTGAACCTGTTTATGACAAGGGATGCAGAGCATTGCGGTCGGAAGGAATGTCCCGCCTTCTTCCTTAGGCGTTAAGTGGTGCTCCGTCAGCCGCACATGATGGCGGCCGCATAATTCACATGTGCCCTCGGCAGAATCGGCCATAATTCCTTCTCCTTTCTACATGATCTCCAATGTGACCCGGGTGCCTTTCCCGCCCGGTTCGGACGGATGAACGATTAATTTTTTCGGCAGACGCGCTCTCAGCTCCTGCACATGGCTGATCACTCCGACGGATAAGTTGTCCGATTGCAGCTTTTCGAGCGCTGTGACAACGGTGTCTAAGAGCCCTTGGTCAAGAGTCCCGAATCCTTCATCTAAGAAAAAGAATTGCAGCGGGTATTGCCCCCGCAGCTGAATCTGGGCGGACAAGGCAAGCGCAAGCGACAGCGATGTCAGAAACGTCTCCCCGCCGGAAAGGCTTGATACGGGCCTTTTGACGCCTCCGTTCGCGTCATCACGCATGACGAAACCGCCTTCTGAATCGACTAATATGGCATACCGCTGCCTTGTCAGCGCTCCGAGACGGGCAGAGGCGTCCCGAGCCACGCTTTCCAGCTGTTCTTCCGCTAAAAATTCGACGAATGTATTGCCTTTACATACAGACTGGAGCTTATCAAGCCTGTCAATCTGTGTCTGCCAGCTTTTCAGTTCGGCTTCAATCTCTTTAAAGCGCTTATGCTGTTTTTGCATAACCGCGTAGGCTTTTGCCTGTGCTCCTTTTTCCTCCATGGCGGCGCCTGACTCAGCCTCTGCCTGCTTCAGCAGAGAAACGGATACTGTCCATTCTTCCTCTGATATCCGGCGGTCGGCTAATTTATCAGTAACACGGCTGATATTTGCCGATAGCTGTTTTGAGGTGTCCAGGAACTCATCAATTTCTTTTTTCATTTCCTCTGCACGCCCTTGCGGAAGCAGACTTTTTTTGACTTGGTCCGGCTCGGTAAATCCGGTGTCTTTTGACCTCAAGCGCCAGTCGTTTTGCGCTTTCTCAAGGGAGGTCTCAGCATCCCTGAGTGACATGAGACTCCCGGATTCCCGGCCTTTTGCGTCATTCAGTGATTGCTGCGCCTGCTTCAGCGCATCGAATAGGGACTGCTCTTTCGATTTTAACAGCTGTAATTCCTGCCGCACCGCTTCAAGCTTTGCGGAAATTGATGTTTCTTCAGCTGCTGTTCCGAGCTCTTGTTCATATCCGTCAATCACCTGCTGCAGGCGCTCAGACGCATAGTGAAGCTCGAGCCGTTCCCGTTCAAGCCGATGCTTCATCTCCTGCAGGCGTTCTTTCTCCTCTTCATGTTCCTTGAGGAATGCGATGCTTGTTTCAATGCGCTTCTCACATTCTTCTGCCTGCCTGTCCTTCTCATCTATCGAAGCCTGCCAGGCGTCAATCCGGTTTGGCGGAATATCACCGCAGACTTCGTTGTACTGATTCAATCGGCTTTCTGACAGCGATTCAAGCTCTTCTAATGAATGTCTGAGACGGTCGGCTTCTTTTTCCTCGTAGCGGATTCGTTCGGCAAGTTGCTCAGCTTGTTTCACCGTCTGCTGATGCGCGCTGATCAGTCTTGTGACCTTCTCTTTTACCGACAGCATATCCTGTTTCATTTGTTTCCATTCCAAGCGGACGGCGCTGAACGCTTCATCAAGCGGGCGTCCGCTGATGGAAGAAGCGGCTTCCAGCTCCGGAACCCGGGCGCTTTGCAGAAACGGACATTCTTCGGTAAAACGCCCCGACTGCTCTTCTAATGCAACCTTGGCTGTCAGCACTTCCTGAGAAAGAGCCGCCGCCTCAGAAAGCAGCGCTTCAACCTGCTGCAACTGTTCCTGTACAGCCGTATCAGGCGAGAATGTTTCATGAGCGGAACGCGGGCGGTCATGCTGCGTGGAGCCGCATACAGGACAAGGCTTTCCTTCGATTAGTTTTTCCGATAATTCTTTTGTTAATGCAGCCGTTCTCGCTTCCTCTGAGCGCCTGCGGAGATCGGCTTGCGTTTTGTCAGCCCGTTCGGCTGCGGCTTTCAGTGAACGTTCCGTTTCACAGACCATATGGTAAACGGTTTGAAGCGTTTGATAAGCGTGCGTAATGTCTTCCTCTTCCGTTTTCGCCTTCGCTGTGAGCGACTCGCTTTCTCCGTTCAGCTTCTCCACGTTTTTCAGCTGCGTTGTCAGATTGGCCCGCTCTTTCGTGATTTGTTCCTGTGTCTGCTGAAAGCCCGCCGCCAGCTGTGCCGCGGTCTGGCATTTTTTCCGTTCATCGGCGGTCACTTGAACTGCTTTCAGCTCTTCTTTCAGCTCATTCTGCCTGTTTTGGCCGCGGGTCAGGCGGTCTTTCACTGCGGCCAGCTGTTTCGAGGCGGCTTCGTATTCTTCCTCTTTTTTGCTGTGTTCCGCATTTGTTTTTTCCGCTTCTTTTTTCGCTTCAAGCAGTTTTTGTTCAATGGCTGAAAGTCTTTGATACAGCTCTTCTTCCTTGACAAGCTTCGGCTCCTGTTCGGCCTTATGGGCCCGCCATGCTTCATAGGCTTCATTTTGCCGGGTAAATGAAACGGTTTCCGCCTCTGATTTCCGTTTGGCCAGTTCGTGCTCCTGTTCGGCGCGCTGCTTCCGGCGGACGGCTTCTGTGTAACGGTCTGCGTACGGCTCAAGGGCGAGAGCTGTTTCCGCCTCTTTAAGACGCTCAGTCAATTCCGTGATGTACGGGCGTCTTTCCTCAAGCTTTTTCTCCCGGCGCTCATATTCATCTCTTTCTGTCTGCAGGTTCCAAATTTCCTGGTGATTCTCAAAACGCTCTTTTGCCCGGACCCGTTTCTTCTCAGCTGCTTCAAGCCGTTCGTTCGCTTCGTGAAACTGCTGTTCAGCCTGCTTCAGCGCATCTTCTCCTGCGTCTCCGAGGCCGGATTGTTCGGCCAGCATTTCATTTTTTTTCGCTGCCGCTTCCTGCGCCCGCCGCCGCAATTTTTTGACAAGCCTGTCCCCGTACTGTTCCAGATTAAACAGGCGCTGGAGCATATGTCTTCTTTCCGCGCCTTTAAGCGACAGAAACTCGGCAAACTTTCCTTGCGGCAGAACGACGGCTCTTGTAAAGTCGTCAATGGTCAGGCCAAGAAGCTCCTCTACCTTTTTGTTCACTTCATTCGCTTTATCGGCCAGCACTGTTTGTTCGTCTTTGATTTCAATCAGCCGGCAGAGGGCGGTTTTTACTTTCGTTTCATCCGTTCTCTTAAAAACGCGCTCGACCTTGTAGGAAACCCGGTGGCCGGATTGAAGCGCGAATGTAAATGAGACGGCGAGCTGATCTTCGGCATGATTCAGGATGCCGTGCGTATTATTTGCGGCGCGCTCCACTTTTCCGTATAAAGCGAGTGTCATGGCATCAAGGATCGACGATTTTCCGCTTCCGGTCGGCCCGAAAATCCCGAACACCCCGGCTCCTGACAGTCCGGCAAAATCAATGGTCTGTTCCTCCCTGAAGCTGTGGAGCCCTTTTATCGTTAACAGAATCGGCTTCATGTCGCATCCTCCTCATCATCTGCTGACGCAAGCTCTAAAAACAGCTTGACCATCTCCTCATCCGGCACGCCGCCGCCCGTTTGTTTTTCATAAAACTTCTTAAATCGATCCTCAATTGATGTGTGTTTCACTTCAATCCGGTCATTGCCGGTCTCTTTTTCTTCAAAAACCGGCCTGATATGGATAAAGCCGGGATGCGCCTTTCTCAGCCGATGAATTTCCTCGAGAGAAAGCTGATCCGTCAAATGGATATCAAGATCAATCCACGCATTCCGGTCACGCCCTTCATCAAGCCAGCCGTGAACCTCGCTCAGCCCCTGCGCTTTCCATTTGACGAGCGGTTTACCGGAAGACAGAAAAATCTCTTCCCACTTCGCTTCTCCGCCGGGCTTCGCTTCTACCACCGTCACCGATTTGGCATAACCGGCTTCTGAAAAGCTGTATGCGAGCGGAGAGCCTGAATAACGGGCAGCCGTCTTGGCGCGCTTGATCGTTTGCGGACGGTGGAGATGGCCGAGAGCCACGTAAGCCGCATCAGCCGGCAGGCTGTCAGCGGCAACTGTGTAAGCGCCCCCGACTTCAATCGGACGCTCTGAATCGGTCTGATTTCCCCCCGCGACATAAATGTGGCTCGCCGCAATTTTCACGGCATCGTCCCGGCACAGTCCGCACATGTGAGCAAACGCCTCTCTGATTTTCACATCGTAATGATCGCGAAGAAGCTTTTCCTCAAACGTATCAGAAAGCACTTCGTTTAATCTCGCCTCTGACGGATATGCCAGCGCGGCTACGGCTAACAGCTCGTCCGCCGACGGCACCTCAATATGCACGGGTTCTGTCCGCGGATAGCCGATTAAATGAATGCCGCGCTCATTTGTTAACGGAGAAGCCGCCGCCAGCCTGTCGGGATTGTCATGGTTTCCGGCAATGACGACAACCGGGCGCTTTCCGCCGTCAGAAAGCGCGGAAAGACTTTCGTAATACAATTGTTCAGCGAGCGCAGGCGGGTTGACCGTATCAAATACATCCCCCGCCATAACGACCGCATCAATATTTTCTTCCTTGACAATGGTATTCAGCTCTTCCAATACCTCGGCCTGCTCGCTCAGCCGGCTTCTGCCTTCCAGCGTTTTGCCGAGGTGCCAGTCAGCTGTATGTAAAATGCGCATACCGCATTCACCTCACTTTTTGATAGAAAAAAAGATCCGCTCCAAAAAGGAGCTTCGGATCTTGTTACAGTGTAAGAACGTGACCTCCATCGAAGAAATAGAGCGCACGCCCTTTCACTTTCGTTTTTGTAATTTGTTCAACCGCTTTTGTATACAATTCGATTTGTGTTTCATACCTTTTTTGCAGAATCGGAGCCGCGCCTTCAAATCCGTTCCGGAATTTCCCCTCTATCCGATCTGTTTTATAGTCCAGCAAATAGAGACCGTCCGCCGTTTCGTAGAGGCAGTCAATAATCCCCTGCACGAGCAGCGGTTCACCGGCCGTTTCGGCATCCTTGTACACCTCGCCGGCCGGAAGCGCCATACTGAACGGCACTTCCCGATCAATCCGCAGCGCCCCGAGAAGATCTTTACCGATTTCAGTTCCGAAAAACTGAACAATTTCTTCTATATCAATAACTTCCTGCTGCTCTTCTGTCAGCAGCTCTTTTTCGTAAAGCATCCGGACCGTCCGCTCCGCTTCTTCGGCAGTCGGCACGTGCGTCAGCGGTATGTGCTGCATCACCGTATGCATCGCCGTTCCTTTTTCGGCGGCTGTCAGCCCTTTTTTCATCATAAAACCGGGACGCCTGTATAAAAGCGTGTCTCCTGACGGTTTGATGAGAGAGCGGCCGCTGTATTCATCCTCGTATTCTTGCTTTCTCTTCAGCTCAGAAACTGACTGCTTCGTTCTGATAGCCGTCAGCTCTCGGTACGGATATTCCCATTCAAGCAGACGGCGCGCCTGATCATCAAATGAAAACGAACCAGGAATCGGCTCGCCCTGCTGTATTGCTTTGAGACGTTTGCTCTTTTCTTCAGCACGTTCTTTTGGATTCTCTTCCAGCAATTCACTTTGCTGCAGCATCCGGATGTGAAAACGCGATGGGTCGCGCGCGATATCCTCAGACGATGAAAGTCCCGGCGTCCTGTGCGCCTCCATGTCACGGTGGCGGATGAGCGCCGGCCCGATAAAGTCCAAATAAGATGACGCCTGATAGCGGTCGAATTCAGAAAGAAGCCAATCAGCCCGGTCTGCTTGCGCCTGCCATTTGGCCAGCTGTTTTTCCCGGTTTTTGCAGGAACCGATGAGAAACAGCTTTTCCTTCGCTCTGGTCAGCGCCACATACAATACGCGCAATTCTTCGGATAAGAGCTCTCTGCGCATCTTTTTCTTCATCGCCACAAGCGGCAGAGTCGGATAGCTGATTCTGAGTTCCGGATGAATGTACTTCGTGCCAAAACCGAGCTCTTTATCAAGCAGGTATGATTTGTTGAGATCCATCATATTAAAACTTCTGCCGAGTCCGGCGGTGAAAACGACGGGGAATTCAAGTCCTTTGCTGCTGTGGATCGTCATCAGCCGAACGACATCCTCCTGCTCGCTGAGCGCCCGGGCCGTCCCCAGATCATCGCCGCGCTCCTGCATCCGTTCAATGAACCGCAAAAAGCGGAATAACCCGCGGAACGCCGTCGCTTCGTACGAGCGCGCCCGGTCATACAAGACGCGCAGATTGGCCTGGCGCTGCTTTCCGCCGGGCATGCCGCCTGCATAGTCAAAATATCCGGTATCGCGGTATACTTCCCAAATCAGCTCAGACACCGAATGATTCGTCGAAAATGACCGCCACTTTTGCAGACTGTCATAAAAGGTTCTCAGTTTTTGATACAGGTCATCATGCCTGTCACCGTTCGCTATATATGCTTTCAGCGCTTCATAAAACGGCGCTTTTTTCTTTTCAAGGCGTATCAGCGCAAGTTCATTTTCGTCACATCCGACGATGGGCGAGCGCAGCACGGAAGCAAGCGGAATATCCTGATACGGATTATCAATCACCTTCAAGACTGAAAGCGCCGCAGCCACCTCCACGGCTTCAAAGTAACCCGACGTCAAATTGGCGTACACCGGAATGCCCTGGTTTTTCAGCTCTTCCATTAATTGCGGCGCCCACGGCATGGAGCGCAGCAAAATCACGATATCCCGGTACTGGATATTCCGGTGTGTTTTTGTTTTGCCGTCATATACCTTAAACGGAGATGAGACAAGCTTTCGGATCTCCCCGGCTATCGCTTTCGCTTCCCAGTGCACGGTTTCAAAGTCTTCGGCATCCTCGGCGCTGTCTGCGTCATCAGCGCTGTCAATCAGCAGCAGTTCCGTTTTGGCCGCGTCATTCGGCGGATACGATGCTCCGAGCTTCAATGCCGCCTGTTCATCGTAGTCCACTTCGCCGATTTTTCCGCCCATCAGCTGCTTAAACAAGAAATTCGTACTGTCCAAAATATCGGAGCGGCTGCGGAAATTTTGGTTCAGATCAATTTTCTGCCCCGCGCCTTCCCCGCTTTCTGTAAACCTTTTATATTTCCCGAGAAACAGCAGCGGCTCGGCAAGTCTGAAACGGTAGATCGATTGTTTGACGTCGCCTACCATAAACAGATTTCCCGCCTCTTCATCCCCGCTTTTAACAAGCTGCAGGATAGACTCCTGCACAAGATTGGTATCTTGATATTCATCAACCAGAACTTCATGAAACTGGTCTTGATAATAAACGGCCGCTTCGCTCGGCACCCGCCGGCCTTCTTCATCAACCGCAGTTAAAATCGCCAGGCAGTAATGTTCCAAATCTGAGAAATCAATAATTGATTTTTCTTGTTTCGCCGCTTCAAATCGTTTTCCGTACGATATCACGAGCTGAACGAGCGTTTCGATGACAGGCTTCATATCTGTTAAACTCTTTAAGTGATCTTGCGGACTTCTTGTAAAGTAATCTGTCTTTACCTTTTCGATCAGTTTCTTCGCGCCGTTTCGCAAATCGGTCGCTTCGTCCAAAAGCGCTTTGTCAAATTCATCACCCTTTACCGCCTTCGCCCGCTTAAATGAGACTGCGGGAACCCGTTCATACAGCGCATCGAAGTCATGCCGGCAGCTGATCAGCTCTTCTATCTGCTGAAGGTCATCCAGAAAATTATCAGCGCGCGGGGCCGGCCCGCCGGGCGCTTTTGTCAGTTCAAGCGCCTTCTCAAGCTTTTGTTTTGCCCCGAAGAGCGCCATTTCAACATCTTCTCTCACATACTGGTAAAACGGAAGCTCTTCCATTTTGCTTTCTTCCGTCACGTCATACAAGCGGACAAAGCTTTGCAGCCACGCTTCCGGGTCAGGATGCGACCGGGAATACTCGTACACCCGTTTGACAAGGTCTTGAAGATCCAGATCATGCCTGTCTGTCGTATATCTGTCCGCAAGCTCAAAAAACGCCTGATTCCCTTTTGCGTATTCATCTTCAAACAGCTCATCAAGCACTTCGTCTCCGAGCAATTCGCCTTCCGTCTGGTCAGCCATCCGAAAACCGGGGTCAAGATCAATCATATAATAATATTTTTTAAGCACTTGCAGACAGAAAGAGTGAAGCGTCGAAATGCTCGCCCGATTTAATAGAGAGAGCTGCCGTCTGATATGCAGAGATCCCGGATTTTTGGCGAGCTCTTTTTCTAATGCTTCCGCGATCCGATGCTTCATCTCCGCTGCTGAGGCGTTTGTAAAGGTCACCACAAGGAGCCTGTCAACATCAACCGGATCTTCTTCCGCGGTTATCTTTCTGATCATCCGTTCCACGAGCACGGCCGTTTTACCTGATCCGGCTGCGGCAGCGACCAGAATATCGCGGCCGGAAGAAACGATGGCGCTCCATTGGTCATCCGTCCATATGCTGTCTTTCGGTTTAGGAATTTGCATCATCATCCGCCTCCTTCTTCAGCCAATCCAGTATGGTGCCGTCTTTTTCCGCTTTCAGGCTGCGGTATTCATTTTCCTTAAGCGACTCATCAAACTGGCACACCGATTGAAACGCACAATACGTACAAGGCGTCTTATCTTTCAGCTTATACGGGGTAATGGACACAAGCCCGTCCGTTATCGCTTCGCCCGCCTGTTCAAATGTCCGCCGCACATGGTCTGTCAGCAGATGAAAGTCCTGTTCGCTGACCGCGGCTGAGTCGGATCTTAAAGACCCGTCCTTTTTCAAACCGGCATTGACGATATTTGAACGCCCTTCCTCCAACGTCGTGTCCATCAGGCTGATCGCCTCCCGGTCACCGAGGAGAAGGCCTTTCATTTTAAATTTCTTAAAAATTTCCTGCTCGATTTCATCAAGCCCCATCGGCAGACTGGCCTGAATCATCGGATCATGAATATGGAAATACAAAACGCCTGCCGGGGTCGCTTTCATGCCGAGCCAATCCGCGGAATGTGTAATCGATAAGTCAAGATATGTGAGCATTTGCAGAGCGAGCCCGTAATACACCTCAGCCAGATCAAGCCCTCTGTCGCTTGATTTATAATCAACGATTCTCAGCAGCAGGCCTTTTGAGCTTTCCGCTTTATCCACGCGGTCGATCCGTCCGACGAGTTCCATCGTACAGCCGTTTTTCAGCGTGAAAGTGAGCGGAGGCAGCGGCCCGCTTCCGCCGAAACCGAGTTCAAGACCGACCGGGACGAAACCGCTCGCCTTCGCATGCTCGCTTAATATGCCTGAAACACGCGTGACGATCTTCTGCAGTTTTTCCTTCACATAAAAGTGTCTGTTTGAGCTGAGCAGAATCTCTTTTTGCAGCTTTGGCGCAAGCCGTTCCACCGCTTCATAGGAGAAATTCCGGCACTGATCTTTCGTCAGATCGCGCCATTCCAGCTTCTGCTCACGAAGCCGGTCTGAAATCAGCTTCAGGCTGGAGTGAAACAGCTGGCCGATATCCGGGGCTTCCAGCTTGAAAAACTGCCGCTCTTTTAATTGAAGCCCGTGTGATGCAAAATGGGAAAACTGGCAGGCATTAAACGCCTCCATCCGGGAGACGCTTCCTTTAATATGCTCGCCGTAAAGCTGGCGCGAAACAGGCCGTTCAAGACGCTTCGCCTCATTGCGGAAAAACAGGCTTGAAAACAGCTTTTTCGAACGCCGGTGATCAGACTCTTTCATCAGCACATTGTATGCGCTCCACCATACGTCACTGATCTCGTACTCTCTTGTCCACAGCCTGAGCTGACTTGCCGTATATGTCTGAGCCACCTGTTTATTGACGAGATACTGGAGCTGCTCTTCTTCGCTTACCTGCTCGGGATCAGCCGCTGACAGCTTTTCCTGATGATCGGGAAACAGCTCGCCAAGCCTGTTTACAACGATTGACGGCAGGAGCGTTTTTCCTTCCGCATCGGCAATCGGGTATGACACATAAAGACGGTCAGACGGACTCGACAGCGCCATATAGATGAGAAAATGCTCATCAAGCAGCCGCTCACGCCCCGCGGAAGACAGCTCCACTCCGACCGCTTTCAGCCACTCCCGGTCATCATCAGACAGCACGCCGTTTTCATCCGGGCGCGCCGGAAGAATGCCGTCATTGGCCCCGATGACGAATGTGCAGGACGTGCCGTACATTCTTGAGAGATCCATATTCCCTACAAATACTTGGTCAAGCGCAGGAGGAATTAAAGAAAAATGAAGCGATTCCGTTCCCGTTTCAAGCATTTGCTGGAACAGCGCCAAAGATATTTCATCTTCACCCATCATACCGGCAAACTCCTCGAGAAGCTGGATAACGGCATCCCACGCCTGGCCGTGCTGCTGCGCTTCGATCATGTTTCCGGCCTCTTCGGCCCGCTGCCTTTTTCGGTCCAGCTTCAGGGGAACATCGGTATCTTCCAAAAAGAGATAAAGAGCCTCCGCCATGCTTTGAACCGTTTTCGCCTTTTTCATCCGGTTTTGAAGCCGGACAAGGGGCGCGGCCATCCACTCTTTCGTCTCATTCAGCATTTGCTCCATCTCTATTTCCTGATCTGTCTGCGCGAAATCCTCATCGAGCGATACGAAGCGCCTGTATACAAACCGCTCGCCGCTCGTCCAGCGCTCCCCTTTAATGCCGTAGGCGATACAGTAGTTTTCAAGCTGATCAACCTGCTCTCTTATTTTCTGCTCCGGCTGATCAAGCGGGAATAACAGTTCGGTTTTCGCACAGCGGAACACCGCTTCATATCTCCAGTTCCCCTTCACGACATCCAGGCTTGAACGGATGAATTCAATAAGCGGGTGATGCTGCATAGAAGCTTTTCCGTCAATAAAATAAGGAAGCCCGTAATCGGCAAACACTTCCTTCAGCAAATCTTTATAATCTTCCGGCTGACGGATGAGAATCGCCATATCTTTGTACCGGTATCCTCCGTCCCGGACAAGCGATTGAATTTCCCGGGCAATACCTTCAAGCTCAGCTCTTCTGTTTTGCGCCTGCATGACGGTAAAAGCTTCCTGTCCGCCGGTATACGCCGCGGCGGGACGCACATCGTACTGCGACTCTATACAGGCAAGCTCCGGCACAAGCCGATGCCGCTTCGTGCCATGCAGTTCCTTGCAGGAAATATCGGCATTCAATTCCTTTGCCGTCTGATAAAGCTTATAGTATGTGCTTCCCGTCATTCTGAACAGATCGAGCTCATCCGGTGCCTGTTCCGCCGAAGGGCTGTCCGCCGTCAGCGAGAATGTGACATGTTCAGCATGCATGATCAGCTGCTCCAGCACCCTTAATTCCTGCGGCGTAAATTGATAGAATCCGTCGACGTAAACACGGGCGCCTTTTACAACGTCCGCCAAAGGAATCTGCTGAGCGAGCAGCGTCAAATAATCCTCTGAATGCAAATAGTGTCCGGCGAGGCTTCTTTCCATCTGCTGATATAAAATGCCTAAATCATGAAGTTTTTCAGACAGCATCCGCTCTCCGCGATATTCTGACGCCGTTCCGCTTTCCGCCATGCGGCGGACGTCTTCAGGCTCAATACAGTACCGCTTAAACTCTGTCAGCATCCGTTCCACCTGCTCAGTGAACCCGGTTTTGTCACTCGCTTTTTGATACACTTTAAACTCGTGCTTATATTCTTCAATCAGTTTCCTTAAAAGCATCTGCACACCCGTCGTCGTCACAAACGGGCGGTTCATGCCCCCGGTATGCTGAAGCACGCGCCACGCCAAACGCGAAAAACTGAACACTTGAGCGCGTATCATGCCGCCGATATCCGGCGTTTTAGCAAGCTCATATTCCATTAAAAACGTCATTTGATCCGGGACTAGAAAAATGATCGGTTTCCCGAACGGCTCCCGGCGCAGTTCATCTTGAATGCTGTCGATAATCAGCCTCGTTTTCCCACTCCCCGATCTGCCTACTAAAAACTCAACACCCAAATTAGAAGACCCCTCTCTTTTTATCTTTCTACATTTTATCGAAAGTTGACGAAAATGACCAATCTCATCTGCTGGTAAAAACGGGATGACTGTTTTAAAAAGTATCGCTTCTGACCAAAATAAAGAAAAAAGGACTAATGATGATGTCAGAATATCCCGAAGTGATTGTACGGACGGCTCTGTCGTTCAGCATTCTGTTTATCGGCGCCCGGATACTCGGTAAACAAACCATTTCACAGATGACGCTTTTTGATTTCATTGCGGCCATCTCGCTCGGCGCCATCACGGCAAATCTGTCGTTTAATACAAAGCTGCCGATTCATTATAATGTCATTGCCTACATTATTTTCGTGGCAATCATTTACCTTGTCGCATATCTTTCTATGAAAAACAGGGCCCTTAGGGGTTTCTTTGCAGGCAAACCGACCATTATCATTCAAAACGGTAAAATACTTGAGCATAATATGAAAACGATGCGTTATACCATCGACTACTTGAACCAGCAGCTGCGTGTAAATGACGTATTTGACATTTCTCAGGTTCAGACTGCCATCATTGAAACAAACGGCAGCATGTCAGTGGAGGTCAAACCGGAATTTGCGCCCGTTACAAGACAGGATCTCGGCATCTTTGCCGGACATGAAAAGAACTTTGCCGTTGAGCTGATTATGGACGGCCGGCTGGTGATGAAGAATCTGGAAGAAAACCACGTATCGGAAAAATGGCTGAGAGAAGAATTGGACAAGAGAAACCTCAAACCGGAAGACGTCGTATACGCTGTGCGCGGAAGCAACGGCCGGCTTTTTGTCGACACATACGACGACCATATTACATCGCCGCTGGATCAAGAATAAAAATGACATCCGCACATGTCACGGGCTGCCGCCGTATAATACCCTATAAACATCCGGGGGTGAGTCCAATGCACGAGAATTTTTTTCATTATACAGCCATCTGCAGTGACGATTCTGTGCTTATCAAGGATCTGGTAAAATCCATAAACGGTGAATACAGCGCTGTGATTTGCTACTCAATATTAGCCGAAAAAGCGCCGACCGCAGAAATCAGAAGACGAATCGAACATATCAGAGAAGAAGAAGTGCGCCACCTGCACGCTTTCTCTTCACTGTATACGTCAATTACCGGAAAACAGTTGACGCCGAAACAGACGGAGCATTGTCCGCACACATACAGAGAAGGACTGAGGGCGGCGTTTTATGATGAGCAGAAAACGAATGATTTTTATTTGCAGGCTTCCGATAGAGCGGTGCATCCGGAAGCGAAGCGGTTATTTGCCCGCACGGCATTTGACGAGCAGCGTCATGCCGTCTGGTTTTTATACGATATGGCCCACTCTCCTTTCCACCATACAGGGGGAACGGTATCAAACGCGCCGAACACAAGCTACACCGAGGTAAATACCGGAAAATAACGGTTCAGGCAGATCACGCTCCCCCGCCGGGAGTCTTCAGACCGCAGACAAACCCCGTTCTTTCAGCATGAGAGAATGGGGTTTACTTTTCGAGCCGTTTTTATACTCCCTCTAAACAATGGATAACTTCTTCATTGTATAATCAGCGAAAACCCTTTATAATAAAATAAACCAACTGGTCGGTTTTAAACGAACCGAACCCCGCTTTGCCGGGACAACGATATGAATGAGGCGGAAAGGATCTGTGTGAAGTGACAAATACAAAAGGCGGTGCCGGAAAGAGTGAAAAGACGAAGAACAGGCTCGTATCCGCTTCGCGTGACTTATTTGCAAAAAAAGGATATTCAGAAACATCGATTCGGGATATTTTAGAGGCGGCCGAAATCAGTAAAGGCAATCTATATCACCATTTTAAAGGAAAAGAGTTTCTGTTTCTTCATATCATGGAACAGGATCACCGCGTGATGATCGAGACGTGGAGGGAAATGGAAGCTGATCTGAAAGATGCTGCCGAAAAACTGGCGGGCTTTGCGGAGCTGCTCAGCCGGATGAGCATCAATTACCCGCTTATGAGAGCAAGTGAAGAGTTTTATGCGAGTGCGTTTACGTCAGAGGAGGTCGTAAAGCGGCTCAACAAAATTGATATTGAATATGACGATGTGATGAGGGAGATCTTAGAAGAGGGAAATCAAGACGGCAGCTGGTCCATTCATCATGTCGAATCAAAAGTGAAAATCCTGCTATCCGTCTTCTACGGTTTAGATGTGTTATATAAAAACGATACCATTCAGCAAAGAATCGAATTGCAAAAAGAAGCCATCTCCGCGTTTATTCACGGGTCGATCAGCGCTGATAAACAGAATGACAGCTGACAAAGGAGAAACAACATGCAAAAACCGATCAGAGAACAAAAGGCTGTACTCATCATCTTATTAAGCAACATATTTATTGCGTTTTTAGGCATCGGATTGATCATTCCCGTTATGCCGCTGTTTATGAATGTGATGCACTTGACGGGCAGCACAATGGGATACCTTGTCGCTGCCTTCGCCGTCGCGCAATTAATTGCATCCCCCATTGCGGGGAGATGGGTTGACCGCTTCGGCAGAAAAATCATGATTCTCGCCGGACTGTTTTTGTTCGCATTATCCGAACTGACCTTCGGATTGGGCACACATGTCTCCATTTTATATTTCGCAAGGGTGCTGGGGGGCATCAGTGCCGCTTTTATCATGCCCGCTGTTACAGCGTATGTCGCAGATATTACGACGGTGCAGGAAAGATCGAAGGCGATGGGCTATGTATCTGCCGCCATCAGCACAGGGTTTATCATTGGGCCCGGCATAGGAGGATTTATTGCCGATCACGGCGTTCGAATGCCGTTTTTCTTTGCGGCGGGAATTGCATTTATCGCAGTGATTTCCTCTGTCTTTATGCTGAAAGAGCCGTTAACTAAAGAAGAACGCGCAAAGCAGATGGAAAGCGTCAAAGAATCAACCTTCTTAAAAGATTTGAAAAAGTCGATTCATCCAAGCTACTTGATCGCCTTCATCATCGTCTTTGTTTTGGCATTCGGGCTGTCGGCGTACGAAACGGTATTCAGCTTATTTACAAACCATAAATTCGGCTTCACGCCAAAGGATATCGCCATTATTATTACGTTCAGCTCCATTGTGGCGGTCCTCATTCAAGTGCTCGCGTTCGGCAGACTTGTCAACTTCCTCGGGGAGAAAAAAGTCATTCAGCTTTGTCTGATCATCGGCGCTGTGCTGGCTTTCGTTTCTACGGTGATGTCAGGATTTTTGCCCGTGCTCGCTGTCACCTGCATCATTTTCCTTGCGTTTGATTTACTGCGCCCGGCACTGACTACTTATTTATCGAAAATCGCAGGAAATCAGCAGGGGTTTGTTGCCGGTATGAACTCAACATACACGAGTTTGGGCACCATTTTCGGCCCGGCTCTGGGCGGTATTTTATTTGATATGAATATTCACTTCCCGTTTCTGTTCGCAGGTGTGGTTTTATTTCTCGGTCTGGGATTGACCTTTGTGTGGAAAGGAAAAGCGGGCGAGGTTTCGGAGTAGGGTGCACTCACCCATCTCCGGAGCCTTTTTTTATGTTTGTGATAAGAAAAATGAATGGATTATGAGAAATAATTCATTATTTATTTATCTCAAAATCTATACTATAGTAATAGTAAGGTTAACGAGCTTAACAATTTAATATGAATGTTTCAGGAAGAAGGGTTTTCATTGAAGAAAGACAAACATCTCCTTACGGATATCTGGTTTATTCTCATCAGTGCGGCAGGGGGGTTTCTTCTTTCGCTTACAGGGATGTCGATCGCCTGGATGCTCGGAACGCTGGCCGCCGGCTGCATCCTCTCCATGACGAGGCCCCGCTGGCTGTTCATGGCGCCTGACAGAAGAGGGATTCACCGCAGATGGCTTGCAGCGGGACAAATGATCCTCGGCATCGAACTCGGCCAGAAACTGAACCTGTCCGTTCTGTCGGTTTTACGGGAGCATTGGCTTCCGGTAGGGTTCATGCTGATTTTCTCTATCGTGATGGCGCTTGTTTCCGGATATGTGCTCTTTCGGTTCAGCCGGACGGACATGATGACAAGCTTTGTAGGCACGGCGCCGGGCGGTTTATCCGCCATGCCCGGTATCGCCCAGGAAGTCGGCGCAAACACCGCGATTGTAAGCCTTATTCAGCTGACGCGCGTCCTTTTGGTCGTCATGACAATACCGTTTCTCGTCATTTTCTTATTTACCAAACAAAACGGTACGGCTCAGACATCAGCCGGAGCTGTTTCGGCAGGAGCTTCACATCCGGGCCTTATTCCCGTCTTGTTAACGGCCGGATTTATTTTGGCTGCCTGGCTTGCAAGCAAAGGCGCAAAACGGCTGAAATTTCCCGCCCCTTGGCTGCTCGGCAGCATGATCGGCGTTGCTGCTGCGGAAATCGGCGTGTCCGCCTTGGCGGGCAAAGACATGCTGGCCTGGTGGCCGCCGGAAGCGAACCAGCTGTCACAAATTTTTCTCGGCGCCACAATCGGATCAAAAATGTACAAAAGCATGTTCACCGGCGTGACGAGAGTGCTGACCGTCGGATTTATTTCTTCCGTCGGATTAATCGCCGCCATGATTCTGAGCGCGGTTGCGGTTTCTAAATTAACGGGCATCTCCATGATTACATCTGTTCTCGCCTTTTCTCCCGGCGGGATCGCCGAGATGGCGGCGACTTCGATCACCCTGCACGAAGACTCGACTTTCGTCGTCGCGGTTCAGGTCATCCGGATCGTTCTCGTCATCGCCATGCTTCCGCCCTTCTATCGGCTGCTGCACCACCTTTCTCAGCTGAAACGGGCACACGGCGAAAGAGGCCGGGCAGAAAGAGGAACATGATCCGAATAAAAAAACACGCATCCATATGCGTGTTTTTTATTTGAACAGCTCTCCGCCGCCATTTACAGACCGCCAGTTTGCTGAAAGATCACGGAACAGCCGTTCAGCAAATAACAGTTCTTCATCTGTATAGCGGTCTAAAAACGCCAAGAGCCGCTTTTTTATCAATTCATGATATTCATGATGAAGGGAATGCAGCTCTTTCCCGGCAGGAGTCAGCCGGAAATAGACTTCTTTTTTATTGTCGCTCAGCCGGGTTCTGCGCAGAAAGCCGGCTTCCAAAAACTTCGCGCAGCTTCTCGACACGGTCGGCTTTGTCGTCTTCATTTTTTCCGCTATTGACGTGACATTGATCGGTTCATGATCTCCGATACACGACAAAATGTGAATTTCCGTCAAGGTCAGCTGTAATTTTTTCCCGTTTTCTTCACGGAGTTCGTCCATCCGTCCGGCCAACGACGCCCTGATGTCCTCCTGACACCTCTCCTGCTCGTGAAAAATATCTGTCAGCCCTTCAAGAATCATGTGTTTTGCATGGTCTGGCTGTCTTCTGTCCAACTGCTGAGTCACCCTTCCGTATTGATTGTTTCTTTTACTATAACGTTTTGTTACACAAGAAACAATCACATAGGCGCATAAAAGGGTATCAGATGAACCCCCATCTCTCCAAACCGGCCAGAACGGCTTCTTCCGCTTCACGTCCCGAGCCGCCGGCTGCCCATGCCGCGTGGCCGTCCGGCCGGATTAAAACGGTGTGGACGTCATCCCAATCGGCACGTGTTTCAGCAAGATCCGCCCTGACAGCTGCCACGCTGTCCGTATCAATACCGGCGGGAATGCTCCCTCTTAATGACAGAAGCACAAAGGCGCCCTTATGAAGAAAATCATACAGCCGGGCCGGCCGCCCGTCATGAAGGGTCAATTCGATATCCGGCAGGCGTTTTCCGTTCAGGGTATGCGGCGGCAGCTCCGCATCCGGTTCATAATGCAGATCAAGCGCGGATACTTTTCCCGCCAATAAACGGTTGGACTCCTGAAAATCCAGCAAAGCGGTCATCGTTTCTCTTAATGCCATACCCGACTCGGTAAAATCCATGAGCTTTATCTGGGTTTTTATATTGTGCAACACTTCTTTTCCTGTGCTGTGCCTTTCCTGATGATAGCTGTCCAGAAGATGAGGCGCCGCTTTTCCCTTCATTTGCGCCGCCAGCTTCCAGCCGAGGTTGAAGGCATCCTGAAGCCCCGTGTTCAGGCCTTGGCCGCCTGCGGGAAAATGAATGTGCGCCGCATCACCGGCCACAAAAACCCGGCCGGAGCGGTATTGTTCGGCCTGACGCTCGGCATTGCCGAACCGCGACATCCATACCGGATCACTCAATCCGAAATCAGTGCCGCATATCCGCTGCAGGTCTTCTTTCAGCTCATTTTCAGTGACCGGCTCTTCCTTCCGCTTTTGCGGAGCGTGCGGAGAAATGATCAGGACGCGGAAAAGTCCGTCCGTAAGAGGGACAATCACAACCGATCCCTCCAGGCGGCACGTTGACAAAAAGGAAGATTCGGGCGGATGTTTCAAAGCGGCATCACAGAGGGTTCCTGTTAAGTCGGCATCAGTGCCCGAAAAAGCGATGCCCGCCTGTTTCCTGACAATGCTCCCCGCTCCGTCTGTACCCGCTGCATAAAAGCTGTGAAGAGTGCGGATACCGCTTTCGTCCCGGAACACCGTCTCCACTCCGTCATCCGTCTGGATGACAGCCACCGCTTCCGCCCCGCGGATGATGTCTGCGCCGAGACTTGATGCATACTCCTCCAAAATCCGCTCCGTTTCTGCCTGAGGCAGCATTAACGAATAATTCTGCTTCGTATCCAGCCGAGAAAAATCCAGCCGTGTATCCAGCATGGAAAAATGGCCGGAAGACACCTTCGTCCCTTTTTCCAAAAAGCGTTCCAATATGCCCCTCATGGCAAAAAGCTCAAGTGTGCGCGGATGCATGATAAGCGCTTTGGAATATGGCACCGTCTTCTTCAATCGTTCAATGACAGTCGTTTTCACTCCGGCCAGCGCCAGTTCTGATGCAAGCATAAGCCCGACCGGACCTCCCCCGATAATGGCAGTCTGTGTTTTCATCTCATCAGTCCTCTTTCATATTTTTTGTTACACACGTAACAATATCACCAAAAATAAAACGCTTCTTTTTTGTTTCGCGCGTAACAATTTTCATTATAGTCTTTCCTCTGCTTTTTGACAATCATTTCCGAAAAAAAAGACGCCGTTCACTTGGCGTCTGATTCACTGATGACTCCGACAATGTCTTTATCCTTAATCGGACCGAAATGACGGCTGTCGAGGCTGTATATGCGGTTGTCGCCAATAACAAAGTATTGTCCCTTCGGTATACTTTTGCGCCCGGTCGTTTCCTTCAGCGTATAATCACCGGTCACATGGCTCCCGGCGGACAATGATGACTTTAACGGTTTTAAAAACGGTTCCGCCACCCGTTTTCCATTCACATACAGCTGATCCTCCCTGTATGCAATTGACTCGCCTGGGAGCCCGATGACTCGTTTGATCAGCACTTTGCGGTGCGGGCCTTTAAACAGAACAATATCGAAACGGCGGATCGTTTTGTAACGATGGGAAAACTTGTTGACCATCAGCTCATTTCCTTGTTTAAAGGTCGGATTCATGCTGATTCCTTCGACTTTATAATCAATAAAAATGGCATTCTTTAATTGTATGGCCAAAACAACGATAAGCACGCCGGCTATAAACCAAAATCGTTTTTTCAAGATTCCTGTCTCCCTCCGTCTTTCTCATGCTGACTGATTCTCGTCTGTAAACGCCGTTCGATATGCTTTCCGGCATACCACAGCACCGCGATCACCGTTATGGCGCCCGCCATCCTGAAAGGCTGTGTCATGAGTGCGTGAAGATCATACCCGATAAAGCTGATCATAAAGATCATGACCATTTTCCCCATAGCGGCTGCTGATATAAACTGCAGCGCCCTCACCCGTGACAGACCGGCAACGATATGAACCGCAGCGGACGGCGTAAAGGGGAAGCAAAGTAAAATAAACAGCGGACCGAAACCGTGCCGCTCAACCCAGAGCATCATCCGCCTTATGGTCTGATGCCTGCGGATGAAACCGAAAGCTCTTTTCTGTCCGAAACGGCGGACGGCATAAAACATCAGTATCGATCCTGCCGCAGACCCGAGCCACGACAGAAAAAAACCTTCCCACAAACCAAATGCATTCGTATTCGCCACCACAAATACAACGAGCGGCAAAAACGGAAGAAACGCTTCAATAAAAGGCAGTGCAGCCGCAGCCGCCGGGCCGAAAGCTCTATAGCTTTGGAACCATTCCGTCAGCTGTTCCTCAGTCAAATATGATAAAAAATGCTCCAACGTTTATACTCCTTAACGAGTTTGTCTATCCATATTCTACACATTATCTCCAAAAAACGAAAATGTTTACGAGATTTTCCGCCTTGAAATATCGTGTAAGCGAGTATAAAATAAGAACAAACGTTCTCTTTTTTAAGAAAGAAGGAGTATTTATGCCTGACATCCGGAGCGGCACCCGCGATCTCATCGAAAAAGGGCTGTTTCTGCCCATGGCGGCTGCCATCCTGAACCGGGACCTCGAAGCGCTTGATTCGTGCCCGTTCAAATTAAAACAACCCTATAAACAGCTTATCGGCTGCTCTTTAAAATTAGCACAAAAGGATTTGAGTGATGTTCGAAAAGAGTTAAGAAAGCGTAAAATTAAACTATACGAAGCGGAAAGAGACGAAGCATTTACGCTTTATATATGCACCATTAACGGCTATGAAGAAAAACACCGTTATTTCAACCCGAGAATACGGGAACAGGTAACCGCCTTATTGGAATATTACCTGTCTCTTGCGACCATTTAAAAAGCAGCCGGGACTGCTTTTCCTTTTCAGTCAATAAATTTCAGACTATTCGCACTATACATTCGACATGATTTTCTTTATAATCGGGACACGCTGTTTCCAATGAAAAGGAGGAATGTTATGAAACTGATTCATGTTCTCGCCGCCCTGCCCTTTTTCGGAATTCTCGCCGGCATTCCATTTGCCAACCGGGTGACGCCTTATGTTTTCGGAATGCCTTTCATTCTCGCGTATGTCGTCATCTGGGCGGTGCTGACTTCCGTTCTGATGGCCGCTGTTTACAAATTGGACAAAGAAAACAAGGCGGGTGAGGCGGAATGAACGCAGCATTTCCCGTAATGGCCGTCGTGCTCCTGTTTTGTGTATATCTCGGAATCCGGGCCCGAAAAGGAAAAAATATGGACCTTGAACAATGGACAGTGGGCGGACGCGGCTTCGGCACGATGTTTGTCTTTTTATTAATGGCGGGAGAAATATACACGACCTTTACATTCCTCGGCGGAAGCGGATGGGCTTACGGAAAAGGAGGCCCCGCCTTTTATATTATCGCGTACGGCTGCCTTGCCTACATTTTGTCATATTGGCTTCTGCCAGCCGTGTGGACTTACGCCAAACAACACAAACTGATGTCGCAATCAGATTTTTTTATTTCAAAATACAACAGCCCGCTCCTCGGCATTCTCGTATCGCTCGTCGGCATCGCATCCCTCATCCCCTATCTCGTCCTGCAGCTGAAAGGGCTCGGATTAATTGTTTCAGCAACGTCATACGGACAGATTCCGCCCTCAGCCGCTGTCTGGATCGGCGCTGTCTCCATCACGATTTATGTGATGATATCAGGAATCCACGGTTCAGCGTGGATATCCGTCGTTAAAGATATCATGATTTTAGGCATCGTCCTGTATTTAGGCATTTATTTGCCCATTCATTACTATGGCGGGTTTACGGAAATGTTCAAACAAATTGACGCCGCAAAACCCGGTTTTCTCACGCTACCGGAAACCGGACAGAGCGTTTCCTGGTTCAGCTCAACGGTTTTGCTGACCGCCCTCGGCTTTTATATGTGGCCCCATACATTTGCCGCTTCCTATTCGGCGGAGCATCCGCGGGTGTTTCGGAAAAACGCAATCATCATGCCTCTTTATCAGCTCGTCCTGCTGTTTGTCATCTTTACCGGATTTGCGGCGATTCTGCAGGTGCCCGGTTTAAAAGGGGCGGATACGGATCTCGCCTTATTAAAGCTGTCTGTGAAAACCTTTGATCCCTGGTTTGTCGGACTGATCGGATCGGCGGGCATTCTGACGGCGCTTGTACCCGGTTCAATGATATTAATGGCCTCAAGCACGCTGTTCGCCAAAAATGTGTACAAAGCCATTCTGCCCGGCACGACTGACGAAAAAGTCTCACGGCTCGCAAAATACGCCGTACCCGTCATCGCGCTGATATCCGTATATTTTACGCTGAAAGGCGGAAATACCATCGTCACCTTGCTTTTAATGGGCTACAGCCTTGTCACCCAGCTTTTCCCCGCCCTCTTATTCAGCCTGCCGAAGCGGCGTTTCATCACAAGCCACGGCGCTTTTGCCGGCATAACGGCCGGGGTCGGAACGGTAGCCTTCATTACGCTGACCGAATCAACCATCGGAACCCTCTTTCCGTTTCTTCCGCAGATCGTTAAGGATATGAATACAGGCATCATCGCACTGGTTCTGAACATTGCCGTCATGTTTGCAGTCAGCGCCGCAGTCAGAAAAAAACAAATCAGCGCAGCCGAAAAGGCGGCTTAAATGGTAAGATAGCGGTAAGATACACGAAAGGGGAAAAACGCATGATCATGACAACGACCGAAACTGTCGCCGGAAAACAGATTACAGAAGTGAAAGGCTTGGTGACAAGCAGTATCGTCCAGTCCAGACACATCGGCAAAGACTTGCTTGCAGGCTTAAAATCTGTCGTCGGCGGCGAATTGAAAAGCTATACTGAAATGCTGGAAGACTCCAAAAAAGCGGTGAAAGAGCGCCTGATCAGAGAGGCGGAGCAGCTCGGAGCGAACGCCATCGTCGGCCTGCGGTTCGAACTGACCGCAGGACAGAACACATCCGAATTAATCGGATACGGAACCGCCGTCACCGCCGAATCCATTTAAAAAAACAAGCCTCTTTAAAGAGGCTTGTTTTTTTATTTCTCACATGCAATATAGTCTTTATCTCGGTCAAGTCTTTTATTTGCATTGTAAAGCGCTTTTGATACATACGGCTTGTACTTTGTTCTGCCGCCCTTGTTTTTCACTTTCGACGATTTGGCCACACCGCCCTTATACACCTTATTCAGCGCCTTGCAGTTTTGATACGTTTTTACCTTTGTTTTCGCTTCTGCCGTCTGCCCCGCTCCGTATGAACAACCGAACACCAGACCGAAAGACAAAAGCACAGCTGCCGTCTTTTTCATTTCTATCCTATCCCCTTTCCTGAATCATGCTGTATTGCTGAACATATCATAGTTCAAATAATCTCCATTTACAAGATAAATAGGAAAATAGTTTTAATTTACGTCCGCCCGTATATCTTTTATGGAATTTTTCCCAAAACCTTTTATAATATGAATTGATAGCGCTATCTGACTATGATGATAGGAGGAGAAATGATGATGAAAAAAGGGCTTCTTGCGGGTGTGCTCACTACAGCCGTTCTATTCGGCGCATGTACGGCGGATATTCCGGGGGTGATCAGTCCCAATACGGCGGAAGCGGCGTCCCAGCTCAGCAAAGGAATCGGCGGAAGGGCCTACCTGAACAGCACGGGCTCAGTTCTCGTCACGAAAATTCAGCTTCCAAGCTCGATTCAGGTGTCAAATGGGACAGCCTATATTTACTCAGGATTTACCGGAGGCACAGAGGCTGATATCGGGCTTCAGTACAGTGACACCTATCATGTATGGAAACCGATCATGAAAGTCGGTTCAAAGGGGCAAGGCCAGGTCCGGTATCTGGAAGGAGAAAGCCAATTCACCTATACGAAAGGCTTCCGGCCCGGCAGCACCGTACAGCTGACCATTTACAAAAATCTGAACGGCAATACCCGCGCCACATATTGGGGCACGAATAATGACGGATACACCGGCCGCATCATCTCAGAACTCGCCCAAACAAATGTAGGCTCTGTCTCAAAATGGAAAGCGCTCGCCACCGTCGCGGTCACATCAGAGGATCAGCGCCCTTACATCAAATCAAACTTCTCAACAGCCTTTACGAACATCTCGATCGACAATAAAGCAGTCACCCCTGTGATTGATACACAGGATTTTGCCAAATTGACAGTGTCAGGCAGCAGCGTCAGCATGTCTGTCGTCAAATAAAGAATGTTGAACGCACGATTTCTGACATCGTGCGTTTCGTGAGGGTCTGCCGGATACGCAAATCCCTTATTTTTCGGATGACGTTTAATAAACAAACTCTGTTACATTCAAAATGTCGATTTCTATATAACAATTAGAGGAACCTCATTTGTTGAGGTTCCCCGTTATTCTCCAACTCACGCACCGGTTAACTTCACATACTGTCAGCCGGCTCAGGGCTGTCCAATTTTAGTTAGAATATAGCTTTAACAGGTCTTGTGCTGGAAAACGATCTGCATCGTTCGCCTCAACAAAATATGCCAACTGCCATTTTTGTGTTTTGATAGCTTGTTTGCTAGTGGGATTTTCCCATTCAGGGTAAACTCTAATTGCCATTTTTCCTTTTGCAGCGGCTGTTTTAAGGATATTTTGCTTTACAAGAACTTCTTTTGGAAAAACAAATTGTCCAAAATGATTATTACCGGCAAAAGTATTGATAACCAATAAATCAGCAGTTTTTTCATATGAAAAGGCTTGGTTTTTACCATCTCCATCTTTTTCCCAAAAAGCAACAAACTGTCCTATCTTGTTAGGCGTTATTTTTGCGACTCTGAATCGAACTGACTTTGAATGCAGTTGAAACATACCGGCCCCATACTCTGAGTTTTGAGCTTCTTCTTGAATATCATGTATCGTTAAGTGATTTGGTTCATAAAAAATTTTATTTACATATGTTAACGCCTTATAAAATTCATTCACTGCTTCGTACTCCTTATTTTTTATAGTACGTCATCCATTGCTTCTTGATTAAAATGGGCTGATCATGTGTTTCCAATAAAAAAACAGCCCTCCTCAGGGTTGTTTTTTTAACATTTCTTTCATTATTTCCGCCAAAATGCTGAGCAGTCCGCCTTATCCTGAATATTGAATTGAATCATGCGTTCAAGCAGCTCATAATGTACCGGTTCAGTCGATTGAATTCTGAACAAACGGGAAGTAGCGCTGTAGCCGGCACGGGCAATGTCGTCGGCAAAATGCGCAATTCCCGCTTCTTCGGGGGAAACACTTACATGATGCTTTGCTGCCGCAAAGCCGATAATAAAGGTGCCGTGATCCGTAAACATCGGCGTGTTCCACTTGATCTGCGCTTCTAAGTTCGGAAATTGGTCAGCCGTCCACGAGAGGATTTCCTCCATTCGCAGACGATGATCAGGGCTGTCGATACTTGATAAATAGTCTTTGAAAACGTCCATGTCTTCCTCCTTCAACATCACGTCCGCTAGCGCCAAAACCCCGGATTTTCAGCTTTTTCCTTGATGTTAAATTCGATGATCTTCTTAAGCAGATCATAGTGCACCGGATCAGTCCATCGAATTCTGAACAGGCGCGAAGAAGCGCTGTACCCGGCTTGAGCGATGTCATCGGCAAAATGCTCCATCGTCTCTTTTTCAGGTAAAATGCTCAAATGATTTTTTGCCGCGGCAAACATAATGATATAGGTGCCGTGATCGGTAAATGTCGGTTTGTTCCACTTGATCTGCGCTTCTAAGTTCGGAAATTGGCCAGCCGTCCACGACAAAATTTCCTCTGCTTTGAGACGGTGATCCGGGTTATCGATTCCTGATACATATTTTGCAAACACATCCATGCCCATCTCTCCTAAAATGAAATATCATTACTCTTTACATCATCATAGCCAACAGACGGACACGATACAACTCTGCCCGGGCATGTAAATCGAAAAAAGCCCTCCCCAAAAGGAGAGGACCCGTCCCTTCACATCACAGCTTTCTCTAATATCTCTCCCCCAGCTCCCGCAAAATAAAGTCGTAGATCATTCTTGTCCGCTCTTCCTTCGGATACAGCATGAATTCCTGCCGCTTCGGGATATGGCTGCCCATCCTGTCCTGAAAAGTGGTTCTGAGATAGGCGGTTCTGTAAACCTGATTTTCAAAAGAATGATAGGATACTTCCAGTTCCATCGTTTTGCCGTTTGAGAACGTGACCGCTGTATCATCAAATGCCGTCGGTTGAAAATCTTTAACGTGCACATGCGATATCCAGCCGCATTGAGGCCTTGCAGAAGAAAGTGTAGGGAATAAAAAGATGTGATTTGAAGGGTCCACCATAATCGGCGGCTTGTGAGAAATTTTAATCGCTTCATATGTTCCCGCTTTTCTCCCGGCATAGCTGGAGCCAAAGTAGCGGCAGCTTCTGTCGATGATGTGAATCGGCTTCATGCTGACATACAGAATGCAGTCTTTTTCAATGACCTTCGACCCCATTTTACCGTCTATTTCCTCAGGCAAAACAGCGATGGTTGAACGATTTACTTCGTAGCTTTCTAAGGGTGCGTGTGTTTTCTGGCACATGATGTGCAGCCTCCAATCCTTTTCTTGAAAATTTATACTAATAATCTATCATCTGTCATTGGAAAACGACAGGTTTTTTTCGAATATAGCTAAAAATCACCTTTTAAAGATGTAATTTAGTCTTAAATTACTATTTAAATATTATTTTTCTTTTTCATTTCACCTCATTATACAATGATCATTTTTGTTTTTTCGTCAATTTGCAGGATATGTCGATATATTTCCAAGTATTAGTTGTCTAAAGATTATAAAAATTAATTGATTTTTCCGGCCGTTATCCATATACTATAAAAAAGGCATTGGGGGGATTCTTTATGAAAGAGAAAAAGTCGTACACTGAGCTCATGAAGTCCCGCAACACGCAAAAAGCAAACGAATTCGATGTGACAATGGCCGATATTTACATTCAAATGGTGCTTGATGAATCCTTGTATAAACGCCGGATCGCCATGCTGACAATGCAGATTAATAAGGCGCTTGATGATAAAAATAAAGAAGCGTTCCTCACGCTTTCAAAAGAATATGCCGCACTCAAACAGAGTGAATAAGCCAATCCATATGGATTGGCTTTTTTTACATTATCCGTTTACGATGGTGCCGCCGTTCACATGAATCGTCTGTCCCGTGACATAGGAAGAATCATCGCTTGCTAGGTACAAATAGCTCGGCGCCACTTCAACAGGCTCTCCCGGGCGCTGCATCGGCACGTCTGAGCCGAAGACTTCCACTTCCTTCGCCGAGAAGCTCGCCGGGATCAGCGGCGTCCAGATCGGCCCCGGCGCCACTGCGTTTACCCTGATGCCCTGAGTGACAAGAGATTGGGAAAGAGATCTTGTAAACGTGACGATCGCCCCTTTTGTCGCTGAATAGTCAATCAATGTTTTATGGCCTTTATAGGCGGTAATGGAGGCCGTATTAATAATTGAACTTCCTTTTTTCAGGTGAGGGAGCGAGGCTTTCGTTAAGTAAAACATTGAAAAAATATTCGTCTGAAACGTTCTGATGAGCTGGTGGCTCGTGATTTTCTCAATCCCCGGCTGCACGTGCTGCTCCCCCGCGTTGTTGACCAGGATGTCAATGGAAGGAAAGGCTTGGCCCGCCTGGCGGATGACATCGTTGCAGAAGGCTTCGTCGCCGACATCCCCTGCGATCAGCAGACACTTCGCCCCCTCTTTTTCTACATATTGCTTCGTCTCTTCGGCATCCTGATGCTCATCAAAGTAAACGATGACCACATTAGCGCCTTCCTTCGCGAATAAAACGGATACGGCGCGGCCGATCCCGCTGTCTCCGCCCGTGATGATCGCCGTTTTCCCTTCAAGTTTTTTCGCCGCTTTCGGTTTGTCAAAAACGGGGCGCGGGTCCATTACATATTCAAAGCCCGGCTGCCGGTTTTGATGCTGCGGCGGCAAGGTTTTCTTCTTCTGATTAGCCATTTTGATCACTCCTTTACATTAATTACTATATTATGAGTAATTTGAGCAACTTATACGAATTTCATGTATGAACAGAGTCTTATTGGAAAAATTAAGAATATACAACAGAGGAGGTAAATCTGAATTGACTACTTTTTCAAACGAGGAACCGGCTTCCTATTGGAAAGCGACAGCTGACATTCCTTCCTTTCCCGCCCTCACTGAAGATACGGAATGTGACGTTGCGGTTATCGGCGGAGGAATTACGGGCCTGACAACGGCATATGAACTGACGAAAAGAGGTTTCCGTGTCGCTGTCATTGAAGCAGACCGGATTTTAAACGGGACGACCGCGGGCACGACCGCAAAAATCACCGCCCAGCATGATTTCATCTATGCCGATCTTATTCAGCAGATCGGACAGACCAGCGCAAGGCTGTATTTCGAAGCCCATCTCCGCGCCATGGAAGACATGAAGCAGATCATCAAGGACCTTTCGATTGACTGCAGACTGATTGAACAAGACGCATATCTTTACACCAATACAGAATCAGGCGCCAAAAAAATCCGCAGTGAGCAGGAAGCTTATACCAAGCTCGGTATTGAACACGAGCTTGTGAAAGAACTTCCCGTCCCTGTTGATTGCAGGCTCGGCCTCGCCATGAAGAATCAGGCGCAATTCCATCCGCTTTTATATGGCGCGGCGCTCGTCAAAGAGATCGTTAAAAACGGGGCGCGGATTTTTGAACAGACGGCTGCGATCGACATAAAAAAAGAACCGCAGCCGGAAGTGGTCACGAAAAACAGACACGGCATCAAGTGCAGCTACATTGTCTGCTCTTCCCACTTTCCTTTTTATGACGGAGGCGGGCTTTACGCCGCCAGAATGTATGCCAGCAGATCCTACGTACTCGCGGTAAAACCGAAACAAGCGTATCCGGACGGGATGTATCTCAGCATAGACAAGCCGTCCAGATCACTGCGATACACCGATTTGAACGGTGAAAAACTGGTTCTTGTCGGCGGCGAAAGCCACAAAACAGGCCAAGGAAAAGAAATGTCCGAGCATTACGAAGCACTGAAACAATTTGCGGAAGACACAATCGGAGTTGAAAGCATCCCATATCATTGGTCTGCACAAGACCTTGTCACCATTGACAAAATTCCGTTCATCGGTCCCATCTCGGGCGATGAAGAACATATTTTGGCGGCGACCGGTTTTAAAAAATGGGGCATGACAAGCTCAGCGCTCGCCGCGAAGCTTTTGGCTGATCATATTCAAAACAAAAAGAACCCGTTTTCCGGCCTGTTTATTCCGTCACGCTTCCACGCAGATCCGGGACTGAAAAAACTGATTTCTTATAATGCCGACGTGGCCAAACACCTTATCTCGGGCAAACTTGAGAGGCCGGACGCTTCACCTGAGACTCTTCGGCCCGGGGAGGGAAAAATCGTAACGGTAAACGGCAAACGGGCCGGCGCCTATAAAGATGAAAAAGGCTGTCTGCATCTTGTCGATACGACATGCACCCATTTGGGCTGTGAGGTCGAATGGAATGACGGCGAACGGACGTGGGACTGTCCTTGTCACGGGTCCCGGTTCACACCTGACGGCGGGGTTGCCGAAGGTCCCGCCATCAAGCCGCTGAAGCGCCTCAGCCAAGATTGACTAAACCATTCTGTACGAATGGTTTTATTTTTTTCCGCATTAAAATATTTTTATCAGATTCCTTCATTCAAGTTCCTTCCATACCGATAAAAAGAAAAAGAGAATATCTGGGGGAACTTATATTGTTATTTAAAAAAGACCGCAAAAAAGAAACAGCTTATTTTTCAGAAGCCGATGGAAAAAAACGCATCGCGCTTTCAAATCAATATGCAGATGTCCAAAAACAGCTAAAAATGGTCAGGCTCGGAAACGAAGAACTTCATGTGCTTGAAGAGCTGCAGCCGTTAATTAAAGAACATATCTCAACAATCGTCGATTCCTTTTACCGAAACCTGGATCACGAAAAGTCATTAATGACGATCATTAACGACCACAGCACGGTGGAGCGCCTGAAAAAAACATTACGGCGTCATATCCATGAGATGTTCGCCGGCACGATTGATGATGAATTCATTGAAAAAAGACAGCGCATTGCTTCCATCCACTTGCGGATCGGCCTTGAACCGAAATGGTATATGGGAGCGTTTCAGGATCTGCTTCTGTCGATGATGAACATATATGAAGCAGCAATTCCGGATTTGCATGAGCTTTTAAAAGCGATCAAAGCGACGACGAAAATATTGAATCTTGAACAGCAGCTCGTCCTTGAAGCATTCCAGAGCGAATATAACTGCCAGCGTGACGAACAAGAGGAAAAGAAAGCCCGTCTTCATCAAAAAATCCAGGAAACATCCGGATCACTCGCTGATTTGTTTTCAGAAACGAGCAGAGCCGTGCAGGAGCTGGTCGATAAATCCGAGGGCATTTCCGAGGCGTCAAAAGCCGGCACCGTCACTTCCGTACATGTCGAAGAAAAATCAATCGGCGGGAAAAAAGAGCTTGAAAGCCAGCAGAAGCAGATGAATAAAATCGACGCCAGCCTTCTGCAGATTGAAGAAGAAATGGACAAGCTGAATGACATCGCCCAGCAGATCGAAAAAATCTTCGGCATCGTGACGGGGATCGCCGAGCAAACGAATCTCCTGTCGCTCAACGCTTCAATAGAATCCGCGAGAGCCGGAGAGCACGGCAAAGGGTTCGCCGTTGTGGCGACGGAGGTAAGAAAGCTTTCAGAGGATACGAAAAAAACCGTTTCCACCGTATCAGAGCTCGTGAACAACACCAATACACAAATCAACATCGTGTCCAAACATATTAAAGATGTCAACGGACTTGTAAGTGAAACGAAAGAAAAAATGACGCAGATCAACCGTCTGTTTGATGACATCGTCCAAAGCATGAAAACGAGCAAAGACCAGACAGGCAAAATCGACGTTGATTTGCAGGCCTTTCTCGGCGGCCTTCAAGAAGTCAGCCGCGCCGTTTCCCACGTTGCATCATCCGTTGATTCACTTGTTATCCTTACAGAAGAATAAAGATAAACCGACCGGCCTTTTTCATAAAGGGCCGGTCTTTTTAATGTTAACTTAAAATATAATAGAGTTGACATATATAAAGACTCGCTTTATTGTATAAACATATTTTGATAAGCTGGAGGAATACATAATGAAATTGACAGAAATGATGCATATTGCCGTGTTTACCGCTATTATGGGACTTTTGGGGCTGCTCCCGCCGCTTTTCTTATCTTTTACGCCGGTTCCGATTACGCTCCAGACGATCGGTGTGCTCTTATCGGGAAGCATCCTAAAACCGAAAGCGGCGTTTTTAAGCCAATTGCTTTTTTTGCTGATTGTGGCATGCGGAGCGCCTCTCCTTTCAGGCGGCAGAGGCGGGTTCGGGGTTTTTTTCGGGCCGAGCGCCGGATATCTCATCGCATATCCGCTGGCGGCATTACTTCTGAGCCTCAGCATCCAAGGCCTTCGCTCAGCTGCTGTCCCCCATTTGTTTATCAGACAGTTCTTGTTCGGCGTGCTGTTTTTGTATGTCATCGGCATTCCCGTTCAGGCTTTTATAATGCACATTGATATCTTGACTGCCGTAAAGCTCAGCCTCATCTATGTGCCCGGAGATCTGCTTAAAGCGGCCGCAGCCTCATTCGCAGCCGTAAGAATCAGAAAAACTCTTCAAGCAAGCCGGCTTTTGCCGACGAAAGGAAGCTGATTTTAGTCGTCATGATTACATCATCATATTCAGATACAGCCGGACAAGCGCCGGAACAGATCGCAATTCAGACAGAAACAGAACAGATCAACTATCAAACTTGGAACAGGCTGGTAAACCAAACCGCAAACTGGCTTGGCAGCCTTATAGATAAGCCCGAAAACATTGCAATATTACTGCCGAACGGCATCCCATTTTTACAACTTTTCGCAGGCGCGGCGCATGCCGGCTGCACGGCGGTTCCGTTAGATCCCCGCTCTGCAGCGGCGGAACTCGCGGACCAGCTGAACATCAGCAAAACCGACCTCGTCATCTGTGACCGCCGGCTGAGCGGCAGACTGGACGGCGTCAAAACGCCTGTCATCCTGTGGGATGAATGCAGGCCTTTGATCGAGGCGGAAAAAACGGAAGGCGCTTTTATCGAAAACGCCGGCCTGCCCTTTTATACCGGATTCACCTCGGGATCGACCGGTAAGCCGAAAGCCTTCACCCGCTCTCACCGTTCGTGGCTGGAGAGCTTTTCTTGTACGAAACGTGAATTCGGCATTTCCCCTGATGACAAAGTGTTGGTACCGGGCACGCTTCGCTCGTCACATTTTTTATACGGCGCCGTCAGCACTTTGTTTATCGGCGGAACCGTCATCCTTCAAAGAAAATTCAATCCGGCCGGAATGAAAGACCGGCTCAGACAAGCTGACGTTCTATATACCGTTCCGACAATGACGGACGCCCTGCTCTCACTAGAGGCGTTTCCGGATACACCGCTCAAGGTGATTTCTTCCGGTGCAGACTGGCCCGCTTCGTCTAAACAAGCGCTGTCAGAGCGCTATCCCCATTTGCGGTTGTACGATTTTTACGGAACGTCCGAGCTGAGTTTCGTGGCGTTCTTATCGCCTGAAGACAGCGCCCGAAAGCCTGACGCGGCGGGCCGCCCGTTTGAAAATGTTACAATCGAAATCCGCCGGCCCGGCGGAGAACGCTGCATGCCGGGCGAAACGGGGAAGATTTTTGTGAACAGCCCGATGAAATTTTCCGGATACATCAACGGCGCAAAATCTGATGATTCCGGCTGGATGACGGTTGATGACATGGGATATATCGATCGTGAAGGCTATCTTTATATCGAAGGACGTGAAAACGGGATGATCGTATCAGGCGGCCTGAATGTATTCCCTGAAGAGATAGAACGTGTGCTCAACCGCTGTCCGGGCGTCAGAAAAGCGGCAGTCATCGGCATTCCTGATGATTATTGGGGCAGCATCGCCGTTGCGGTGATCGACGGACATGCAAATGTAAAGGAACTGAAGAAACAGTGCCGCGAGCAGCTGGCGGCATATAAAATCCCGAAAAAGTGGCTGTTTTCAGAAATACCGGAAACAGCCGGCGGAAAGATCGCCCGTGCCGCCGTACAAAAGCAGGCAAAGGACATGATGGAATGGAAGCTGTAATTACGGATGCGAAACGGACGATTTTCGCCCGGGAAAACGGCCTGTTAAAAGACTGTCTCCCAGAAGATTTGGCAGCTCCGCTGATTCGCCATTTGAGCCGGAACATGCCCGAAGGCATTGATGAAGTCCTGATCGGAAACGCGACGGGCCGCGACGGGAATCTCGCCCGGCTGTCAGCCTTGGCCGCCGGACTTCCTTTGAGCGTGTCCGGTACGACCATCGACAGACAGTGCGGCTCCGGACTGGACGCCGTGAGGGTCGCGTGCCACTTTGTTAAAGCCGGCGCGGGGAGCACGTACATCGCGGGAGGAGCGGAGAGCAGCAGCCGTTCCCCTTTCTCATCCCGGGCGCGCTTTTCTCCTGAACACATCGGCGATCCTGATATGGGCATAGCAGCCGAGTATACGGCACAGGCTTACGGCGTAACGAGAAAGATGCAGGACGAATATGCCCTTCTCAGCTATGAACGGAGCGTCAAAGCGCACGAAGACGGCTTGTACCGCCGGGAAATTCTTCCCTGTCACGGATTCGCCGCTGACGAAAACATGCTGAAAAAGCGGAACATGGAGCCTCTCATCTCCCGTGCCAAACCCGTCTTTCAGTCCGGAGGCTCTGTCACCGCCGCCAACAGCTGCGGAATTTCTGATGGGGCGGCGGCAGTTTGTGTGATGGAAGAACAAAAAGCGCGGTCTCTCGGTTTAAAGCCAAGATTGCGTTTTATCGGAAGCGCGGTAAGCGGCGTCCATCCGCATTATCCGTCAGCAGCCCCGGTTTATGCCGTCAAAAAGCTTTTGAAGGAACGGAACCTGTCACCGGATGATATTGATATATACGAAATCAACGAGGCGTTTGCCGTCAAAATATGCGTTTTTTCACAGCAGCTTCAAGTGCCGTATTCTAAAATAAATGTCCGGGGCGGCGCTCTGGCCGTCGGGCATCCGTACGGGGCTTCCGGGGCGGCGCTTGTCACCCGGCTTTTTTATGAAGCAAAAAGACGCCCGGATGCCCGCTACGCAGCAGCAGCGATCGGCAGCGGAGGCGGAGTCGGACTGGCGCTTCTCTTTGAAGTGTTAACGTAACGGCAGTATAATAGATGATATCGATAAAAAATGATCGGAGTGGAGACTTTATGACTGCCGTTTGTTTAGTAAGACATGGAGAGACTGATTGGAATGCCCAAAAGAAGCTTCAAGGCAAATCGGATATTCCGTTAAATGCGACGGGAGAGCGTCAGGCGAAAGAAACAGGAGAGTACTTAAAGGGGTCCGAATGGGATGTCATCGTCTCAAGCCCGATGAAACGGGCCAGAAAAACAGCTGACATTATTAACGGGTTTTTGAATCTTCCCATTGTTGTCATGGAAGATTTCAGAGAACGGAGCTACGGTGATGCGGAAGGAATGTCCTTACCGGAACGGTCGAAGCGCTACCCGGATAAAAACTACCCGAATATGGAGACAGCAGAAGAGCTGACAGACAGAATGCTTGCCGGTTTAGTGAAAGTTCAGGAGCGGTTTCCTGAGCAAAAAGTACTGATCGTCGCTCACGGCGCAGCCATTCACGCCCTCTTGTCCGCCATTTCTGACGGTGATACCGACATACAAAACGCAAAGCTTGTCAATGCGTGCCTGAGCAATATCGAACGAATTGAAAATAAGTGGCGCGTCAAAGATTACAATATAAGCAACCACCTATCAGAATCATAACAAAAAGGCCCGAATTCAGTTTTGGGCCTTTTTGGCGAGCATTTTTTTCTGAAGATCATGTAATATGGCGTCCGCACCGTCAATGCTCCGGCGCTCCGTCCATACCGCCCTGTCCGCGCGGTAAACGTGTCCGTTTTTTACGGCTGTCAGCTGTTTCCAAAGGTGATTTTTTTCGAGTTCTTTCTCACCGTCCAACAGTACGATGTAATCAGGATCGATATGCAAAAGCTGCCCGGGCGTCATTTTGATAGAGTCTGATTTCCCGCCGGAATCCGTCTGGACCGCATATGTAAACCCTGCGAGCGTCAAAAGCCGGGATGTGAAAAACCGGTCATCCTTTACGGAAATGCTGTCATTTGCAGCGTCAATTAATAAAATCGTGCCGCCTTCTGCATCCAGCTTTCTTTTGATGTCATTCAGCTTTTCTTCCTGGGCCGACAATTGTTTCTCTATGATGCCATCTTTACCGACCGCCTTTTCAATAGTAAGGGCAGCGTCAACCGCATCCTGATAATCCGCAGCTTCATTTTGTAAAGCGATTGTCGGAGCGATCTTTGTCAGCTCATCGTATATCCCCTTGTGAAGGCTTGAGTCAGCAATGATGAGATCGGGTTTTAACGAAGTGATCTTTTTCAAATCGGGATGTGACGGGGGTCCGACAGACGGCCTGCCGTCGTTTCGCTCTGCCCGGTCATCCGCCGCAGCCGCCGGCTTTATGCCGAGATCATGGAGGGTATCAATAAAGCCCTCATTCAATACGGCGATGCGATGCGGGTGCGCAGCCACATGCGCCGTCCCTAGATCATGCCTGACGGCGGTTTCATGTTCCTGTTCTGAGCATCCCGTTATGAAGAGAACGGATAAGATCATCAGCATACTGAAAATTGGTTTCATCTGTTCCCCCTCTTTCATTTTTCCGCAATTATATCATTGACAATATAAGTATCAATGATATTCATTATCATTATTTTTATAAAATGGTTTCACAGCTTTTCTCCGTCAAGAAAGCCGAAGACTGATTCATGCCGGCCGCTTTATTTCATTCCGCTTTCGTTTCCATCAGACTTCTGCATTCAACAAAAGGTGACATTTATCCTGTTTTTGCCGCAGCTTCCAAAAATGGAATCAAACCGTTCGACCCAGCAAACAAGAGAGCGATCGCGGCTGTGTACAAATACTCATGTCCTTCCATCGGTTTTTTCCATTAAAATTTAAATATTTCGGGTTCCTATTAAACGAAAGAGAGATGATATACCTAAATAGAAATAAAACAAACTGAAAAAAATTGGGTCTACTAAAATATTATTCCATGCTATACAATTAATCCACAGAATAATCTGTCTATTGGTTGTTCTGCAAATGAAAAAAAGGAGAGGATAAAGAGTGAGAGGCAAAAAGGTATGGATCAGTTTGCTGTTTGCTTTAGCGTTAATCTTTACGATGGCGTTCGGCAGCACGTCTCCTGCCCAGGCGGCAGGGAAATCAAACGGGGAAAAGAAATACATTGTCGGATTTAAACAGACAATGAGCACGATGAGCGCCGCTAAGAAAAAAGATGTCATTTCTGAAAAAGGCGGGAAAGTGCAAAAGCAATTCAAATATGTAGACGCAGCTTCAGCTACATTAAATGAAAAAGCCGTAAAAGAGCTGAAAAAAGACCCTAGCGTCGCTTACGTTGAAGAAGATCACGTTGCACAGGCGTACGCGCAGTCCGTGCCTTACGGCGTATCACAGATTAAAGCCCCTGCTCTGCACTCTCAAGGCTTCACCGGATCAAATGTTAAAGTAGCGGTTATCGACAGCGGTATCGATTCTTCTCATCCTGATTTAAAGGTAGCAGGCGGAGCCAGCATGGTTCCTTCTGAAACAAATCCTTTCCAAGACAACAACTCTCACGGAACTCACGTTGCCGGTACAGTTGCGGCTCTTAATAACTCAGTCGGTGTATTAGGCGTTGCGCCAAGCGCATCTCTTTACGCTGTAAAAGTTCTCGGCGCTGACGGTTCCGGCCAGTACAGCTGGATCATTAACGGAATTGAGTGGGCGATCGCAAACAATATGGACGTTATTAACATGAGCCTCGGCGGACCTTCTGGTTCTGCAGCGTTAAAAGCGGCAGTTGACAAAGCCGTTGCTTCCGGCATCGTAGTCGTAGCGGCAGCCGGTAACGAAGGCACTTCCGGCAGCTCAAGCACAGTGGGCTACCCTGGTAAATACCCTTCTGTCATTGCGGTAGGGGCAGTTAACAGCAGCAACCAAAGAGCATCTTTCTCAAGCGTAGGTTCTGAGCTTGATGTCATGGCACCAGGCGTCTCTATCCAAAGCACGCTTCCTGGAAACAAATACGGCGCGTACAATGGTACGTCAATGGCATCTCCGCACGTTGCCGGAGCGGCTGCTTTGATTCTTTCTAAGCACCCGAACTGGACAAACACTCAAGTCCGCAGCAGTTTAGAAAACACCACTACAAAACTTGGTGATGCTTTCTACTACGGAAAAGGGCTGATCAACGTACAGGCGGCAGCTCAGTAAAACATAAAAAACCGGCGTCGGCCATGGCCCCGCCGGTTTTTTTATTATTTTTCTTCCTCCGCATGTTCAATCCGCTCCATGATCGACGGGTGGCTCCCTCTGAAGATTTTGACGAGAAACGGCGGGTTGACCCGGCTCAGTCCCGTATCGGCCAAGTCCTGAAACGTCTCAATCGCCGCTTCCCGGTTTCCGGTCAGCTCGATGCCGTAACGGTCGGCGGCGTTTTCCTGATACCTGGAGACGGCATTCGTAATCGGATCAGAAGCAAAACTGAGAACGGATATGAGGAGCAATAACAGCGGGAGGGCGGCCAGATCTTCAGGCCCCTTTATATGAAGCATTCGGCCGAAGAATTTGGACAGCCGCTTATAAAGCTTGTCAATGATATAGAACCCGGCTAATGACAGCAGGAGATACCCGGCCAGTCCGATGTACACGTGCTTCATCACATAGTGCCCCATCTCATGCCCCATAATGAACAAAATTTCCCGATCCTTCAGTTTGTTAAGCGTCGTATCCCACAAAACGATTCGCTTATTCGAACCGATTCCCGTCACATACGCATTCAGCGCATTCGTTTTCTCCGACATATTTACTTCATAAACATGGCTGGCCGGAATGTCGGCCTTGTCGGCAAGCGACAAAATTTTGCTTTCCAGCTCCTTGTCTTTCAGCGGATAGAAATCATTGTATAAAGGATCAATCACGACCGGCTGCAGGAAAAACAAAAACAGGGTAAACGGCACAGTAAGACACCAAGCGTAAAACCACCATTTTTTTGTATGCTTTGTGATCAGCCAGTAAAACACAAGCACACACACGGCAAACAGCGGAAAGCTGATCCAGAAATCAATGACATGGTCTCTTATCCAGCTTGCTGCTGTCTGCGTCGAAATATGATACGCAAGCGAAACCCGATATCCGATCCACTCAAGCGGAAGCGAAGCCGCCGTAACGATGAGTGAAATCACAAATACGAAGCTTACGATTTGCAGCACCCGAAAGCGCACCGCTGCTTCCAGCCAATGCTTTATTTTTTTGGCAAGCCCCGTAATGAGCAGCAGAAAAAATAAAAACCAATCTAACGGCGCTCCGATGAAAAATAAAAAATCCTTTACATTTGAAAAGTTTTCAGCGGCTGCCAGGCGGCCCGGGTCCATAAACGAGGACGGATCGGCTTTTGTTCCCTTTACGGCCTCCGGGACGGCGGAGTCTCCTGTCATAAAGAAATACCAATAGAAAAAAAGGCCGTACAGCACATAGGCAAGTCCCGCTGCCGCTATCCATTTGCGCATGGAAGTCTCCCTCCTTAGCCTTATGACTTACTCCTATTGTAAGCATAAATGCAAATAAATAGAACCAAGCCTCCGAAACGGATGTTAATCTTTTCACAACAGAAAAGAATGGAACAACAGGAAGCGGGAAAGACTAAAAGACGGAGTGATGAATATGAAAAAAATAATCGCGTTTATTGTAGTAATCGCCCTTTTGGTTATTGCTTTCTTCTATGTATACAGCCGGACCGGCGATGTGTTTCCATCAAGCAACGCAGATCTGATTATTCTGTCTGAGCACGGAAAAAAAGAAATCAAAATTAAAGACAGGCAGAATGTAAAAGATATGCTCGATATCTTGAACCAAGGAAAACAAGTCAAACTGACCAAAAGCGTGTCTCCCGATTACGACGGAACGGTCAAATACCATGAAGACCGTTTTGATTCATTCAGCATGTGGCTAGAAGGCGGCAATTATATGATGTACAAGTATAAAAACACGTATTACAAACTGACCCGGCATGATACGAAGCTTGTGCAAAGCATCATTAAGGAAGAATCACAGAGCTGACCGGATCAGCATGTAAAAGCGAAGCCCCCCGGCTTCGCTTTTCGTCCGTCATTTCGGAAGCATGTCCCGGACCGCCCGTCTCAGCAGCTTCCCGGTCGCGTTCTTCGGAATTTCATCAAGAAAAACCACTTCCGCCGGCCGTTTATATTTTGCCAAATGTGTTTCACAGTAATCAAAAACCGCCTGCTCTGTCAGCTCACCGTCCCCAGGCACTATATAAGCATGCACCGCTTCCCCCGTTTTGGCGTCAGGAACGCCGATGACCACGGCTTCTTTAATGCCCTCATGGCTGTAGAGCACTTCTTCTACTTCGCGCGGATAGACGTTGTATCCGCCGACGAGAATCATATCTTTTTTTCTGTCGACGATATAAAAATAACCGTCTTCATCGCGTTTCGCCAAATCACCCGTGTACAGCCAGCCGTCTTTCAGCGCGTGCTCCGTCTCCTCGGGCATCTTGTAATAGCCTTTCATCACATTCGGCCCTTTCACGATCAATTCTCCCACTTGATGGTCGGGCAATTCGCGTCCGAGTGTATCGACGACTTTATTTTCGACATGTAAAATATTCGTCCCGATCGACCCGGGCTTTCTCCCCCGGTCAAACGGATTAAAACACGTAACCGGAGACGCTTCAGAAAGTCCGTACCCCTCCAGAATGGTGACGTCAAAGGTTTGTTCAAACGTCTGCAACAGAGCGACCGGCATGGAGGCGCCGCCTGAAATGCACAGTCTGACGGACGCAAAATCCTCCGCCTTGCCGTGCTCGTATTGATACAGATAGTTATACATCGTCGGAACGCCGGCAAAAATGGTTGCCTGACGGCTTTTAATCAGTTTAAACACAGAAGCCGGGCTGAATTGCGGCTCGATTAAGACACACGCTCCGCTCATCAGAGGCGCATTCATACAAACGGTTAAACAAAAAACGTGAAACATCGGCAATGCCGCCACAATTTTGTCTTTCTCATTCATTCCTAAGTATCCGGCGACATCATTTGCATTGGAGAAAAGATTCTGATGGGTGAGCATGGCGCCTTTCGGTTTTCCGGTCGTCCCTGAGGTGTATAAAATGACGGCAGTATCATCTTTTGACAATGTCGGATAAGTTCTGCTGCGCTCCGCCGGGCGAAGCATTTTTGTAAACGTTGTCATTTTTAAGCGCAATTGAGGGTCTTCTGTCGATGGAGCGTTCTCTGCTGTCTGGCTGATAATGATATGCTCCAGCAGCGGCAGCGAGCCGTGCAGGCTTTCAAATACGGGAATTAAAAGATCGATGCCGGCGATCGCTTTGACATCGCCGTTTTTCAGCATGTATGCGATTTCTGAAGGTGTATATGCCGGATTAACAGGTATAACGACAATTCCCGCTTTTAACGCGCCGAAAAACGCAATAACAAAATCAGGCGTATTTCCGAGCAGCAGCGCGAGATGATCCCCTTTTTTCAGTCCCCTGTCCTCCAAGCCGTTTGCAAATGCTTTGATTTTACCTGCCAGCTCCTCATACGTCATGTACTGATCTTGAAACAGACAAGCTGGTTTTTCCGGTTTCTGCGATGCCGTTTCTTCCAATTTGGAAACCAGATTCATTTTCCCACCCCTTTAAAAATGTAATGAATGAATGGTCATTCATTTATCCGGAATAAACGTTCACTTTTATTATAGAAAAATATAGAAAAACACTCAAGGGCAAAAAGCCCCGAGTGCCGTAAAACCGGAAACTATAATTGTTTCAGCGCTTCACTGACCGGCGTGCCGCCCGCCGTCAGATCGAATGCTTTTTCATACGTATTCGGTTCATCAAGGGATGCGATAACGGTCTTGGCGACATCGTCTCTTGAAATGGAGCCTCTTTCTAAATCGGCCGCGGCTTTGATATTTCCCGTGCCGGGATCATTTAATAACCCGCCCGGCCGGATAATCGTATACGTCAGACCGCTCGCTTCAAGAATTTTATCCGCATAATGCTTTGCGGCGTAATACGGCTTCAGCGCTTCATTCCAATTGCCGCGGTTATGAGCCTGAAGGGCGCTTACCATAATGAACCGCTTGATGCCGGCTTTCTTTGCCGCTTCTATCGCTTTCGCCGCTCCATCAAGATCAATCAAAAGCGTCTTATCGTATCCGGTGCTTCCTCCTGATCCGGCGGTAAACACAATCGCGTCACAGCCTTCAGCAGCTTTCGCGATGTCTTCCGGGCTTCCTTCCAAATCTGCAAGAACGGCTTCTGTTCCCGCGGCTTGAAGCGCTTCTTTCTGCTCTTGTTTCCGGACCATCGCCCGCAGCGTATGCGTGCCGTCTTTTTGAAACAGCCCGGTCAGCCGCTGTCCGATCTGTCCGTTTGCTCCGATGAGAAATACTTTCATCATGATCCCTCCCTATACATTATGGTTCTATCATTTCACAAAAACGGGCGCTGATTCAAATCATGCGTTCGGCAAATGCTCTAATAAATCAGCTCGAGGAAATCTTCCAGCTCTATTTTACCGAAATACTGTTTCAGATCGATTCCGGCCAGCGCCTCCCTGATAGCGGTTCGGTCATACTGTTTTCCGGTCAGTGCCTGTTCGACTTCACTCACATCTTTCGCACCGAAGAAATCACCGAAAATTTTGCAGTCCTGAATGATTCCTTTTTTCACTTCAAGACGCAGATCAATCGATCCGACCGGATAACGTTTCGAATGCTGAAGATTAAATGCGGGCGACCTTCCGAAATTCCAGTCCCAGTTTTGATAGCGCTCTTCGGAAATCTTCCGGATCGCTTTCCAGTCTTCATCGGTCAGTTTATATTCCGGCACTTCGGAAAGATCATTTGTATTAAAAATATGGTGAAGCAGGTGCTTTTTGAATTCGTCCGCCGTCATTTTGTCATCAAGAAACTCGCTGATGTTGGCGACACGGCTTCTGATTGACTTAATGCCTTTTGATTCGATTTTGTCCTTTTTCACTTTCAAGGCTGATACAACATGATCAATGGCGGAATCTAGCATTAATGTTCCGTGGCTGAAAATACGCCCTTTCGTCGAAAATTGAGCGTTGCCGGAAATTTTTCTGCCGTCCGCGACGATGTCGTTTCGGCCGCTTAATTCAGCTTCCACACCGAGCTGGCGCAGCGCTTGAATAACGGGTTCGGTGAATTTTTTAAAATTGTGAAAGCTGTCGCCGTCATCCTTGGTGATAAAACTGAAATTCAGATTCCCGAGGTCATGGTAAACCGCACCGCCTCCTGACAGCCTGCGGACGACGATGATTCCGTTATCTTCTACGTATTTCGTATTGATTTCTTCTATTGTGTTTTGGTTCTTCCCAATGATAATCGACGGCTGATTGACATAAAACAGCAGGTATGTCTGTTCAGGGTCGAGATGCTTCACGCAATATTCCTCGATCGCGAGGTTGATCCTCGGGTCGGTTATGTTTTGATTGTCGATAAATAACATGGTGCTCCTCCTTTATTTCTCCCACTTCAATCCGGAAGCGGCGATTGTCACTTCGCCCCCGAACACGGATTCCGCTTCTTCTTTCAGCTTCCGGTGCTCGCCGAAATGAGGCAGATGCGTGAGAATCAGCTCCCCCGCTCCGGCCTCCTTCGCGATACGTCCGGCTTCCAAACTGTTCATATGGCCGGCTGACGTGCCGTCCTGGTCTGCGTAAAAATTGCACTCACAGATCAGCAGATCGGCATTTTCCGCAAACGGGATAAACGCGTCCTGGTAGCTTGAATCAGCCGTATACACAACAGAAGCTGAACCGTCAGTAATCCGCATCGCATAACAGGTGACCGGATGCACCGTTTTCAGAAAGGTAATGGTGAACGGCCCGGCAGAAAGCGGGCGGTCCGGCTGATAGGCCACTCCTTTTGTATGCGTTTTATATGTAAGACGCTCAAACTGTTCTATATCAGCATCATGCCCGTAAATCGGCAGTGCATGCGTCCCTTTTCCGAGAAAGGAGCCGACCTGTTTGGCAAATTGAAGCGGCCCGATATCAGCGATGTGATCATGATGATAATGGGACAAAATGACGGCATCAAGCTCTTCTGCCGGAACATAGGCAAACAGCTTTGATAATACGGCGCTTCCGCAATCGACGAGCAGAGAATAGCCGCCGGACTGAAACAGATAGCCTGAAGTTGCTTCGTTTGCGGCCGGAAACCCGCCGCAGCATCCAATAACTGTAACTTTCATATAATCCTCCGAATGTTTATGATAAAAAGTTCCTTTCCTCCAATATACCTATTTTTCGTACAAATTGCATGTTTTAAACATTGTGCCAAAACAGCCGTTGATTTTCTCAAACTGTTATAATACAATGTAAAGACAAAACAATGAAAGAGGGATGGGTATGTTGGAAAAGATGTCGGATTTTTTCAGAAATTTACCCGGTAAGAAATGCGAAGAATGCGGAAATGAGATTGTTGAGCAGTATGAGTGTCACATTAATTTGTGCAATGACTGCTTGAAAATTAAGGATATGTGACAATAGGGCGCCGCACAATTCTAAGTTGTGCGGCGCCCGTTTTTTTCGTCCGTCATCATACTTTCTGAATAGGGCGTTATTCACCATTATTAGCAATTATCTGTACGTTTTAAAATATTCAGTATTTTCAATCTATATTTTTCTATAGACGGATTGTTTTCTTTTCTATTATAATTTGTTCTAATAGCTATCTTTTTAGATACTTATTGCACTTTTTTCTTCGGGAGGTAATCTATGAAAAAATTACGCTTTGGACTAGCGACGCAAATTTTCGTCGGACTCATACTAGGGGTTGTAGTCGGTGTCATCTGGTACGGCAATCCCGCCATTCCAACATATTTACAGCCTATCGGCGATTTGTTTTTACGCTTAATCAAAATGATAGTGATTCCAATTGTCGTCTCCAGCTTAATCATCGGCGTTGCCGGCGCGGGAAGCGGAAAACAAGTCGGAAAATTAGGCTTCAAAACGATTTTGTATTTTGAGATCATTACCACTTTTGCCATTATTCTCGGGCTGGCTTTGGCGAATCTGTTTCATCCGGGAACAGGCGTTAATATACATGAAGCTCAAAAGACAGATATCAGTCAATATGTTGAAACAGAAAAAGAACAAAATAACAAATCTATCGCAGACACATTCCTGCATATCGTACCGACAAACTTCTTCCAATCATTAGCCGAAGGAGATCTGCTTGCCATTATCTGCTTTACCGTGCTGTTTGCACTCGGCATCTCGGCAATCGGTGAAAAAGGAAAGCCTGTCTTGGCCTTCTTTGAAGGTGTTTCTCATGCGATGTTCCATGTTGTGAACCTGGTCATGAAAGTTGCGCCGTTTGGTGTTTTTGCGTTGATTGGTGTTACCGTTTCCAAATTTGGGCTCAGTTCCCTGCTTTCACTCGGTAAACTGGTCGGTTTAGTATATGTAGCTTTGGCTTTCTTTCTCATTGTTGTATTCGGAATCGTCGGAAAGCTTGCCGGAGTAAACATTTTCAAATTCCTCGCCTATATGAAGGATGAAATTTTATTAGCGTTCAGTACGTCAAGCTCCGAAACCGTACTCCCCCGCGTTATGGAAAAAATGGAGAAAATCGGCTGTCCGAAAGGTATTGTTTCCTTTGTTGTGCCGATCGGATATACCTTTAACTTAGACGGATCTGTGCTGTACCAATCTATCGCCGCTTTATTCCTCGCTCAGGTATACCACATTGACTTGTCCATTTGGCAGCAGATTACCCTTGTGCTTGTCTTGATGGTCACTTCCAAAGGAATGGCTGCCGTGCCCGGGACTTCTTTCGTCGTCCTGCTTGCGACATTAGGCGCATTCAACATTCCTGCAGAAGGCCTTGCATTCATCGCCGGGGTTGACCGGATTATGGACATGGCCCGTACGGTCGTCAATCTGACCGGAAACGCGCTGGCATCCGTTGTGATGTCAAAATGGGAAGGCCAGTATGATCCCGTTAAAGGCGCGAAGGTCATGAGCCTCGCCAAAACAGAACAAAACACAACCATCTCAGGTTAAAATAAACTCTGCACGGAATGATTTCCGCGCAGGGTTTTTTATGCCATCGGCGATAGAACGTACCGATGCAAAAGCTTCGCCGTATTAAGAAGCGATAATTCATGCGTGCGTTCAAAAGCGTGTGAAGCGTCAATTCCCGGGCCGATCAGCCCGTGGACGATGTCATGGCCCGAACGGATGGCTGCTGAGGCATCAGAACCGTAATACGGATAAATATCAAGCTGATAATCAATGCCATAGCGCTCCGCAAGCCCGGCCAGATGTTTTCTGAGCTGATAATGGTACGGGCCGCTCGCATCCTTCACGCAAATGGAGACGGTATATTCATCCGTAGACTGGCCGTCGCCGATCGCTCCCATATCAACAGCCAAGTATTCGACGGTCTCAGGAGGAATGTTGGAATTGCCGCCGTAGCCGATTTCTTCATTATTAGAAATCAGAAAATGCGTCGTATACGGAAGTTCGATTTTCTCTTCCGTGATGCGGCGGATTAAATTCAAGAGCAGAGCCACGCTCGCTTTGTCATCAAGATGACGGGACTTAATAAAGCCGCTCGGCGTAATCTGCACGCGCGGGTCAAATGAGATGAAATCGCCGACCCTGATGCCGAGATCGGACGTCTCTTCCTTCGTCCGGACAGGCTCATCAAGGCGGACTTCCATATTCTCCTGATTCCGCTCTGCCTTGCCGGCGTCCTTGTAGACGTGCACTGAAGTCTGATGCATTAAGATGGTGCCTGTATAGGTTTTGCCGGAAGAAGTTTGGATCTCGCAATATTCCCCTTCAATCGAGTTATATCGGAAGCCGCCGATCAAATCAATCTTCAGCCGGCCGTCCGCCTTTATCTCCTTTACCATCGCGCCGAGCGTATCGACATGCGCCGTCAGCAATCTGTGTTTCTTGTCATCACGGCCGGGAATTGTGACAAAAAGACCGCCTTTGCGGTTCCTGTAAGAGGAGACGCCCCATTCTTTTAAAAGACTTTCTGTATAGGCGATAACCTCGTATGTATTGCCCGTCGGACTCGGAATCGACACCAATTCTTTAATCAGTTCCATCGTATGTTTCATATTTTCCACAGGTCATTCCTCCTATCAATTTTATTCTTCTTAAAATATACTCTTTTGATCCATAACCCGTCCAATCTTTTCCTTCTCTTTTTTCATAGAATGAAGGGAGCATGAGCATAGGAGGGAAATGTATGATCAGCCGTAAACCGCACAAGCGGAAAAGATTTCATAATGATTGGTTTGAGGATTGGTTTGAGGATAATTGGTCTGGTGCAGCCTTCTGGGGCTGTAAAAAAGAAAAAGATCACTGTAAAAAGAAAAAAGAAGACCCTTGTAAAAAGAAGAAAGATAAAAAGAAGCATCATCATTCATGCTGCCGCTGCCGTCATTGGTAATCGTTCACACAAGCCCGTTTTACAAATAGATTCTCATGCTCCCCAAACAGCGGATGCTGCTTGGGTTTTTTTATTAAAATTAGTACCAAGTAATAATATCAGGTGTTATAATCTGATATAAAGGAGTGATTTTTTCATGTCAAAATCTAAAATTACAGCAATCGGTACATATGCTCCGGCACGCCGATTAACAAACGCGGATTTGGAGCGCATCGTCGATACATCTGATGAATGGATCGTCCAGCGCACCGGTATGAAGGAAAGACGCATTGCCGGCGAACATGAATTCACATCGGATTTGTGTGTGGAAGCGGTGAAAAACCTTGCAGAACGATACAGCGGAACTCTTGATGATGTCGATATGATCCTTGTCGCCACAACGACGGCGGACTATGCGTTTCCAAGCACCGCGGCACGCGTGCAGGCTTACTTCGGCTGGCCGCAAACGGGGGCGCTTGATATTAACGCCACATGCGCCGGACTCACTTACGGCCTTCAGCTCGCAGACGCATTAATTACCGCCGGTTCCCATCAAAAAGTGATTGTCATTGCCGGTGAAACATTATCAAAGGTAACGGATTATACTGACCGGACGACCTGTGTTCTTTTTGGAGACGCTGCTGGCGCCCTATTGGTGGAACGCGATGAATCAGCGCCGGGCTTTTTGGCAGCCGTGCAAGGAACAGCGGGAGGCAGCGCGGACGTGCTGTATCGCACGGGACTGAGCGCAGAATTAAACGGCGAGCCGCTTAAAGGCGGAGGAAACATGGTGCAAAACGGGCGCGAAGTATATAAATGGGCGGCCAGAACCGTGCCTGAGGAATGCAATGCCCTTTTAGAAAAAGCCGGCTTTTCAAAAGACGATCTGGATTGGTTCGTTCCTCACAGCGCCAACATGCGGATGATCGAATCCATCTGTGAAAAACTGCCCTTCCCGCTTGAACGGACATTGACAAGCGTTGAATATTACGGCAACACTTCATCGGTTTCTATTATTCTCGCTTTGGATGAAGCTGTGAAAGCGAAAAAACTGTCGGAAGGCCAGACGCTGGTATTATTCGGGTTCGGCGGAGGATTGACGTATACCGGACTGTTGGTGAGATGGGGATTTTAATAGTACGACGATCGAAATCTAAAAAAAAGAGGCCCTGAGCATCTGCTCAGAGCCTCTTTTTCTTATGCTGTTATTTCTTCTTCCGTTTTGTGTTCTTTTTTGCTTTGCACCGTAAAATACACGATGGTCAGCGCGATCATGACAACGGCGATGCCCAACAGAATGGATGCCTGCTGCCACATATAGCCGTAATCGCCATTTGAAATGACGGCGCGGAACCCGTTGATGCTGTAAGTCATCGGCAGTGCCCCGTGAATCACTTGATAGAATCCCGGCAGGAGTTCAAGCGGGAAGGTTCCTCCGCTTGCCCCGAGCTGGAGCACCAAAATGATGACAGCGATAAAGCGTCCCGGATTCCCCATCGTTGTCGCCAATAATTGAATCATGGACAGGAACGCGATGCTGGTAATCATCGTAAAGAGATAGAACCTCCAAGTGCTCTCCACATCAAGCCCGATTCCTTTCAACAGAACCGTGGCGACAATAACGGATTGAATCAGTCCGACGAGCAGAATAACGCTGAATTTGCTGAGGAACCATTCAAAACCGTTTCTCGGACGCCCTGAAGCTTCACTCAGAGGGAACACGACCGTCAGCATCAAGCCGCCGACATACAAGCCCATAGAGAGAATATAAGGCGTCAGTCCGGTACCGTAGTTAGGCACGGAATGAATCGCGTTATCGTCCGTTTTTACCGGATCGGCAAACATGCTGTACGTTTTGTCATCTGTCTTAATGTCCCCGGTTTGATCGGCCGCATCTTTCAGCTGGCTGGACAATTGTCCGGTGCCGTCTAAAAGCTTGCTTAAACCGGTGCCGAGAGACGCTTGACCCTGCTCAATTTTGGACGAGCCGTCATGGATTTTGTTTTGCGCATCCAGGAGTTTCGTTAAGCCGCCTGATACTTGGCCGCTCCCTGACACTAACGCTTCTGATCCTGATTTGAGCTGTCCGAACTTGCTGTTGTATTCGCCGATGCCGGCCGTCAGTTTATTTTGGCTTTCAAAGACGGTCTGCGCTCCGCTGTACAATTTATCAGTTCCCGCTGTCAGCTGGTTAATCGCGTCTTGTACCGCCGCTGCGCCGTTATACAGTTTCGATGTGGACTGAGGCAGTGCTTTCAGCTGATCAGCCTTCGCTTTTACATCTTTGAGCGCGCTTTTTATGACTGACATATCCGGAAGCTGAATATCTCCGCCGGACGGAAGCTGGCTGACGATATTGTCTAAATCCGGAAGGTCGGCCTTCGGAAGCTTCTCATTCAGTAGCTGAACAAGTTTCGCTTTTTGCTCATCCGTTAAGAAATCACTGTCCTTAATCACCTTTTTGACCGCGTCATCCCGGGCATCCAGGTTGTTTTTCAGATCAGAAAGCTTCTTCTTAAACTGCTGCAGGTCCTTTTCAGTCTGCTCGAGCTGCCCAACCGCGTTTTCAATGTCTGACAGGTTGACTGAATTGATCGCATCTTCAAATGCCGCCGCTTTTTGCGACACTTCCTGCGCCTTGCTGTTTAACGCGCTTAATCCATTCGTTAAATCCGGAAGCTTTTGCTGGAGCTGCTTTTGTGCGTCAAGGCTCGTTTTCAGCCCGCTGGCCACTTGGCCTCCTCCTGAAGCAATCTGTCCTGATTTATCTTGAATTTCGGCGCTTGCGCTCTGAAGTTTTGCGATAGAGCTGTCAAGCGTTTGAATTCCGCTTGTCACTTTCGCCGCTCCGTCTGCAAGCTGCTGCGTTTTATCGCTGATGGTGGCGGTGCTTTCAGTAAGCTTCGCTAAATTTTCCTTCAGCTTGGCGCTGCCGTCTTTCGCGTTTTTCGTGCCGTCGTCTATTTTCTTGGCTCCGCTGCTGGCTTTGCCGAGCCCTTTGGCAATATCTTTAAAGTTATCAAAAATGACTTTTGCGTATTGCTCTGTCACTTCTTTCGACACGGAGGCTTTCAGTTTGTCGATCGCCTTTTCCCCGATTGTCGCGCCGACATAGTTTGATCCGGCATTCGTATGATATTTCAGATCCAGCTTCTTCGGATTTTTATCCATTACCGTGCTGGCGTTTTTCGAAAAATCTTCAGGAATCTCGACCAATAAATAATATTTAGCATTTAATAAGTCCTTTAACGATTGATCAAGATCGCTTGAAAAATGCCAATCAAAATTATCATTTTTCTTTAACTCTTTCACAAGATCGTCACCGATCTGAAGATGTTTCCCTTCGTAGTCCGCCCCTTTATCCTGGTTGACAACGACAACCGGCAGCTGATCCACCGTGCCGTACGGGTCCCAGTACGCCTTCAAAAACACTCCGCTGTAGATCAGCGGAACGAATAATATGGCAATGATGGGGATTAACAGTTTCTTGTTCGTTACAATGTCTTTCCACTGGCTTTTTATTGTATTCAACCCTGTTGCCTCCTTCCGCAAACTGACTCATTTGACAAAACGGTCACGGCACCTAAAAAGTGAAGGATCATCTATTATTTAGATAATCCTTGACCAACATACATTTCCAGCAATTCGGCGATCGTCTCTTTTTCAAGAGGCGGATGGTTTTTTTCCCAGTCAAATATCAGCGCGATGTAGAGCTTGAGCATCACAAAAGCGGTCAGTTCCGGATCACACGGTTTAATGCTTCCGTTTTCAATGGCTGTTTCTATCTTTTCTTTAATGTATGACAGAATGGCCCGCTCCATTTTCGCAATGACATCCTGAACGGCTATTGTACCAATCTCGGCGTTCTCCTGAAAAATTTTAATAGTCAGCTGGTGTGTTTTTCTGAATTCCAAAATCGCGACAAGCGCCCGGTGGACATTTTCGTGAAATGAAAGCTCCGGTTTCATCGCTTCGTCTGCGTGTTCCTTCATTTCTCTTAAAATAGTGGTGAAAATATCATCAAACAGTTCTTCTTTGTTTTTGAAAAACGTGTAGATGGTTCCCTTCCCCACATTTGCAAGCTTTGCCACCAGATCCATTGTCGTTGCTTTGTAGCCGAATTGTGTAAAAGACTTCGTTGCCGCTTCCAGAATGAGCTTTTTCCGATCGACGGACATGTTTCCCACCTCGTTAAATTGACCGTTTGAACGTTTTAGTCATTTTGTACATAAGATAACTTATCACAGTCGCAAAGAAGATTCAAATGTTTTTTCTCTTTACTGGTGTTCCCTTTACAGAACGGGAACATGCAAAAAAACCTCCGTTTTACGATAACGGAGGCTGGTACGTTTCAAATAAATAAGCCAGTGAATCATATACGGCGGCTTTTCCCTGGTCGATACAGTCGGGGATGCCCACCCCTTCGAATGACGCGCCCGTCGCGTATACGCCCGGATAGGAAGCTTTCAGCGCATCTCTGAACTCTTTGATGCGCTCCTTATGGCCAACATGGTATTGCGGCATGCTTTCGTTCCAGCGGGTCACACAGGTCATTTCCGGTTCGCCATTCATTTTCATTACTTTTTTCAAATCTTCCATTACGATTTTAATGATCTCGTTATCTGAAAGATCTACGATGGATTCATCTCCGGCCTTTCCGACGTACGCCCTGAGAAGCGTTTTGCCCTCCGGCGCCGCGTGCGGCCATTTTTTATTCGTCCATGTGCAGGCCGTGATGGAGAAGTCGCTGTTTCTTGAGATTACGAATCCCGTACCTTCATGCTCCATCTTGACGGCTCCCTCAGGAAAACCTAAGGCGACGTTGGCAACGGACGTAGAATGCATGTCTTTGAGACATGAAACCGCCGGCAGATCAGAAAGCATTTTCGCCGCGGCTTTATGCGGGGCTGTTACTATGCATCCTTCCGCATAGAGCACTTTGCCGTTATCAAGCGTCACGGAATATCCTTTCTCCTCGCGGCCGATATGGGTGACTTTCGTTCCTTTCATCACCTTTGTCAGCGTAAGCTGCTTTTCCAGCTCCTCCACCAACGTTTGAAGCCCTGTCGTCAGCGTTAAAAACTGGCCCTGCTTTTTGGCCGTCAGCTGCTGTCCCGAAGGCTGCGGACGTGATTTTTTCATACCGAGAATCAGGCTTCTGTGCTTTTGCTCAGTCTGATAGAATTGCGGAAACGTAGACATGAGGCTCAGCTTATCAATATCTCCGGCATAAATCCCTGATAATAGCGGTTCTATTAAATTCTCAACAACTTCGTCACCGACGCGTCTGCGGAAAAATTCACCCAGAGACTGATCTTCCTTCGGTTTGCTCGCAGGCAGGACAAAGTCAAGCGCCGCCCGCGCTTTTCCGGGAACAGAAAATAAACCGGTGGAGATGAACGGAGCGATTTTGGTCGGAATGCCCATCACCGCGCCCTTCGGCATCGGATGAAGCGTCTCGTTGACGAGCACGTAAGACTGGCCGGTCGCATTGTTGACGAGCAGATGCTCAAGCCCCAAATCCTTGACGAGCTGCGGCGCGCTTTTTTTCCTTTCCAAAAAAGAATCCGGGCCCCGCTCAATGATGTAGCCGTCTTTATGCGCCGTCTGAATTTTGCCGCCGGCTCTCGGGCCTGCTTCGATCAAGGTGACCTCAAGCGGCAGCTGTTTTTCTTTGATTTCTTTTTCCATGTAGAAGGCGGCGGCTAATCCCGTTATGCCGCCGCCGATGATGACCAGATGTTTTTTATCGCCACTCATTTTTATCGCCTTCTTTACCGTTTAATTCTACTTGTCCAGCTCTTTCAGCACGACCGCTGCAAGCGCGTCGATAAATTCAGGCTGTGCGTTCGGCATGGCCGGACGATAGTAGCTTGCGCCGACTTCTTCAGTCACAGCTTTGCATTCATAATCATTATCGTAAAGCACCTCTAAATGATCGGCAACGAAGCCTGCGGGCACGTATACAAATGCTTTATAAGGATGCTTTTGATACAGCTCGCGCGTAAGATCCTGCACATCCGGCCCGAGCCACGGATCAGGGGTGTTCCCTTCGCTTTGCCAGCCGACTGCGTAATCGGTAATTCCGGCGCCTTCGGCAATCAGTTTTGCGGATTCCTCCAGCTGGTCAGGATACGGATCGCCGTATTCTTTAATTTTTTCAGGAAGGCTGTGCGCTGAGACGATCAGCATCGCGTCATCCCGTTCTTCTTTCGGCATTGATTCATACGTTTTCTTCACCTGGCCGACCCAATAATCAACGAATTTCGGTTCATCATACCAGCTTTCAACGGACTTGATGGTCAAGCCGCCGAGCTTCTCCGCTTCTTCTTTCGCGCGTTTGTTGTATGACTGGACGCTGAATGTTGAAAAATGAGGGGCGAGCACAAGGCTGACAGCTTCTGTAATGCCGTCTTTATGCATGTCCGCCACCGCGTCTTCAATAAACGGTTCAATATGTTTTAATCCGATATACACTTTGAATGTTACATCATCCTGGATTTCATTTAAACGCTGTGCGAGCTTCTCCGCCTGCTCCTGCGTGATTTTCGCCAGCGGAGAAATGCCTCCGATCGCTTCATATCTGTCTTTTAAATCTTGAAGCATATGAGGCTCCGGCTTTCTTCCGCGTCTGATATGCGTATAATAACGTTCTATGTCCTCTTCTTTGTAAGGCGTTCCGTAAGCCATGACAAGAAGTCCCATTTTCTTTTTGCTGCTCATTTTGTTAAACACCTCTTTTGATGGTCTGTCTACCTTGATTTTGACAGGAAAATCTACTTATAACCAACGATCTGCTCAGGAAGATTGTTCCGTTTTTTTGGCAGCGGAATATTCATGTACAAACGCCGTCAGCTTTTTCAGCGTTTCCGGATTGACATCAGGGAATACGCCGTGCCCTAAATTGAAAATAAACCCGTCCGCTTTCATGCCTTGATCAAGTATCGCTTTCGCTTTTTTCTCGATGACTTCCCAAGGCGCAAGAAGAAGCGACGGATCAAGATTGCCCTGAACCGTTTTTGTAATGCCTTGTTTTCTGGCGTCATCTATGCCGAGTCTCCAATCAAGACCGACGACATCAAGAGGAAGGTCATGCCAATCCCCGGCCAGATGGCTTGCGCCTACGCCGAACATGATCAGCGGAACTTGCTCTGCAGAAAGCTCCCGGAAAATTCTGTCCATCACCGGTTTTATAAACTGCCGGTAATCTTCGCGGTTCAGCGCGCCGACCCATGAATCAAAAATCTGAATGGCTTTTGCGCCGGCGTTAATCTGCGCTTTTGCATAAACGATAATCATGTCCGCGAGCTTGTCCATCAGCATTTGCCACGCTTGCGGCATACTGTGCATAAACGCTTTTGTTTTGTTGTAATTTTTAGAAGGCCCGCCTTCAATCATATAACTGGCCAGCGTAAAAGGCGCTCCCGAAAAACCGATGAGCGGAACATTCAGCTGTTCGTTTACGAGTAATCGGATCGTTTCCAGCACGTAAGGAACATCCTGTTCAGGATTCAGTTCGCCGAGCTTTTCAATATCCGCAGCAGAGCGCACCGGCTGATCGATCACCGGGCCGATTCCGTTTTTTATTTCAACATCCACTCCGATATAAGGAAGCGGCGTCATAATGTCTTTATATAAAATGGCAGCGTCCACTCCGTACTGCTCGACCGGGAGCCTCGTCACATACGCGCACAGCTCGGGCTGATGCGTAATTTCGACTAAGCCGTACTTTTCCTTCAGCTTGCGGTATTCCGGCTGCGACCTCCCCGCCTGTCTCATGTACCAGACAGGGACGTGATTTGTCTTTTCTCCCCGTGCCGCTTTTAAAAACGTATCATTAAACGCTTCTCGTTTACTCATCTGAATTTCCACCTTTCCTCCTGCAACCATACGTTCGTGTTCTTCGCCCATTACACTATACCTTGTTTTTTCAAAAGCGTATAGAATTGAGGCTTAATGTTCAAAAAATCGCCGAATTCATGATTAAGAAGAAAAAAGCTTCGGCTGAACGTATTCCGTTCCCTCTCCTTCTTGATCCGTCTGTGAATTATATGGAACGACTTTGTATGAAGCCCCTGAAAACAGATTGGCGTACGGTATGTCAAAGCTGCCTTTTCCTTTCACAGAATCCAGAAGCTTGTCTTTTCCGTCTTTCTTCTCATATATTCGGTAAACAACCCGATCATCCTTTTGAATATCCCATTTTAATTGAACCGTAATCAGTCCCATCGCCTTAAATGTATAACGGGCCGACAGGGACTTTACCGCCTCCAGCTCAATCGGGCTGCCCAGTTCCTTCACATTTTCAGGCTTTTTGAATGTCTCCCCGTTTTCTCCCGCTTTTGTGACGATATCTTTAAAGAGTCTGACCGGGTATTGGCTTCCGCCTTTCAGGTAATGGGTTTTATCCGTTTTGTCATAGCCCATCCAGACGGCTCCCGTCAGTCCGGGAGTGTATCCCGCAAACCAGGCGTCCTTTGTCGCGCCGGGGACGCCGGGAAATGTGGTCGTGCCGGTTTTCCCCGCCAGGTCACCTTGATAGCTGCCTTGTGAAGCGGTTCCTTCTTTTACGACCTGCTGAAGCATTCTCGTCATATTCCATGCCGTCTGTCCGCTGAAGACGCGCGTTTTGCCGTTTTTAGGCTTGGACAACGTTTCTCCGTCTTCGTCCGTGATTTTCTCTATAAAAAATGGCTTCGTATACATTCCGCTTGCCGCAAAGGTATGATAAGCTCCGGCAAGCTGAAGCGGGGTGACGCCTTCAGACAGACCGCCCAGCGCAATCGCGAGTCCGTTGTCAGAAATGTTCATACCGTTTTTCTCAAGATACGATTTTCCCGTATCTACGCCGATCTGCTTCAATGTCCAGACAGCGGGCGCATTTATGCTGTAAGTGATCGCATCCTGCATCGTCACTTCCCCCTTGTACTGTCCGTCATAATTTTTCGGTTCATACCCGTCGTAGGACGTGAGTTTGTCTTGGAGAAGCGAATACGGTTTGAACTTGTCTTCCTGCATGGCGGGCCCGTATACGGCAATCGGCTTAAACGTTGAGCCCGGCTGCCGCTTCGCCGTAACCCTGTTGTATCCTTTTGTCACGTAGTCGCGTCCGCCGACCGCCGCGCGCACGCCTCCGGTTTTATTATCAATAAAGACGGCGCTTCCCTCTGCCGCTTGATCCGTCCCCGGAAAATAGCCGCTTTCCTTCATGAGGGTGTATGCCGTTTTCTGCAGCTTGGAATCAAGTGACGTCCGGATCGTATAGCCGCCTTGAAGCAGCTGTTCACCCGACATCGAATAACGGGATTCCGCCTCCTTGATGACAAGATCGATATAACTGTCAAACCAAGGCGTTTCTGATGTTTTCTTGACATTAAGCCCCAATGTCCGGCCCTGGGCTCTGACGGCTTCCTTGGCGCTGATATAGCCTTGGTCGTTCATCATTGCAAGAATCGTATCGCGGCGTTCTTTATTTTTATCCGGATGCTGAATCGGCGAATAAAGAGATGGCGCCTTCGGAATCGCTGCCAGAACGGCTCCTTCCGCAACGGTTAAATCTTTTACTTCTTTATTAAAGTAGTAGTGGGACGCGGCTTGAATGCCGTAAACGCCATGGCCGAAATAAAGCTGGTTCAGGTACATTTCAAGCAGCTTGTCCTTGCTGTAATCACGCTCAAGATTGATGGCGATAATGACTTCCTTCGTCTTGCGCAAAAATGTTTTATCATGAGTCAGAAAAATGTTTTTCGCCAGCTGCTGGGTGATCGTGCTTCCGCCTTCCACCTTGCCGCCTGCTAAAACATCCCGGAACACCGCCCGGCCGACAGACTTCACATCAATGCCGTGATGTTCGTAAAACCGTTTATCTTCAACGGCGATAAAGGCATCTCTCACATCTTCCGGAACCTGCTGAATGGATACCGGCTCGCGATTTTCCGTATAGAGGCTCGCGATTTCATCACCGTTTTGATCGACGATTTTTGAAGATGCGTGCAGTATTAATTTCTTTTCATCGATGACATAATGGCCGAGAAATATAATGATAATGTATCCGATTAACGCGAGAAAAGCGGTTGCCGCCGCAATTACAGCCGGAATAAAGAATCTTTTTTTCTTTTTCAGCATAAGTCACCTCGCCTTTCTTAACTTGTAGTATGGGAAATATTGTTTCGAATTATGTCAGAATGAGTCGCCAATAGAAACTTATACCACTCTTTTGATATACTAGCAAGCAGGAGGTGGCTGATATGAAGGTTTATATTACATACGGGACAGCCGATTTTTTAAAGACGATTGCAAAGAAACACCCGAGTGAGAATATGGTGCTGATGCAAGGTGAGGATAATGCGGTTTTAATTCATGAAACAAATGGAGAAACCGTTTTTCAGGCGCCCCATTCCTATGAAAGCATCGACAGCGTCGGGGAAATCAAAAATCCGGGCTACGCCGTCCTCAACAACATCGCCGTTACCCAGGAAGGCCGTCCGCTGTTTGAAAACCGGTTTAAAAACCGCGCCGGCAAAGTGGAAAATGAACCCGGTTTTCAAGCCATCCGCGTATTAAGACCGCTCGAAGGCGATACGTATGTCATTTTGACCCTGTGGAAAGAGGAAAAAGCCTTTCAGGATTGGCAGCAGTCAAACTCTTATCAGGAAGCTCATAAAAAACGCGGAACATCTGCCGGCATCGACACGACGTCTATTTTCTCCCGGCCGTCTTATGTAACCGCTTATTACGCAATAGACTAAAAAACCGCCGGAGATTCTCCGGCTTTTTTAATGTCCCGATTTTACGCTTCGTTCTTTGCACCTTCCGCCCGCCTATGAATAACCTGTAGCAATCCTATTTATAAACGGAGTGGTTCAATTGGGGATCGGCGTCTACTCGGTACATCTGCTTTATGTTGCTTTTATCGCGGCCATTATCGTTTTTATGCTTCTCAGAAAAGATACAACCTTTATTTCACTCGCCGGCATTTTTGTGATTGCGCTATGGACGACGCATTCATTCTCCGCTTCGGTCAGCAGCCTGTTTCACAGCTTCACGTATGCCGCCGGAGAATTGCTGCCGACAATTTTTATCATTTGTTTTATCGTGGCGATGAGCGGCCTTTTGACCGAAACCGGTATTAATGAAGCGATGATTTCTCCGTTTGCAAAGCTGATGAAAGGGCCGGCTGTCGCGTATTGGGTTATCGGCTGTCTGATGTTTGCCATCTCTCTTTTTTTCTGGCCGTCACCAGGGGTGGCGCTGATCGGCGCTGTGCTGCTTCCCGCAGCGATCCGGGCGGGCCTTTCTCCGATCGCCGCGGCTATGGCGATGAACCTGTTCGGCCACGGATTCGCTTTATCTGGGGATTACGTCATTCAGGCGGCCCCGAAATTAACGGCCGATGCCGCGGGCATTCCCGTGGGCGATGTCATGCAGGCAAGTATTCCGCTCGTTTTGATCATGGGGTTAACGACGACAATCACCGCTTTCTTCCTCATCATGCGGGATCGAAAAAAAACGAAGGCCCCCCTCTCCTTGGACAGCTCCGGTTCTTTGGACACAAGTATGTATCTGGCGAAAAAACTCAGGGTGATCCTGGCGGTTTTCATTCCGCTTGTTTTTCTTGCCGATATTATCTGCATGATCGTATACCGTCTGCAGGGAAACGAGGCGACGGCACTCGTCGGAGGAACCGCGATCGGCATTCTCCTGATCGTTCATTTCATTGTATATAAAGAGCGGCATTTAGAAAAGATCACCGAGTATTTTATCGGCGGTTTTCAATTCGGCTTTAAAGTATTCGGCCCCGTCATTCCGATCGCGGCCTTCTTTTATCTCGGTGACGCGGGGTTTAAAAGTATTTTGAACACCCCGCTGCCGAAAGGATCTGCGGGGATCGTCAATGACCTCGGATTGGCCCTGTCCCATTCTTTTCCGATGTCCGGAGAATTCGCCGGCATCGCCCTGGCAGCAGTCGGTGCGATTACCGGGCTCGACGGGTCAGGGTTTTCCGGTATATCTCTTGCAGGCTCGATGGCAAAGCTGTTTTCTGCCGCGCTTCATACGGACCCGGCCGTTTTAACGGCGCTGGGCCAGATTTCAGCGATCTGGGTCGGGGGCGGAACATTGGTCCCTTGGGCACTGATCCCCGCTGCGGCTATTTGTAAAGTTGATCCGTTTGAGCTTGCCAGGAAAAACTTTATCCCGGTTGCGGCCGGGCTAGTCGTCACAACGATCGCCGCCATCATCATTCTCCCGTAGCAAAAGGATTGAAATCTTCTGACATTTTCTATACAATCATGGGAAAAGCAGACGAGGGGGGCATCGCTTTTGACGTTAACGACACTTCAAAAAAGCTTAAACGCTCAGCTTGACGGGCTGTATGAGGAAATGGTTGAAATCAGGCGTCACCTTCACATGAATCCCGAGCCATCGTTTAAGGAGAAAAAAACACCGGCGTTCATCGCCTCATTTTATGAAAAGCTCGGCGTTCCCATCCGGACGAATGTCGGGGGCAACGGTGTCACAGCCTATATTGAAGGCAGTGAACCGGGACCGGCCGTGGCACTCAGAGCTGATTTTGACGCTCTGCCGATACAGGATGAAAAAGATGTGCCCTATGCTTCACAAATTCCCGGCGTCATGCACGCCTGCGGGCATGACGGCCATACCGCGGCTCTGCTTGCTGTCGGAAAAGTGCTGTACCGCAACCGGGAAAAACTGAAAGGGTCATTTGTGATGATCCATCAGCACGCTGAGGAATTATCTCCCGGCGGAGCACAAGCAATGATTGAGGATGGCTGCCTCGAACATGTCGATGCCATTTTCGGCACTCACCTTTGGGCGACTGAACCCGTCGGAACGGTCTTATGCCGCCCGGGCCCAGTGATGGCCGCCGCTGACGGCTTTACGATTAAAGTCATCGGCAAAGGCGGCCACGGCGCGATTCCTCACGATACGAAGGACGCCGTTTTAATCGGCTCACAAATCGTCACGGCTCTTCAGCATATCGTCAGCCGGCGGGTAAATCCGGTGCAGCCGGCCGTCATCTCAGCCGGCTCGTTCACCGCTGAAAATCCGTTTAATGCGATTGCCGATCAGGCAGTCATATCAGGCACCGTCCGCTCGTTTGACGAAAGTGTGCGCAGCCTGCTCGAAGCAGAAATAGAAGCCGTCGTAAAAGGAATCTGTTCCATGCACTCCGCTTCCTATGAATATCATTTCAAGCGCGGTTACCCCGCCGTCGTTAATCATCCTGAGGAAGCGGCGCACGCGGCGGCAGCCGCAGCGGAAACAGAGGGCGTCACGAAGGTCGTTGAAGGAGAGCCGCAGATGGCCGGAGAGGATTTTTCCTATTATCTGCAGCATACAAAAGGCGCATTTTTCTTTACGGGCGCCGCTTTAGAAAACGCGGAAACCATTTATCCTCATCACCACCCGAAATTTGATTTTAATGAAAAAGCGATGCTGACGGCCGCCAAGGTGCTTATCGGCGCCGCGGTAAGCTACCCCCGCTGACATAAAAACATAAAAAGCAGCCGGTACATTACGTACCGGCTGCTTTGATTCTTAAATGAAAAACGTGCCTTGCCGTCTCACCGAGCTGTGACAGCAGTTTATAATTGGCTGCTCCGCCCACGGCGGCTCCGACCACCGGCAAAAGCTGAAACAATTTCACCACGTCCAGATAATCGCGGTATTCCTGCTGAAAAACTCTCCAATCGACATCATGCTTTTTCGAATCCCATTGTTCAATCATTGAGTATATGCGTTTCCGCTGTTCACCGCTTGAGAAAGCCAGCTGAAAAATAAACAGCAAAAACAATCGCTCATCCCTGTCTTTCACATCATAGCCGTAAATGGAGGCAAGATCGAACAGACATTTCATTTTAATGGATAGCAGCAAAGGAAAATCAGCCATCCCTAAAAAAATTCCGCCGGCCCCCGTACCGATACCTTCAGCTGCCGCGACCTTTTGGTACGATACGATGGTTTGTCTGGCAAGGGCATCTTTTTCAGCAAGCGTCATACCGTGTGTATCCCGCTTGCTTTTCACCAGATTTGAACCAGCCATTGTTGCTTCGGTCATTTTTTTAATGCTTTCTGTGATGACGGCATGAATTTTATCGGGAATCCGCTCATTGATTTTCGCCTGCATTCCTTTAGAAAAACGTTCAAGCATAGAATCTTTGCGCAAAAAACGCGCTTTCCATTGCAGTGCTTCCTGTATCAGCTGCTGATCGTCGGTCATCTGTGTCTCCTTCTTTCATTGAGGTTTCAAAAACCCGATTGATTACAGCTTGCCGTACTTTTTCAATCTTCCGCCCATATACGAAGGCATGATTACAAAAATCAGAACGGCTGAAGCAACAGCCGCATACAGCGCCCCGCTGACTCCCGCGGCATAAGCTGACGCTGCACAGAACAGCAGCGCCTGCACGGTTAATGCCGATTTCATCAGCGAAAAGAAACTTTGCAGCTTCGCTTTCTGATTGACCGGGTAAAGCTCCTGCAGAGAAAGATGATGAAAATGCCCGAACAGCGGCAGAAGCTGTATCCCCGTTATAAAGACGGTAAATACGGTTAACGCCGCCGTTATCCACGGATTGGCGGAAACGAGCATAATAATCAGGATAAAAATAATCGTGAGCCTGACCTGAATGCCGAGATAATCATTTGAACGCAGAAAGGCCCGCGCATACATATAGGAGAACGTTTTCCGCTGTTCAAACGGAATCATTCTGAGCAAAAAGTCGAGATACGCCCGGCGTTTTGCCTGTTTCTTCAGGTGAGGCACATCGGTAAACAGATTGGCGATTCTGTAAAACCGCTGCTTCCTTCTTAATTCATATTCAATATGGGCTTCCCATTTTAATGATTTATGTTTTGCGGCCGATATGAAATACACATAAAGGCCGGCCATCACAACATAGACGGCGGCAGCGTACACATAAAACGACTGTAAGACGAAGTATAAAAGCAGCATATTGCAGATAAAGCGTATAACCGCATCCATCATTTTCATGCTTCTGTCATTCATAAACGTCATCCGCCACTCCATGGCCTGATTCCACGCTTTTACCGCCAGCATCTGAATAAATACGGCGGCATACGACGCAAGCGACGCCCCCGGACTTACAGCGAAAAACAGAGGCATGCATACAAGCGACAGGGCAATAAGCGGAAACAGCTGTGACAGATAGCTGTACTTAAATGAATGCTTAAAGTATGTCCCCATTTTCGGTTCAAGCGGCAGCAGAAACACGAGGTCCGCTTCCTTTAACAGCGTCCGGACGTATGAACCGGTCAGCACAAATGAAAAGAGCACCGCCATCACCCAAAATGACGGAAAATGAACGGGAATGTCTTTGACCCACTTGCTGTACCAGCTTGCCGCTCCGGCAATAAAAAAGATCAGCACAATGACGAGATGATCATTGAGCATATATTTCATATACATTCTGGTTTCCTTTATATGCTCTTCAAGCCGGGACTGCCAAATAGTAGACATATTATTCATGGCCGGCGTCTTCCTTCGTCAGTTCGATATACAAGTCATCAAGAGCTGCGTCTTTCATGCCGAACTGCTCTCTCAGTTCTTCCAGTGTGCCGCTTGCCCGCACTTCGCCGTTATGTAAAATAATGAAAGCGTCACAGTAGCGCTCTGCCGTAGCCAGGATATGCGTTGACATCAGCACGCTTGATCCGGCTTTTTTCGCGGCGTCCATCCGCTCCAGCAATGCATTGATCGCAAGCGGGTCAAGGCCGAGAAACGGCTCGTCAATGATATAAAGCGAAGGCTCCGCGAGAAACGCGCACATGATCATGACCTTCTGCTTCATCCCTTTGGAAAAGTGAGCGGGAAACCATTTCAGCCTTTTTTCCATTCTGAATTCTTTCAGAAGCGGAGGAAGCCTTTTTTCAAGCGTTTCTTTGGAAAGGCCATACGCCATGGCCGTCAGCTCCAGATGCTCTTTGAGCGTCAGTTCTTCATACAGCACCGGCGTTTCGGGGATGTACGTAAATTGCGAGCGGTAGCTTTCCTTATCCTCCGAAAACGTCTTGCCGTTCAGCTCGATCGAGCCTTTATGCGGGTCCATTAATCCGATAATATGCCGGATCGTCGTGCTTTTGCCCGCGCCGTTTAATCCGATGAGTCCGACAATCTGGTTCGGCTCAAGGGTGAATGAAACATTTTTTAAGACCGGGTTCCTCGTATAACCGCCGGTTAAGTCTTTTACCGATAGCAGAGACATAATTTCTCCCCTTCTGATTCGTTTTTCTTCATAGTACCAAAAATAAAGTCTGATTTGAAACGATTCCCTTTTTTTCTCACGTGAAAATCGTGCATAGTTATCGTTTTGGCGGACATCATAATGTATGTAGAAGGAAACAGCTTTAATCAACTGAAAATGAGGTGTTTATAAAAGACGTCTTAGAACAGTTGGATGAAAATCAACATGTCCTGTGCTTACAATTTCTTCACACACTGCTTTGATGATGTTCTTCATTCATGATGAAATAATCAAATGAGGTGTTTGTCCCAGGAATGATTAAGCAGACTCATAAGTCTTCATTTTAAAAACAAATGAGGTGCTTACAAAAGGCATATTCAATTTTCTGTGATAAAGCTTCGTACTTCTGCATCAGGGTGAACGCGCAGCCGTTCATCCTGTTTTTTGTTTTGGCCGTTTTTGTGGTACGATGAGAATATACATATATTTCTTTTCAGGGAGGAAACCCATCTATGCACAAAGCGGACGATTGTATTTTCTGCAAAATCATTGCCGGTGACATTCCGTCTTCAAAAGTATACGAAAATGAACACGTCGCGGCGTTTCTTGATATCAGCCAGGTCACAAAGGGCCACACGCTCGTGATTCCGAAAACACATATCGAAAACGTGTACGAGTTTACGCCTGAGCTTTCTAAAGAATATTTTGAAGCGGTGCCGAAAATCGCACGCGCCATCCGCGATGAATTCGAGCCGATCGGGCTGAATATTCTCAATAACAACGGTGAAAAAGCGGGCCAATCGGTGTTCCATTTTCACATGCATATCATTCCGCGTTACGGAAAAGGCGACGGTTTCGGGGCTGTCTGGAAGCCCCACGCCGAAGACTATACGCCTGACGATCTTCAGGAGATCGCTTCAACCGTCAGAAAACGGCTTGCCTCATCTTAAAGATGAGGTTTTTTTGCGTCCGGAAACACAAAATACATAAAATTATATTTTTTCATATCAAAAAAATCAAAAAATTGTGATAGGATAATTGTATTATTTCTTACACTAAAGCGGAAAACAGGGAGAGATCGTAAACATGGAACGTACAACGAATTTCAATGCAGGACCCGCAGCCCTTCCACTGGATGTGCTGCAAAAAGCACAAAAAGAATTTGTCAACTTCAATGATACCGGCATGTCCGTCATGGAGCTGTCCCACCGGAGCACGGAATATGATGCGGTGCACCAAAAAGCCAAAAGCCTTCTGAAAGAACTGATGGATATTCCCGACGATTATGATATTTTATTTCTTCAAGGCGGCGCAAGCCTTCAATTCTCCATGCTGCCGATGAACTTTTTAACACCGGAAAAAACGGCGCACTTCATCGTAACAGGCGCATGGTCTGAAAAAGCACTCGCCGAGGCGAAACTGTTCGGAAACACATCCGTCACGGCAACAAGCGCAGATTCAAACCACAACCACATACCGGAAGCGGACCTCTCAGGAATCAAAGACGGCGCCTACCTGCATATTACGTCAAACAACACGATTTTCGGAACGCAGTGGAAAGAGTTCCCGAATTCACCGATCCCGCTCGTAGCCGACATGTCAAGCGACATCCTGAGCAGAAAAATTGATGTCAAAACGTTTGATGTTATCTATGGCGGAGCCCAGAAAAACCTCGGGCCATCCGGCGTCACGGTCGTCATCATGAAAAAATCATGGCTTGAAAACGAAAACGCCAACGTCCCTAAAATTTTGAAATACTCCACTCACACAAAAGCCGATTCACTGTATAATACGCCGCCTACATTTGCGATTTATATGCTGAGCCTCGTCCTTGAATGGCTGGCTGAAAACGGCGGTGTCGAAGCGGCTGAACGGCGCAATCAGGAAAAGGCCGATGTCCTGTACGGCACAATCGACGCAAGCGGCGGGTTTTACGCGGGGCATGCCGCAAAAGACAGCCGTTCTCACATGAACGTCACGTTCACCCTCCGCGACAGCAGTCTCACGAAAAAATTCGTTGAAGAAGCGAAAGCGGCTAAAATGATCGGACTCGGAGGCCACCGCTCAGTCGGAGGCTGCAGGGCGTCTATCTACAACGCCGTCAGCCTGGCTGATTGTGAAAAACTGGCTCAGTTTATGAGAAAGTTCCAGCAGGAAAACGAATAAATTTCTTCTAACATAACGGTTCCTTTGATATACTGTTTGCATATCAATTTTTCCGGCCATCGCAATAAATGACGAGCATATTATTGGATGGCGAAAAAGCTTAGCAGAGGAGAGCTTAGTATGAAAACAAAAGAATTAGTCATTATGGCCCTGTTTGCGGCAATCGGAGCGGTGCTTCATTCCATTATGCCGCCGGTATTATTCGGAATGAAACCCGATATGATGCTTGTGATGATGTTTATGGGTATTCTGTTATTCCCCCGTGTGCAGAACGTACTGATGATCGGGATTGTAACGGGAATCATTTCCGCACTCACGACATCTTTTCCGGGCGGACAGCTTCCGAATATCATTGAAAAACCGGTAACGGCGTTTCTGTTTCTCGCGCTGGCGCTTTTGGTGAAAAAGAGCGTGAAAACAGCGGCCGCCGCCGTCATTACGATAGCCGGCACCTTCATCTCCGGTTTGCTCTTTTTGGCGCTGGCCCTTCTGATTGTCGGCCTGCCGGGCGGATTCACCGCCTTGGTGCTCGCGGTCGTCCTTCCGGCGGCTGCGCTGAACGCGATCGCCATTATCATTATGCATCAGATTGTGCAAACGATCTTAAAACGGTCCAATATGATTGAAACGGTGAAATAACCGCATACCGAAACCTCTTCCGGCCGGAAGAGGTTTTTTAATGTGTTTCAGCATGTTTTATACGAGAAGTTTTGTGAAAAAGATAAGGAACAATGCGAGGGCGGTTCCTGCTGAGCAGACGATGGCCTTTTGGCGGACGACCCGCTTCGGCGGATAAGAAGCGGCCTGGCCGAGCAGTTTCAGGTAATAAACGGCGCCCGCCGCAAAGACAAGAGCCATACAAGATAAAACAATCATAAAGACAGACAACCTTCTCCCTCCTTTTCCCTTAAAAAATATGCTAAAATAAAGCAAGCTATGTATAGAAGTTTATTCTTCTGAACAAAAATGATAAAAGTTATGAGAAAAAAAACGGGGTGATTCAAATGGCTGACGGACGTTCCCTTTTAACAGGCCTTTTCGTAGGCGGATTGATCGGAGGCGCAGCGGTGTTACTCTCGGCTCCTTCATCCGGAAAAGAGCTGCGGGGCAAAATCAAAGAGAATTGCAATTCAATTGAGGACACAATCAAACGGTTAAAAAAAGACGGAATGGCGCTTAAGGACCAGCTTGTCCAAACGGCGAAAGAAAGCGCAGAAGTCATTAAAGACGTAGGCGGAGAGCTTCAGACCAGCATTAAAAGGTGGCAGGAGGAAATCAAGCCGCACCAGCAGGATCTCCAAAAGGAAATCGCTGATATCGAAGAGAAAATCAGACAGCTGGAGAAAACCTTACAAAACTAATATCCTATACAACCAAAAAAAGTGCGGACCTATTGCGTTCCGCACTTTTTTTTGCGGTTTAAAGCCTTTCCCAGCAAAGGATTAAGAATTTATTATAAAATTCTTAAATTTTCATCTTTATTAATCTTTATTTTATTGGCATAATAGAGGAAAAGAAAATGTGAAGCAGGTGATCTGTATTGAATCGTGTTGAACCGCCTTACGATCTAAAAGAAGCTTTAATCTATACCCAAAAAATGGCGCAGCTGTCCAAAGCGCTCTGGAAATCTATCGAGAAAGACTGGCAGAATTGGCTGAAGCCCTACGACCTTAATATTAATGAGCATCATATATTATGGATTGCCTATCAGCTTAAAGGAGCTTCTATTTCAGAAATCGCCAAATTCGGCGTTATGCACGTATCAACTGCATTTAACTTTTCAAAAAAGCTTGAAGAACGGGGATATCTGAAATTTTCCAAGCGGCTGAATGATAAACGGAACACGTACATTCAGTTAACTGATGAAGGGGAAAATGTATTCGAAAGCCTGCTTGAGGAGTTTGATCCGTCGAGGAACGCGGTGTTTAAAGGCTCACAGCCGATCTACCACTTATTCGGGAAGTTTCCTGAGGTTGAAGAATTAACCTGTGTCATCCGCCACATTTACGGCGAAGATTTTATGGAGATATTCGAGAAATCATTGACAAACATAAACAATGATTTTGAAAGTGAAGACGGAAGGCTGAAGAAAAAAACGGACGAATCGGCTGTCCATGAAACGGCTGAAGAGCTGGAACCGATCAACAGTTAATCAAAGTGCTTCATAATCTCAATAAACTCTTCCATCAGCGCTGTATAAAGCCCCTGCTCATACAAAGCAAAAATCGTTTCATGAACATCTAATTTTTCGTTCAGCTGTCCCGCAAAAAGCGCAAGGAGCTTGTCAAACGTCACAAAGCCTTGCGCTTTTTGCGACTCCAGCTCGTCCTCCAATTCGCGGCAGATCCGCCCGACCTCTTCTCCTTCTTCTTCGGTCAGCCCTTTTTCAATCATCATCGCATAAAAAGGGTACTTATCCATATCCACCGTTTTCACCAGCAATTGTATGTAATATTCTAAACGCCCGATACGCTGATCCATTGAATCCATCCGTTTCACTTCTTTCTATCTTTAATCTTATTTTAGCTGATAATGAATGGAGAAGAAAGGTTAAACCGTACATTTCCATGTTTCACCGAGCTCTTCTGTTCTTCTCTTTCCAGGTTTATTTTTTTCTTTAAAAAAGGATTGATTTTTTCTCCTGAAGAGAGTAAATTATTTTGAGATTGTATTCCATCTTTGTACGGAAGGATGACTCTGATGAATTGCTGGAAAACCATTAATCTGATCAAAGATTATGGTGCGGTTCGTTTATTATTGACTGCTGTAGGTTTTATGATCCTGTTTTTTATATGCAACTTCTTGGCATTCGGGCTGCTGCGTCCGAATATCAGTTTAAGTGACGGGCACGTGTTTGCTTTTTGTGTTCTGCTCGTTGTTACTTTATTTGTACATAAAGTCATACATGTCCTGCCGATGATCTGTAAAAAAAGAAAAAAGGAAATGAAAATGTACTTCTTGCGGATGCCGACATGGAAAGGCATACCGAAAACGACGATGCTGATTTCTACGATCAGCCCGTTTTTATTCATTACGCCGTTATTGTTTTATGCCGGACTGGCATTTCCGAGACACGCTCATTACTTTTATATGATTTCGAGCATTCATGCGGGGTATTGCCTGCCTGATCTTCTGTTTGCGCTCCATCTGGTCAAAGCGCCCAAATCATGTTTGATTGACCAGGAATCCGACGGTTTTGATATTTTAGTAAAAAAAGTGCCGGAGTCTTGATGTCCCGCTGATTTTTCAGGTTACATTCTATCTTTTTTAATAAATATTTGGTAATGTAATATGGGAGCAGTTCAGAGAGAGAGGGGGAATCTCCCATCATTTTATTCTATTTTATCGTGGCTGCCCTGTTTATTCTTTATTTCATAAACAGGCTCACAAATACATTATGCCTTGTCAGAGAGATTCCTGAAGACCGGCAGGATAAGGTATTCCGTTTTATTAATGTATCTATTTTAATTTTACTGATCTCTTCATTCGTCGAGATCTCCTTTACTGTGTAAACAGGCAAAAAAATATGGCTGACGGAGGTCTGACCCCCGACAGCCATATTTTTTTCTTAATAAAGCCAAGAAGCGCCGATGATGATCAATAAGATGAACAGAACAACCAATAATGCAAAACCGCCTGCAAATACTTCACCCATCTCCAAAAGCACCTCCTACAAAACGTTTTATTTTTCCAATTACATCATATGCAATTTACTTCTGAAACGATTAGGCGCCCGGGTAAGAAAACGGACCGCTTTTAGAAAAAGCGATCCGTTTCGCTTAACAAATGTAAGCTGCACCTACGATGATAAGCAATATGAACAGTACTACGAGCAGCGCGAAACCGTTTGAATATCCTCCGCCCATGGTTCATTACCTCCTTTTCATGATCAATATATTTGTATGTATCAGGAAAAAGTTTGACTAGACGAATGCCCTTTATTTAAAATCTTTTTACAGAAAGCCACAATATGTTATGATACGCATATGCAATTTAATTTGGATGATTAGGAGTGTTTAAAGGAATGAAGAAAATCGCGATAGCAGCTATTACGGCAACGAGCGTCCTGGCTCTCAGCGCTTGCAGCAGCGGCGACAACGACGTAATCGCCAAGACAGATGCCGGAAATGTAACAAAAGGCGAGCTCTACACGAACATGAAAAAAACCGCGGGTGCAAGTGTGCTGACACAGCTCGTACAAGAAAAAGTATTAGCAAAAAAATACAAAGTAACGGATAAAGAAATCGATAACAAGCTGAAAGAGTACAAAACGCAGCTCGGCGATCAGTACAGCGCCCTTAAACAGCAGTACGGCGAAGATTACCTGAAAGATCAGGTGAAGTACGAACTGCTTGCACAAAAAGCGGCGAAAGACAACATCAAAGTGACTGACGCTGATACGAAAGAATATTACGACGGCTTAAAAGGTAAAATCCGTGCGAGCCACATCCTTGTCGCTGACAAAAAGACAGCTGACGAAGTGGAGAAAAAGCTGAAAAAAGGCGAGAAGTTTGAAACGCTTGCGAAAGAATACTCAACTGACACATCAAAAGACAGCGGCGGCGACCTTGGCTGGTTCGATAAAAAGTCAATGGATGAAACATTCAGCAAAGCTGCATTCGGCCTGAAAGTCGGACAAGTCAGCGATCCGGTCAAAACAAAATTCGGTTATCATATCATCAAAAAGACGGAAGAACGCGGCAAATATGATGACATGAAAAAAGAACTGAAAGAAGAAGTTCTTAAACAGAAATTAAACGACAACTCAGCTGTACAGGCGGCAATTCAAAAAGTCATGAAAAAAGCTGACGTAAAAGTTGAAGACAAAGACTTAAAAGACACGTTTAACACTTCAACATCTTCTGAATCTAAATAAAAAAACTGTGCGGGCTCTCGGCGAGCCGCACAGTTTTTTTATGCGATGGAATGATTGGAGTTTTCTTCCGCACCCCCGTTTTCACTTGCGGGCGCAGCCATACGGCGCTCGCGTTCCTGTTCCATCCGTTCAATATACACCCTTCCTTCTTTTTCAATAAACGACTGGTCAAGCTTTTCCTCTTCTTTAGCTGTTGTGAAAAGCTTATATGCGCTGAAAATAATTCCGATAATGCAAAGGTATACCCACCAAGGAAAAAATAGCACGTCGGTTTCCTCCTTTTTTCATCCAGAGTCTTTATTCTAAGCTATGCTTGATAAAGACAAGTTATGAGAGCTGAACGTAAAAAAGACCGATCATAGAGAATCGGCCTTTTTTATCTTATTGATGGAAAGTCGGTTTGTAGAAAGAACGGTTTTCAAGCGCAAATACACGCTCTGTGTATTCGCCCGGCTTCACCCGTTCCAGCGCTCTGTCCATCATGATCATTTTTGCATCCAGATTATCAATGTAGTGCAGAATTTCCGCTTCTTTCACCATCGGCGGTTTCGGGCTTCCCCATTCCGCTTTTCCGTGATGGCTTAAAATCAAATGTTTCAGAATCAGCACTTCTTCAGCGTCAATCTGAAGCTCTTCGGCTGCTTTTGAAAGCTCTGTCACCATGATCGAAATGTGCCCGAGCAGATTCCCTTCCACGGTGTACGTTGTGGAGACGGGGCCTGAAAGCTCTTTTACTTTGCCGAGATCATGCAGAATGACTCCGGCATACAGTAAATCCCGGTCAAGAGACGGATACAGATCGGCAATCGCTTTTGCCAGGTTCAGCATGGACACTACATGATACGCGAGCCCGGAGACGAACTCATGGTGGTTTTTAGCCGCAGCCGGGTAATCCATAAACTCAGCCGCATATTTTTTGACCAGATGTCTTGTGATCCGCTGGATGTTTGGATTTTTCATTTCAAAAATGTATTGAGTGACGGTTTCCATCATTTCATTTTTCGGAATTGGCGCCGTTTCCAGAAAATCATCAATGCTGACATTTTCGTTCTCGCCGGCCGGCCGGATGTTTCTCAGCTTAAGCTGGTTTCGTCCGCGATAGTGATGGACATCTCCGATCACCTTCACGATCGTCTGCGCCGCGTACGTTACTTCATCAGTCGGCTTGGCATCCCACAGCTTCGCTTCGATATCTCCCGATTGGTCCTGCAGCATTAACGTCAGGAATGGTTTTCCGTTGCTTGCGATTCCTTTAGTCGAAGATTTAATCAGAAAGTATTGATCGACCTGCTCGCCGACCTCGTGCAGCATAATACCTTTTGCCATTCTATTAAAAGCTCCCTCCATATCTTACATAATACCAGTATAGCACATACCTCTTTTTTGAAAATAAACTCTTTTATGACAGGAGCCGCATGACTTGTCCGCTGTGAAAAGACCGGCTGACATGCTCATGGCAGGTGAAATAAAGTATCTGCCGCCCGCCTTCTGAAAGCTGATTCAGCACATCAAACAGCCGCTGCAGCCGCTGCCTGTCAAAATGGACAAAACTGTCATCAAGTAAAAACGGCAGTGATACCGCAGACTCCCTCTCTGACGCAAGGGCAAAACGAATCGCCGCATAAAGCTGCTCGCATGCCGCCTGTGACAGTTCGCCTGCAGAAAACACCGTTCCGTCTTTCCGCATGACCATAATAGAATCATCAGCCTCGGAAAAATACAATTTGTGATAGCGTCCGTCCGTAAGCGGTCCGTATAATGCACCGGCGGTTTCTAACAGACGGGGAAGCGTCACTTTTTTATGCCGCTCCATTTTTTCCCTGATAATGTGTCTGACCGTCTGTAATGCGGCCCACTCTTTAGCGGTTTTTTTCACGCGCTCCTTCTGCATTTCTGTCTGATGTTTTAAATCGGATACAAGCCCCGAGGACTCCAGCTGCTCTTGCTTCACCGTTAATAAAGCGGTTTGCTCACGGAGCTGGGCGCTTTTTTCCTCAAGCGTTTTTTTCTCTGTTTCCTTCTGAACGACTGTATGTTCAAGTTCGGACACTGTGCGGCTCATGTACGGCTCCAGCTGTTTTCCGCCTATGCCGGACAAGTGCGTTTTGATTTCGCGCAGCTGCCGCTCTTTTTCCCGGCGGCTTTCATTCAGCCTGGCGAGTTCACAAAAGTGTTCGCGTTTTTTTGCGCCTGCCGCCATGAAAAGCTGTTTGACCTGCTGTTCGTAGTAATGAACTTCTTCATTTAATTCACGCATTTGCTCTTGTGCATGCAGCAGATCCGTTTCGAGCGCCTGCTTTCGTTTTGCTTCCTCACGGGCCCGTTCCGCCTGCGCCAGCAAAACGTGCAGTCTTTCTTTTACGGACAGCTCCCTTCCGTCTGAAGGACTCAGCTTTTTGACCCGGTCCTCAAAAGCTCTTTGCAGCTTTTGCAGCCTGCCCGCTTCAATGGTCAGCTCATGCTTGTTAAGGATTTCTTTTTTGACATCTTTCATCACATGATATGCGTCAAGAAGATGGGAAGGACTTCCTGAAAACCCCAGTTCCTTCATAAAAAGTTCCGCCTGTTTTTCAAACGGCGCCATTTCCGCCTCCCATTCTTCATATTGGCGGATGACTCTTTCATATGCCGCTTCTTTCTGTTCAAGCACGGCTTGATCCGCAATCAGCTGCTGCCGGTGCCGGCCGTCACGCCAAAGCTCTTCCTGCAGAAGATCAGCCGCTTCTTTGGAGATCGCCGGCTTCTTTTTCTTGTGTCCGGGCCCTCCTCTTTCTGACGGCAACGGCTTTTGCATGCCGGACAGCATATACAGCAGCAGAGCGCCGGTAAAAAGGGCGGCGGGCAGCCATTCCTTTAACATAGCGAAAATCGCAATGAACAGAATGCCCGCACCGAGAAAGAGCTTTTTTTGTTTGGCGCGCTGTTTTTCCAGATGCTGAACATGTGCCTGCCATTCGTTTCCTTCTGTATCAGCCGTTTGCTTATATAATTGTAAAGCGGCTTCTTTTTCTTTCCTGACAGCGGGGTCCAAAATGTTTTCCGCCGTCACGGCATGTTTTCGTTCGGCTTCTTCCAGCTCCAGCCGCGCTTGTTCGAACATCGCATCAAGCTGTGCCTTTCTTTCTCTTGCCTGTCCGGCGCTCTGCACGGCTTCCTGCAGCCGCCATTCATATTCATAATCGGTGTTCAGTGAAAGAATGCCGTCTTCCTCATGTCTTCCGAGCTGCTGCAATCCTGACGAAACGCGGGCAGATGTCTGCCGGATCTGTGATTGGATGGCGGCAAGCTGTTCGCCGCGCGATTCGTACATATGCTGCTCGCCGGAAAGCTCCTGCAGCTGCCGCTCTTTTTGCAGCAAGTCCTCATTTGGAGCGAGCAGCTCAGCCTGCCGCCGGAGTTCATCCGCTTTTGCCCGAAGCCCCTCAAGACGGGCCGCTTTCGGATGGAGATGCGATTCGTATTTTTCAAGCTGATGCATTCCGTCCTTCGGGAATTGCTTCAATGCTTCCGGATAAGAAGAAAGTTCGCTTTCCAAGGCTGTTTTTTTGTCTGCGAGCGGCTTTGCTTCTATCGCTGATTTTACTGTTTTGATTTCTTCAGTTATGTCTTTCAATCGTGCTTCGGCATCCTGCAAACGGCCGCCGGCGCTTTTTTTCTCTTCCAGAAGGCTGTGATAGCCCGCTTCCGCAGCTTCCGCCTGTTTCAGCTGGGCGCTGAACCGCTTTAATGTATCCAACTCCTGATTTAAGCGGGGGTTCCGCCCGTTCGGCTTATACATCCTGTCAAGTTCTTTTGCCAGCCGCCCGTCAAGCTTTGCCGCCGCTTCCGACCCGAATAAGCTCGAATACAGGAGAAACTCGCCGATTTTGTCCCGGTTAAAAGCTTGAATCTCCTGCAGTCCGAATACATCGAACGAATAGATCGCTTCGTACAGCGCCCGGTCTGTATCGGAGAGAAGCTGTTTGAGCCATTCTCCGTCCTTGATTTCGCCTGAAGCCATATACACTCTGACTTTTTCGGCAGCGCCTTTTGTCCGTTCGATTTTGACAGCACCGTGATCGACATGCTTCAATTCCACAGTGCCGCCGTAAACCCCGCCATTTTTCGGTTCGTATTTTTTTGATTTCGGAAAACCGAACAGCACGCTTTTGATAAAGGACATCAATGTCGTTTTCCCCGCTTCATTTAACCCGTAGATCACTTGCACGGAAGAATCTGACAGCTGAAAACTTCGGTCGGAAAATTTTCCGTATTGGTAAATATGCATCGCCGTTATTTTCATCGCTGAAGCTCCTTCATCTGGCGTCTTAAAACGGCTTGAGCCTGCCGCTTAATATCCAGTATCTCTTCATCTGTAAATGAAGCCATCTGACGCCGGTATACGGGATGACGCTCAAGGGCTTCAAATACACCGCTCATGTCCGCGCATTGTTCTATGTCCTGAAGGAGCCCTTTAAAAAACGGATCGGGCGGCACGGTGTCTGTTTCATCCGTCCGATCCTCAAGCGCAAGCGGCCAGACGAAACATTCCTCTTCGGCCTCTTCCTCCTGTAAAGCGGAAAGAAGCTCCTCCGCGATGCCTGCGGGCGCCTCCGTCCAAAAGCGGGGCGCCGCGCCGCGAAGCACCAGCCTGACACATGCCGGGCGGCCCGCCGCGCGCAAGCCGGAGAATGTATCCGATGCGGCTTTCAGAAGTGAAGTCATATGTTCAGCTCCGGAGATATCAAGATCAATTTCCTCCCATAACACATCATGCGCTTCTTTGAATTCCCAAGACATCTCACCGTTTGCCGCCCGGACGAGATAATATCCCTTAGGCCCGGTTTCTTTTAAATGCCGTGCTTGAATATTCCCGGGGTAAATGGCGGCGGGATGCCGGGCGGACAGAACCTGCCGTTTATGAATGTGTCCGAGCGCCCAGTAATCCATGCCGCTTTTTTCAAGGTCTTCTTTCGTAAACGGGCAGTACGGGTCATGCCCTTCCGCTCCTGATAACATGCCGTGGAGCATGCCGATATGATAAGGCGCGCCGGTCATTTTCCGGTAACGGGCTGCCTGATTGACCATTACGCTTCTTTCTTGATAGCTGCATCCGTATATGCTTGCCGCAAGCTCTCCGTTTTTAAAGAAAGATTTTTCCTCCGGTGTATCCGAGGTGAAGATATGTACATTTTCCGGCCATTCAATCGGCGTCCACTTACCGCCCAAATGATCATGGTTGCCGAATATGACGAACACTTGGATATCCGCTTCCTGTAATCTCGTAAACTGTTTTCTCAAAAACAGCTGGGCTTTTAAACTTCTGTTGGCTTCGTCAAACAGATCCCCCGAAAGCAGCACGAAATCTGCCTGCTCCCGGAGTGCCCCGTCCGTCAGACGGCGGACGCTGTGAAATGTGCTTTCTTTAATACGCGCATATACCGGTTCAGGCAGATTCGAAATGCCGTAAAACGGGCTGTCCAGATGCAGGTCAGCGGCATGAAAAAACGTCAGATCAGTCATCTCGCCCTCCCCTTTCTGCAAATTGAATTACCCTTATTTTAGCACCGTTTTTATACGAATGCACGTTCTGCAAAATAAAAAAACAGCCCGGCTGTTCCGGGCTGTTTTCTCTTATTTTTTGGAGATGCGCAACGCTTGTTTAATCGCTTTGAATCCGCTGGCGTTTCCGTAAATCAATACGCCGCCTTTGTAAATTTTCGCGCCGACCGCCGCAAAGATCACGATAGTGACCAGTGTCAGGGCGATTCCGGCCGCAGCCTGCCAAAACGGGATATCGAGCATCCCGACGCGTAAAAACATAATCATCGGCGTGAAAAACGGAATGTAAGATGTAACGGTAATAAAACCGGCGTCAGGATTGCCGATGCCGAACATGGCGATCATAAAACCTGCCACGACTAAAAAAACCATCGGCTGAATCGTCTGCTGTACGTCCTCTATCCGGCTGACAACACTGCCGAGAAACGCGGCAAGCGTCGCGTAAAGAAAATAGCCGAGCAAATAGAAAATGACGGCATAGACTATCGTCGAGACTGGAACATCCGTAAAATTGAGAAATGCACTGATCGGCGACGACGCCTCATTTTGAGGGTTCAGCTTCAGTGAGAGATAACCCGCTGCAATCAGCACCGCAAACTGTGTGATCCCCACGAGCGCGATACCGAACAGCTTGGCAAACATCTGCTGAATCGGCGGCATGCTTGAAATTAAAATTTCCATGACGCGGGACGATTTTTCCGTCGCCACTTCCATCGCAATCATGCTTGCGTACATGATAACTGAGAAGTAGATGACAAACAGCATGATGTATACAAGCCCCATTACCTGACCGAGCTCTTCCTCAGACTTCGCCCCTTTTTCCAGCGCGTCTTTGCTGACTTCCGGCGGAGTGTAGAGGCTGCTGACTTTTTCTGCCGAAATGCCAAGCTTGGCGGTTTCGACAGCGGTTTTTGTCTGGGTTAAAGCCTGCTTGAGCAGTTTATACGCTGATTCATCGGAAATGGTCAGCGCCTTGTATGCTCCTGTTATCGTTCCTTTTTGATCTTGTCTGATGATAAACAGTCCGTCCCATTCACCGTCTTTGACACGCTTTACGGCATCTTTTTCGGACTCCTTCGTCTCCATTGCCTGGAGATCATTGTCTGTATCCGCCGCTTTAAGCTGTTTTGCAAACGCCGGGTACAGCCCGCCCGTTTCATCAATCACCGCGATTTGCTGCTTGCCGTCATCCGATTGAAACACGGATATAATCGATTGCAGGTTGGTCACCGCTAATACTAATAAAACGGTAATGGCGGTCGAAATAATGAATGACTTTGCCGCGATTTTGTTTTTATATGTATGAAACAGCATAATCCAAAATTTATTCATAAACGGCCCCCACCTTTTCTATAAAAATATCATGCAGTGACGGCTCTTCCAATTCGAACTTCCGTATAAAACCTTTCCCTTGCAGGGCCCGGAAAATATCCTGAGAAACCGGTTCATTCGCGACCTGCAGTCTGATCCCGTCATTTGTTTCCTTCCATTTCACGACGCCTTCATGCGTTTTTAAAAAGCTGAGGTCATCATCTGAATGAACGGTGACATTTTTTTTGCCGAAAGACCGCTTAATGTCTTTCAGATTGCCTTGAACGACGGGTTTTCCCTTCTGGAGAATGCACAAATTCTCGCAAAGCTCTTCCACATGCTCCATTCGGTGGCTTGAAAAAACGATAGAAACGCCGCTGTTTTTCAAAGAAATAACCGCTTCTTTCAGCAGCTCGACATTCACCGGATCAAGACCGCTGAAAGGTTCATCGAGAATCAGCAGTTCAGGCTTATGCAGGACGGCCGAAATGAACTGGATTTTCTGCTGGTTTCCTTTCGACAGCTCTTCGACTTTCTTATTCTTGTAATCTGTAATGCCGAACCGCTCCAGCCATGTCATGAGCTCTTTTTCCGCCTCTTTTTTGCCCATTCCTTTTAATCTCGCCAGATAGACAAGCTGGTCACTCACCTTCACTTTCGGATACAGCCCCCGCTCTTCCGGGAGATAGCCGATTTTTTCACTGATAGAATAATTGACCGGCTTCCCTTTCCAGGTGATATGCCCGTCAGTCAGGCTTAAAAGACCTAAAATCATCCGAAAGGTCGTCGTTTTTCCCGCGCCGTTTGCGCCGAGCAGCCCGAACATTTCCCTTTCAGGTATTTGCAGGTTCAAATTGTCAACAGCGGTAAAGCTGCCGAATGTTTTCGTTACGTTTTCAATTGTAAGCACAAATCCAACTCCTTCCTTGACCCATTATATACTAATAATGGGTAAAAATTAATGGAGGATTTTAAATTCTTTATCAGAATATCATTCTATAAAGGGGGTGACATGATGGGACAATATGTATTGACCGCATTCCATGCGTCGGGAGAAACGCTGCTGAATGAACGGATCGAAGCGGATAATGAGGCGGAGGCGAAGGCCGCCGGAGAGGCTTTATTGAAGGAAAAAAAGCTTGAGAACAGTACTCATCGCTTGGTAAATGAAGCCGGAAAGCTGATTTTATTCCACAGATAACAGAAGCTTTCCGGCTTCTGTATTTTACCGGTTAAATTGCGGCGTCCGTTTTTCTAAAAAGGCGCGGATGCCCTCTTTATGATCATCCGTTTTTCTCATATTTTCCTGGGCCTTTCGTTCAAGAGACAAAACGTCTTTTAACCGGCTGATATGGAGGCTCTGATAAATAGCCTTCGTTTCAATCATCGCTGACAGCGGCGCATGCAGCAATCGGTCGATATACGGTTGTGCCCCCTCCGCAGGGCCGCCGCTGAACAGCCCGTCGGCAAGCTTGAGCCGCACCGCTTTTTCAGCAGGCAATTTTTCACCGCTCCAAATCAGTTTTTTCGCTTCGATCTCACCGACGCGTCTCATTAATAAATAATGGCCTCCTCCATCGGGAACCAATCCGATGCCGATGAAATTCATCGCGAGGCGGGCGTTTTCTTCGGCGAGCACCACATCGGCGCACAGCGCGAAACTCAGCCCGAGCCCCGCCGCGGCTCCGTGGATGGCGGCAATCACAATTTTTTTCATATCATAGAGGGTCAGCGTAATGGATTCGATCATTTTCATGAGCCGTTCATATTCTCCTGAATCATGATCAGACGTCATCATCTGAATATCACCGCCCGCGGAAAATCCCCGGCCTTCCCCCCGTAAAAGCACGATAAGCGCCTCACTGTCGGCTGCCATCACGCATGCATTTTCCAATTCCCGGAGCATTTGTTCATTCAGCGCATTGTAACTGTCAGGCCGGTTCAGCACAATCTCCGCGATCTTTCCCTTTTCTTCATAACGAATATACTGCATGTTTACATCCCCCTTGAATCCGCTTACATATTTTGTTCAAATGATATATTCCTTCCCCCGAAGCGAAACTCCTTTATTTTTCAAGGTCAACAGATACCGAAAAATGCATATCATTTGAAACTGAACATACATTTTTATATAGTGAAATTGATATACAAAACAAAAGGGGGGAAAAACGCCGATAATGAAATATGTGATACTCAGCTTGTTACTGAGCTTTTTTATGGTGCTGTTCCCCCCTTCGGATGTCGCTCTTCCTTCCCAATTGGTGACAGAAACAGACAGCCATGTACAAATTTCGGTTTACCCGCAGGAAACGGATTCGGCAAAGACGCCGGTTCAAACCAAAACCGCTCCGCAAGGCCTGTCAAAAGGATACGGTGCGTTATCCCGGATGATCTCCCTGTTATCTGTCAAACCTCTTGATCAATTCATTGATTCCACCATGGAAAGGACATGCGCCATTCCGATACAATACCAGTCAAATTACCTCCGGCATCAGACCATTTCTCATTGCCAATCTGTATTTACGGTGTAAAAACAGTATATTCCGGAGGGATTTTTTATGAATATTAAAGAAAACGATCTGCCCGGCATCGGGAAAAAATTCGAAATCGAAACGAGAAATCATGAAAAAATGACGATCATCATTCATGATGACGGCAGGCGGGAAATTTACAGATTTGATGACCGCGACCCTGATGAGCTTCTGGCAAGCATTTCACTTGATGATGCGGAAGCAAGACAGATTGCCGCGATTATCGGCGGGATGGTGTATAAACCGCAGGCGCTTGAATCGATTGAAATGGCGTTCAACGATCTGATTATCGAATGGTTTAAAGTTGAAAAAGGGGCAAAAGCGGCAGGGCGGACGCTCGGCGAACTGGATGTGCGCCAGAACTATGACGTGACGGTCATCGCTATCATTAAGCATAACCAGAAAAAGCTTTTAAACCCGGGCGCTGATTCGCTCCTTGAAGCAAACGATACACTCGTCCTCTCAGGTGAAAGAAAGCATCTGAAGAAACTGATCCAAGACTTCCTCTCCAGAGACGGAGTGTGATCTGTTTATGGACCATCTCGTATTTGAAGTCGGTACGGCGTTAGTTCTTGTGGCCATTGCGAGTGTCATCGCCAATAAAATTAAATTCTCGATCATCCCCTTCCTGATCATTTTAGGAATGCTTGTCGGGCCGCACGCGCCCCAAGCGGGCATCATTGACCTGACGTTTATCGAAAGCCGGGAAGTGATTGAATTTTTCGGACGGATGGGCGTCCTGTTCCTCCTCTTTTACCTCGGGCTTGAATTCTCGGTCGGAAAATTAGTCAAATCCGGACGTTCAATTGCCGCCGGCGGAACGATTTATATTCTGATTAATTTCAGTTTAGGGCTGATCTACGGCTTTATCACGGGCTTTTCCTTTTTGGAAGTGCTTGTATTGGCGGGTGTCATCACGATATCATCAAGCGCCATTGTCGCAAAGGTGCTTGTCGACTTAAAGCGCACGGCCAATCCGGAAACGGAGCTGATTCTCGGCATCATTATGTTTGAGGATATCTTTCTGGCGGTTTACTTGTCCGTCGTCTCCGGGCTTGTTCTGGGAGACGCGACGTCTGTCGGAGGCGCGCTGATGTCAATCGTGATCGCTTTCGGATATATGCTGCTGTTTTTCATTGCCGCCCGAAAATTGCCGCCTCTGCTGAACAAGCTGCTTGATATCCGTTCAAACGAGGTATTTGTCATCGTTATTTTCGCAGCGCTCTTTTTCATTGCCGGCTTTTCCGAAACGATTCATGTCGCTGAAGCGATCGGCGCGCTCTTGCTCGGACTCGTGTTTTCGGAGACCGCCCATTCTGACAGGATTGAGCATCTTGTCGTGCCGTTCCGTGACTTTTTCGGGGCCATGTTTTTCTTCAGCTTCGGTCTCAGCATTGATCCGTTTTCACTCGGAGATGCGGTATGGCTTGCCCTCGGCGCCGTTCTGCTGACGATTGCCGGAAACTTTATCGCCGGCATGATCGCCGGACGCCGGGCGGGGCTTTCTCATAAAGCATCGTCCAATATCGGGCTGACCATTGTGTCACGCGGCGAATTCTCCATTATCGTCGCAAATCTCGGCATCGCCGGCGGCCTGTCCGCTTCACTTAAACCTTTCGCCGCCTTATATGTTTTGATACTGGCCATCTTCGGCCCTTTGCTCACGAAAGAATCGAAGCGGATATATCTCCTGTTGAACAGCGTGTTCAAATGGAAGACGCCTGAAAAGAAACCGCAGAAATCATAAAAAAAACTGACCTCTTCATAAGGGGTCAGTTTTTTTGAGCGGGAAGAAATTGCTGAAAAGCCGTTTTTTTATTAATGGAGAAATGCTCTTTCCCCAGAATGGTATTGATGATTTTTTGGTTTCTGTAAACAGACAGCTTCAAATTCGTAGCGCCTGTTCCGTGAGCATGATCAAGATTCGTTAATGTGAAAAAATGATGCCGCCTGTCGTCCTTAAAGACAAGACGGGAATCGGCCGTCACTTTAAACCGTTTCTCATCCTCCCATTCGATATCGGGGGCAATTGCCGTAAACCATTCCGGAATATGGGGTTTAAAGCCGGTCGCCAATATCACTTTTTCTGAATCGGCCGTAAAGGTTTCATCCATCTGCCATTGATGAAAGCTCAGTACGCAGCGCCCGTTTTGCTTTTCAATTTTTTCAAGCTCCGCCATCGGCTGAATATACACGTCAGGCGAACCTCCGCTGATCGATCTGTGATACAGGGCATCGTAAATGGCGGCAAGTGTGTCAGAATCAATGCCGTGGCGCAGTCCGTCCAGCTCAGGGAGCGTGTTCAGCCGTTCTTTAAAAGGCAGGCGGTTAAAATATTCCACATAATCAGGTGTAAACATTTCCTGCCCGAGCTTGGCGGTTTCCAATTCTCGAAATCCGGCGGAGCGTGTCACCCATTGCAGCCGGCTGCGGCGGTATTGTTCATCGTGCAATAAGTCAGAAAAGATCTCCGCGGCGCTCTGTCCGGAGCCGACCACCGTAATTGATTCGGCGCCGGCGAGCTCGTCTTTCCGAAACAAATATTCCGTGCTGACCATCGTGTCCTGACGCGCTTCGCCAGCAATCTCTGCGGGAATAAGCGGTTCAGACCCCGTCCCCATGACGAAATGCTTGGTTTGATAGACACTGATGCTTCCGTCCTCAATGTTCTTGACGCTGACGTCATAATGTCCGCCGGCATTTTTCACGCCGATTACCTCTGAGCCGAAACGGCATGATTTGATTTCTGAAGCCGCCCAGCTCAAATAGTCGTTAAATTCCCGTCTCGGAATATCAAATTCATTAAACGTATAAAACCGGTACAGCCGGTCATGTTCATGGAGAAAGTTTAAAAACGTGTAGCGGCTTTTCGGATCGGCGAGCGTGACCAGGTCCGCCAGAAACGCCACCTGTAAATCCGTCCCTTTAATTAATAGACCGGGATGCCACGCAAATTCTTTCTTTTTATCGAAAAAAAGAGCGTCTGTTCCGGGTATATCCTCTAATAATGCGGCAAGCCCTAAATTAAACGGCCCGATTCCCGCTCCAATGACATCATACATAATTACACCTCTTACGAATAACAGTCTGATGGTCTTTTCCCGTTTTTACAGACGGTTAAACATAAAAAAACGGCACGCTGATTCCGTGCCGTTTTTGATATTATAATGCAGATTTAAAGAACATCTCATCTAAGTATTTGATTTTCTCTTCTGTATAATGCTCGAATCGGTCATTATATGATTTCGGATCTTTCGGATTGGCGAAGTGCGTGATTTTTCCGGTTTCCGGATGAATGAATTTGCTTGCCGCGCCGCAGCCGATACCGATAATCGTCTGCACTTCTTCCATAATCATAATGTTGTAGATGCTTTCCTGACCAGGGAAGGAGTAGCCGACATTTTCAAGGTTTCCGAGAATGTTTTTCTGCCGGTACAAGTAGTACGGCGTATACCCGTGCTCTTTTGTCCAGCGGACGGCGTCATCCATCATGCGGGACACTTCCTGTCTGTCGGCAACTTTATACTTATGCTTGTTTCTCGTCATTTCTGACGCCCGTTTAAAAGAAAGCGTATGAACGGTCAAAGATTCAGGCATCAGCTTTTCCGTTTCTTCAAGACTGTGCCTGAACTCAGCCGTCCCTTCTCCCGGCAGGCCGATGATCAGGTCCATGTTGATGTTATTCATGCCGTGTTTGCGGGAAAGATGATATTTTTCGATGGTTTCTTCAACTGTATGGTGTCTGCCGATGGCCTTAAGCGTTTCGTTTTCATAAGATTGCGGGTTAATGCTGATTCTGTCAATCTTATACTTATTTAAAACGGCCAGCTTTTCCTCCGTAATCGTGTCGGGACGGCCCGCTTCAACGGTAATCTCCCTGATATTTGCGACATCCGGGAAAGAGCGGACCATTTCTTCATATAAAAGATCCATTTCTTCAGCGGTAATGCTTGTCGGCGTGCCGCCGCCGAAATAAATGGTCGTCACTTTGATATCATGCTGTTTCAGCCATTCTCCGATTTTCTGCATTTCATAGTGAAGCCCCCATAAAAAGGAGCCGACTCTTCCCGCCTGTCCTTGAATGGCATAAGCCGGAAATGTGCAGTAGGCGCATTTCGTCGGGCAGAACGGGATGCCGATATATATGCTGACTTCATCTTTGACCCGGTACAGATCGGGAACCGCCGCAAGCTGGCGGTCGACAATCTCCTGCATCAGATTGATTTTTTCATCATGGATCAGATAATCTTTTTTCAGATCGGCGTGCGCCTCTTCTTTTGTCAGGCCGCTCTGCAGCTTTTTATGAAGAAGTTTAGTAGGTCTGATGCCGGTTAAAATTCCCCATTTTTGTGTCATGCCCGTATGCGATTGAAGAAGATTTAAGTAGACGTATGACAGCGTGTTTTTCACCTGTTTAAATACTTCTTTTTCGCTCCATCCGGCAAGAAGCGGTTTCGTATGATGTTCCTTTTCGCCGGTTCCTTTGATTTCTCCGGATACCGACACGCTGTCTGCATCTTGAGAAATGGCAAGTGAGATGACGAGATCAGAGGGTTCCTCCGTTTCGCCGTACGCAAGAACACACTCTTCAAAAAATAAATTCGCGATGTTTTGCAGCGGACGATGCAGCCTGTCATCCGTGATGCCGTCTATTTTTATTTGCAATGTGATCACCTTATTTTTCAGATTCAAAACTTTCTTTAGTGTACAGAAAGAACAGGCTAAAATCAATCCGCGAAAAAGCCGCAGACCGGCGTTTCGCGTCTGCGGCTCTTGATTACGGCCGTTTCATATGGAACTTATCGAGAAAGCCTTTGCGGTGCTGCATGCGGAAATATTCCTTAATCATATAGGCGACTCCCTGTTCATCATTTGACCTTGTCACCCAGTCCGCTTTTCTTTTTAATTCATTTGAAGCATTCCCCATCGCGACGCCAAGACCGGCCAGCTCGATCATCGGCAGATCATCTTCCTGATGGCCGATAGCCACAACCTCTTCCATTGAAAGCCCGAGTTCAGCGGCGACCATCGAAAGTCCGCTTTCTTTTGAAACCCCTTTAGGCACGATGTTCAGTTTTTCTCCGTTGACGCGGATCACATCGACGGCCGGGAATGCTTTCATTATCGTATCCGTTATATCAGCCTGCAGGCCATCTTCGGCATGCACTTCAATGACGGGCGCTGAAACCGGCTCATCAAGGAGCAGGTCACTTAATGATTCGACAAACTGCACCGGATAAAAAATCGGGTCAGACGGATGAATCATTGTTTTCCCGACCAGATTGGAGTTCACTTTCTTCTTGTTTCCGATCGAATATTTTTCGTGAAGAAGCCGGATATTGCATGGATAGCTTTCCAGCACCTGAACGATATTAAACGTGTGATCTTCTGATATTTTCTTTTCAAAAAACGGCTCATCTATTTTTTCAGAAATGTATGCGCCGCTGTGGGTAATCAATTTTGCATTCAGCTTTAATATTTTCGCCACTTTTTGAGCGGAGCGAAAATGGCGGTTTGTGACCAGTGTGACGTAAATTCCTTTTTTCTTGACGTATTCGATGGCATCCTTTGTCGTCTGATGAAGTTTGCCGTTGGAGCGAAGAAGCGCTCCGTCTATATTTAACGCCAGCATTTGTTTTGACACAGAGAAGTCCCCCTCCTTGATGACTGTACTTGTCATTAGGATATGACCCTGTCTCTTTGTTTAGAACAACCTTTTCTCCGCAGCAAAAAAGCCTGCCTCAAGCAGACTTTGAACTGTCGTTTTGTTGGGATACGATCGATTTGCTGCCTTCTCCCCAATGTGTATTTCTATTTACGAAATATATCAGGAACCCCTTATTTGACCGTTGATGCGCTCGTTTCACTTACTCTCTGTTGCTACCCCTTAACATACCAGGCAGTATAGGCGACCGTATCCTTAGATCATCTGTAAGTGTAGGCGCTTTCAGAGTTATTATCTCAATTATATTGTTAAAAAACAAGGGTTTTTTTAACTAAAAAAATCAGAGGAAATATCTATGCTGAATGTATGATAAAGTTGAAAGGGAACATACATTCTCATATAATAAAAGAAAAAAAGCGGTGACTGTCATGTCTCTATTAAAAGATATTTATAACGAAGAATTTGCAGAAGCACTTCTGAACAGAATCAAATCGGCGTATCCGGCTTTTGAGCGGGACAAGTGCCGGGCGCTGATGTTTCAGGAAGATTGGCCCGGACTGACGTTAAAACAGCGGATGCGCCGGATCACAGACTTTTTATATGAAACACTGCCGAAGGATTACATACGGGCGCTTGACGTCTTATATGGGACAGCTCCCCGCTTCTCAGGGCTCGCCGGGATTATTTTTCCCGATTATGTCCAACAGTACGGAACGGATCACTGGGACGAATCTATGAAGGCGCTTCAGTATTTCACTCGTTTTTCCACTTCCGAATTTGCGGTCCGCCCGTATATCAGGCTTGACCGGGAGCGGATGTTCAAAGAGTTCCTTTCCTGGACGGAGCATCCGGACGAACATGTCAGAAGGCTTGCCAGCGAAGGCTCAAGACCGCGCCTGCCATGGGGAATCTCCATTCCGGCTCTTCTTGACGATCCTTCCCCGATTCTCCCTGTTCTGGACCGCTTGATGCAGGATGACTCGTTATATGTCAGAAAAAGCGTGGCGAATAACCTGAATGACATCTCCAAAACACATCCGGATCTTCTGCTACAGATCGCAGCCGAGCGGTTCGGAAGCTGTCCGCACACGAACTGGATTTTGAAGCACGCCTGCAGGACACTGTTAAAAAGAGGAGACAAACAGGCGCTTGCGGTTTTCGGGTTTGAAGACGCCTCCCGGATTTCATTGGAACGTTTTACACTGAATTCGGAAACGGCCGCCATCGGAACAAGCATACATTTTTCTTTTCAGATCCGCTCATCCGCCCGGCAAAAAGTCAGGGTTGAATACGCGATTGATTTTGTAAAGAAAAGGGGGCACCGCAGCCGCAAGGTGTTTAAGATGTCGGAGTCCGCCATGGATAACGGGGACGTAAAAACCTTCAGCAAACATCATTCCCTTAAAGATTTAACCACCCGCAAGCATTATCGGGGAATTCACACTCTGTCTATCATCATTAACGGAACGGTAAAAGGTTCGCTTGATTTTTCTGTTGAATAAAAAAACCCCTCCATTTCATAGATGGAGGGGTTTGGAGCTTATTCCGGGCTGCCGTAAAGCTCTTCAAGAGGTTTCATAATGATTTTGTTTAACTCGCCGATCAGCATGCTCATGCGCTGTTCCGCTTCCATCAGCTGAGAAATCAATTCATGCTGCTGTACGAGAGCAACCGTTTTTTGTGCCTGCTCTACCTCTTCCTGAGTGATTTCTTCACCTGACATCTGTTTCTGCTGAAGCTGCAGCTGTACATTGCGGAAGTTATCAAACATGCGTTTTGCCGATTCATCTGCGTTTACTTGATCATAAAGCCCTCTCAGACGGCTGTATTCATCACTGTTTCGCAAAGCTTTTTCAAGATCATATGCTGCATCATAAAAATGAACTGCCATAGTAACCGCTCCTTTCTTCCTTTCGGACATACCACTCCACTATAACAGACTGCGGAGCGACTTTCATCATCGGCGTATGTTTTCCTTAGAAAAGAATGACAAACAAAGCCTGAATTGCTCCGATTATCCCGCCGAGCAAACCGCCTAAATACGTTATCATCTTAAATTCTCTCTTGGAAATCGACAGCACCATTTCCTCCAGCCGTTCAACGGGAAACTGATCAACCTGCTCTTTGACCACTTCCTCAAGACGCAGCCGTTTCAGTACATCCTCCAAATGAGCGGCAATACTGCCGAGTGCCGCATCAAGCAGCTTCGGCGCGTACGTTCCCGTAATCTCCCCTTCATAACGGGAGATGATGTCACCGAGCCGGCATTCGAAAAAGGGCGCGGTTTGAAGTGCGGCCAAAGCCCGCTTTTTCATGCTGAACAGCAGATCTTTCGCATTCCACTTTTCATCGGCCTCATAAAGTGTATAAGATTTGAGCTTGCCCCATTCTTGAGAAAGCAGATCAGCCAGAAGCTTTTTCGTTTCCTCATTGCGCAAAAACTTTAACAGCTCAGGCAGCACACGGTCTGCCAAGCTTGAATTGCCGAGGAACATCTGCACCATGCTGCCGAGCATCCCCCGGGAATTCAAAAAGTCGTCAATCATATTTCCGAGCCTGTCTTTCCCTTCTTCGCTCTCAAAATAATCAATGCTCCGCTTCAGGATATAATCTGCGGCCATCGGGACTTTTTCATCCAGCTTTTCCTGAAGCTCATCAGGAAGCCAGTCTTTTATGGCGCGGTGCTCATATTTCCGGTACAGTTCCGAAAGCTTTTCATCGGTAAAACGGTCAATCCAGGCATCCGTTTTTTCCTGCGGATTCCGGATGCCCGCGGCGGCCAAAGCTTCGTGCACCGTCATCTCGGAAGCGGCCATTTTTTGCGTGAATTGTTCGGCGAAAAGAAGCGCCTGGTTTTTAACGGTATCTGATAAAAGCCGTTTTTTTATTCCTTCCGGGGTTAAAAGGTGGTTCGTCACCATGAGCCCCATTTGTTTTGCCAATTCATCCCGCCTTTTCGGGATCAGCCCCGGCGTAAACGGAACCCGTTTTCCGAACAGGTAATACGGCCGGTACGGACGAAATAACATCTGAATGGCAAGATGATTCGTCACCGCGCCGATCGCGGCTCCGATCACAATCATAAATAGAAACGTTCCTGCTATGCCCATTCCTTTTCTTCTGCCTCCATCTAATGTTCTATTTTCTTGATGATATATCTATTCGTATTATAGAGGCTGGCGTGCATGCGGGCAAATGAAGAACCTGAATTGTTGTTTGTGAGGAATAAGGCAAGATGCTGTTTCGTACTCTTTACAGTAGATCATCTTTTATGATGCGCCTTAGCATATTTATTGGATGGAAGGGCCGTTCCATCAGCGGCTTTTTGAATAAAGGGGGAGTAATAATATGACAACACTCGGTTTTATGTCTGTATCCCGCCGGCACGAAGAAGATTACGCCGGGGAATTGGCTGAAAGAGCGCCTCAATATAATGTGCGCTTAGCCCGCTTTACACCGTTTGATATATTTCCGGATTCTTTGCGCGTAAAAGCGCTCGTCTATCACCCGCAAAGCGGAAAGTGGAACGAAACGGAAATCGATATTCCCGAATATATTTACGACCGCTGTTTTTACGGAAAATCCGCTGAAGCGCAAAAAGCCAAACCGATCGTCGAATGGCTGAAAAAATATCGGAAAACGGAATTTATCGGCCGGGGGCTTCCTGATAAATGGACGGTCACGGATGCGCTCCAAAAACATCATCTGATCAGTCCCTATATTCCTGAAACGGCCGAAGTCAGCCGCTATGAACAGGTGCAATCATACTTAGCCAAGGAAAAAGCATGTATACTTAAGCCCGCTTTCGGCGCGGGAGGCAGAGGCATCATCCTGCTTGAAACAGGCAAAAAATCAATTACGGCCACTTACTATATCGGAAAAAACAAACAAACAAAATCATTTTCCAATCACGTGTCTTTTAAGTCTTGGTGCAAAAAAGTGCTGCAGCACCGCTATTTGCTTCAATCCTACTTAAATATCCAGGATAAAGAGCGGCATCCGTGCGACATCCGCATTTTCATGCGCAAAACTGAGTCAGGCGTTTGGGAAACGGTCGGAAAAGCGGTCAGAAGGGGTTATCAGAACGGTCTTTTATCTCATTTCCCCGGAGGATCTGAACCGATTAAGTTTGACACATGGTTTGAGGAAATTCCGAGAAAGCAGCAGGCCGTTTTATTGGATGATGTCTTTTCGATCACCCAATCCGTCCCTTATTTCCTTGACGAACGGTTCGGGCCGCTGTTTGAGCTGGGGCTCGATATTTGTTATGCCAAAGACGGACGCATCTGGCTTTTGGATGTCAATTCAAAGCCGGGGCGGAAAGCTATTTTAAGCGTGGCTCCGGAGGCGAAAGAGGATTTGTATACGAGTCCGCTGAGACGCTTCCGCGAACTTCAGTCACAGGAAAGCCGGAAAGGAGTATTACCGCGTGAATCATAAAGGGATGATTGTCGGCATCGATAAAAAAAGCAAAAATACGCTGTTTCTCCCCTCCTCCATGAAACGGGAAGGGCTTTTATCCGCTGCCTTCGGGACCAAGGTTGTCAAATGCCGTGTAGCCTTTTCTCAATCACTTGAAAAAAGCGCGCTCCTTTCTGAAGATTTATTTGAGGAGCTGTTGATACCGCATAAAAGCCGGGCTGACTTTCTCATACACGGCCAGACGGTGCACATCGGTCCGCTGATCGGCGTTTTCACAGCCGGGTTCACATCATCGCCGACCCGCCCGTTAAGAGACCGCACAGACTTCTTTTCCAAGATGCTCTCTCTTCATGAACAGGCGAACGGATATTGTTTTGTTTTCGGTGCTCATCAGATCAACTGGGAAGAAGGCACCGTCCAAGCGCTGATTTATAAAGAAAACAGCTGGAAACGGACGGCCGTCCCGCTTCCGAATGTCGTATATGACAGACTCCCGAGCCGAAAAACGGAAGAAGTTCCGCTTTTACAACAGACAAAACAAAGGCTGATGAATGTCTATCAGATTCCGTGGTTTAATCCGCAATTCTTTAATAAATGGGACATTCATAAGCTTCTGGAAAAAAACAGTCTCACCGCTTCACTTCTGCCAAAATCTGTCCTGCACCCGAATGCGGAAGCGTTAGAAACGTTATGCAGCACGTTTGACACCGTCTATATCAAACCTGCAGACGGCGCACTCGGAACGGGGATTTACAAGGTGGAAAAAACAGATGCCGGCTTATCTGTCAAACACACGAATGAGGAAAAAACGGTGGTGACGGCAGAGTATTCAGATGCGGCATCCTTCATGACATCATTTAAAGAAAACAATGACCCGTCCGCATTTTTAATTCAGCAAGGCATTGACCTGATCCGGCTGGATGGGCGCCCCGTCGATTTCAGGGTGCACACGAATAAAAACGCCGAGGGGAAGTGGACAGTGACGGCCATTGCGGCAAAAATTTCCGGTGAAAACAGCATCACGACGCATCTGGCAACCGGCGGAGAAGTCAGGACGTTAGCTGAATTATACGGCGATCCGCGCGAGAGAGTCGGCATGATGCGGAAACTTTCAAAAGCCGCCTTGGCGGTCAGCCGCGTGTTAAATGAGCACATTGAAGGTTTTATCGGCGAAATCGGTTTTGACCTCGGCATCGATCATTCAGGGAAAGTTTGGATGTTTGAAGCCAATTCCCGCCCCGGGCGCAGCATTTTTTCCCATCCGAAGCTGAGATCGGTCGATTACCTGACAAAACGGAGAAATTTTGAATATGCGTCGTATTTATCAGAACGGTCCATCACCGCCCCTGAAAAACTTTGGCGGTGAGGCTGTCTTTTTTTTGGTTTACCCGGGACAGGCAATGAACGATGAGCTACAATGAACAAGATCAACATTTCCCATAAGGAGCGTGAACGTCATGATTTCGCACTTCAGCTGGAAACCGTTATTCAAAAAAGAGAAACTGCCCGGATGGCGGATTTCATTTTACTGGCAGGGTACGCATTACGAAGGGATTTACCATAAGTCCGGAGACATTGAATGGGGACACACACATCCGGGAAAAGAAGAGCCGGCTCTCGTAAAAGAGCTGCATGAATTAATGCTTTATCACATATATGACTGAAAGCTAAAAGCTCAGCCGCACCAGGCTGGGCTTTTCTTTTTCCTTCCGCTATTTACCACACCGTTTTCCGAATGAGATGCCGTTTGATTCACCATAATACGTAGTACAAAGCGGCAAACAGCATTGGGTGAAGCCGAGCTGGCAATGGTTTTCATTCCGAAAATCATCGGCTGGTGCAATTCCAGCAAACCCAACCATACTACTTTATAAAGGAGATCATACAAATGGCAAACAACAACTCTTCAAACCAACTAGTAGTACCCGGCGCTGCTCAAGCAATCGACCAAATGAAATACGAAATTGCTTCTGAGTTCGGCGTAAACCTTGGCGGAGAAACAACTTCTCGTGCAAACGGTTCTGTCGGAGGAGAAATCACGAAACGTTTAGTATCTTTCGCACAGCAGAACATGGGCGGCCAAGGCGTACAATAACTCAATAAATGGCTTACAGAAGGCGCGGGATACCGCGTCTTCTTTTATGCCGTCACTCTTTTTTCCTATTCCACATACCCTAGGAAAAAAGGAGGGAAAACATGTCATTCATTGCCTCAGTCAATTGGGAGCTGTTTCAGTTCGTAAGTGTTTCTTTGGTCAATGAATATGTTGCCCACCATTTCCCGTTTATTCACAGGTATTCTTTTCCCCGCTGCTTTGAATGATATAATGAGCGGCGAGGAGGTTTTTTACATGAACATCGCTTTACTCGGAGCAACGGGAAGAGTCGGACAGGCTTTTATAAAAGAAGCGCAGAAACATGGACACATGGAGATATTCGCTCTTGTCAGATCAGCCGGAACAGTCCTTCCCATTCCTGAAAAACATATCATAACAGGGAATGCGAGGCGGCGGGAAGATGTAAGCCGATTGATTTCCAAAGCGGACACAGTCGTGAGCTGTCTCGGCACGGACGGTGACGATACCCTTTCAGCCGCTATGACCCATATCATAGACGGCATGAAACGGCATCATGTTCAGCGTCTGATTACGATCGGCACCGCGGGTATCCTTCAATCACGGCTTATGCCTGATCAATACCGTTTTGAATCGGCAGAATCAAAACGAAAATCAACAAGAGCCGCAAAAGAACACGCCCGCGTATACGAGATGCTGCTGGCAGAGGATCTTGACTGGACGATCATCTGTCCCACCTATCTTCCTGACGGAGATGCTGCCGGAGTTTACCGGTTCGAACAGGATCGCCTTCCTGAAGACGGCGCTGAAATCACCGTCGGAGACACGGCGCATTTTCTGTACCGTGAGCTGATCAGCCCGCAGTTTGTCAGAAAACGGGTGGGACTGGCTTACTGAATGAAAAAAAGGGCGAATCTTTAGATTCACCCTTTCCGATTACACCGCGGACTTCGCCGTTCCTTTCTGCAATTCATACATTTGATGGTACTGCCCCTTTTGCGCCATTAATTCGTCATGGCTTCCCTTTTCAATGATGCGGCCCTTTTCCAGCACGAGAATCTGGTCTGCGTGCCTGATCGTGGAAAGCCGATGGGCGATAATAAATGTCGTGCGCCCTTCTTGAACGACTTGCAGCGCTTTTTGAATGACTGCTTCTGTTTCGGTGTCAATGTGCGCCGTCGCCTCATCCAAAATTAAAATGGCCGGATCGAACACAAGCGCTCTTGCAAAAGAAATCAGCTGACGCTGGCCTGAGGACAGTGTGCCGCCTTTTTCAGTGACGGGCTCTCTGATGCCCTTCGGCAAAGATTGCAGAAGGCTTGCGGCACCGACTTGGCGAAGCGCTTCTTCCGCCTGCTCCAAAGAAATACGCTGATCATCGAGCGTTACATTGGAGCCGATCGTGCCCGAGAAAAGATACGGGTCTTGCAGCACAATGCCCATATGCGACCTCAGCTCCTGCCTCGACATGCCGTATATGCTCTGACCATCCAGCAGAATATCCCCTTTTTGAGCATCATAAAAACGGAACAGAAGATTCAGGATGGAGCTTTTGCCGGACCCCGTATGGCCGACGAGGGCGACCGTCTCCCCTTTTTCAGCTGTAAAGCTGATGTGTTTCAGCACCTCTTCTCCCTTTCGATATCCAAAAGAAACATCGCGGAATTCCACAGTTCCTTCCGCCTTTCTGTCTGCGGGAGCGCCTTCTTCTTCCGTTTCCTCCTCCTGTAAAAGCTCGAATACCCTGGCGGCAGAGACACGGGCCAATTCAAGCTTCGAAAATTGGTTGACAATCCCCGTAACCGGCTGGAACAAACGGTTTAAATAATCAACAAACGCGTATAAAACGCCGATCGAAACAATTCCGGCCGCACTCAGACTCGCACCTCCGAAATACCAGATCAGCCCGACAAACGCCAGATTGCGCAACACATTGACAAGACTGTGGGACATGAGGGAATTTAAGGACAGCATTTTGTTTTTGTAGCGGAAATGAGATTCATTCAATTCTTCAAATTCCTTCATCGTTTCCTTCTCTCGGCGGAACGCCTGAATAATCGGCATTCCTTGAATGGATTCGTTCATTTTCGCATTGATGTCACTGTTAATGGAACGGATTTTTTGGTTGAAGACGGATGCGTATTTGCGGTACACAACCGACCAGATCATTAAAATCGGGATAATCAGCAGGCAAACGGCGGCCAGCCTGACATCAAGCATAAACAGCGCCGTAAAAATGCCGAGCATATAAACGCCGCTTGTGATAAATGTCGACAGCACCGTTACATATAAATCCCTGACCGCTTCTGTGTCATTCGTAATGCGGGCCACGACTTTTCCTGCAGGCAGATTATCAAAGTAGCGGATCGGCATTTTCTGAATGTGTGAAAATACATCCTGCCTCATGCGCTGTATGATCCGATTCGCTCCCATCTGCAGCAGATAATGCTGGCCGTAATGAAAACATACGGAAAACATGAGCAGTCCCGCGTAAATGGCGGTCAGCGTCAGCAATCCTTTTATTTCGGGACGGTAAAATTGAAAAATCTCCTGTCTTGATAACGTAATGGCGGGATATGACCTGCTTTCTTTACCGTTTGATATTGTCAGCCGGCCGTCAGACACCGAACGGTTTCCGTCAAAACTGACGGGACGGTCAACAAAATAGTAGCCCGCACCGACTTGATAAATGTGCGCCTCTCCGGTTTTGTCCGCCCCCGGTTTGAGCCGGTCCTCCCTGACATAATCATACCCCCGGAACCTGACGGCGCCCGGATCGTCCGCAGAGGCTTTAACCCATGTTTTTTCAATGCCGAGAATGTGGTCGTCAATCATTTTTTTTCCGATAAACGGGCCGGTCAGCTCAGTGCCGACCGCAATAATGAGCAGGACGACCGCCCATATCAGCAGCTTCTTATATTGAAGCGCGTAATTCCATAATCTTCTCCCGGTCTTCATGCGCCCGTCCCCCCTTCTTCAAGAGAGGACAGCTGCTGCCTCTCATATTGTTTTCGATACCAGCCGTTCTGCGCCAATAGCTCCCGGTGCGTGCCTCTTTCAGATACCCGGCCTTCATCCATGACGAGAATGAGATCTGCGTGTTCAACTGCCGAGAGCCGGTGGGTGGTGATAATCGTTGTTTTATGCCGCCGTTTTTTACGGATGCTGTCAATGATAGCGGCTTCCGTTTTCGCGTCTACGGCAGAAAGCGAATCATCTAATATGAGAATGTCCGGATCGGTCAAAAGCGCTCTCGCAATTGAGATGCGCTGCTTTTGTCCGCCCGAGAGCGCTACGCCCTTCTCGCCGACAAGCGTCTCAAGCCCGTCGGAAAGCATACCGATATCGTTTTCAAAATGCGCATCTTTCAGCGCGCTGCCGATTTCCTCTTCGTTTGCATACTGCCGTCCGTAAAGCAGATTCTCTTTTACAGTCTTTGAAAATAAAATATGATCCTGCGGCACATAGCCGATCCACCCGCGGAGCTCCTCAAGCGGAATCTCCTGAATCGGAACGCCTGTAAACGTGATTGCTCCCGCACCGGGCGGATATTCACGCAACAGCTGCTTAATGATCGTCGTCTTTCCGCTTCCCGTCTTCCCGACGATGCCGAGTGTCTGCCCTTTCTCAACGGAAAATGACACATCGGAAACCGCCGGTCCAGCTCCGATCGGATATGTGAAAGTCACATGTTCAAAAGCAAGACGCCCGGGCTCCTTGATGCCGGCGGGGTGCTTGGGTCCTGTCACGTCAGGCTCATAGGAAAGCGTCTCATTGACACGATCCAAGGAGGCATTTCCGCGCTGCATGATATTGATTAATTCTCCGATCGCAAACATCGGCCAGATCATCATTCCGAGGTACACGTTAAACGATACCAGCTCTCCCAGCGTCAGCCGGTTTTGAAAAACGAGATAAGCGCCGTAGCCGAGACCGATGAGATAGCTGAGGCCGACGAGAAGCTTCACAGTCGGTTCAAAAAGTGAATCGATAAACGCCACTTTCATATTTTTCTCATATACATCCGCCGTCATATCACCGAACCGGCTGACATCATTTTTTTCCTGCACGAATGCCCGGATGACCCGGACGCCGGATACCGACTCCAGCACCTTGTCATTTAATGATCCGAAAGCATCCTGCGCTTCCGTAAACCGCTCATGGATCTTTTTTCCGTACAGGCTGACCGCAGCCGCCATTATCGGCAGCGGAATAATCGCGGCAAATGTCAGCTTCCAGCTGATGAGAAGCCCCATTGTCAAAAATATCGTCAGCATATACATCGTCGAATCAATGAGCGTTAAGACCCCGAAGCCCGTCGTCATACTGACGGCCTGCAAGTCATTTGTCCCCCGCGCCATTAAATCGCCCGTTCTGTATTTCTCGTAAAACGGCGGTGACATTTGAAGAAGCCTTCCCATCAGCTTTGAACGGAGAATCTTCTCCATGACATTCGCCCCGCCGAAAAGCTGATACATCCAAAAATAAGACAGTAAATAGACGGCTGCCGTTAATGCGAGAAAAACACATATGTAAAACAGCATCCCGCTTTTTGTAAACACGCCCGCCTTCATATCGTCTATCGCGTTACCGAGAAGTTTAGGCGGAAACATTTCAATGACATTCACAATCAATAACAGAACAATCGCTGTCGTATAGCGCAGCCAATAGGCTTTAAAAAACCACGCGAGCTTTTTTAATACAGTAAACAAATACCGTCATCCCCTTTCATCAATCAGCCGCCCTCAAGCTTTTCCGGATTGTTTTTCATTGTTTTCGCTAATACCGCCACATGCATCACACCTGTCTTTCTTTCATTTTTTTGTATAAAAAAAGACATGAAGCCTCAGCTCCATGCCTCTTATTATTATAAATAAGGTACAGACCCGCCGTTTATGCGCGACTGCCCCGTTTTTAAGCAAATGTTCAGAAAACGGAAGCTGTATGGGAGTCACGCCGGTATTCAGCTGAAGATGAGTTGACAAGCTTTAGTTTTGACATGATCCATACCTCCTTTTTCCCTATATTGTTCCTTCATCATATAAACAAATCCTTTTTTTGTCAATGCAGGTTTTACATTTCTGCCATACGGGTATTGTAAAACAAACCTTTTTTACTGAAAGGATGAGGCTGATGTTTCACGCGGACCGGTTGATAGCAGCTTTTGACGGAAGTGATGATAGTAAAAAAGCGCTCCAAAAAGCCATAGACCTTTCAAAAACGTTTCACGCGGATTTAACGGTCGTACATTCCCACAATGCAAAAGATACCCGGACGATTGTTGATCCCCCGAGGCCGGGAGCCGGGGCAACGTATATCGGCGGCGGGATTGCAAGCGTTCCTGACCCGCTCCAGGCGGAAAGAATCTCCCCTGATCCGTTGATTTATGAAGACCGTACGGAAGAAATTGTTGCGGAAGCGAGAATGCTGATGAACGACAGCCAGATTGACGGGGATATCGACATTTTAGAAGGTGATCCCGCTGATGCCATTATCGAGCATGCCGACCGTATATCGGCGGATTTGATCGTCATGGGGAGCCGGGACCAGAACAGGCTGAAAAAACTTTTATTCGGAAGCGTCAGTGAAAAACTGTCATCGAAATCCGATATTCCCGTGCTGATCGTAAAATAATTCTTTCTGTAAAGCAGCTTAATCAAAAGCTGCTTTTTTTACAGCTCCCGGCTGTTTCTTCTTTTTTTCGGCATCACAAAAAAACTCGCCATGATCAAAAAATCGATGCACAATACGACAGACCAGCCCTTTAACAGTACGCTGAGCGCTTCGGTGCGGGAAGCGTCCTGAATGAGAAATACCGTTCCGGCTAAAAGAACGCCGCCGATGACAAACGCTAATACATGTCTCCCCCACCCTTTTGCATAATGTTTGGCATAATCCAGCCCGTACCGCTTGACCGGTTTTGCCCCTTCCTTGACCACATAATAGCGGAACCGCTCATCCGCCCATTGAATCATGCTTTTCCCGAAGGCGACAGACACTCCGATATAAATGGCCGCCACCGCATGCGCCATAGTCGCCGCCGCCCCTCTGTATAAATCAGCTGCGGCCGCCAGAAACAGTACGGCATCCAATAAAGGAATGAGAGCGAAAAAAAACATTCCGAGCTTTTGCCGCCTGAATATATAGCGCGCCGCCAATCCGAAGATGACAGCCGCCCAAAACGCAGCCTCACAAATGACAATCAACCAAGCAATCGCGTTCAATCCGGTTCCCCCTTATCGTTTTCTAAAATGCATTGTATCACTGCTTTTTATTTAATACAACTGTATTACAAAATTGCAAGAAAAAATATTTCCTGTTACACTGGAACCATGCCTAAAATAATCGATCATGAAAAAAGAAGAAAACAAATAGCCGAAGCCACTTGGCGGACGATTTTGGAGCGGGGAATGGAAGGAGCGACAGTGAGAAACATCGCCCAGGAAGCGGGTCTTTCTTTAGGCGCGCTGAGGCACTATTTCACCACACAGGATGAGCTTTTAGGGTATGCGATGACACTCGTAAAAGAAAAAGCGGCCGCCAGAATTAACGAAGTTGCCATGAAAGATCTGCCGCCGAAAGAAAAAGCGGTGCGTCTGATGCTTGAAATCATCCCGACAGATGAAGAAACGATGGCTGAAATGGAGGTATGGTTCGCTTTCACAGCTTATGCCAGACATAAGGGAGAAGAGTTTCATCCCCAGCAGGACGGGATCTTGGCATATATCCGCGGCCTGATTGACTGGCTGGATGAAAATAAGCTTCTGAAACCGAATCTTGATAAAGAGATCGAAGCGGAGAAAATGTACGCCATCGCCGACGGATTGGCGCTGCATGCCATGCTTGAACCTGATCGTCTTTCAAAAGAGAAGATCTCCCGTGTGCTCGTTCAGCATATCGAATCTCTTTTTATCTGACTGAAGCAAAAAGGCCGGATGTGTTCCGGCCTTTTTTTCAGCTTATGACTGAACGCCGAGCTCCTGCTGAATGTGCGACTGAAAAGCCTCCTGAATCGTTTTGGCTACAGGTCCCGGCGCGCCGCTTCCGACCGGTTTTCCGTCAAGGGTTACGATCGGGATTAATTCAGCCGTCGTTGACGAGATGAAAATTTCATCCGCATCCCTGAGTTCGTCTTCGGTAAGGGCCTTCTCCCGCACCTCAATCCCGTTTTCTTTCATCAGCTCTAACAGTTTCATCCGCGTAATGCCGTTTAAAATCAGCTCATTTGCAGGATGCGTCCGGACAGTGCCGTTTATGACGGCGTATACATTGGAAGAGGTTCCTTCCGTAACCGCTCCGTCCCTTATCAGCACCGCTTCATAAGCGCCTGCTTCATAGGCTTTTTGTTTAATCATCACATTATACAGTAAATTCAGACTCTTAATGTCACACCTCAGCCAGCGTTTGTCTTCCGCCGTTATGGCCTGCGCTCCGGCTTTTTGTTCATTTTCCGGTTTTTTCACTGAAAAGGTGTATGCCGTCGTCTGCGGTTCCAATCCTTCGTCATACTGGTGCTTCCGCGGCGCCTTCCCTCTCGTCGTCTGTATATAGACCCCGCCGTCAATGAGTTTGTTTTCCTGTACGAGCTTTTGCAGATCCCATTCTATGTCCTCTGCGGAGAACGGCAGGGTGATGCCGATTTCTGCGGCGCTTCTGAAAAGACGGACGATATGCTCACGCAGACCGAATAAGGCGCCGTTATACACTCTGATGACCTCATACACACCGTCACCGAATTGATATCCGCGGTCCTCAATATCAACTGCCGCTTCTTCACGATCAATCAACTGGCCGTTTACTAATGTCTTCATGTAAACCCTCCTAATCGTTATCTGCCGTGATGTACATTCTCAGCTGTTATTGTCAACTATTCTATCATACTGAACGAGCCGGCTGCGGAGTTTATTTTTTTCTTAAAATCTTATTATTCGACATCTTTTCTATGTCTTTTCCAGTTTTGTTCCTGTATACTTGATTCGACATACATATGCTGTTAACTTATGGCACTTCGCAAGCCTCCGCTGTTATCGGCATTATGCAGAAACTTATGCTACTGGAGAGATTGTTATGCGCAACACAAAAGAAGGTGCTTCCCCTTCTCTGTTTTCATTGGCTTTTAAACTTACAAGTTTAGCAGTTTTGTGCGGACTGCTTCTGGTAATCGTCATAATGGGATATTCCGCTTCCGCCGCAAAAAACAAACAGGTCACCGTGACCGCAAACGGGCAGCTTCGGGATGAAGCAGAAAGCCTGCGGCTGAAAAATGATTCTCCCGACGTCTTAATGAAACATTTGCAGAAAGAGCGTGACCCAGGGAAAAAAACGGTATATTTAACCTTCGACGACGGGCCGTCTCCATATACTGAACAGCTGTTGAATGTATTGAAGGCAAATGGCGCAAAGGCCACTTTTTTTATGCTTGAACCGCGGATGAAAGCCTATAAGCATTCCGTGCAAAGAGCGAAGCAGGAAGGAATCGCGCTCGGCCTGCACGGCGTGACGCACGATAATCACCTGTTTTATCAAACACCGACATCACCGCTGAACGAAATGCAGCAGGGACGCGATACGCTCGAGGCAATCACCGGAGTAAAAACGGATCTTGTCCGCACGCCATACGGCAGTAAACCGTCATTGACGGCTGCCCAGATTAAGAATCTCGAAAAAGGCGGATTCGTGTACTGGGACTGGACGATAGACAGTGAAGACTGGAAGTACAAAAACGCACGGTACGTGCCGGAAGTATTGAATCAGCTCGCATATTTGGAAAGCGTTCATACGAGCAGGCCGCATGTCATTTTAATGCACGATCTGCCTGCGACGGTGCACGCTTTGCCTAGCCTGATCCAAAAACTGAAAGCCCAGGGCTACTCCTTTGATGTTCTGACGGATCAAATGATTCCCGTCCATGAATAAGAAAAGCCGGATCTGTATATGATCCGGCTTTTTTATGTCGCGGCGCTGATCCGTTTTGCAAATTCACCGATCTTCTCATGGATGACAAGATCAAATAAATGGTCGCAATATGTCGGCTCAAGGTTAATGATCACCTGCTTCAAACCGGGAATCCGGCCCGCATCCTCAGGGACAAACCTTGCCGGCGCCACTTCAAGCGAAGTGCCGATCACAAGAAGAAGATCAGCTTTATCAAGCTTTTCATAAAGGGTTTCAAAATGCTGAACGAGATCGCCGAACAGCACGACATCCGTTTTTAATACGGTGCCGCATACCGCATGATCACCGATTTCCGCCGTACATTCCGGCACTTCGTCCTTCAGCAGATGAGAAAGCCCGTAGCGCGCTCCGCAGCGGGGGCATGCGGCGGTCTGAATTGAACCGTGAAGCTCATAGACACTGCTGCTTCCCGCTTTCTTATGCAGCCCGTCAATATTCTGCGTGAAAATGTCTACCTGCTTTCCCCGCTTTTCAAGATCCGCCAAATACGTATGGCCGGCATTCGGCTCATAGCCTCCGCTCATTTTCATCTGAAAGAGCTGTTTGAATTTAGGCCAGAATTCACGCGGACGGCGTTCAAAGTATTCCCTGCTCATCGCTTCCATTCTGGAGGTGTCTTCGGTCCATATACCGCCCGCCGAACGAAAATCAGGAATGCCGGATTCCGTGCTCATTCCCGCTCCCGTCAGCACCACGATACGTTCCGCCTGATTGATCAATGTCATAAACGCTTCCACTCTTCCACCGCCTTTTCTTTTTATCATATCATGAAAAAAGAACGGCGCCTGTTATGCCCGTTCTTTTTCTCCGGAATGATCCTTCACATGAACCGGATCATCATGGCTCTTCTGTTTTACGAATACATTCTGGCCCGGATAGGCGAACTCCACGCCTTCCTCAGCAAAAATATCAATAATCCGGCGGTTGATATCCTGCCGCACGTCCAAGCTTTCCGCCCAGACGATGGTCTTTGTGTAAAAGTTGAAAAACAGATTATAATAGCTGTCCGCAAACACGTCAAAGTTAACCATAATCGTATCATCATGCACGCCTTCATGTTCACGAAGCATTTCTCTGAGCCTTGTGATGCACCGCTCTAAACGATCAATCGGCGTCGCATAAGAAACACGAACAGAAAACGTGACCTGGCGCTTCGTCATCCTCGTCCAGTTTGTGATGGCTTCCATGGACAGCGTTGAATTGGGCACAGTAACAAGCGCCCCCTGCGCCGTGCGGAACCTTGTGCTTCGGAATGTGATATCTTCAACGCCCCCCGTTACAGATGACGTCTCGACCCAGTCGCCGATCGTAAACGGCTTTTCCGTAATGATGATAATGCCGCCGAAAAAATTGCTGATCGTATCTTTAGCCGCGAGCGCAAAGGCCAATCCGCCAAGTCCGAGTCCGGCCACGAACCCGTTTACATCATAATTGAATTCCTGCGCGATCACACTGACGCTGAGCGCCAGAATGACAAAGCGCAGCACCTTGGATAAAAACGGCGCCAAAATGTCATCCATATCAAGCTCAAAACGCTGATTGACTTTATGAAATAAAAACGAAGACGCCGATGTCAGATTGCAAAGCCCCCAGGCGATCAGCGCAACGATCAGAGAGCGGTACATTTTTTTGATAATGTCCATCTGCCCGTCTAAAAACGGCGAATACTCAATCGCCAAAAACAGACCCAGCGCCACGAAAAACCATCTGGCCGGCTTGTCAAACGCTACGGCAATCTGTTTGAATATGTCGGTTTTCGGCTTGTTCGCCAATTTGTAAACGAGCTGAAAAAAGTATTTGACAAACAGTTTTCTCAAAACGAGAAAAGCCGCTAAAATTCCGATGCTGATACTGATCTGCGAAATATGGTCAAGCGTAAAAAAGCTCTGAAATTGTGTCATCATGGCATGCTCCTTTGTCTTGTCGAAAATCTATTATACTAAAACATTCGGACATCAGCTTCTTTTAATGTCTTTAGGCAGCCTGAAAAACCCCGGCATCAGAGCACAGCCGGGGTTTTCACACATTCGTTCATCTTTCAGCCAGATACAACAGGGTCAGGCACTATTTCTTCTTTGATTGTGTCTGTTTCAGGAGAGTCGCTTTTTGGATTTCGGCATCGGTTTCGGCCTTAATTCTTTCTTCCACTTTCAATCTCCCTTTTCCCATGATCTCGCCTCCTTTTTGCCATTATAAATCATCACTGCGGATTGTAAACCGAAAAAAGCACTATCTTTATTCCAAAAAAATACTGTTTTGCACATTCACCAGTTTGAATCGCTGTGCATATACGAATCTGATATAATAACAGAAATGCCCATGAGGGGAGCTGACAAGCTTGTATACCATCGCTCATCGCGGCGCATCCGGTTACGCGCCCGAAAATACATTTGCGGCATTTGATATCGCTGCCGAAATGAACGCTGATTTCATTGAGCTTGACGTCCAGCTCACAAAAGACGGCCAGATTGTCGTCATCCATGATGACAAAGTCGACCGGACGACGGACGGCTCCGGTTTTGTAAAAGATTTTACGCTGAAGAAGCTGCAGTCTCTGGACGCCGGCAGCTGGTATGGGGCTGAGTTTAAAGGGGAGCGGATTCCCCTGCTCGAAGAGGTCTTGAAGCGTTATCATTCTGAAATCGGATTTTTAATTGAACTGAAAGGGCACGTTTCTCAAGTCGGTCTTGAAAAAGCAGTCGGCCAGCTGTTAAGCAGGTTTTCCTTTTCCATCCACCCTATCGTTCAATCATTCAGCCTCAAGTCGATTCAGACCTTTCACGACATGTATCCGTCCGTTCCGACTGCAATTATTGCAAGACCCAGCTTCGGGATGTTTTCCAAAAGCCAGCTGGCCGCCTACAAATCAGCCGTACATTATGTCAATATTAAATATACCCGCCTGAATCGGTTCTTGATTTCAACCGCTCACAGACACGGCCTGAAAGTATTTGCCTGGACGGTCAGAAATCAAAAGACGGCCCAAAAGCTGCAAATGATGGCAGTTGACGGCATTGTAACTGATTTTCCGGATTTTATTTCTAAGGATGGCTGATATGAAACAATACATCGCAATTTTTATCGGAGGCGCGCTTGGCGCTTTGCTCCGCTTTGAAATAAGCGCGCACATTCACAGGGGTTTTTTCCCGGCGGCCACTTTCCTCGAAAACGCGGCGGGAAGCCTTTTACTCGGTCTTATTACGGGTTATTTCATCATTCGGGCTAAACGCCCTCTTTTGACCGCCTTTTTAGGAACCGGTTTTTGCGGAGGTTTCACGACGATGTCAACCTTCGCAAAAGAAACCATTTTTCTGCTGCAATCGTCTCCCGCAGCGGCTTTTTGTTATGCTGCCGCGACATTAATCTCTGGCATTGCCCTTGCATACGCCGGCATTTTCTGGGGACGGCGGATTGCCCTTCACGCAGCGGGAAGGGGGCATGATACGCCATGACGATTGTCCTGATGCTTATCGCAGCGGGTATCGGAGCGGTATTACGGTCTCTGCTGGGTAAAGCAATTTCAGAAAGAACAAAAGGTTTTCCGATTCCGCTTGGAATGGCTGCGGTCAACCTGCTCGGCTCCTTCGGCCTCGGCATGTTCACCGGCCTGGGCCTGGATAATCCTTCTGCCGGCATCATCATCGCGACGGGCTTTTTCGGTGCGTTTACGACCTTTTCCACGTTTAGTATTGAAGCCGTGCAGCTGATGATGAACAACCGCATAAAGGAAAGCCTGCTCTACATCGCTGTTTCAGCAGCCGGAAGCCTTTTGGCGTTCTGGTGCGGCTTTGTTATGATATCCATTTAAAAAAACCTTGAGCTTATTTTTCGCTCAAGGTTGCGTTATGAAGCATGACCGTTTCAGGCACGGGCAGCTGGCGGTTTATTGTTCTCTGACCGCCCGGGCGGCCCTGTTCTTCTTTGAGTTCAAGCTGTTTAATAAACCGGCCGTCCATTTCTAATATGAGGGCAGTGTATCCCCCGATTTGTATCGACTCACCCGCACAGATGTCAATATTCCGTTTCAGCACAAGACCGCCGATCGTGTCGACTTCCTCTTCAATCCCTGCGCCGAGAAGATGATTCACCTGATCAATCCGAACCTTTCCGTCCAGCACATAATGGCGTTCGGACAGCTTTTGAATCTGCGGCTGTTCGTCTTCATCAAATTCGTCTCTGATATCGCCGACGATTTCTTCAAGGATGTCTTCGGTCGTCACAAGACCGGACGTTCCGCCGTATTCATCAGACAATATCGCCAAATGAATCCGTTCTCTCTGCATTTTTATCAGCAGGTCGTGTATCGGGATCGTCTCGATGACTTCAATCACCGGGCGGACGTAAGACGTGATGGATACTTCCGCTTTTTCATCTTCTGTCATAAACAGCAGATCTGAAAAGAGATGCTTCGTATTGATCATGCCGATGACACTGTCTTTGTCCCCGTCCGTTACGGGCCAGCGCGTATATTTGTCTTTCAGCATCATATCAAGCATTTCCGGCACGTCCATATCAGTGGAAACAGCCGCGATTTCTTTTCTCGGGATCATGATTTCCTTGGCGATCCGATTATCAAAATCAAAAATTTTATTCACAAATGTATATTCAGACGGATTGATTTCTCCGTTTTTTAAACTTTCTGACAGCAGGATCCGCAACTCTTCTTCAGAGTGGGAGCCTTCATGCTCAGATGCCGGCTTTAATCCGGCCAAACCGGTCAGAATTCTCGCGGAGCCGTTCAGCACCCAAATAAACGGGAACATGAACACGTAAAATAACCGAAGCGGTCCGGCAATCCATAACGTCAGCTTTTCCGCTTTTTGAATCGCAACCGTTTTAGGCGCAAGCTCACCGACGACGACATGTAGAAACGTAATCAGCCCGTACGCCGCAGCAAAAGCAATCACATGCTCAGCAGAATCCGGCAGCCCCATACCCTGAAACACAGGATGAAGCATCCGCTCAAATGCAGGCTCTCCCAGTACGCCGAGCCCGATGGATGTGAGTGTAATGCCAAGCTGCGAGGCGGATAAATACTCATCAAGATCCGTAATGATACGCTTTGCGAGCACCGCCCGTCTGTTCCCTTCTGAAATGAGCTGATCAATTCTGGATCTTCTCACTCTGACGATCGCAAATTCACTCGCCACGAAAAATGCCGTTAACGCAATGAGCACACCGATTAAAATCAAACTGTCAATATCGTCCATTTCACCTTATCCCGAATTGAAGGATAAGGACGTCACCTCCTGATTTCATCGTTTTTTCTTAAGCGAGAGGAACGAAATGGGTGATTGACTATACAGAGGGCCCCATCCTGCCACCTCCTAAGTCAAAGCATGATTGTCATTTGTATAGTTTATTGTATCACAACTCCATTCTTTCATCATTTTCAGATTTTTTTATCATATAAAAAACAGCCTTCAAAAAGAAGGCTGCCGTTATCTGCTTCGGAAATGATTTTCTAAACAAAGCGCCGTATTAATCCCCCCGAATCCCATGCTTAAGCTTAACGCATGGTGTACGGTATGGATGCTCGGCCCGTCGGTCACCCACTGAAAAGAATCGTCAATCGGCTCCGTTAAGTTTCGGATCGGATGAAGCTTGTTTTCCCGCATTTGCAAGAGAGCAGCAATGATTTCCACCGTTCCGGCCGCACTCAGACCGTGTCCGGTAATCGATTTTGTCGCATTAATCCGCGCGTGCGACAGGCCGCTTTCAGAAAGCGCCCGGCATTCAGTCTTATCACCGATCGGCGAACCGGTGCCGTGCGGGTTGATGTAATCGATCTCTTTTGCTGAAAGACCGGCCCGCTCCAGCGCCTGGCGGATCACCGTCATTTCGCCCTCTGCTGAAGGATTCGGGTTGCGGTTTGCATCGGAAGCCATCCCCCAGCCCTTTAAGCCGGCCCACGAACGCGCGCCCCTCTGTTCGGCAGATTCAGCGCGTTCCAGCACAATCGCCCCGCACGCCTCTCCGAATATAAACCCGTCCGTATGCCGGTCAAACGGGCGGCAGGCGGCTTCAGGCCGTTCAGCGTATGTATCAGTGCCCATCGCTCCCAAAGAACGGAGAGCATGACACTCCATGTACGACAGATCGGCCAGCGCCCCGATCACGATACATCGGTCAAACAGGCCTCCTTTGATTCCTTGAGCAGCCTGGATAACCGCCGCCTGGCCGCTTGCCGACGCGCCGCCGACCGTAAAGGCCGGCCCTTTTATCCCGAATTGCTCCGTACAAAGCCCCGACAAATCACTATCCATAAAAGAAAGCCCGTATGTCGGATTTACAAATTGCGGCGTTTCACCGTTTTTCTCAAAGACCTGCAGCAATTCGCGCTGCGTCATATTCGAGCCGCCGATGATCAGACCGGTGCGGCTGTGGTCAGCGCCGTCTAATTGAGCGTCATGCCACGCTTCATATAAAGCGATAAGCGCCGTCTTTCCTGATAATGCGGCCCTTCGGTACAAGCGCTTGGACAGCGCGTCCGGCGGCGTTAATTCGCTAAGCTCCGCGCCGATAAACGAACTGCCTTTCTGCCGGCCGGGCCGTTTCATCACATCAAAGGCGTGCCGCCCCTCCATGAGCGCATCGAGAAACGCCTCCTTGCCTTGTCCGACCGCGGTTAAGACTCCGATTCCTGTAATGCTGATGTCTGACGTGCCATTATTTCTCCTCGACATTTGTCCGTTCTCCCATCTTTATGTATTGGAAGCTATGAAGAAAAATCTTGATACAGTGCTTTGAAAATATCGCGCGACTGTCTGATCTGTTCTGAAGGCACGCTGAAAGATAATCGGAAATAGCCGCTTTTTCCAAATCCGCTGCCGGGTACGATCAATAGTTTGTATTTCTGTGCGGCATGCATGCAGAACGCCACCTCGTCTTCAATCGGTGATTTCGGAAAGACGAAAAAGCCTCCTTTCGGCATTTCAAATTCGAAGCCGGCTTCTGTGAGGATGTCCACCATAAGGTCTCTCCGCTTTCTGTAAGGTTCAGCGTCAATCGAAAGATCATCCATTTTCGCCACGGCGCGCTGCATCATGACCGGAGCGTTCACAAAGCCGAGCGTCCGGTTGCAGAAAACGAACGCATCCGTCAGAAGATCGCCCTCAGGCATTTGGGCGTCTGCCGCGATATACCCGAGCCTTTCCCCCGCAATGCCGAGATCTTTACTGAACGAACTGACTAAAATCACGCGGTGATACGCCTGAAACGGATTCGCCTGCTCTTCTCCGTAGATCAGCTGGCTGTACGGTTCATCAAATAAAATAAATATGCTTTGGCCGTTCCGCTCTTCGGTTTCTTTTAATAAGGCGCCTAATTCGTTAAGGTTTTTCTGGCTGAGCACAGTCCCCGTCGGATTATGCGGCGTATTAACGATCAGTCCTTTCGTACGGGGGGTGATCGCACCTTTAACCGCTTCAATATCAATCTCAAATGAGTCAGTCAGCGGGCAGATGACGGGTCTGCCGCGGTAATTTTCAACATACGCTTTATATTCTGCAAAATAAGGCGAAAGAAGGATGACTTCTTCCTCCGGGTTTAAAATGCTCTTCAGCGCGACATTCAGCGCCCCGCCGGCTCCGACCGTCATGACTGTATGCCTGGCGGAAATTTCTGTCTGAAACCGCTCTGATAAAAAGTGCGCAACCTTTTCTCTCGCCTCCGGAAGCCCTTGGTTTTGTATGTATCCGTGCCGTCCTGTTTCAGCCGCTTCGCAAAGCGCCTTCTTAAATGTTTCAGGCGGCTCCGCAACCGGATTTCCTATCGAAAAGTCAAACACCTTATCGGCGCCGAACTCTTTTTTCAGCCGCGCGCCTTCATCAAACAGTTTGCGTATCCATGAACCTTTCTCCAGATTCTTTGTCACTTCCCTTGATAAACCGGCCACTGTCATCTGTCCCTTCTGTCTTTTTCTTCCGTTTCTATTTACAATGATTATGAAAGATTTACCTGGCGCAGTCAACGCTTTTTCAGACAGCCCGCCGCGCCGTTTCAGGAGAAAGACGGAAAACAATAAACTTGTGCAAACTCCCCTTCATATATTAAACTATTCTCATAACTATAACGTGATGGTTGGGGAGGGATTTAGATGGGGCTGAGACTTATCGCATCAGTGAATTAGCAGAGCTTGCCGGTGTAACGAAACGCACGGTGGATTACTACACAAACCTCGGGCTTTTAAAGCCTGACAGGTCTTGTTCGAACTATCGTTACTACGATACACTTGCACTTAATCGGTTAAAGTTTATAGTCGCTTGTAAAAAGCAGCGATTGGCCCTGTCTGATATAAAAGATCGACTGGAGAACCAGTTTCCCTCTTCAGCCCTGCCTGACGATATTGGAAATCTGGCATCGGAAATTGATCACATGAATCAAAACATCTCCGTGATCTTGAATCGGTTTGAAAAGCTTGAACCAGAGGAGCGCGCCCAGCTGAAAAAAAGGCTGGCTCCAGAAAAGCTTGCAGTGCTTCAATCATTTATGCTGCTGTTAAGTTAAACCATTATCTTACTAACAGGAGGTGTTACCTTCATCTTCCCAAAAGGAGTGAAGGTTCTAATTGGACATTGTGAATTTGATTTTAGTCGCGGTTTTAATCGCGCTGACGGCATTTTTCGTAGCATCTGAGTTTGCGATAATCAGAATCAGAGGCTCACGGGTTGACCAGCTTATAGCAGAAGGAAATAAAGCCGCAATCGGTGTCAAAAAAGTGACCACGCATTTAGATGAGTATTTATCGGCGTGCCAGCTCGGCATAACATTGACTTCCATCGGTCTTGGTGTCTTAGGCGAATCAACGATTGAACGCTTGCTTCATCCGCTTTTCACAAAGATAAACGTACCAAGCTCATTATCGCATATTATTTCATTTATTCTCGCCTATGCGATCATTACATTCTTACACGTGGTCGTGGGAGAATTGGCGCCGAAAACAGTCGCCATCCAGAAAGCGGAAGCCGTTTCAATGCTGTTTTCGAAACCGCTCATTTGGTTTTACCGCATCATGTTCCCGTTTATCTGGCTTCTGAACAACTCCGCCCGTCTTTTAACGAAGGCGTTCGGTCTGGAGACGGTGTCTGAAAATGAGCTTGCCCACTCTGAAGAAGAGCTGCGCATTATTTTATCGGAAAGCTATAAAAGCGGTGAAATCAACCAGTCTGAATTTAAATATGTGAACAAAATCTTTGAATTTGACGACAGACTTGCAAAAGAAATCATGATTCCGCGTACGGAAATCGTCAGTCTGCCGCATGATATCAAAATCTCTGAAATGATGGACATCATTCAGATTGAAAAATATACCCGGTACCCTGTCGAAGAGGGTGACAAAGATAATATTATCGGCGTTATTAACATTAAAGAAGTGCTGACCGCCTGCATAAGCGGCGAAGTATCAGTCGACTCGCCGATTACCGATTTTGTCAATCCGATCATCCATGTGATTGAGTCGGCACCGATTCACGATCTGCTTGTAAAAATGCAGAAGGAACGGGTTCATATGGCGATTCTGTCGGATGAATACGGCGGAACCGCGGGGCTTGTCACCGTTGAAGACATTATTGAAGAAATCGTCGGGGAAATCCGTGATGAATTTGATATTGATGAAATCAACGAAATCCGTAAACTCGGCGACGGCCATTACATGCTTGACGGCAAGGTCCTGATTGATCAAGTGAACGAACTCCTCGGCATCCATTTGGAAAATGACGAGGTCGACACCATCGGCGGCTGGTTCCTTACCCAGAAATACGACGTCGAACAATACGACTCGATTATCGAAGAAGGCTGCGAATTTATCATTAATGAAATTGACGGCCACCACGTCGCATATATCGAAGTGAAAAAACTGGCGTTTGATGAACTGCTGGAAACCGCCGAACAAAAAGAAGCATAACAAAAAAGCTTGCGCGTCTGATACAGACGGCAAGCTTTTTTTCATTTACAATTGTTCAAGTTTTTTCTCAAGCTCTTTAATTCTGGCATTCAGCTCTTCTGTCATGGCCGCCAGCCTCTCCTTCGGCGCAAGATCGGAAAAGTCCTCCAAAAAAATCGGCTCGCCTATGATAAGCCGCATTTTTCCCTTTTTAAACAGCGCTTTTCCCGTAGACGGCCCTTTATATGCGGCCGGAACGAGCGGCGCTTTCCCCATTTGGGCGATGGTCACGGCCCCTCTTTTCAGCGGGACGTCTTCAGAAGTTCTCGTACCGCTCGGAAAAATCCCGACAATCTTTCCTTCCTTCAGAAGCTTAATCGGCGTTTTAATGCTGCTCGGACCCGGATTTTCACGGTCAACCGGGAACGCGTGAATCTTCTTCAAAAAACTTCCGATCCACTTTTTCTGAAACAGCTCTTTTTTCGCCATATAATGAATCTGATGGGGCAATATCCCGACACCGAGCGTGAGGACGTCCACCCAGCCCGCATGCGTGCACGCGATAACAAATCCTTTATCAGACGGAAGATTCTCTTTATTGTACACTTTCACTCCTCCGCGCAGAGATAGAATGCATTTGATGGCATTTGCACAAAACTTATACATAACGCACTTCCTTTGTTGTAATGATCAAAAGTGTTCTCTCTCTCTCTATTATAACAATATTTTTTATTACCTGGTACTAATAATTATATTTTTCCTCCGCCGATCTCTATCTTTTATGACGGATTTTGGGTACTATAGAGAAATGGTGTTTGATGAGGTGAAAATGAATTTAAGCCGTTTGCATGGAACGTGCAACTTTAAACCTTTCTTATGCGTGTATAACATAGAGGGGAGAAAAGGCAGTGACGATCGATGAAATTTACCAAATGTATATGAATGATGTTTACCGGTTCCTGCTCTCCATGACAAAAGACAAGCATCTCGCTGAAGATTTGCTGCAGGAAACCTTTATGAGGGCATACATACACATTCACTCCTACGACCACAGCAAAGTAAAGCCATGGCTTTTTCAAGTGGCGAGAAATGCGTTTATAGATTATGTCAGAAAACATAAAAAGGAAGTGACCATTTCCGATGACTTAATTGGGAGCCTTTTTCAGACGGCTGTTCAAAGCCCGGCTCATCAGATTGAAATCAAGGAAGTGCTGACAGGGTATATGTCCGAACTTCCCGACAATTATCGGGAGGCCTTAACACTGTATTATTTAAAAGAACTGAATTACAAAGAAGCATCCCATATTATGAATATTTCAGAGGCTAATTTTAAAAGTGTTTTATTTCGTGCCAGACAGCGGCTGAAAGCACTTTATAATAGAGGTGTTAATGATGAATGAAGAATTTAAAAAGCGTTTTTACCAATACAAAAATGGAGAAATGAGCGACCGGGAAATGGCCGCCTTTGAAGAAGAGCTGGAAAAGCTGGAAGTCTATCAGGAATTGATTGAAAGCGAAATGCAGGACGATCGGGAATGGGACGTCGGCATCAGCCCGGAAAAACAGAAGGCCATTTTATCATACGGAAAACGCAAATCGTATTTGCGGATTTCAGTTCTCGCCGTCATCTCCACTTTGATGATTTTGCCGCTTTGCACTTTGGGAAGCTACCTCTATTACGGTCTGGGAGGAAAGGAAAGCACCGGCAATCAATTAATGGAGACCGCGGCAGTGACGGTGGCGACCACAATGCCGAACGTCCTCGTCGATACCTCCGGACTGAAAAGCCAGGTGAAGCTGTTTGGAATGAATACGGAATTTCCGCTGCAAAAGCAGATCGGCACAAAAACGAAATCCGTCGGCGGAGAACGGATTGAAATGTTTTTAGATACGGTCAAATCGCCTGCCGTTAACTACTATGATCTAGACGCGGCACAGGCAAAGCATTATTTCGCCCATCCTTCCGGCTTAAAGGAACGCACGATTGAAAAAGCCGGTCAGACATTAAAAAAATTGCCTGAAGGAAGCGTGGCGGAGGTCTATCTTTCTTATGACCGGGCCTACCCTTCTTCTCAAGTATATTCAACTTTTAAAAAATACGATGTGAAGTTTTTATGGAATGCGGTCGAAACGGAGAAAAATCTGAAAGACAGTCCTTATGCCGAGCCGTTAGGATTTCCCGGGAAAGATTCTAAGATGGTGTCCTCTTTCGAAACGCAAGGACAGACAGACCGTGAACAATTTATCAATGCCCTTGAATTTATGTCCCGCCATAAAAAATGGGCGCATGCAATATCGAAACGAAAAGACATGAATCTTGGCAGCCGAATCGACTATGTTGAACATCACGGAATGAACGTATACGGCTCTGTCGTGACGGGGCCGACAAAAGAAATCGAACGTCTGCTGAAAAACAAAACAGTAAAAGCAGCAAACATCGGTGAGGTGGAATTATGGAATTGGTAAGAATTTTTAAAGAGCATAATGTTTTCGGCTGGATATCAGTCGGTACCGCGATTTTGTCGCTGCTGCTTTTGAACGTGGCAATCATCAGCAATGTGACTTTCTATTCTTATCAGATGCTGCCGTTTGCGATGGCCGCCGTGCCGTTCGGCATCATTGAGCTGTTTATTAAAAAAGGACGGACGGGCCCGGGACTGCTCGGTGTCATTCTCAATCTGTTCGTCATTGTCTGTGTATATACGATCGTTGCGGTTGATACGAATCTGCAATTCGGTTTTTAAACATAAAAACAGGCCCTTTTACGGGGCCTGTTTTTTTAAAATGAAAGAACGCCGATTAAATGCAGCAATACGACGATGATAGCCAGCGGCACGAGATATTTCAAAAGGAAATACCACACCTGAAAGAAACGATAGCCGATGGCTGAACCGCTTTTCATCTCGGCAAACAGCTCCTGCTTCGGTATTTTCAGCGGGACGAAGATTGATATTAATAAAGCGCCGAGCGGAATCAGCACATTGCTGACGGTGAAATCCGCAAGATCAAAAAACGTTTTTCCGAACAAATGAACATCACCGAGAACACCGTATGATAAACAGGACGGAATTCCGACTAAGAAAATGAGCAGACCGCTTGTCCACGACAGCTTCTTTCTTTTCGTTTCATCACCTTTCCCCACAGTCGCCACGATAATTTCCACCATTGAAAAGGCCGAAGTCAGTGCGGCGAAGAAAAAGACCGCCAGAAAGCTGATAAAAAACAGCGAGCCGAACGGCAGCCGGTCAAACACAGCCGGCAGCACGGTAAACAGCAGTGTAGGCCCTTCATCCGGTTTAAAGCCGAATGAAAAAACCGCCGGGAAAATGGCCAGTCCCGCAAACAGCGTAACGAGCACATTCATCATAACAATGGAACCCGCCGAACCCGGAAGATTTTGGGTTTTCGGCAGATACGAACTGTATGTCACCATGACCGAAACACCGAGCGTTAATGTAAAAAACGCCTGTCCTAAAGCATATAGGATGGATTCCGGCGTCAAATCTTCAAAGTGCGGAACCAATAAAAATTTAATCCCCTCAACGGCATGATCGAGCGTGACTGATCGCAGCACTAGCAATAGAAACAGCACGAATAAAATCGGCATCAGCACCGCACTGACACGTTCAATCCCTTTCTGCACGCCTTTTGCCACGACCGCTACCGTCATGATCATAAATACAAGCTGCGCAACGAGAGTCTGGATCGGATTTTCAATGACCGTTCCGAACACCGTGCCGTACTGCTCCTGAGTGAGCCCGGATAAAGAACCCGTAACGGCTTTTAACACATAAAGCAAAATCCATCCGCCGACAACACTGTAAAAAGACAAAACTAAAAAACAGGCCGCCACACCCACATAACCCGTAAGGTGCCATACCGACTTCGGCGCGGCTTGTTTGTAGGCATCAATCGCATTTGTCTGGCTCCGTCTTCCGAAAATAAATTCACCGAGCAAAAGCGGATAGCCTAAAAGCACGGTAAAGAGGACGAATACAAGAAAAAAAGCGCCTCCTCCGTTCGTACCCGCTACGTAAGGGAACTTCCAAATGGCTCCCAGGCCGATCGCCGAACCGGCAGCGGCCATAATAAATCCTATTTTTGAGGCCCATTGAACCCTTTTTTGGTCAGACACGACTTTCCACTTCCCTTCCGCCCTATATTATCCCTTATTCACTGCGATAACTTAAGCCCATTTCAATATGTTTCATTATTCCGAAAAATAAAAAGGAGCGGCGGGTGCCGCTCCTTACAAATCCCCGTTTAATTTCGAATGCTTTCTCGAATATAAGAAATAAATCACCAGACCGATGATCAGCCAGATAAAGAAACGGAATATGGTGGTGGCGCCGAGGTTAATAATCAAAAACACGCAGAACAGAATGGACAATATCGGAATAAAGGGAACCCCCGGACATTTAAAAGCCCTCGGCAGATCAGGCTGTTTCTTTCTCAATACGATAACCGCCACTGAAATCAGGACAAACGCGGCAAGCGTGCCGATGTTCACCAGCTTCGCCAGTTCATCAAGCGGGACGAGCGAACCGAGTAATGCTGACAGGATGCCGAACACCCATGTCACCACGTGCGGCGTTTTATGTTTCGGATGGACTTTTGAAAGCGCCCCCGGCACCAAACCGTCACGGGACATGGCAAACATCACCCTCGTCTGGCCGTACAGCATGACGAGCATCACCGTTGTCATTCCCAACACTGCGCCGATATCAATAATCCCGGCCACCCAATTCTGACCGGCCATCTGCAGGACGAGAGACACGGGATGGTCAACGCCTTCAAAGCGGGCAAACGGAACGACGCCCGTCATAATCGCCGATACGGTCACATACAGCACGGTGCAGACGATTAATGAAAAGATAATTCCTTTCGGCAGATCCTTCGCCGGATTTTTCGTTTCTTCAGCGGCGGAAGAGACGGCGTCAAAACCGATAAAAGAGAAGAAAACGAGCGCCGCGGCACTGAAAACACCGCCGAACCCCATCGGTATAAACGGCTGCCAGTTGTGAGGTTTGACATATACGGCCGCAACGGCGATAAACAATAGAACAACCAGAACCTTCAAAATGACCATAATATTATTGACCCGCTTCGATTCCCTAATGCCTAAGTAGAGGAGGAATGTAATCGCAAGCACGATAACAAATGCGGGGAGATTAAAGAATGTGACCGTGCCTTTTATTGACCCCGGCGCGGCCGTTAATGCGGTCGGAAGATGAATGCCGAAGCCCGCCAAGAATGATTGAAAATAGCCGGACCATCCGACCGAAACCGCGCTGACGGCGAGCATATATTCCAAGATTAAATCCCATCCGATAATAAACGCGAGAAGTTCACCCAGTGTCGCATAAGTAAACGTGTAGACGGAACCGGAAACCGGGACGCTTGAAGCAAATTCGGCATATGACAGAGCCGCAAATAAACACGCAAGAGCGGCGATGACAAATGAAACGGTCAGCCCCGGCCCCGCCGTGACAGCGCCTGTTCCGGTTAATACAAAAATCCCCGTTCCGATGATGGCCCCTATCCCCAGAAGGGTCAAATCAAAGGCCCCTAACTCTCTTTTCAGCGACTTTTCCCCGCCCGTTGCGGCAAGCAGGTCCTGAATGCTTTTCTTTCTGAATACGCTCCCCTTCATCTGCTTCACTCCTTGTAAACCAATATATGTTAGAATATTCAGATAACAATAGCGATAATGACTAAATTCTTATTTTTCGCATGAAATGTTTCAGCACATCATTCCTTTCTCCTACATCATATTATAGCGAAAAATATAAAAATGAAAATAACTTTTTTGAAAATTCTATATATTATTTTTAGTTTTCATGAAACAGAACTCAGCGGATTTTCCACTGTGAAATATTAACATTAGTGATTCAGCTTGCGACTTTTATTTTTTTTAAAATCGTATTCATATGTACGTTCAAATAAAAATCCCGCCCTTTTTAAAAGCGCGGGATAAGACTTGCGTATTATGTTGAAATAAATCTGCCGCCATTTACGTGAATGGTTTGCCCCGTTATATAGGAAGATTCGTCTGAAGCCAGAAGCACGTAAGCTCCGGCGTGTTCCGCAGGCTGTCCCGGTCTTCCCATCGGAGTGTCCAAACCGTGCTTTTCCACCTTTTCTTCAGTAAACGTTGCCGGAATCAGGGCGGTCCAGATCGGGCCAGGGGCCACCGCATTTACTCTGATCCCCTGATCGGCCAATGACATCGCCATTGAACGAGTAAAGGAAACGATACCGCCTTTCGTGCACGAATAGTCGATCAATGATGTGTCTCCCTGATAAGCGGTAATCGACGTTGTATTAATGATGGCGCTCCCTCTTTTGAGATGAGGCAGCACGGCTTTTGTCATATGAAACATGGAAAACATGTTTGTACGGAATGTCTTCTCCAGCTGTTCAGCCGTAATATCAAGAATCCCGTTTTGCGGATGCTGCTCAGCCGCATTATTAACGAGAATATCTATTTTTCCGTAGTGATCTAAGACTTGCCGGACCGCCTTCTGACAATGCGCCTCATCACCGACGTCCCCCGGAATTAACAGGCATTCGGCCTGGTATTCTTCCGCACGCTTTTTCGTTCTCTCGGCATCGGCATGTTCGTCTAGGTACAGGATGGCAAGATCCGCCCCTTCCTTCGCGTAAGCGATCGCAGCCGCTGCGCCGATGCCGCTGTCTCCGCCCGTGATGACGGCGACTTTTCCTTTTAATCTGCCCGACCCTTTTACATCCGGGTCCTCCAAGAGCGGCTTCGGCTCCATGTCTGACTCAATGCCGGGCTGGCGGTTTTGCACCTGCGGCTTTTGTCCTTCCGTCTGTCTGTCCATCGGATTCATATTCTCACACTCCTGCAATTGGTATTACTGAGACGATACCACGCAGTGTGGGGAGTTAAACGGACAAATATGCCGGTGATTAAAGCTGCTGAGCCGTTTCGGGAAAAGCGCCGGTGTATTTGGCAGACGGCCTGTAAATCATGTTGTCAGCGGACTGTTCAAGCACGTGTGCGCACCAGCCTGCCATTCTGCTTGCTGAAAAGGTCGGCGTAAATAAATCATTGTCGACATCAATGGCCTGCATCACAGCCGCTGCGTAAAACTCCACATTCGTATACAGCTTCCGTCCGGGCTTATATTGCTCTAACAGGCGGATGGCTTCCTTCTCCACATAAAGCGCCAAGTCAAGCGACGGATCATTTCCCGCCACTTCTTCAGCCTTTATGCGCAGCGCTTCCGCCCGCGGGTCTTTTGTTTTGTACACCCTGTGCCCGAAGCCCATCAGGCGTTCTCCCCTCATAAGCTTCGCTGTCAAAAACGCTTCTGCATTTTCTTTTTCTCCGATGTCTTCAAGCATTTTCGTGACGCCTGAAGGCGCGCCTCCGTGCAGCGGTCCTTTCATCGTACCCAGTGCGGCAGTGACGGCAGACACTAAGTCCGATTCAGTCGAAACGGTGACTCTCGCTGAAAAAGTCGATGCATTCATGCCGTGCTCCATCGCCAGAATCATATACGTCTCAAGCGCTTTCTTTTGGGCTGCGGACGGCTGCCTGCCTGTCAGCATATACAAATAGTTTTCAACGTGTCCGTATCGCGCCTCAGGTGACAACGCTTCCTTCCCTTGTTTACGGCGGTATCTGTACGCAATAATCGTCGGTGTGACGGCAATCAGTTTAATCGCTTCTTCCGGCTTGGGCGGATATGTAAATGAATCTGTGCCCAAACCTGAAACAGCCGTTCTCAGCACCGCCATGTCGTCCATTTCATCCGGAAGCGTTTCCAGTAAGCCGATCAAATGTTTCGGAAGCCCGCGCTCGGCTGCAAGTTCTTCCTGAAACGCAAGCAATTGCCGCTCATCAGGAAGCGCCCCGTTCAAAATGAGATACGCCGCTTCTTCAAAACTGGATTGCAGCGCGATATCCTTCGCATCATAGCCGCGATATATTAAATGCCCCTTTTCTCCGTCAATGTGGCTGATCGCCGTTTCTGCACAAGTAATCCCTTTCAATCCACGATAAATCAATTTCATTCCCCCTTATCCTCTTTCTGTTATTATAGTAAATATAATATTTAAAAAATAATGAATATTTTTAAGGGAATTAATTAAAACTTTTAATCAGAGGAGTGCATCTATGGATTTTAAATGGCTTCACACCTTCGTCACCGCGGCAAAATATGAGAATTTCAGAAAAACGGCGGAAACGCTTTTTTTATCTCAGCCGACCGTCACCGTTCATATAAAATTATTAGAGAAAGAAATCAGCTGCAAGCTGTTTCAGCGAAGCGGCCGGAAAATACAATTGACGGAAGAAGGAAAAGCATACGTGCCGTTTGCCATGAGGCTTTTGGAAGACTATGAAAACAGCATGGCGGAGCTGCACAGGGTGCGCCAGGGCTACTCGCACACGCTGACACTCGCTGTTTCGCCGCTTATCGCCGACACCGTTCTCCCGTCTGTCATGAAGCGTTATACAGAGGACAATAAAGAAACCGAAATGACGGTCACCATTTTCGAATCGGAAGAAATCGCCTCTCAAATCAGAAACGGCTCAGCCGATATCGGACTGAGCTGCTTAAAGGTGCAATCATCTTCCCTCACTTGCCGCCCCCTGTACAATGACCCCGTTGTCCTCGTCGCGCCGCCCGGCCGAAAACCCGGGACAGGGAAGGCGGATGAAGTGAAAGACCTGTTCGGACAATATCTGCTTTTGACCCATAACCACCCTGACTATTGGGATGATTTGCTCCGCCAGGTCAGAATACAGTTCCCTTTCGTCAGGACAATGAAGGTGACACAGACGCATATTACGAAACGATTTATTAAAGAGGGGCTGGGTGTCTCATTTCTGCCGCTGTCAGCGGTACGGGCCGAACTCGCCGCAGGCAGCATGATTGAAATTCCGTGCGAATTCGCCCAGATGCCGAGCGCGGGCGCGTACGCCATCGCCCTCTATGAAAATGAAAAAAAGAAAACCTTTTTAGATTTTTTATCACATTTTCATTTTAGGTGAAACAAATGGAGCTCTGTCCCGTCTAAATAAAAAACCCGTTCTGATGAACGGGTTTCTATCGCTGCTAGAATCTTTTCGCGCCAAGGTAGCGAGGTTTCCAGTAGCTGTTATTCAGATCACTTGTTGTGACGCCGTCAGAACCGGCATGGATGAACTTGTTGTTTCCGATGTACACACCCATGTGTGAAGGGCCGGCCTGATATGTTGTAAAGAAGACGAAGTCTCCTCTTGACGGGCTGGACACGCTCTTCATTGAGCTCCAGTATCCCGCAGTGCTTGTTCTGCCGACACTCGTCTGTTTGTTTAACAGGTACCAGATAAATCCGCTGCAGTCAAAGCCGGAAGTCGTTGTTCCGCCCCATACATACGGCGTGCCGATTAAAGATTGCGCATCAGAAATCAGCTTGTTTACATTCAGGCTCGTCTGTGCAGCATTATGGCTGGATGAAGGCTGCTTTGATGACGAAGATCCTGAAGACGTTGAACCGGAAGTTGATCCCTTTACTTTAAGAACTTGTCCGATGCGGATCAGGTCCGTTTTTAAACCGTTTAAACTTTTTAATTGGTTTACCGTCATTTTATATTTATTCGCAATTTTCCAAAGGCTGTCGCCTTTTACGACTTTATATGTAGACGATGATGACTTGCTGCCCGAATTTGAACCTGAAGATGATTTACCGTTGATCGAAAGCGTCTGGCCGATGTAAATGATATCCGATTTTAATTTGTTCTCAGATTTAATGGAATTAATTGACGTTCCGTACCGATTTGAAAGTCCCCATAATGTATCGCCTTTTTTTACCTTAATCGTTTGCGCAGATGCCGCGCCCGCAAACAAAGTCGTCCCCAAAACCACTGCCGTTGTTGCTGTAACAAGTTGCTTTTTCATGTTTTCCTCCCCGAATGATTCTATCTATTTTATGTGTCTCTTTTTTTAAGTTTTTATCTGTTTCCTATTATAAGGTTCAATTTCCACTAGAAATAGACTTGACTTCCCGTGACAAATTTCTTACTAATTCGTTTTTAAAAAAAGTTTTTAAGGGTATTAAATATTTCAATTTGATTTCAAACGTGACGAAAAATGAGTCAATTTGTCATGTTTTTTTCCTGTGATCCTCGTATTTTGGAAAAACAAAGCAGTTTATTTTCCAAATAACCCCTTGTTAAAAAAATCCTCGTCTTTTTCAAAAAAGTGAATGGTTTTCACTCTTTCTTGAAAACATAAGTTACACCGGAATTTACATTTCTAACAATGTTTCACCTGAAATTTACAGGAGGAACAGGCGCTCTTTACAAACATCCCCTACCATTAGACATGCAGACAAGATTAAAGGAGGACGAGTGAGAATGAGTCTATTTAAACAGGTTCGATCAAAACTTCTGCCGGCGGCAGCCGTATCCGTGCTGACAGCCGGTCTGATTGCGGGCGCGGGGCTTCAGCACTCCGAACAGGCTGCGGCAAAAAAACAGCCTGACAAAAACGAAATCAGAAACGTCATCTTCATGGTCGGCGACGGAATGGGCGCTCCCTATATGAACGCCTACCGTTCGGTCATTAACAAAGGAAAACCTTCGGATGGCATGAAACTGACGGCATTCGACCCCAATCTCACCGGTATGATGATGACTTACCCTGACGATCCTGATTCCAATATTACCGATTCCGCGGCGGCAGGCACGGCAATGGCCACAGGCGTGAAAACGTATAACGCGGCGATCGGAGTCGATAAAAAAGGAAAGCGGGTAAAATCCGTCCTCGAAGAAGCGAAACAAAGAGGCAAATCCACCGGACTTGTCGCAACTTCGGAGATTGCCCACGCCACTCCTGCGGCATTCGGAGCCCATAACAAATCCAGAAAAAATATGGATGACATCGCAAGCAGCTACTTTGATGACCGCATCAACGGAAAACAGAAAGTCGATGTGCTCCTCGGAGGCGGCAAATCAAACTTTATCCGTAAAGACCGCAATGTAACAAAGGATTTCAAAAAAGCGGGATACAGCTACGTTACATCAAAACAGGAGCTCAAAAAGGATCGTAACAAGAAGATTCTCGGCCTGTTTGCCGATGGAGGACTCGACAAAGCAATCGACCGCTCAAACGCCGTCCCTTCATTAGAAGACATGACAACGGCAGCGATCGACAGGCTGAACAAGAATAAAAAAGGGTTTTTCTTAATGGTCGAAGGCAGCCAAATTGACTGGGCGGGACATGACAATGATATAGTCGGCGCAATGAGCGAAATGAAGGATTTTGAAAAAGCGTATAAAGCAGCGATCGCATTTGCCAAAAAGGACAAACATACGCTTGTCGTTGCCACGGCCGATCATACCACCGGCGGATTGACGATCGGCGCGAATGACGATAAAAACTGGCATGTTGAACCGGTTCTTGCCGCCAAAAAAACCCCGGCATTTATGGCTGACCAAATCAAAGCGGGCAAACCCGTATCTTCCGTGCTTGCGCGTTATACAGACCTGAAATGGTCAAAAGCTGAAATCAAACAGATCGAAACGGCCGCAAAACAGGATGCTGACAAGAGCGTCTACAAAGCGATCATTAAGCTCTTTAATGCGAAAACCAACAGCGGCTGGACAACCGGCGATCATACGGGCGAAGAAGTTCCCGTTTATGCATACGGTCCGGGAAGAGAGTCATTTACGGGGCTTTTAAACAACACGGACCAGGCCAAAAAGATCTTTCACATCCTGAAACACGGAAAATAAAAAAGGATGCGGGGGTTTCCCCGCATCCTTTCTTCTTTTACAGATATCTCCGGTGCACTCCTTTGCCGTCATACGAAAACATCACTTCTCTGTCTTCAAGAACAGATTCGATGTGCACGCTCCTGCCCCACAGCTGGTACAGATACGGCAGCACTTTCTCCAAATATTTCAGATCAAGCTCAATTCCCTCATACCAATGTTTAATATAAAGCTCATTATTCTTCAGGTAATCCCCGTCATTGACGGTCAGATAAGGAAATCCCCCGTTGACCCGCATGTTCACGAGCTGGTCGCGCACGGCCTTCCATTCTTTGTCGATCACTTTATAGTCCCTGCCCTGCTTTTGGAATAAATACAAATCCTCACGCATCACGAGATCTTTCGTCAAATAATTGCGGATAAATGATATATCCGATTCAATTTCCCTGACCTCAAACATTTTCTCGCGGCCGGAACCGGGCTTTACTCCTGTTTTTTTCATTTCATCTGTCGGGTTGTCATAACGCTCTTCGATGTCTTCAAAAATTTTTAGCCCTAAATAATACGGGTTGATTCCCGTTTTTGACGGCTGAACGACGCCTGCGTTCAGCTTCGCAAATTCGATGGCTTCATCTGAAGTCAGGTCAAGCTCGCGGATAATCCGCTGATGCCAATAAGATGCCCAGCCTTCGTTCATGATTTTCGTTTCCAGCTGCGGCCAGAAATACAGCATTTCTTCTCTCATCATGGTTAAAATGTCACGCTGCCACGGTTCAAGCTCCCGCGAATGTTCTTCGATAAACAGCAGAATATCTTTTTCCGGCCGGGGCGGAAACGGTTTTTTCCCTTTTTTCTTTTTCACCTGCTTCGGCTTATCCATTCCCCATAAATCATCGTAAGGCGATGGCGCGGTTTCTTCTTCGTCCTCCTCTTCGTCATCGACGCTCCACAGCAGCTTCGGCCTGACGAGCGACGGATCGATATGCTCCTGAATCGCCAGAATGGCATCTAAAAAGGACTCCACCTCTTTTATCCCGTGCATTCTTTCATAATGCTTAATCCGCTCCGCCGCAGCCGCCATACTCTCAACCATGTCCCGATTCGTATTTTGAAAGCGGCAGTTATTTTTGAAAAAATCACAATGGGCAAGAACATGGGCTACAATTAATTTATTTTGGATCAGCGAATTGCTGTCCAGCAAAAAAGCGTAGCAAGGGTTGGAATTAATGACAAGTTCATAAATTTTGCTCAAACCGAGATCATAATGGAGTTTCATCTTGTGAAATTGTTTGCCGAAACTCCAGTGGCTGAATCTCGTCGGCATGCCGTACGCTCCGAATGTATAAATAATTTCAGCCGGGCAAATTTCATATCTCATCGGGTAGAAATCAAGGCCGAAACCCTTGGCAATGTCGGTTATTTCCTCAATTGCCCGCTGTAAACCTTTTGTCTCCTCCGCGTTCAACCGAATCCCCCCTACTTGGACTTATTTATAATGTATGACCCCTCCTCTCAAAAGATGAAATAACAGACCGGTTTCCGGCTGAAAACTTTCGGCACATCCGCCCCGTTTGCTTTATATGTAAGTGGGTAAAACACACACCATACCCCAAAAAGAAAAGGAGCGATTCTACTTGAATACAGCAGACATGCTTACGACGTATCTCAGCAAACTCCCGAATCTGATCATTGCACTGCTCGTCCTGCTTATCGGCTGGGGCATTGCCAAAATCATTGAAAAAGCCGTATACAAAGGCCTGCAAAAAACAAAAATCGACGACAGGCTGTTCGCCGAAAAAAAGCCGGCGCGCTATTCCTCAGAAAAAGTCATCAGTAAAGTCATTTATTTTATCGCATTAATCATCGTTTTTATTCTATTCTTTAACATTCTGCATCTGACAACCGTGGCTTCGCCTTTTGTCAGCATGCTGTCAGCGATAACGGCGGCTGTGCCGAGCATTTTAAAAGCCGGCCTGATTCTGCTGTTGGGCTGGGCGGCCGCTTCGCTTTTCAGCTATCTCGTCAAAAAAGCGGGCATGAAACTTGCTGAAAACGGCCGGCTCAGAAAATGGACAATGGTTTCTGAAGAAGCGGAGATGAGCAGATCCGTTACGGCCGCTTCACGAATCGTTTTTTACTTCGTCTTGCTCTTGTTCCTGCCCGGCGTCTTGGCCGCTCTCCAAATCAGCGGAGTATCAGGGCCGTTTACAAATATGATCCAAAGCGTTTTGTCCTTTATACCGAAATTATTCGCCGCGGCGCTGATTGTTTTAATCGGCTGGCTTGTTGCCCGTCTCGTCCGTGATATCGTCACAAACTTTCTGGCGAGTATCGGCACGGAAAGGCTTGCCGCACGTATGGGGCTTTCTATTTATCTGAAGGATACAAGCCTGTCGGCAATCATCGGAACGATTGTCTACGTGCTGATTTTCATTCCGGTGATCATCTCTGCGCTTGACCGGCTTGATGTGGCGGGTATTTCTGAACCGGCGTCAGCCATGCTGCACACGGTCTTCACAATGCTCCCTAATATCATCATCGGTATTGTGCTGATCATCGCCGGCATCTGGATCGGAAAATGGGTCAACAGCATTGTATCCGGGCTCTTGCACCGGGGCGGTTTCGACTCTCTTCTCGGTAAAATGGGCTTTGAACAGGCGGGTACCCCGAAGCTGACGCTTTCTCAGACGGTCGGCATGATTGTTCAGATCATCATCGTCCTGCTCTTTACGGCAGAGGCGCTGCAGCTTGTCCATCTCGAATTTCTCGTTGTTATCGCAACCGGTATTATCGCTTACCTGCCTAATGTTCTGGCCGCTGTATTTATTCTCGGAATCGGGCTTTTAGCCGGACAGCTCGTCAGCAGGCTGCTTGCCGGCATGCTGAGCGGAAAGGAATTCAGATTCCTGGCGCCGCTTGCGAAATATACCATTATCACTCTTTCAATCTTTATGGCGCTGGATCAGCTCGGTGTCGCCGACACGATCGTAAATGCCGCGTTTATTCTGATTCTGGGCGGTTTCGCGCTTGCCTTCGGACTTTCATTCGGTCTTGGCGGAAAAGAATTCGCCTCCCGTTATCTCGCAAAATTGGATCGCAAAATTGAAAAACATCAATCGGCTGACGATCGTAAGCCGCCGATGTCTTAACGAAAAAAACGTGTGCTCAGAAGGAGCGCACGTTTTTTTTGAGTTAAAGGGGCAAATTCCTTTTTTTTCATTTTAGATTCATATATGATAGACTGTAACAGAAGCAAAATCTCTTTTTTCGAGGTCATTCTATGAAATTAACGAACTATACTGATTATTCTTTACGCGTTTTGATTTTTTTGGCTTCCAGACATTCCGACGAACTTTCCAACATAAAAGAAATCGCAGATACTTATTCCATCTCTAAAAACCACCTCATGAAAGTCATTTACCGCCTCGGACAGCTCGGATATGTCGAAACGATCCGGGGCCGGGGAGGCGGAATCCGATTAGGAATGACACCGGAAGACATAAACATTGGAGAAGTCGTTCGAAATACAGAAGACGACTTTAACATCGTAGAATGCTTTGACTCCAAAAAAAATCTCTGTATCATATCTCCCGCCTGCAACTTAAAGAACCTTCTGAATGAAGCCCTGCAAGCTTACCTGGCCGTTTTAGACAAATATACGTTAAGGGATCTGGTCAAAAACAAAGAGGAGATTATGAGACTGCTCAGAAGCTGAAGGAATGTCCGCATTCCTTCTTTTTTTATGCCGGCATAAGAAAAAAGGACTATTTCTATTAATATGATAAACGATTGCAGACAAGTGCCGATATAAAGATTATCATTACTGATATCCTCACCTTGCGGCTGCAACGAATGGGGATAGTAAAATCATCGCAGGAAAAGGGAGATTCATTATGAAAAAAAAGGTAGCGGTCGGTTTGACTGCATCTGCGATCGTCGGGTCTGCGTTAGCTGTAACACCGGCAGAAGCACAAACGATTAAGGTTAAAAGCGGAGATTCATTATGGAAGCTTGCCCAAAACTACAATACAAGCGTGGATGCCATTACATCAGCGAATCATCTAAAATCCAACGTTCTTTCTATCGGGCAGACGCTCAACATTCCTAACGGCAAATCAGATTCCGGCAGCAAAAAGCCATCTTCAAAGAACAGCGGCACGACTAAAAGCGTTTATACAGTGAAAAGCGGAGACTCGCTGTGGCTGATCGCATCTGATTTTAAAATGTCCGTACAGGAACTGAAAAAATTGAACGGTCTGACAAGCGACTTAATCCGCGCCGGACAGAAGCTGCAAGTGACGGGGAAAGTTTCCTCAAGCACCGATCAGAAAAAAACCGCTCCTGGCAGCAGCTCAAACAGCAGCAAAAATCAGTCATCATCTTCCGGGACGTATAAAGTAAAACTCGGCGATTCCCTATGGAAGATCGCAAACAGCGTCAATATGACCATTGCGGAACTCAAAGTATTAAACAACTTAAAAACGGATACGATCTACGTAAACCAAGTCCTGAAAACAAAAGGAACGTCTTCTTCGGGAAACACGCCGTCAAAAGACAATTCAAACCAAAATAAAAACCAGACGCAAACGTCCTCTTATACAGTAAAAAGCGGAGACTCACTCTGGAAAATCGCAAACGCATACAATATGACGGTTCAGCAAATCAGAAGCATCAACAAACTGACGTCAGACATGCTGCGGGTCGGACAAGTGCTTAAGCTGACCAAAACGTCATCTTCCGGCTCTTCGACTTCACCGTCAACTCCGAACCAGTCCGGAGATACAGGGAAAACCACTACATATACCGTGAAAAGCGGGGATTCTTTATGGGTGATCGCCCAAAAGTTCAATGTGACCGCCCAGCAGATCCGCGAGAAAAACAATCTGAAAACAGATGTTCTTCAAATCGGACAAAAGCTGACGATTACCGGGCAGCAGACAAACACAACACCGAATCAGTCCGGCAACACAGGCGGCACAGGTTCAACAAGCGCGAAGATTAATGTAATGATCGATGCCGCAAAAGCTCAGCTGGGCGTACCGTATGTATGGGGCGGGACAACGCCGAGAGGCTTTGACTGCAGCGGTTTCATTTATTACGTTCTCAATAAGGTCACTTCTGTATCCAGACTTTCAGCCGCAGGCTACTGGAATACGATGACATCAGTCAGCCAGCCGGCGGTCGGTGACTTTGTCTTTTTCTCAACTTATAAAGCCGGACCTTCCCACGTCGGTATTTATCTCGGGAACGGCCAGTTTATTAATGCCAACGATTCGGGTGTCGTTATTTCCAGCATGAACAATTCCTATTGGAAACAGCGCTACCTCGGCGCAAAACGTTTCTTCTGATATCTGACAAGCTGTACGGCCTCAATTAGGCTGTGCAGCTTTTTTTACAGTCTGAAAATATTAATGCTGATCACGTGTTTTGTTACGGGATGGAAATACACTTCAGCACGGGATGAAAACGTTTCTTTTGCTGTTTGCACCGTTACGCGAAACACATCTTTCGTCTGTTCCCGGTTCACTTTTGTACGGCCCATGTACGAATAATCGGTAAGCTCGGCCCCCTTGTATTCACGTTCAAGCTGGTTCCATGCGAGCTGCTCCCATTTTTCAACTGATGGATCGAGGTGTTCTGTATGCCCTTTTTCAGCGATCGAGGCAATGAGAATGCCGCAAAACAAGAGGGCAAGCGCAAATGGAAGGGATTTCATCTTTATGTTCTCCTGAGTCGTTTTTTGTCAATCTTAGCGTGTCCAAAGAAGAGACGGATATGCGGTTTTATTTTATGTCTCCCTCATATTGCTATGCCGCAGTGATAAGGACACCAACTTTTCCCCCGTTGCATCCGGGCTTCGACGGCATAAACTAACGGAGAACTTCTCATTGAAAGGAGAAGCGTTAGATGGATCATGCCGATTATGACAAAGCCTTGTATTACACACACCGATCTCAATGGGACAATTTGTTAATATTGATGGTTCGTACAAAAGATGATTTATTATCAAAGCGTATTGAGCACTTTCTGCACGCGTATCATTTCGAATATGATCATGCGGTGCTTGAAAAAGAGCTGTATTCTCTTCTCGGGTATATTGATCATGCGACAGAGCTCGCTTATGAAGATCAATTAGCCATGCTGACATAAAACAATCCCGGCGTCAGACGCCGGGATTTCTTGTGTTTGTGAACATATTCAATTCTTCAATCATGTCTTTCAGGCTGACCGCCATATCCTCAGATACGGTCCGGCGATCCATGTCGATGTGAATCGGGTCTAAGACCAGCTGTTTCGGGATGACATTTGCATAGACGCCCCGCATGACCGTCCGCATATTCGCCAGCGCGTTCATGCCTCCTTTTCCTCCGCCCGCCGCGGCAATGATTGCCACCGGTTTGTATGCCCAGTGATCGCTGCTTAAAAAATCGATGGCGTTTTTTAAAGCGCCGCTCATGCCGCTGTGATACTCGGGAGATAATAAGACGACGGCCGCCGACTTTTTCACCTGCCGCCTTAACGCTTGCACTGAAGGCAGCTCGTTCTGTTCTTCTTCACCGTTATAAAGCGGCAGTTCACTTTCGCTCAAATCAATAAAATCGGTATGAAACCGATCTCTGATATAAGAAGCGGCAATTCTAGTCCGCCCGTTTTTTCTCGGTGTTCCGCTGATCACTAATATGCTCATAATTTTACCGCCTTTCCAAAAACATTATATTTTACCGCATACAATGCCGCCTGCGTCCGATCGGAAAGATTCAGCTTTGACAGCAGGTTGGATACGTGGGTCTTCACTGTTTTTTCAGAAATACACAGTGCCGCCGCAATTTCCTTATTGCTTTTCCCTTTGGCTATTTCTTGAAGAACATCTTTTTCACGGGGGGTCAGCTGATAATATTTTTCCTTATCCTGATCATCCTGAACCATATGGGTCAGCACGTGAGGCACAATATCCGCCGACAGCCGGTAACGTCCGGAATACACTTCCCGGAGCGTTTTCACTAAGTCATCGGGCTGAGCGTCTTTCAGCTGATATGCTTTTGCGCCGGCTTTAAGAGCGGGAATGACATGCTCCTGATCAGAATAGCTCGTCAAAACGACGATACTGATGTCCGGAAATCGTTCAGCCGCAATTTTTGCCGCTTCTATGCCGTCCATATCAGGCATTGATAAATCCATCAGAATGATGTCCGGCTCCGTCTTTTCAGCTTGCTGAAGCGCTTCAGCACCGGTGGATGCCTCACCGGCAACTTCAATGTCTTCCTGAGTGGCAAAGAAATAGCGCAGTCCTTTGCGGACAACGTGATGATCATCAGCAATCACAATTTTCATCAATCAGACCTCCTATCCCGAAACGGAAGCCGAACGGAGACAATCGTTCCGGCGCCAAGCTCGGATTGCAGTGTAAAGCGGCCTCCGATCGCTTCAGCCCGCGGGCCACGCCGAGCGATGGGAGCACAGCGTGCGCATCAGCGCTGAAGCCCGCTCCACGGTCGCTGATGTGAAGCTCAGCGCAATCCGGCTTTTTAACGGCAGAAATGATAACCCGGTCCGTTCCCGCATGCTTTTTACAGTTATTCAAGGCTTCCTGGGCGATCCGCCAAAGCGCGTGTTCCTGTTCATCTGTAAGCTCCAGCTCATCCTCCATTTCACAAACGGCTTCCAGGCCGATGAGAGCGGCATAGCTTTTGATCGACGCATACAGCCCTTTCGTCAAACTTTCCGGCTTCAGCTGCCAAATAAGCGCCCTCATTTCTGTTAGCGCATCCTGAGACAGCTCTTGAATAAACGTAATCATCTGCCGGAGCCGATCATCATCTGTAAAGCTCTTTGCGGCTTTTGCCGTTAAGCTGACAGAAAACAGCATCTGATTGACGGAATCATGCAGCTCTTGCGCAAGTCTGCTTCGTTCCATCAACAGGGCGTTCTGCTGCTCAAATTCGGCCAATTTCATCCGCTGAATCGCCGTTCCGATTTGAAATGCAACCGCTTCAAGCAGATGCAGTTCTTCTTCGTTGAAAAATGTCTTTTCACTTGCGGCGACGTTTAATAAACCGAACTTCCGGCCGCCGTCCTCAAGCGGTACGGTCGCATGATGGGTAATGCCCTCCGTATCGCGGCAGTTCGTCGTCTGTTCCGCAAATTCAATCCGTTTACAATTCATTATGTTTACGGCTTTTGTCAATCCGCCATTGCTGAATTTGGTCAGACAATAGCATTCCCCGCTGCACATGAGTGCATTTTCCCGCTGACCGAGAGCCGGCGGTAAATAAGCGGATGCGGCGAGCGTATAAGACCCGTCCGGCTCAATCAGAAAAATCCACCCTGTCTGCAGCCCGGTCAAGCTGAGCAGTTCGCGGAGCACTTTATCAAGCGCTTCCTTTAAATCGTGGCTTTGGTTTAAGGTTTCCGCAATCGCTTTTAACGTTTTTAACGTTTCTACCGTCGTTTTCGTCAATTTCCCTCACTCCGGCCAATCAGAATTATCCATATTATATCAATTCTTTTCTGTATATTCCTTTGTTTTCAGCATGAATTTTCCTCATACTTTCGGATGAGGCGTATAAAAAAACCGCCGGATGTCGCTTCCGGCGGTTTGTTGTTTATTTCGTTTTTTCCACTATGCCATCCACCGTTTTCATGACGGCTTCAGATAATGCGGCAAGACGCTGTTCGCTGTCTTGTAAAGAAGTTCCCTTCACGGCGAAATAGAACTTCACTTTCGGCTCCGTTCCTGATGGACGAAGGCAGAACCAAGAGCCGTCTTCAAGGAAATATTTCAGGACATTTGACTTCGGAAGATCAATATCTTCTTCACGATGATCGGCAAATACAGTCCGTTTTCCCGTTGAATAGTCCTCAGCCTGTGTGATTTGTTTTCCGGCCATCTGCTTCGGCGGATCGTTTCGGAAGGAAGTCAGGATAGCGGAAATCTGCTCTGCTCCCTGTTTTCCTTTTAACGTCAATGACTTCAAGCCTTCACGATAATAACCGTATTCTTTAAAAATGGACAGCAGCGCGTCATAAAGCGACATGCCCTGCTTTTTATAAAAGGCGCATACCTCGACGGCTAACAGCGCAGCCTGGATCGCGTCTTTGTCACGCGCGAAATCGCCGATTAAGTAGCCGTAGCTTTCTTCATACCCGAACTGGAACGTGTATTGGCCTGTTTTTTCATATTCTTTGATCTTTTCACCGATAAATTTGAAGCCTGTCAGCGTGTCAATCGTATCTAACCCGAACGATGAAGCGACGGCGCGGCCCAATTCGCTCGTGACAATCGTTTTCATGACGACACCGTTTTCAGGAAGGGTGCCCTGTTTTTTCTTCTCGGAAAGCAGGTAATGCAATAAAAGCGCGCCTGTCTGGTTTCCCGTCAGCACTGTGTACTTGCCTTCGCTGTTTTTTACGGCAATGCCGAGACGGTCGGCATCCGGGTCCGTAGCGACGAGAATATCGGCATTTTGTTCTTCTCCGAGTTTAATGGCATATTCGAATGCCGCGTGCTCTTCCGGATTCGGCGATTTGACGGTTGAAAAATCCGGGTCCGGCAGCTCTTGCTCCTTTACGACGGTGACGTTTTTGTAACCGAGTGCTTCAAGACCGCGGCGCACCGGTTTATTTGCCGTGCCGTGCAGCGGAGTGAACACGACGCTGACATCCACTTCATCCGAAAGCTCGGGATGTACGGAGATGGAAGTCAGTTTTTCAGTATACGGTTTATCAATTTCTTCACCGATTATTTTAATCAAACCTTTTTCTTTCAGCGACTGTTCATCTTCAACTTGAATCGTTAATTCATTTTCTATGGCATTCACTTCCGCAATGACGATGTCCGCTTCTTTCGGCGGCAGCTGTGCGCCGTCATCGCCATACACTTTATATCCGTTATATTCAGGCGGGTTATGGCTGGCCGTCACGACGATACCGGCATAAGCGTTCAGCTTTCTCACCGCAAAAGACAGCTCAGGCGTCGGGCGGAGCTCATCAAATACGTATGTTTGAATGCCTTGGGAAGCAAGGGTTTTTGCAGCTTCCATCGCAAACTCAGGAGATTTATGACGGGAGTCGTATGCGATCGCAACCCCTCTTTTTTTCGCGTCTTCTCCCTGTTTTTCGATATACGCCGCAAGTCCGGCGGATGCTTTGCGGACCGTGTAAATATTCATCCTGTTCGTACCCGGCCCGATTTCTCCTCTCATGCCTCCTGTTCCGAACTCAAGATTTTTGTAGAAAAAATCTTCCAGCAGCTGCTCGTTTCCTTCTGCGTCCGCCAATAATTTTTTCAATTCTGAATCTAATTGTTCGGCCTGATTCCAGCGTTCGTAGCTCTTACTCCAACTCATGTTCGTCCTCCTATAATTTCAGCTTATGACCATATTTTAATATGAATCGGCTGCCCGTGTCACTTGATAACCTAACCAAATGCTTTATGTAAGAAGATAAAAGAAGGGCTCATGCCTTTTCGGCACAGCCCTCCGGTTATTATTGTTCGAGCGGAACAACCGCGTCGTGCAGCAGCGTATTTAACCACTCAGTGTGTTTTTCTTTCGTTTCGTCATTCCATTGGAATCGGTCGCTCATGTAATCAATCACGGCCGTTTTATACGTTTGCACCCATTTGATGTCGAAGAACAGTCTTCCCGTTCTGCGGACGAAGAAATCGGCAGGTGTCGCAGCCATTTCTTCTTCGATGCTGTAAGCCGCTTCAGCCAGAATGTGAACCGGAATCTGGCGTTTTTCCGCTTCGTCTTTCAGACCTTCAATCCGGCTGAATACATTTTCAACGTTAGAGCCGTATCTGATGGCTAACTGCTTAGCGGTTTCCTGTGATAAACCGATTTTCAAGCCGTCTTTTGTCTTTGCTTCCACAAATGACTCGAAGTTTTTAGAGCCGCCGACATGTCCGCCGGAAATCGGCATCGTCTTCGTCTTGCAGCCGCCGAAGTCCTGGCCGCCCTCTTCTTTCAAGCGGTCGCGGACAAGATCGACAATGTGCTCAGCCATTTTACGGTAGCCCGTCAGTTTTCCTCCGGCGATCGTAATCAGGCCTGATTGAGATGTCCAGATTTCATCTTTACGGGAGATCTCAGACGGGTCTTTCCCTTCTTCGTGAATAAGCGGTCTGAGGCCGGCCCAGCTTGATTCAATATCGTCCGCCGTAATGTTCAGTTCCGGGAACATATAATTGATGGAGCTGACGACATAATCGCGATCCTGCACCGTCATGCGCGGATGCTCAAGTTTTTGTTTGTAAACCGTATCGGTCGTACCCACGTATGTTTTTCCTTCACGCGGAATGGCGAACACCATCCGGCCGTCCGGCGTATCAAAGTACACCGCCTGTTTAAGCGGGAATACGGATTGGTCGAATACGAGATGGACCCCTTTTGTGTGCTGAAGATGTTTTCCGCTTTTACTGTGGTCTTTTTCTCTCAGCTCGTCGACCCACGGACCTGTCGCATTGACGATTTTTTTGGCGTAAACTTTGTATTCCTTGCCTGACAGCAGATCCTCAATTAAAACGCCGACAACTTTTCCTTTTTCATAAAGCAGTTCTTTCACTTTAGAATAGTTGACAGGCTCCGCACCGAATTTAACGGCTTCTTTCATGACTTCAATCGTCAGTCTCGCATCGTCCGTCCGGTACTCTACATAATAGCCTCCGCCTTTTAAGCCGTCTTTTTTGACGAGCGGCTCTTTTTGCAGCGTTTCTTTAGCAGACAGCATGCTTCTGCGCTCTGATTTTTTTACTCCCGCTAAATAGTCATACACACGCAGGCCGATGGAAGTAGAGAATGAACCGAACGTGCCGCCTTTATGAAACGGCAGCAGCATCCATTCCGGCGTCGTGACGTGCGGGCCGTTTTCGTACACGATGGCACGTTCCTTACCGACTTCTGCAACCATTTTGACTTCAAATTGCTTCAGATAACGCAAACCGCCGTGGACAAGCTTTGTGGATCGGCTTGATGTGCCGGCCGCGAAATCCTGCATTTCGCTCAAAGCGACTTTCATTCCCCTTGAAGCTGCGTCAAGCGCCGTACCGGCACCCGTAATACCTCCGCCTATAATAAACAGATCGTATGTTTTTTTAGTCATGTCTTCCAGCATATGATCCCGTTCCAAACTTGAAAATTGGTGATTCATCATTACGTTTCCTCCTTGTTGTCACGGTATAGAAAAAGAGACCACAACAGCCAAAGCGCATGTCATCACTTTGGTGCTGTGGTCTCTCCTCATCTCAGGACCGTTCCTATTAACTTGTTTTCAGTATACCACATTTTTATCTTATTTAAAAGCCATAGCTGCATTTACTGCTTTTTTCCATCCGCCGTACAATTCATCGCGTTTTTCATCTTCCATTTCCGGTTTGAATTGCTTATCAAGGTTCCACTGATCGGCGATTTCAGTGCTGTCCTTCCAGTATCCGACAGCGATTCCGGCCAAATACGCGGCACCGAGCGCCGTCGTTTCATTAATTTCCGGACGTTCGACCGGCACATCAAGCAAGTCGCTTTGGAACTGCATGAGGAAGTTATTTTTTACCGCTCCGCCGTCTACACGCAATGTTTTTAAAGAGATGCCTGAATCAGCCTCCATAGCATCAAGCACATCTTTCGCCTGATAAGCGAGAGATTCAAGCGTGGCCCGGATAAAATGCTCCTTCGTCGTTCCGCGTGTCAGGCCGAAAACTGAGCCGCGCACGTCACTGTCCCAGTACGGTGTGCCTAATCCGACGAAAGCGGGCACGACATAAACACCGTCAGCGGAATCCACACGCTCTGCGTATGTCTCGCTTTCTTTTGAATCCTGGAACATCCGCATGCCGTCTCTCAGCCATTGGATGGCAGAACCTGCGACAAAGATGCTTCCTTCCAGTGCATACTCGACTTTTCCGTCTAATCCCCAGGCAATTGTCGTCAGAAGGCCGTGATCAGAAGTGATGGCTTTTTCTCCGGTATTCATCAGCATAAAGCAGCCTGTGCCGTATGTGTTTTTCCCCATGCCTTCTTCAAAGCACGCCTGGCCGAACAGCGCTGACTGCTGGTCTCCGGCCGCTCCCGCAATCGGAATGTTTTTACCGAAGAAATGATAATCAACCGTTTTCGCGTACACATGAGAAGACGGTTTCACTTCCGGCAGCATTGATTTCGGCACGCCTAAAATATCAAGCAGCTCGTCATCCCATTTTAATTCATGAATATTAAACATCAGCGTTCTTGAAGCGTTGGAATAATCCGTTACGTGCGCCGCCCCTCCGGACATTTTCCAGATGAGCCATGAATCAATCGTTCCGAACAGAAGATTTCCGTTTTCCGCTTTTTCCCGCGCGCCTTCTACATTGTCAAGAATCCATTTGACTTTCGTTCCTGAGAAATAAGGGTCGATCAAAAGTCCCGTTTTTTCTCTGAATGTATCATTATATCCTTTTTCACGAAGCTCTTCGCAAATGCCGGATGTTTGTCTCGATTGCCACACAATCGCATTGTATACCGGCTTTCCGGTATCTTTATCCCATACGACCGTCGTTTCCCTTTGGTTCGTGATGCCGATGCCGGCAATTTGATCAGCGCTGATTCCGGACTCGGAGATCACAGTCGCGATAACGGCGAGCACCGATCCCCAGATTTCGTTCGCATTGTGCTCCACCCAGCCCGGCTGAGGGAAATGCTGTGTGAATTCCTTTTGAGCGGAATGCACGATTTTTCCTTCTTTATTAAAAAGAATCGCTCTTGAACTTGTTGTGCCTTGGTCAATTGATAAAATATAGGTCTCCATGATGCCGCTCTCCTTTTTAAATATATTCAGAATTTGATAATATTTTCCGTGATTGAGATTTCTTGGTATAAATATAGAGTATGAAAAGCACTACAACCATTATAACGCTTACAAACCAAAAGCTAGGTGTCACATTTCCTTTAAACGCGGCATTGTAAAATACGCCGCCGAACGCACCGCCCATGATCGGACCGACTACGGGAATCCAGGCATATTTCCAATTTGACGGCCCTTTTTTCGGAATCGGCAGAAAGGCGTGAGCGATTCTCGGCCCCAAATCCCGCGCAGGGTTGATCGCATATCCGGTCGTCCCTCCAAGAGAAATCCCGATGGCAACGATGAGGAATCCGACAATCAGCGGGTTCAGCCCTTTTGTAAATTCATTCGCTCCGATTGCCAAAATGCCGAGCACAAGCACAAACGTACCAATGACTTCACTTATCATATTCCCAAATGTATGAGGAATACTCGGGCCGGTCGAGAAAACGCCCAGTTTAGCGGCCGGATCATCCGTCGCCTTCCAATGCGGCAGATAATGAAGGTACACAACAACCGCACCGATCATTGCTCCGATCATCTGCCCCGCAATATAAACAGGGACCTCTTTCCAAGGAAAGCTGCCTTCAAGCGCAAGGCCTATCGTTAAAGCCGGATTCAAGTGGGCGCCGCTGATACTGCCGACGGCATATGCCGCCATGGCTACTCCCAATCCCCAGCCGAATACAATAACAATCCATCCGGATTGGTATGAAAGCGATTTCTTTAAATTGACTCCCGCACAAACGCCGCCGCCGAAAATAACAAGCAGCATTGTACCGATTACTTCTCCCCAAAATGCTGTCATCATCATTCCTCCTAAATGACAAAATAGCAGGTTTGACAGAGTTATAGAGAATAAAAAACCCACAACAAACCGCTTTACGCTTTATTGCTTCCGTAAAGAGCTGTTGTGGGTCTCCGGGTCTCCATCACATAGTATTAACCTAGGTCTATTGTAACAATGGGTGTAAGCGGTGTCAATCTTTTTTTGTCATAGAATGTTCATATTTAGCCCATAGTTCGGTGTCTGAAGTCGTCACGGCTGTGGCTCCTGCCTGCAAGGCGTTTTCAACGTCCTGCTCCGTGCGGATGAAGCCGCCGGCAAAAATCGGAATCCCCGTCATTTCTTTAATTTCTCTGATTAAAGTCGGAACGATGCCCGGGAGAACCTCGATAAAGTCAGGCTTATGCTTTCCGACGAATTCCATGCTTTTCTCCATGGCGCTCGTATCCAAGAGAAACAGACGCTGGATCGCGTATATTTTCTTTTGTTTCGCTTTGACGATGACTGATGATCTCGTCGAAATGATGCCCGCGGGCCGGATATCCTGACAAATAAACTCCGCACCGTATTCGTCATGCTTAATGCCGTGAATTAAATCGACGTGAACCATCAGAAGTTTTCCGTGTTTTTTTGCTTCATTCACGACACCTTTTAATTGACCGAGGTGGATATCTAAAATGACGCCGTATAAGAACGGACTTTCTAAAAATGCATCGAATTGCTTCATGTTCCGGATTGCCGGTAGAATCTGCTGGTTGTGAAAACTCATGTTTTACTCCTTTACATTAAAAATCAATGCTCAGCACGCTTTCCTTGACGGTCGAAATGATGAAAGAGAGCTCCTCGTCCGACAGGCAAAAAGGCGGAGACAGCTGAATGACATTATTATATCCCGCTACAGTATCGCCATTTTTCCCGACAAGCAGGCCTTTTTCTCTGCAGGCGGTGATGACGTGCTGCACAAGGGCGGCATCAGCGGGTTCCTTCGTGACTTTGTCCTTGACGAGCTCAATGCCGGCAAGAAGGCCCTTGCCCCGTACATCTCCGACCGCCGGATGTTCTCTGAGCGGCTCAAGCTCACGGAGCAGCCTTTCTCCAAGCTCACGGGAGCGGGCGATCAGATTTTCGTCCTCCATCAATTGCAGGTTTTTCAAGGCCAGGGCGCAGGCTGCCGGATTGCCTCCGAATGTATTCACGTGCCGGAAGCGGCCGTACGGCTCACCGCCCGAATACGCCTCAAAAATCTCCCGTTTTACTGCCGTTGCCGACAGCGGCAGGTAAGCGCTCGTAATGCCTTTTGCCATTGTGACGATGTCCGGTGAAACGCCGTAATGCTGAAATCCGAACGGCTCTCCCGTGCGGTCGAAACCGCAAATGACTTCATCACTGATCAGAAGCGCGCCGTGGCGGCGGCAAATGTCCTCTACCTTTGCCATATACCCGTCCGGAGGCATCAGTATCCCTCCCCCTGTAATAATCGGTTCCATAATAACGCCGGCAATCGTTTCGCTTAACTCCCACGTCATGATCCGGTCGATTTCATGCGCGCTTTCCAATGTGACGGCATCTCCGGGATTCCGATAAAGATCAGGCGGCGCCGCATGCAAAAACCCTTGTGAGAGCGGCTCATATTTATATTTTCTCTGCGCCTGGCCGGTAGCGGCGAGCGCCCCCATCGTATTGCCGTGATAGCCTCTGTACCGGGAGATGAATTTGAAGCGGCTGTGATCGCCGTTTTCAATGTGGTATTGGCGGGCAATTTTGAACGCGGTTTCATTTGCTTCCGATCCGCTGTTGGAAAAGAAGATCACATAATCGCCGCCGAGCCATTCATTCAGTTTTTCCGCAAGCTCAATCGCGGGTTGATGGCTTTGGGTCAGCGGATAATAAGGAAGCTCCTTCAATTGGCTGTAAGCCGCATCGGCAAGCTCCTTTCTCCCGTATCCGATATTGACGCACCACAGGCCTGACATGCCGTCCAAATACCGTCTGCCGTCAATGTCCGTAACCCAGGCGCCTTCCCCTTTTTGGACGATTATGCTGTCATCCGGCTCCGCCCCTTTCATTGCGTGCCAAATCAGCTCTTTATCCTTTTGTTTGAGTGACTGATTTTTTTGTACATGTTCCACACCGCTCATCTCCCTTTCAATATCATTGCACTGTATCGAAAGCTGCCCGGCTTCTGACGCCGATTCTCTTGGTGAAGTTTTCCTCTTAATAAGAATATAAAGGCGCGGCATGGGCGAGTCAATAAAGCGGCGGCAATTAAAAAAACGCTTTCTCCCAGAAAGCGAAAGGGCTACAAGAGCATATCCCGAAACCGGGGCCGGCGCAAGTGTTTTTATAAAAAACCCGCCCCTTAAGCGGAGCGGGCGTTTTTTTATTTCAGGTGCGTAATCCGGTAAATATCTTTGCGCCGGTCTTTCAGCTGGCGCACGGTTCCGTTTTCACGCTGCCTTCTTAAGATTTCAAGGTCCACGTCCCCGATCACGACCATTTCGATATTCGGATTCGTTTCACCGACGATTCCGTCTCTGGCGAATTCAAAATCAGACGGAGCAAAAATGGCTGACTGCGCGTATTGAATATCCATATTTTCTGTTTGCGGAAGGTTTCCGACCGTACCTGAGATGACGGTGTAAATTTGGTTTTCAACCGCTCTCGCCTGAGAGCAGTATCTTACGCGCAAGTAGCCTTGGCGGTCTTCAGTGCAGAACGGCGTAAAGATAATTTTCGCTCCTTGATCCGCGGCAATTCTCGCAAGCTCCGGAAATTCGATATCGTAACAGATCTGAATGGCGATCTTTCCGCAGTCCGTATCAAATACGCGCACCCTGTCTCCGGCGCTGATGCCCCACCATTTCCGCTCATTCGGCGTAATGTGAAGCTTATATTGTTTTTCAATCGTGCCGTCACGTCTGAATAAGTAGGCGATGTTATAAATTTTCCCCTCTTCTTCAACGAAGTGGGAGCCGCCGATGATGTTGACATTATATTTCACCGCGAGATCTGTAAAGAGGCTGATATAGTCCTCGGTATATTCGGTAATCCTCTGAATGGCCAGACTCGGAGAACGCTCCTCGAGAAATGACATGAGCTGCGTCGTGAAAATCTCCGGGAACACCGCGAAATCAGATCTCGCATCGGAAGCCACATCGACATAATATTCAACCTGATTGGCAAATTCCTCGAAGGAGTAAATCTTTTTCATTTCATATTGAATGACGCAAATGCGCACCGGAAATGCCGATTTGTAATAGCGCTTCGACTGCGGCAAGTAATCGACATTGTTCCATTGCATTAATGTCGCATATTTAATGGACGCGGTGTCATCCGGGAGATAATTCGGATTGATCCGCATGAGCGTAAATCCGTTCATCAGCTGGAAAGAAAGCACCGGATCATAAATCTGATGGCGCGTCACCTGTTCGACATAGGCTCTCGCCGTCATTTCTTCCGCATACTTATGATAATTCGGAATCCGCCCGCCGATAATGATGCTTTTCAGATTCAATCGTCTCGCCAAGTCTTTTCTCGCCTCATACAGCCGGTGTCCGATCTTCATCCGTCTGTATTCCGGGTGAACCATTACCTCAATCCCGTACAGATTCAATCCGTCCGGGTTGTGGTTCGTGATATAACCGTCGTCTGTAATGTCCTGCCACGTGTGGCGGTCATCATATTCATCGAAATTTATGATCAGGCTTGAGCATGAACCGATAATTTCTCCTTCATACTCGGCGCAAAACTGACCTTCCGGAAAGTGCGCGAGATGGCTGATTAAATGCTCAGGCTCCCACGGCTCCATCCCTGGAAAACAATCCTTTTGCAGCTCAATTATTTTGTTGATATCTTTCTCTTCCATATTCCGTATGACCATTTTCTTTTCAAAACGGGTCAGATCAAGTTTCTCAGACAATGCTGCTTCCCCCTGCCGGTTCGTTTTGATCGTTCAATCGCTGTAAGAGTAATTCAAGTTCCATTTCCGCCATCGATTCCAGTCTGTGATCGTATTCTTCAAATAACAGGGCGCTTGTTACCTTATTCGGGACGATGACACATTTCATTCCGGCACGTTTGGCTGCGATTGAGCCGTTGACCGAATCCTCAAAGGCCAGACATTCAGATGGTTCAACGCCTAAATGTTCCGCAGCTTTCAGATAGAGCTCCGGATTCGGCTTCACTTCTTCTACGTCGTCAGCCGTCTGAATCACTTCAAATTCATCAAACAGGCCTAATTCCTTCAGATGGCCCGATACCCATTTAAAATCTGAGCTGGACGCGAGCCCCACTTTCAATCCTAATTCTTTTGCCGCGGCTAAATAAGCCTCCACCCCGGGACGCGCCGTTTCCGTCTTCATCCGCTGTTCGAAGCGCCCGCGCCTGATCGCCGTCAGTTCATCATGATCGAGCTTTCTTCCCAGCTGCTCCTCTAAATATGCGAACGGCTTAAACCCCGCGGCCGTTCCGATCACCTTTCCCCAGACGGATAAAGGCAATGTTGAACCGTGTTCTTCAAACATTTCCTGCAGCACTTCATATTCATGGGTTTCTGTATCTAAAATTAACCCGTCAAAATCAAAGATTAATGCTTTTATCAATGGTTACAGCTCCTTTAGCTAAAACGTACTGACCTATGTATACACTATACCGTGAATTTCTTTCGCGTTCAAAATGTAACATTCTGACGGAAAGAAGAGCCTGCATGAGTGCAAGCTCTCTTCATCCGTTACTGTGTGTTTTGACTGGAAATATTGGAAAGAGCTGCTCCCGCAGACTCATTTGAACGCTGATCGACCGCTAAGTCTCCAAGCGCAACGATCCCGACCAGATGATTTTGATCGACAATGGGAAGGCGGCGGATTTGGTGTTGGGCCATCAGATGTGACGCCTCTTCAAGACTCATTTCCGGGTTTCCGGATACAACTGCAGAAGACATCACGTGTGAAACAGGTGTTTGGCCGTCGCGGCCTTGAGCCGTTGTTCTCAATGCGATATCACGGTCTGTCAGCATTCCTTTTAATTCCCCTCCGTCAACGACGGGAATTGCTCCGACATTATGCTGGTGCATCAGCGCAGCCGCTTCCTGAATCGTTTGATTGGGAGAAACGGTAGCCACGTGGGTAGTCATTGATTGTTTGATTGAACTCATTGTAAAGCACCCCTTTCGACATTTATTATGCTCGGGGATTTGTCTCATTATAAAGGGAGTTAGAGGAAAGAAATTGTGGTATCATGTCAAAGAAGCAAAAAAGAGCCTGTTAAAAGGCTCTTTATACCCGTCAGATCAGCCTTCTGTGACCGCAGGCTTCTGATCCGGCCCCTGTCTCGAAATCATCATAGGTAAAGGGAAAATTCATTCCGCATTCATTCAGCAAAGCGCAATTTTTATCAAACAGCGCCCGCTCTTTGACGTCATATACCGGGTGCGGCTTTGACAGCATGATATGTACCGTTTGCAGACAAGCCATAATTTGAAACGCTTCTTTTAAAGTTCCTTGGTAACGTTGGTTTTGTAATGATAATACGCCCCTTTTTTTAAAGCGCTGAATTTCCAGTTCGGAGAAATAAAGAGGAAAGACATTTTGAAACAATTCAGAGGAAAGCTCTTGTATCGCGCTTTCTTGTCCGTCAGTCGCTGCGTTCACAATTCTCACATCAATCACCTTTCTTGCCATGTGAATATCCTTAATCTTTATCAAGAATAGCATAGAAAAAAACGCGAAAGCTAAGGTAAGTGTTTCCTATTGAAACAGCCGCTTTCCGCTTGAAAAGGAGCTTTATGATATGAAACAAAATGACCGCGGTCTGGAACTCCTGATTACGGAAAAGCACGCCGGACAATGGCTGTTTTCAGTCCTGAAATCTGAATTCCAGGCGTCAAAACCCGTAATTACGGAATGGATGAACCAAGAAAGCATTCAGGTGAATCGGACATCCCCGAAAAACAATATCATACTGAAGACCGGAGATCGCTTATTCATTGATCTTCAGGAAAAAACGGGTTCTTCGGTGACTCCGGAATACGGAGAGCCGGACATTTTATTTGAGGACAATCATATGCTGATTGCAAATAAGCCGGCGGGAATGCCGACTCATCCAAATGAAGAGGGTCAGACCGGCACCCTCAGCAACCTGATCGCTTACCATTTTCAAATTAACGGCGAGCAGGCGAAAGTGCGCCACGTTCACCGTCTTGACCGTGACACGTCAGGCGCGGTCGTTTTCGCGAAACACCGCCTGGCCCATGCAATCCTTGACCGTCAGCTCGAAACCAAAACATTAAAACGCACCTATATCGCCGCGGCGGAAGGAAAAATCACGCCGAAAAAAGGCACGGTTGACTCGCCGATCGGCCGCGACAGGTCACATTCCGTCAGACGGCGCGTCTCACCCGGCGGACAAGCCGCCGTCACCCATTACAAAGTGAAAGGCTATCATCCCGGTGCGCAGCTTACATTGGCAGAGCTTGAACTGGAGACCGGGAGAACACATCAAATCAGGGTGCATATGGCAAGCATCGGCCATCCGTTGGCGGGCGATGACCTGTACGGCGGAAGCAGGACGCTGTTTCACAGGCAGGCGCTTCACGCCAAAAAAGTCAGTGTCGTCCATCCGATCTCAGGAGAAGAAATCGTTGCCGAGGCGCCGATGCCGGCTGATCTGGCTCATTTTACCGAAACGTATTTTTCTTAAACCGGGTCGGCATATATAATATATCGTTTCGGCGCATTTCCAATGTAAGAAAACGGATAGCAAGTGGTCAGGATCAGTTCCTCCCGCTTGTGCTGAAGGGTGATGACAGATGTATCATTCCGGCTGACGATTTTTGTACGGCTGATTTTATAAGAAAACGTGCCGTAAGACAAAATCACGTTCAGTCTGTCTCCTTTTTTCAGTTCGCCGGTCCGGCGGAACACCGTGTCCCTGTGGCCGGATAACACAATTTGGCCGTGATCGCCCGGATAATAGCTGTCCTTATAATGTCCGACGCCTTTTGCTAAATCATCTGCGTCAGTCCCTTCGACGATCGGGAGCTCAGCGTCGATTTCAGGGATTTCTAAAATGCCGCTTGCCTCACCCGTTTCGGGGTGAAATTCTTTTTTGCGCTGTGCCAGCACGGCGCTTTTTGTTTCGTTCTTTTCCAAGACAGGTTCTGTTGCTTGTTTTGCTTCTTCAAGCGATTGGTTCGTTTTCATATGTGAATCAATGATCTTCCAGCTTCCGTAACATGTGATGATGATACCGGCGATGATGACGAGAAGCGGAATATGTTTCAGTTTGTTCATCGTGTGCGGATTCCCCTTTTCTTTCTGAAAAGCCAATATACGCCGGCACCCGTGATCACCAGGCCGGCCAATGCCGTCTGATGGCTGCCCGCTGAAGTATCAGGCAATGGGCGGCCTTTTTGTGTGCCGCTTTCAGTCTGTTTTGTGCTTTGTTCCGAATTTGCGGCAGACGCCGGACGGGATTCAGGAATTGACTGCACTGTATCAGATGCTGTTTCTTTTACGACAGGACGTTTAGGTTTTTTGGTTTGATCAGGCTGTTCTGCTGCATCCGGTTTTTTAGCGGGTTTTTCCGCTTGAGGTTTTTCTCCTTTATCAGGCCTGGTGCCGCCCGGTGTTTCCCCGCTTCCCGGCTGATTGCCGGTGTCATCAGGTGTTTTTGCGGCTGATGCCGTGCGGATGCGGCCATCGGTTTGATAAGAAATCGGTGCGGAAAAGCTTTTGACATAGTCTACTGTCGCTTCCAAATCCTCAGGCCCCGTCACCGGATTCTTGCCGAGTTTCCCGATCGGACCGTATTTTGCCCCCGCTGCCGTCGCCATAAATTGATTGACTGTTACTGTATATCCTTTTTCGGGCTGTATGTCTGTCCCGTCCGCCATTTTCAAATCAACCGCTTGTCCGGTTTCCGTGTTCCATGTATAGGAAAATCCGCTGATGCTGTAATCCGGACCGTACACCGGAGAAATTTGCGCATTAATAATCTCCCGCAAATCTTTTCCTTTGATTTCAAGCTTCGTCAGCACATTGCCGAACGGCTGTACATTATAAAGGTCTCCCCATGTGATCGGCCCTTTTTTTATGCCGTCCCGGATGCCTCCCCCATTCATAAGCGCAAAATCGGATTTCATCTTCGCTTTCATACCGTCGGCAATCAGATTTCCGAGCGCCGTGTCGCCGTCATTTGAATACCCGCCCGTTATATCATGGGCCGCTTCCCCGACCGTTTCGCTGATAATCGGTTTCACTTTCTCTTCATATTTGCTTAATATGCCTGCCGCAGCCAGGTCAGGCTTGATTTTACTTTGATCGATATATTGGATTTCCGCTGATTTTTTCACGATATCCTTCGACTCTTTATCAAGTTCAAGATCGGCGATTCCGATTGCTTTTCCGTATTCAAATGCCTGCACAATCAGCTTGCCGTTGATTTCTCCGTTTACGACTTTATGATTGTGCGCGGCGAAAATCACATCAATCTCTGAGTCTGTTCCGCTTGCAAGCTTTGCGGATTCTCCAGTGATTGCTGAGCCATTTTGTTCAGCAGACATATGGGCGAGTACGGCGATTGCTTTAATTCCTTTTTTCTTCAAGTCAGCGGCGGCGTCATTGACGGCCTTTACCTCATCCGTAAACGTAATATTTTTAATTCCGTCCGGGATGACCATGCCTGCCGCCGATCTGGTTACAACCCCGATAAATGCGACCGGAATTCCGGAAACGTATTTGATTTCATACGGCGGCAGAAAGGACTCCCCTGACTTCAGTTTACAGTTTGCGCAGACGAGCGGGAAATTTTGGCCGTCATAACCGCTTGTCCCCTTACCGTCCGGATGATCTCCTCCATTGATGATCCGTTTAAGCTCATCCGTTCCTTCATCGAATTCGTGATTGCCGACAGTTCCGACATCAAAACCGATGTCTTCCATCAATTCTACTGTCGGTTCATCCTGAAAAAGGGCTGACACGGGAGAGCTGCCCCCGATCATATCGCCCGCATGCACGACAAAGGCGTGTTCTTTCTCGGCTTTCGCCTTTTTAATGTACGCGGCGGCGTAGTCCATCCGCCCGAAAGTGCCATCCGGTTTACCGTCTCCGTTAAGGTCAAGCTCATATTGCTGATCAATTTTTCCGTGCAGATCATTCATGCTGATGATTCTGAGCGGGACACGGCCCGAGTCTTCAGTCTGCCGTTCTTTATACGCTTTATCCGTTCCAGCTTCATTCAGTGATCCGGCTTGTCCGATTGCTTCCGCATCTTTCACGCTGAACATCATAAAACAAACCGTCAGCAAACAGCACGAAAGACGCATACCCCTTTTTTTCTTCATTCATTTCCCCCCTGTCTTCTAAGAAATACGTTAGCTTATTTTCTTAAAAATCACATCATTTTTTTGTAAAGATTGTCTTCGCTGGCGCAAAATAGTAAATAATCCCCACGTAACGAAATAGGTCTTGATGTATAACGGATCGGCTTTTTTCACATCTTAATGATGATTTGACATGAAGGAGGAAAACAACCAGTGGAACAGCAGCAGAATCAGCAGCAGCCGCCAGTAAATCAGGGGATCCCGGGTTCACCGCAAGTGAATCACGGAGGACATGAGCTTTTCGATATGCATGAAGTGCTGGCCGGAACAGTCGGCGTTTTGGATCAATTTATGATGCTCAGACAGTTTATACAGGATCAGCAGCTGGCCGACATCCTTGACCGCCAGTATCAATTCATTCTCGGACTCTATAATCTGACGGCAGAATGCTTTAAGACCGGCCAAAAGCCTTCTCAGGAAACGTCGACATATATGATGAAGGAACAGAACCAGGCCGTCTACGGTATAAAACCGACTCAGCCGAAAAAACCGAATCAATCATTAAATGATGTCAAAGATCTCGGGATCAGCGGCCATATGCTCGGCCTGATAAAAGCTCAAGCTTCTCTCTTGACGATGAGCTCGCTTGAAATGACCAATCCCGTCACAAGAAGAGTGCTCTCCGCCCAAATTCAGCAATATGTCGAAATGGCGTTTGAAATCTTCTTATACCAAAACAAACACGGTTATTATCAGGTTCCTCAGCTCAATGCACAAGATATGCAGACCATGCTGAATTCATTTGCACCGGCCCAGGGACAGCCGCAAATGCCTCCGATTAAAGGACAAATGGGACAGCAGCAGCAAAACCTCCATTGATTAAAAAACGGCGTTGGAAACCTGACTCTCCAATGCCGTTTTCTTTTTTTCATATGCTTTTGTGAAATCATGTTCAAATCGTTTCAGGCTTTCTTTCGTAGCCGCTTCAAAGCCTTTTTCAAAATCCTGTGTTTCGGCGGTTTTGTTGATAATGGTTAAGATAATGCCTTCTCCGAATGTTTCGGTTAAGTCCTTTATCATATAGAAGCTTTGCAAATAGACATCCGTTTCATATTCCATACGCGATTTCTGCCATTTTCGGTCGGTCGTTAATTGATCAAACGGCACGACGGAAAATGCAATCGGATCAATGACTACATCATAATGCGCGACCCACTCGCTCAGCCCCTCATGAAACCAAAGCGGAAATACAGACGTATCCGTCCCCAATTGCCGCGTTTTTTGATGAAACGCGTAGTGTGTGTATTCATGTATAATCAATTGCTTATACATGAAAACGGCCAGCTCATCTTTTTTCAAAAGCTGTTTTTTCTCTTCAGGCAAAAGCCCCATCATCTGCTCCTGTTCTGAATAAAAACCGACTACATTTTTCAATCCTGAATATTGCTCCATTTCAGCTTCATCCGAAAAAAAAATGAGTTCAAGCGGCGCTGCACCTTTATAGCCGACAATGATTTGATTGATACGCTTTGCGTGGTCCAGCGTAAGCTTGGTCAGATCCAAGAGCGGCTTTTCATCCGCCGTATAGTAAATCGCTGTATGTTTGTAAATTTCTTTATTCATGTGTTCAGTCACTTGTTCCTTCGTCGGAACAGAGCGGCTGTTTTGGCCTGACAGGACGTACATCATACTTACTGAAACGGCTGAACTGACAGCCAATATGACAAGGACTCCGCACAGGATCAGAGTGAATGCCGCCCGTTTCCCCATGCCGTCACGCAAACAAGCTCCCCTCCCCGATCCTTCAATTTTCATCTCATTCTTTACTTTATGCTCAGGAGCGCTGGGTCGTGACGGCAGATAAAATAAAAAAGCCGCAGCAAATGCGGCTTTTCCATTCATTTATTTATTGGGGTTTGGGAATACACGCTGCACCATTTGGCCGAATTCATCAAACAGACCGGATACAGGATGTCCGTTTTGGATTCGTTTTCCGTAGCCTTGCATACGTTCAACGAAGTCCGGGTTCGCTGATACATATACAGTCCGGACATGTTTATCGGCTGATTTCACCTTATCGGTAATTTTATTTTTTAAATGGTTGGCGATGGCGCCTTTTTGCCCGTTTGTCAGAACAACGGCAACATATGCGCTGTTTCCGGCAACGATCACAGTCGCATTTTTAACTTCTTTTAAATCAGTCACCTTGTCGGCGGCTTTATCAGCCACTCTCAGGTTACGATTGTCATTGTGATCGGTGTTTTGGTTATGACGGTTCACTGTATTCATATTTGTCGCACCGTCGTTAGGCGTGTTGCGGTAATTTACATTCTGGGTGCGGTTGTCATTTCGTTTTCCTTCTCCCTGGTTCCCCATACTGCACCCTGCGGTAATCAGCATCGGCAGAAGAAGGGCAGAGATAACTGCTTGCTTTTTTATCATGTGAATTCCTCCTTTCTCACTTTACGTATAGGTTTTTCTATTCGGCGGGATTTATGCACGCCGTTTGCATTCTGAGCGGTTTGGATAAATATCAGAAGGAAAGGGAAAGGTAAGCGTAATCAATTGAATGAGGAGGGATTTAACTTGTTCAGAAAAAAAAGCGGCATCAGCCCGACAGCGCTGCTGATCGGATCATCGATTCTGATTGCAGCTTTATCACCCGAAATCCGCCGGAAAATCTCCGGAATGGTTTCAGGCAGTATGCAGCATAAAGATGGCACACATTCCATGCAGCCTGCTGACCTGATTCAACAGGCGTTCGGCGGGGAATCCGGCGGACAGCAGCACACGGACAAAGCCCGGCATTCACAAAACGGCTCATTGCAGCCTGCCGAGCTGATCAAACAGGCGTTCGGCGGGGATTCCGGCGGACAGCAGCACACGGACAAAGCCCGGCATTCACAAAACGGCTCCACGCAGCCTGCCGAGCTGATCAAACAGGCGTTCGGCGGGGATTCCGGCGGACAGCAGCATGAGCAGACTTCCCGCAATCACTCCGGCTCATCCCATACAGACGGACAGGCAGACCGCAGTAAAGAAACTTCGCCGAAGCCTCACTATACCGAGCCGATTCACTTCGAAGAAAGCGCGGTAAATGTTTTAAATGACAGCACCGTGATGAATATGCTGGAAGAAATTGAACCCGGAAATCATTAGAAACGAAAAAATCCTTCATTCGTTCAACGATGAAGGATTTTTCGTTTTAGCGCTCTATCTATTATTTTTCTATAAGAGAATGAACCATCGATCTGCTGTTAAGCTTCTTCAGCTTCAATGACGATTGAGGAATCATTGTACACCGCGGTATCGGTTTCCTTCGTCATTTTACTTGTTAACAGCCCTGCGGTCATACTGCCGCTCACATTTAAGGCGGTACGCCCCATGTCAATTAACGGCTCAATTGAAATGAGCAGCCCGGCAAGCGCGACAGGCATGTTCAAAGCGGATAGGACGAGCAGAGCCGCAAATGTCGCGCCGCCTCCCACGCCTGCTACACCGAATGAACTGATTGCCACGATGGCGATGACGGAGATGATGAATCCCGGTTCAAACGGGTTTTGCCCTACTGTCGGCGCAATCATCATCGCGAGCATCGCCGGGTAAATGCCGGCACAGCCGTTTTGACCGATCGATAAACCGAATGAACCGGCGAAGTTCGCAATTCCTTCAGGGACGCCCATGCTTTTTTGCGTTTTAATATTGAGCGGCAAAGCCCCTGCGCTTGAACGGGACGTAAACGCAAACACCATGACAGGAAATGCTTTTTTCACGTATGTGATCGGATTTAAACCGCTGAACGTAATCAGCAGCAGGTGAATGATAAACATGACGATAAGCGCGGCGTATGAAGCGATCACAAACATCCCCAGTTTCGCAATGCTGTCGATGTCGCTTGTCGCGATCGTCTTTGTCATAATCGCCAATACCCCGTAAGGCGTCAATCTTAAAATTAACGTCACGACGCGCATAATAATCGCGTATACCGCATCGACAATTCCGCTGAACGTCGCAGCGTGCTCCGGCTGCTTCCGTTTCACGCCCAGAAAAGCGATGCCGAGGAAAGCGGCGAAAATAACGACTCCGATGGTGGAAGTCGGTCTGGCCCCCGTGAAATCAAGAAACGGATTTCCCGGCAGAAGCTCAACGATTTGCTGAGGCAGCGTTTTGGCCGTCATATCCTCAGATTTTTGCTGCAGCTCCTGGCCTCTTGATAACTCGGTGCTTCCCTGGTCGATATGAACGGCTTTCAGATCAAAGGAAAGCGCCGAAACAATTCCGACTGCCGCAGCAATTGCTGTTGTAGCGATCAAAATCCCAATGATCAGTCCGCTGATTTTCCCGATGTTATGGGTCAGTTTCAGCTTCGTAAATGCGCCGAGAATAGAAATAAAGACTAGCGGCATGACGATCATCTGAAGCAATTTGACATAACCGCCGCCGGCAATATTAAACCAATCGGCCGTTTGTGTCACGGTATGTGAAGCCGGCCCGTAAATCAATTGCAGTGCAAAACCGAATACAATGCCTAGTCCGAGCGCGGTAAAGACACGTTTAGAAAAGGAAACGTGTTTTTTTTGCATGACAAACAAACCTGCTATAAGCAAAAGCATAATAAAAACATGTAAGACTATAAATAAATTCTCCAAAACAGGTAAACACTCCCTTGCTCATTATCCTTTAACACTATATTATATGAATTCCGATCGGTCAAGTAAGAATTGACAAAATATGTATTTTTATAGACTTTTCTCTTTTCTTTCCACCCTTTCTCTAGTAACTTATATAAGGGTGATTGTTATGCTGAAGGAACTGTTTCTTAATTTGACAATTTTAATTACATTTAATTATCTGTTCACCCTTCTTTTTAAAGAGTCGCTTTCGTATAAAGAAGACCGTCTGATGTTTCAATTACTGAAGGGGACGGTCTGCGGGCTTTTAGGGGTTTTTCTGATTGCTTTCGGCTTTTCTTACTCCGATTCCATCATTGATCTCAGAAATATCCCCATTATCATCGCCGCTCTTTACGGAGGCTGGGTGTCTACGGCAGCCGCCTTTGCGATTATCGTCGCAGGCCGTATCCTGATCAATTTCAATGCCAGCGCCATTTTTTCCATCGCCGCCATCGGGGTTATTGCGATACTTTCTGCGGCCGTCCTCAGAGGAAAAAAGCCGGATCACAAAATGGCGTTCGTTATGCTGCTTTTTTCAAATGTTATTTTCACCCTGACGCTGCTGTTTCTTATGCCCGAACAGCCTGCCGGGGCCCTCGTTTATTATTGGCTCATTTCCGTCTTGGGCGGAATGCTGTCGCTGTATATTATTAAACACGAAGCCGATGCCCGCCTTTTGTTCAAGCAATACAAGTTTCAAGCGAATTATGATTTTCTGACGGGGATTTTTAATAAGAGAAAATTCGAGGAAGTCTCGCGCGTTCTGTACGATCGGGCGTCTCAATCCCCCTCGTCTCAGCTCGCGCTTATTTATTTGGATATTGATCACTTTAAGCAGATCAATGATCAATACGGCCATTATGAAGGGGATCAAGTGCTGAAGGAACTGGGGGCGCGCCTGAGGTTCTTACTCAGCAGTTCTGATCCGTCAGCCCGCATCGGCGGGGAAGAATTTGCCGTGCTTATGCCCAATTGCACGTATACGAAAGGGCTTCACCTCGCAGAGGAAATCAGGCACACGATTGACGCGAACCCGATTCTGCTGACGAGCGGAGATACAATTCCCGTGACCGTTTCCCTCGGCATCGCGCATTATCCGACAAATACATCGGATCCTCATACATTGCCCCTGATCGCAGACCGGATGCTGTACAAAGCGAAAACATCAGGGCGCAATCAAGTGTGCAGCACTGAAAAAAAAGAATGATCGCCCGAAGCGGAAATCATTCTTTCTTTTCAGTGAGAAAGCCGCCCCTCAGGAAAACAGGAATCAGGCTGCCCTCATATTCTTTTTCAATAAACGCCGCGGTATCATCTGATTGATACAAAGACAGGAGTTTTTGCATCCGTTCATCATCTTTATCCTCAGCTCTGACGGCGATCAGATGAATATACGCTTCCTTCATTTGCGCCGATCGGATCAGCGCGTCCTTCTCCGCATGAAATCCTGCTCTTTTCGCCTCGCTTTGACTGAGAACTGCTGCGTCAGCATGTTCCGCCGCCTGATATGCGTTCTTTTTTGTTTCCGTTTTTAAGGTCAGATGCTTCGGGTTGTCCTTGATCATATCAGTTGAACCCGTACCGGTGAATCCCTTTTTCAATGTCATCAGTCCGGCCTCCTGCATGAGAAAAAGCGCCCTGCCGAAGGCCGCCGCTTCATCAGGCACGGCAATGACCGCTCCGTCAGGTATATCCTTCAGCCGTTTATGCTGCTTGGAATACACCCCCAGCGATGCCGCATATGTCGTTCCTAAAGGAGCCAGCTTCTTTTTCACATGAGGCGGCAAAGATTGAAAATAAGAAACGGATTGGAACGCATTGGCGTCGAGATCCCCGCCGGCAAGCGCCAAATCGGCCTCGGCATAATCCGAAAACGTTACCAAAGAAAGCTGCAATCCTTCCTCACCGGCTTTTTTCGCGACAAACTCCCAGATCGATTGATCAGATTCATTGATTCCGATAGTAATTGTCCGGTTCCCGTCAGGATAATGGCATGAAGTAAGTAACATGATCAAAATGAAAAGAAACAGACTGTTTATAAGCCGCAGGTTCAAGTTGACCTACTCCCTATCTATTTTTATGTACAGAGGCTGCACCATGGTATTCGGGCTCATGATTACATACAATACCGATTAAAAAAAGGGTTGTCAATTGCTTCCTTAAGAGGCGCAAAGCGGTTTTTATCAGCTGAAAATGGGCTGTTCTAGTCTCAAATCAGATTTCCGTATCAGAGCGTTCTCCTCTTAAAACATGTTATTTCGAAAAAAGTTACATTTAGCAGTTGTTTTTTCTTCGAATTACTGGTAGAGTAAAGGTAATTATTTTTGTTCGAACTATCTTTAAGAAGAAAGTTTTGTAAGAGTTTTCGTCTTGGAAGTTTGTTTTAGAGCAAGAATAGTGAATTTAAGCGTTATGTCGCTTTAGGAGGAAATTTCATGTTAGAAGGTAAAGTAAAATGGTTCAACTCTGAAAAAGGATTCGGATTCATCGAAGTAGAAGGTCAAGACGATGTATTCGTTCACTTCTCTGCTATTCAAGGCGAAGGCTTCAAAACTTTAGAAGAAGGCCAATCTGTTTCTTTCGAAATCGTTGAAGGAAACCGCGGACCACAAGCTGCTAACGTAACAAAAGCATAAATTGTTTAAAAAACCTGCCGGTTTACGCCGGCAGGTTTTTTTCATCTAAAACGAAAAGCTGTTTTGCAAAGGCAAAACAGCTTTTTTATATCAGGTGGCAATATCGCGTTTTAAGAAGACGCCGAATGCGAGCGCCAGAAAAATAACGAAGTAAATCACAAGCATCACAACCGAAAATGTCATCGTCATCCCCTCTACTAAAGGAGTCCCGTTCATATATTGCGACAAATCCGTGTTCGCAAATAAAATATATTTGGTCCATTCAAATTTCGCAGCAAGAAATACCGTCGCCGTGTTCCCCATAACCAATAGAAAAATAGAAAATCCGACTGCTAATGAGCTGTTCCGGAATACCGCAGACAGCATAAACGCCATCGTCGCAAGCATAAAAGCGGAGACAGATTCATAGACATATGTTTTAGCGAGGAAAGCGATGATATTTTGCTCAAAAACATGGCCGTCTTTGTATACGAGATGAACATCAGCCGCAGTATCTCCGCCTGTACCGAAAAAGACCAATCCCAACAGAGCGGAGCCGGCAAATAAAATCACAAGCATCAGCAGTCCGAACAGCAGCACCGTCATATATTTAGATAGCAAAATCTGAAAACGGCTGAGCGGACGGATAGCCAGCAGCTTGATCGTCCCCCAGTTGAACTCATTCGCCACGATGCCTGCGGCAATGATAATCGTAAACAGCCCGGTCAAAACAGTCATCATCGAAGAATCAGCTACGTATGACCACACTGTGTACCCTGTATCCTCGGGGATGTTATGATCCATACGGTATTGATTTATCGCGACATTCTGTTTCAGGTTATCAATGAGCGTCTGGTTTCCGGTTTCCTTCATCTGCTGTTTCATTTCTTTGTTTTCAGCTTGGAGCTCCTGTTTCCAATTCGGATTGGCTTCGTTCGAGGTGAAATGGTTTGACAGAAGCGCAAAACCGATCATCGAAACGCCTAAAATTACAATCATAGCCCACGTGCCGACGCGGCTGAAAATTTTTATCCATTCATTATAGATCAGCTTAAACATATTGAACCTCCTCTTTCGTCCCGCCGGTAATCTCCAAGAAACGGTCTTCCAAAGATTTTGTCATGATTTTCACTTCATATAAGCGGATGTTTTCACGGACGAGCAGAGATATCACATCAGGCACTTCCTGTTTTGACAGCTTGATCTCAATACCGTTTGTCTTCTTCACACAGTCAAACTGACTCAGAACGGCAAGAGCCTCTTCTCTTTGTTCAATATGGAAGAAGTATGTATCTTTATCCTCTTTTCCTTCATCCCTTACTTTTTGAATATCGACAAGCTCCCCTTTTTGCAGAATGCCGATTCGGTCGCACATTAACTCCATTTCTGACAGCAGATGGCTAGAGACGATGACAGCCATTCCTTTTTCACGTGTCAGCTTTTTCAGATGGTCCCTGATTTCCCTGATGCCCGCGGGATCAAGGCCGTTTGTCGGTTCATCCAGAATCAGCACCTTAGGATTATGCAGCAGGCTTTGGGCGAGGCCGAGACGCTGTCTCATTCCGAGAGAGTAGGTTTTTACTTTGTCATGTATTCTGTCCTGCAACCCGACGAGCTCGATGACCTCATCTATTTTTTCTTTCGTAACGCCTTTTACCATCCTTGCGTACTGCTGTAAATTTTTATAACCGCTCAGGAATTTGTACAGCTCCGGGTTTTCCACGATGGCTCCGACGTGCCTGACCGCTTTTGCATAGTTTTTCGTAATGGATTCCCCGCAGATTACGATGTCTCCCTGAGACAGTTTCATTAATCCGACCATCATTCTGATCGTAGTGGTTTTCCCCGCTCCGTTCGGCCCTAAAAATCCAAACACTTCGCCCGCCCGGACGGAGAAGCTCAAATCATGAATAATCGTTCGTCCTTTAATCGTTTTCTTTACCTGTTGCAGTTCTAATACCGTTTCCAATTAGAATCCCCCTTCTATTTCGTTCGCCTGCATGACGCTTCTGTACCATTGCAGCACGGACATTCCTTCCTGTTCCCGGATTTCTTCGACCTCGCGCCGTTCAGCGATTTTCCCTTTTATGAAAACCATCACTTCGTCTAACAGCGTCTCAATCTCGCCGATCTCATGCGTGGCAATGACGACGATCTGGCTGTCAAAATCAATATAAGATACGAGACTGTTGACAATCGACTCTCTGACCGCCGGATCAAGACCTGAAAACGGCTCATCCAGCAGAATGACGGATGCTTTTCTCGACAGGGCCAAAACGATTTTCAGCCTGCCCCGGCTGCCTTTGGAGAGCTCTTTTATCTTCTGCTTCGCTGAAAGATTCATTTCCGTTAATAGGTTATGTGCTTTTTCCAGCTGAAAATCCGGGAATTGCGTATGATAAAATGTGAGCATATCACCGACGGTCGTCCGGGCGGAAAACATATCATGTTCGGTTAAATAAGCCGTACGAAACAGCATGTTCCTGCTTACTGCGCAGTCTCCGATCCGGACGGCGCCCGATGTCGGGAACGCAAGCCCGGCAAGCATTTTAAGCGTTGTTGATTTCCCGCTTCCGTTCGGCCCTAACATTCCGTAGATTTTACCCGGAGACAATGAAAATGATACATCGCTGACCGCGAGCCTGCGGCCGTATTTTTTTGTTACGCGTTCAAAATCAAGATTCATCGTTTGCTTCCCCCGCATATCGTTTGATCCCGTCGAGCATTTCCTCAGGAGATAACCCCAGCTCCGCCATTTCCTGAATAAAGCGTTTGAAAACGTCTTTTGTCAGCCTGTCTTTCAGCTCCGCTTTCAGATCGGATCTTTCCGCTATAAAGGTTCCCTGTCCTCTTCTCGTCTCCACGATCCCCAGCCTTTCCATTTCACTGTACGTTCTTTGTATCGTGTTCGGATTCACTTTCATCTGTACGGCCATCTCCCTTACGGACGGCAGTTTGTCCCCCGGTGAAAGCTCACTTCGGATCAGCCGGTAATATACACGATCGGCAATCTGCAGATAAATCGGCTTGGATGACTGAAATTCATTCTCCATCATTACACCTCAACCTTTCGATTCAGCAGCATAGAGGCCAGCGCGAGACAGAGCGCCGCAAGCACGATCACTGCCAGGAAACTGAAAAGCGAAATGTGGACGGCTTTCAGCTCCATCGTCCATCCGGTCAATTTTGTATAATGAAAATCAAAATTCGCATACACTTTTACCGGCCATAAATCATGTTGAGATGAAGTGAAAGGCGTAATGATTTTATCGTCAATATAGGTCCAGACAAACGCAAGCACGATGCAGATCACCCAACGGAGGACGGGAACATGTTTTAATGAGTGAAAAACAGTCCAAAATACGGCCACGATCACAGATAAGTACGCTGAACTGATCAGCAGGTAAGCATTCAGTCCGGTTAATGTGCCGGCCAGGGGAATGGTGTGTTCCAGCGCTCCTTTTGCAGAAAGCATCCGGTACATCCAAATGCCGTAACCGGTCAGCGCCAGCTGCCCGATCAACTGATACAGCAGTGAGGCCGTCAGCTTGGAAGCCAGCAGATAAAATCCTCCATTCGGATTGTAAAGCCACAGCTGGTTTTTTCCTTCTTTATGAAGGTGATAGTACATAAAAAGCGGCGCTACAAGAAATTGAAAAAACCCCATTGCCGCAAAAAAGCCGAAAATGACGAGCGGTTCTTTCTGACGGGCAGCGATGACGTGGGCTGCAAACGCCAAGCAAATCATGCCGAAAAGCCACACCGCGAGCCAAATCCATGAAACCTTCGCATCTTTTTTCAGCAAACCTAAAAACGATGTCATTCTTGCTCTCTCCATTCGGATCAAGTGTATGAGTAACATAGTACACTAGATCATCACGTATTACAATATCTTCAATAAAAAAAAGACAAATCCGCTCTTACGCAGATTTGCCTTTTCAATTACTTCTTTTTGTTTTTTAAGGAGAGCAGCGCATCACGATAGCTGCTATCCTGCATTTTGCCGCCGCTATCAGGATCGTTTGTTTCCCGATCCGTCTCAGAAGTCTTAAACTTCTGAAGCGCCTGACGGTACACATCATCGCCCATTGTATTCTTTTTCTCACGGGGAGATTCAGATTTCACAACGACGGGAGCATGCTCGGCTGAGCGCTCCTCGGCCGGATCATGCTTTTCCGGCTGTTCGGCTGTAGTGCCGATCGCTTCTCTCTTTTCTTCTTTGACATCCTGTCCTGCAGAAGTGCTGCGGACATTGAATGTGATAAGAAGTGCAATCACAATGACAGCAGCAATAACCGCTATAATAATGGCCATATAACCCTCTCCTTACTGTCGTCCGGCAGTTAGATTACCTGTGACTTGGCTGACACGTCTGCCAAGCGCACGGCCTAATTGAAGGCCTTCTTCCGTCATCAGCACATCGCTGTCAACCGGGCATGTGACGCCTGCGCCGTAGTAAGAGCCGTACAGCGCGTTTTCAGGAACGTTGCCGGGAAGTCCGACAACAATCATGCCTTGGTGAAACATAGGAGTGATCAGATTGTGCATTGTCATTTCTAATCCGCCATGTGTTGTCGCCGTCGTACAGAATACGGCGCCGACTTTATCAATCAGCTCGCCTTCAGCCCACAGATAGCCGAGTCTGTCGATCCACGCTTTTAAGCCTGAACTGATGGTGCCAAAGTGTCCCGGGCATCCCCAGATAATGGCATCCATGTCTTTCAGCTTGCGGATGTCTGCTTGATCGACATGGTCGATCAGGACTTCAGCCTCAGCGTTTTCTCGCGCTCCTTCGGCAATGGCTTCAGCAAGGTGTTTTGTGTGTTCGCCTTCACTATCGTACACTACGTAAATTTTCATTCAGGAAACCTCCCATTCAGATGATTAAGATTCCTTCACTTCTTTAGGGGCCGGAAGCAATGACAGCTCCTCTTTTTTCTTCGCCCGCTGTTTGTCTTTCCGTACGTCACGCAAGAACAGACTCAGGACTACGCCGATAACCGCAAAGATCGTCGCCCACATAAACGCGTCATTAATCCCCATAACGTTGGAATTAAGTGAAGCTGTTTTGTAGAGATATGAATAAACGGTTTGTTTCGCCGCATCAAGCGACATGTTCATGTTGACCATTAAATTCGAAACCGCGCTTTGGAACGACTGCATGAAGCTTGGATCAGCCGTGCTCGTTTTATCCGCAATCTGCGAATAGTGCATTGTCGTACGGTTCGTATAAATCGTTGTGATCAAACTTGTTCCGATTGAACCGCTGATCTGGCGGAGCGTGTTGCTCATCGCCGTGCCGTGGCTGTTCAAGCGTGCCGGAAGCTGGTTCATTCCGGCTGTCATAACAGGCATCATTAACAGTGACATACCGAATGCGCGGATGGCATAGACAAGCATAATGTGCGTGTAAGGTGTGTCAATTGTCAATTTTGTGTACTGGAATGTCGTTGCGACCGTGATGACCAGCCCGATAATCGCAAGCGGTCTCGGACCGATTTTGTCAAACAGAATACCGGAAATCGGCGACATGATCAGCATGACAATCGCGCCCGGCAATAGCAAGAGACCCGATTGCAGCGCCGTAAAGCCGACTAAGTTCTGCAGGTAAATCGGAAGCAGGAACATTCCTGTGTAAAGCGCAACGGTAATAATGATGTTAATCACACTGGAAAGTGAGAAAATATCATATTTAAATACCCGGAAGTCGAGCATCGGTTTTTCAGAGCGCAATTGCTGAATGACAAACGCGGCAATCGCGATGACACCGACAATGACGGTAGAAAGCACGATCGGATCTCCCCAGCCGTCGCTGCCCGCTTCACTGACTCCGTAAAGCAATGAGGCAAATCCGACAATGGATAGAATCGCACCCAAGCTGTCGAGTTTGATTTTTTGCGGTTCCACCAAGTTCTTAAAGAGGAAAAACGCTATGATAATAACGATTGCCCCGATCGGAACAAGACCGTAGAACATAATGCGCCATGTGTAATGCTCGATGATCCAGCCGGAAAGAGTCGGTCCGACCGCCGGAGCAAACATCATCGCAAGACCGAAAATCCCCATTCCTTTCCCCCTGCTTTCAGGCGGGAAGATAAGCAGAATGGTTGTCATGACCAGCGGCTGCAGGATACCGCCGCCGACCGCCTGAATTAACCGGCCGATCAGCATGGTTGAGAAGTTAGGCGCGATTCCGCAGACTAACGTTCCCGCTGTAAAACAGAACATGGCTACGAGAAAGAGGCTTCTCTGTCCGAACCGGGTAATTAAGAACGCAGATAACGGAATCAAAACACCGTTGACCAGCATGTATCCGGTCGTAAGCCACTGAATCGTCGTCGCACTCACACCGAACTCGGTCATTAAGTGCGGCATCGCCACGTTAAGAAGCGTTTGGTTCAAGATCGCCAGGAATAACCCGGCCATAAGCACAATAAGCAATGTTTTAGGACTTTTTACTTGATTATCTGATTTAGCCACCTAAGACAACCTCCCTTCATGGTTTGATGACTGATCTGTATTATTCAGAGATTTTTACAGATGCGTTCATACCAGGAAGCACCTTGTCAGATGGGTTGCTGAGTGAAATTTTAACAGGAACTTTTTGCGTTACTTTTGTGTAGTTGCCGCTTGAGTTTGAAGAAGGCAGCATATCAAATGTTGAATTTGTCGCATAACCGATTTCTTCTACTGTTCCGTCAAATGTTGTATTAGGGTCGCCGTCAACAATTACGTCTACTTTGTTTCCTACTTCAATGTCTCTAATGTCTGTTTCTTTAATGTTTGCAGTGATGTAAAGATGTTTCATGTCAATTTCCTGGGCAATTGTCGTACCGGCTTGCACCATTTGGCCGTTTTTCACTTCGTTTTTCACGATTGTTCCATCCATGATGGCTTTTACGTCAGCATTTTGCTGTCCTTTGATTTTTGCAACAACGTCGTTTTTGCTTACTTCTTTCCCCTCATCAAGGTTCCAGTCAGTTACTTTACCCGCAGCAGGAGCTGTGATAGCAGCCATATCGCCGGCAACTTTTGCTTCATCGGTTTTTACATAGTGTGTGCTTTGATAATAGTAGTAAGCACCTCCGCCTATAATTGCAAGAACAACAATCAAACCGATAATGTTGGTCAGAATTAAACGTCCTCTGTTCATTTTGTTTTCTCCTTTCGTTTCTTCCTCTATCATTTTGTGGAATGATGATAAAAATATGTGGGGATTTTTTTATTTTCCGTTTTTCACTGCACAGCCGTTTGCAAGCTTCGTTAAACTTTCCGCAAGCTTGCGCAGGTACTGCAGTTCAGCGGTATTGAGCTGCCGGTATAAGACCGCCGCTTTTTCGGCATATTGAACAGCAGCTTTCTTTAGAAGTTCTTCCCCCTCTTCGGTTAACTGAATCATAACAACACGCCGGTCGTCGTGATAGTCGCTCCGAACCATTAGGCGGCGCTTATACAGAATATCGGTCATTCTCGTGACAGACGCCGGTTTCAGATCAAGCGACAAAGCCAGCCTTGAAAGCTGCGTGCTTTTGCTCTTATGTATTTTGAACATCAGCAGATACTGCAGTACTGTAATATCAAAAGGTTCAAGAACTGTCTCCAGAATCATTTTCTGCTTTTTGTAAATCGATCTGGAAGTATCAAACAGTTGTTCAAAACTGAGCAAAGCGAGCTCTGATTCAATCACCGTATTTTCACCTCATTCCCTTAATAATAGTTCACAAGATAAAATATTAATAAATGAAAGAAGGTTTGTAAAGAGAAAAGTTTCATTTTTTAAGGATTTTTTTTATGCCGTTTTTTCTCTTTATTTTTAATTTAAAAAAGCCGAGTGAAGAACCGCGGCCGCACGATTCTTCACTCGGCTTTATATTTAATACGATGCTTTGCTTACACCGGCTTCCTCATTTTTAAAAAAGCTTTTCAGCGCTTGAAATACGTCTGATTTCTGTTTCAGGATGTAGTATTTAAATTTATCATCTTTGACATTTTTATAGGCGGACATGAGGGTGGAATGCCTGTTATATTGATTGACCTCACCGTAACAGAACAGATTCGATTTTTTCATGATGTCATTGACGAGCTTTACGCACCGGGCGTTATCCGAAGTCAGGTTATCTCCGTCTGAAAAATGAAACGGATAGATGTTGTAGCGGGCGGGGTCATATTTTTCATCAATTAATTCAAGAGACTTCCGATAAACGGAGGAACAGATGGTGCCCCCGCTCTCGCCTTTCGAGAAAAAATCTTCTTCCGACACAACCTTCGCTTCCGTATGGTGGGCGATAAATTCGATATCAACCGTTTCATACTTTGTCCGTAAAAATCGTGTCATCCAAAAAAAGAAGCTCCTCGCCATATACTTTTCCCATACGCCCATCGAACCGCTTGTATCCATCATGGCTAAAACGACAGCTTTCGATTCCGGCTTCGTCACATCATTCCATGTTTTGTATTTCAGATCTTCCGGATAAATAGGGTAAAACGACGGCTTGCCTGTCATGGCGTTTCGTTTATAGGCCGACAGCATCGTCCTTTTCTTATCGATATTCCCTGTCAGCCCGGTTTTCCGGATATCATTGAACTCGATATCGGTATGGACGATATTGTCCCTTTCCTTTTGCTGCAGATTCGGCAGTTCTAATTCCTGAAACAGCGCTTCTTCCAGATCCATCAATGAAACTTCCGCTTCATAATAATCCTCGCCTGCCTGATCGCCGGCTCCCTGGCCTTTTCCGGCACCCTGCTTTTTATCTGCGCCGTCTCTTGCGACGACATCGCCGACTTCGCTGTCGCCGTCGCCTTGGCCGACATGTTTATTTTTATCATAGTTATAACGGATTTTATATTCATCAAGCGAACGAATCGGGATTTTCACGACATCTTTTCCGTTGGACATAATAATGCTTTCCTCAGTGACAAGGTCCGGAAGGTTGTTTTTTATCGCTTCCTGTACTTTCTTTTGGTGGCGCTGCTGGTCGTCAAAGCCTTTGCGATGGAGGGACCAGTCTTCCTCTGAAATCAAAAAATTTCCGCTGTCATTACGGGACATGAATTCCCCTCCTTAACCGTTATGGTCGTTTTACATGTGTATTCCGGCTTGGTCCTGTTTATGAAACAAGTCCGGCGAAAAGATTTATTTTTATCTTATGCCGGCCGGACTCTCCAATTGACAAACAATTGCGAAAAACAGACAAAAGAACCCGTCCTTTTACAGACGGGCCTCTCAATGAAATCAAACATCAGCGGTTTAACAAGCTTCCGACATACTTCAGCAGTTCATTAGCGCTAGTCGAATTATAGCCGTGTTCATCTATTAATCTTGCCACTACCTCATTGACCTTTTTCAGCTGCTGCTCATCCGGCGTTTTGGTGGAGGTCGTAATTTTCACCACATCTTTTAAGTCTGCGAACAGCTTTTTCTGAATCGCTTCGCGGAGTCTTTCGTGCGAATTATAGTCAAAGCGTTTTCCTTTTCTTGCATATGCGGATATGCGGATTAAGATTTCTTCGCGGAACGCTTTTTTCGCGTTTTCTGAAATGCCGATCTGCTCTTCAATGGATCTCATCAGTTTTTCGTCAGGATTCATTTCTTCTCCCGTCAGCGGGTCGCGGAGCTTATTTTTATTGCAGTACGCTTCCACATTATCTAAATAATTGTCCATGAGAGTTTTCGCGGATTCTTCATATGAATAGACGAACGCCTTCTGCACTTCCTTTTTGGCGATATCATCGTACTCTTTCCTGGCGGCGGAAATAAAATTCATATACCGCTCTTTGTCCTCGGCGGAGATGGACGGATGCTGGTCGAGTCCTTCTTTTAAGGAACGCAGCACGTCAAGCGAATTGATCGATTCCATATTTTTTCTGATAATCGTTGAGGAAATGCGGTTGATGACATAGCGCGGGTCAATTCCGCTCATTCCTTCATCATGGAATTCCTTCTTCATATCCTCCAGATCAACGGAATTGTAACCTTCAACGCTTTCTCCGTCATAGAGCCTCATTTTTTTGACGAGATCAATATCAGAGCGGTTCGGTTCCTTCAGCCTGGTCAAAATAGAAAACATCGCTGCCACTTTTAATGTATGGGGGGCGATGTGTACGTCAGAAACATCACTTTCAGAAATCATTTTTTCATAAATCCGTTCTTCCTCTGACACCTTTAAATTATAAGGAACAGGCATCACGATGATCCTGGAGTGAAGGGCTTCATTTTTCTTATTGGCAATAAACGAGCGGTACTCCGTTTCGTTCGTATGCGCAACAACCAATTCGTCGGCTGAGATGAGCGCAAACCGTCCGGCTTTGAAATTGCCTTCCTGCGTGAGTGACAGAAGGTGCCACAGAAATTTTTCATCGCATTTCAGCATTTCCTGAAACTCCATCATTCCGCGGTTCGCTTTATTTAATTCACCGTCAAACCGATAAGCGCGCGGATCTGATTCCGAGCCGTATTCGGCAATCGTTGAAAAATCAATACTCCCCGTCAAGTCGGCGATATCCTGTGATTTCGGGTCAGACGGGCTGAAGGTTCCGATTCCGGTACGTTTATCCTCCGAGAAGAATATACGTTCAACCTTTACATCCTCAATTCTGCCGCCGTATTCTTCTTCAAGCCGCATGACATTAAGCGGAGAAAGGCTGCCCTCAATTCTGATGCCGTATTCTCTGTAGAAGTCGTCGCGCAGATGATGGGGAATGAGATGGAGAGGATCTTCATGCATCGGGCAGCCTTTAATGGCGTAAACAGCGCCGTTGTCTGTCAATGAGTAGGCTTCAAGCCCTTTTTTCAGCATGGTGACAAGAGTTGACTTTCCGCCGCTGACGGGTCCCATCAATAGTAAAATCCGTTTTCTTACATCGAGCCGCTTGGCAGCCGGGTGAAAGTATTCCTCCACGAGCCGTTCCAGAGATTCCTCAAGGCCGAACAGCTCCCTCGAGAAAAAGCTGTATGTCTTTTTACCGTCATCCTCCTCGATTCCGCTGTCTTTTATCATATTAAAAACGCGAGAATGAGCAGACTGCGCGACCAATGGATTTTCTTTTATGATCTCCAAATAATCAGCGAACGTCCCTTCCCATTTGAGACGCTGCTCTTCCTCTCTGTACTTTTCAATTTTCTTTAATATATCCATAAGAACCTCCTCTATCATGGTTAATGCACTAGAAATAAGGTACTTTGTTACAATCTATGCGGTGACGTGATAATACATGCTTTTCGTTTCTTAAAAATAAAGACGTTATAAGGCCGTCATTGACAAGGGTCCGGTGCACCGTTCATAATGAAAGAAATACAGTTTCATCCAGACTCGGACATCAAATGGAAAAGCAAAGAGGAGGAGAAATGATGAAAACGATCATTTTACTTGGGGTCATTCTCACTTTTTTAGTATCCATTTTTACGGCGGGTTACGACAGCAAACCTGAAAACAAATAACGGCAAAAGGGTGCTCTTCATAAAGAGCACCCTTTCCTGTACAACATAACAATGTTTCATATTTGAATATGTTCTTGGACTGTTGATTTTTCATGAGATTTGCAGCTTGTTTGATACTCGATTTTTCCGATTTTGCAGCCCGGGCCGATTTCCACATGCTTTCCTCTGACGATGTCCGCTTCCGTGTATTCGAGGTAAATTGCGTCTCCTTCGATCAATTCAGCAGAAAGCGTGCCGGGTTTCCGTTTAAGAAAACCGGGTTTCCGTCTGACGTTGATCGATGTGCCGCCGATTTCTTTCACGCGGCTTCGGTCATAACGCAAATGGATGTTTACGTCCCCCGCGTTTAACAATCCCGCCACATTGATACATCCTGTTACATGAAGCAGCTCCGTCTCGCAATCGCCGCCGACGGTGAGACTGCCTTTTATATGACACTGCTCTCCCGCGGCCCCGCCGCCAATTTCAGCAAGTCCTTTCAGCCTCATCGTGGCGAAACGCATGGAGCCGCCGACTTTCAATGTGCCCATCACATTTGCTGAACGTGCTGATAAATCTCCTGCAACTTCATGCTCTCCGAAAATTTTCAGCCTGTTGATCTCGGCATCTCCGAGAAAAAGTCCCGTACCGAATATCCGGCAGCGTTCGCTTTGAAGTCCTTCGCCGACAGTTCCTTCCCCTTTAATGCTTACATTTTGGTAGGAGCCGCCGGAGGCGTGTCCGGCTCCGTACATTTTTAAATGACTCAATTTTTTTGTCGTTTCCATCGCAGTTCCTCCTATCGTTTCACGACTTTGTTAACCAAAGCGGAAGGATCACATGTAAAATCGCCGCTGTATTCCACAGTCCCAATGGTGCAGCCTGCGCCGATCCGCACATGATTTCCGCGGACTGTCTTCGCGTTCGTGTCCGCCAATTCAATGATGTCACCTTCAATCAGCTCCGCTGTCAGCACCGGGGCCGGCATCAGCTTAAAACGCGTAAGCACACTCTTTCTGCTCATCACTTTCAAATGGCGGCAGCCGATCTCTTTCACATGGCTTTCTCCCGCCGCCAGCTTAATACTGACTTCATCGGCATTCAGCAGGCCGCCGATCTTGCATTTGCCTTCCGAACGGAACGTCTCTGTCTCGCAATCGCCTTCAATCCCGGCTTTCCCGGATATGAAAATATCATCAGCTTTCACACCGCCGCCGAAAGATGAAAATCCCGCGACGTTCAGCCGCTCCGTTTTGACATCACCTTTAATGACACCCGTTCCGTTGATACGGATGGATTCAGCTTCGGCACTGCCGGAAATTTCCCCCGAACCGCTGATCGTCAGCGTTTGCGTCTTGACATGTCCGTCTGTTTTTCCGCTGCCGTTAAACAAAAAGCTCGCGCACTCCACATCACCTGACACCGTGCCGCTTCCGTTGATCTCCACTGTATGAAAACGGCCTCCTTTTGAACTTCCTGAACCGTTGATGATTAATTTATCTGTTACTTCCATTGATGGTCCTCCTGCATCCATTTCGTTTTTAATTCTTCCGATGCCGCAGCAAGCGCCACCCGTTCAACCACTTTGACAGTCGGTTCAAATAAAATATGTTCCGCGTCTGCGATGAAGCACGTCGTTACGCCAAGCTTTCGGAGCATGACAAGCTCCGTATTTGCTTTCAGTTCGGAAGCCTCATACGTTTTCAGCACCCCTGCCGCCAATTTTCCTTCCTCAAGGCTGATATTGCCCGATCGCAAAAGCCCTTCAAGCACATATAAAGACAGCAGCGCGCGGGACGTGAATGTCACGCCGTCTTCGCCATAAACTTGCAGCGCGGCCTTTGAAATCAGCCCCTTTTGAAGCAGCTCCGCAGACGTTATATTGACATCAGTCATTTGCGGAGACAGCATTTCTCTCATTTCATCCAGAGACAGATTTTCTTTCATTTTCTGTATTTTTGAGATACGTTTTAATATTTCCGCTCTCGGAAAAAAAGTTTCCTGGCCTGTAAATGTTGATTTTCGGATAAACCATTCTTCAGGAATTAAATTTTTCCGTTTCCAGCGGTACAGCTGCCCGTATGAAATTGATGTTTCTTCCAGCAATTCTTTTTTAGAAATCAGTTGTTCCTCCATGAATCCAGCTCCTTCGATGAATGTATTGTAACATAACACTGTTACGTTGTTAAGCCTGGAAATATAAAAATGCCGTAAACCGCTGCTGTCCGTCTTTTTTATTCAATAAAAAAACGCCCGGATGCGGGCGTTTTTTTCTCACGTCAAATCTCTGTAATTTTGCTGGCGCAGCGCTTCATATACAAGAATCGCGGCCGTGTTGGACAGGTTTAATGATCTCACATGCTCGGTCATAGGAAGACGCAGGCAGCGGTCCATATTGTTTTCGATCAATTCTTTCGGAAGTCCGCTCGTTTCTCTGCCGAATACGAAGAAAAAGTCTTCCTCCGTATTTGAGTAATCAAATGATGTGTGCGGCTTTTGGCCGAATTTTGTAATGAAGAAAAACTTTCCGTTCTCATATGCCTCAAATAACTCTTCCAATGAATCATGATATACGACGTTGACGAACTCCCAATAATCGAGTCCGGCGCGCTTCAGCATTTTATCATCGGTCGAGAATCCGAGCGGGCGGATCAAATGAAGCGTTGTGTCTGTTGCCGCACAAGTACGTGCGATATTTCCCGTATTGGCCGGGATTTCGGGTTGATATAAAACGACATGTAATGCCACGATGTTCACCTCTGTTTTTTATTCCGCCCACCATTATATCATTAATTACTCTTTTGTCGTATCATCCGTAATATGAAAAAACGCATATCTGATGGAAGGAGTATACGCCGTTGAATCCTCATATGACCAATATCTCATTCTGCTGTCATACGTTTGGGCATTGACAAGCGGCATATTGCTTTTATCTTTCGCGACCACGATCGCCGTATGATTAAAACGGCCGTCTCCTTCAAAATCATAGCAAATGATATCTCCGGGCATCAGTTCTTCAGCTCTTGATACTTGCACCGCGCGAAGCCCTGCCTTGGATTGGGCCAGATACATCTTCATCGAATGCGCGACCGTCCAGCTGTAGCTCCACGAGCTTGCCTTCATCCACCAGCCTGAGCCTCTGTTCGGATGCCCCCGCATCGGCGCTTTTCCGGCATGTAAACATTGGGAAATAAAATTGGTGCAGTTGTCGCTGAAATTTTTATAAGCGGGATTTCGTTTATTCCAAAACTTCTCCGCGTACTGCACGGCAGCCAGACGGTCGTATTGAAACGCCCGCCCGAAATCTTCCCTTTCACTCCGCTCATATTCAATTACGCTGTTTCCGTCAGAAAATCCCGCCGGTTTTTTCTTTACTTCCCGGTCTTTAATCAAAAGCTGATCATAGAGAAATGCAGTCCGTTCCTCAATCTGCTCTTCTAAGTAAAGGTGTCCGTCATGCTCCTTGCACAAATATTCGAAATGAATCGTGTACATGACGCATAACGTGCCGTCGTCCTCAAGGCTGCTTTTGACGATGACGGCTTTTGCCTTCGCTTTCACGATATCAACTTTCCGTTTTTTAAACAGCTCTTTTTTTCTCGTCAGGACCTCAAGATCGCCGGCCTGCCCATTCTGCCTCATCTCAGTTCCGTTGATTAAATAATGAAGCCGGGCCTCCGCTAAATCTTCAATAATATGCTTCAAGCGCTCCACCCACCATACGATTTTATAAAGAAAAAACACTTGAACTCCGGCCAAGTGCTTTTTCTCTATACATATGTCAGGACCGGCCGGTTTTAGTCTTATCAGAAACCGATAACAGCTCCAGTCCCTTTTCAATTTCCCGTATGGCGTCCTCATCCTGCTCCTTTTGAAGCGCTTTTTCTAATTCCTCCGCATAATCAGGATCACCGATTTTCCCGATGGCCCAGGCGGCCGTACCCCTGATGACGGGGCGCGGATCTTGGTGCATCAAGGCCGTTAATTCCGGAAGAGACGAGGCATCTTTAAAATGAGCCAAAGCTAAAATCGCATTCCGCTGTATCGGCTTCTTGCCGCGCCATGATCCCGATACATGTCCGAATTTTTCTTTGAATTCGCGGTTGCTTATGGTCAAAAGCGGCTTTAACAGCGGCTTTGCGATTTCCGGATCAGGCTCCATCTGCGGATGAAGATGAAAATCTTTCCCCTTATTAATCGGACAGACCGTCTGGCACGTGTCACAGCCATACAGACGGTTTCCGATTTTCGTGCGGAACTCATCCGGCAAAAATCCCTTTGTCTGGGTCAGGAACGAAATACAGCGCTGGGCGTTAAGCTGTCCGGGATTGACGAGCGCGCCGGTCGGACACGCGTCTAAACATTTTGTGCAAGTACCGCACATATCTTCAATCGGCACATCCGGTTCAAAGGGCAGATTGGTGATCATTTCAGCCAGATAGACGTAAGAGCCGTATTCAGGCGTGGTGATCATGCAGTTTTTGGCGCTGAAGCCGATTCCCGCCCGTTCAGCCACGGCCCTGTCGGACAATTCTCCTGTATCCACCATTGACTTTGTGCGGATATCCTCATGTTTGCTTTGGAGAAAATTTTCCAGCAGATCAAGCTTTTCCCGCAGCACATCATGATAATCCTTCCCCCAGGAAGCTCTGCAAAAAATGCCGCGCCGCCCGTCTCTCGTGCTCCTCGGCGCATCTTTCATTTTGGAAGGATAAGCAAGGGCGATGGCGACGATTGATTTGGCTTTCGGGAGAAGCAAAGACGGAGTAACCCGTTTTTCAATATCCGGCTCTTCAAAACCGGATAAATAGCCGAGTGATTCCTGAAGAATCAGCCGGTCCCGCAGACTGTCGAACGTATCAGCCGTCGTAAACCCGATTTTGTCAACTCCGATGCTTTTGGCGTATTCGATTAATTCCTCTTTCAGTTTATGAATATTCATTTTTTGCACAGCCTCCTTTCTTTGTGATCAGGCTCCCGCACAGGTATAATAGAGTTTTATCATCCCGAAATGGAGTGAACACACTTGAACATCAGTTTAGATCCACTTATTGCTGAACGGGTGCCGGGGATCAAAGCGGCAGCCGTCTTATATGAACAGATCGAAGTCGGGCCTGCTCCGCAAATGCTGAAAGGCCGCCTCCGTTTATTTCAAGAATCTCTTTACTTTGATTATGCTGACGGCGGTATAGATGAGCAGCCTTTTGTTAAAGAGTGGGCGCGTATGATGGAACAGCTCAGTCCCGCCTTTTCAGGACAAAAAACGCCGATGGAGCTTATGCTCGGCGATATTTCCCGGGAACGATTCATTGAAAGTGTGAATTCAGCCCATGATACCATACTTTTTTTCTCCTTGAAATATTCATTGCCTATCATGGCGTATGACGCCGCAGAAATAGATGAACCGATTTCGATTACGATCGGAGAAAAAGAAAGCGTACTGTCCTTCTCCGGACCGGACGGCGTTTTCGGCGATTTCACCGGACATATCAATACATGCCCTGTCACGCCCGGCACAAAAGAAATGCTGCAGCTGATCTTTTTCCCGCCTTCATTTCATGCCGACGCGGCGGATGAGCTGCTATCATCCTTAACCAAAATGTTTGAACAAATTCACGGAGGCACGCATACCGTCTCTTGGCTTTCATAAAAAGACACGCCTTTCGTGTCTTTTTTCACATAAAAAAACGCAATACTTCGTTTATCAGAGAAACGAAACACTGCGTTAATAACGTATGTATGGAGCGGGTGATGAGAATCGAACTCACGACATCAGCTTGGAAGGCTGAGGTTTTACCACTAAACTACACCCGCATCAAAATTCTTTTTTGTCAGTACCGCTTTGACGTTTCTAATATTACATGTTTATTTTTTTTTCGTCAAGGGAATGTTAAAAAATTTGTCGAAAAAAATTCTTTTTTTGTCCACATGTTAAGTTGGGTTTACATTTTGTTAAGAACCTCATACAATATGAAAAAGAAGAAAACTTGAGGTATGCGTGATGATGAAAAATAAAGTAAAAGAGCTGAGAGCCAGATTCGGCTATTCTCAGGAAACGCTCGGAAAAGAAGCCGGAGCCACCAGACAGACGATTGCAGCGATTGAAAAAGGAGATTATGTGCCTTCACTTTTATTGGCGCTTAACATCTGCCGGGCTTTCTCCCTGCCGATGGAGGAAGTTTTCTGGCTGGAGGAGGAGAAAAAATGAGTTTGAAAAGAAAAGCGTGTTTTCACCTTGCACTCTACGGATTGGCCTGCTGGACGCTTATTTCCTTTATGGAAGCGGCGCCGCGGATCGCCCAGTTTTTCCAAACGGAGGGGAGCGGTTCATTTGAGCTGAACATCACGCCGTTTCTGCTGTTTACCGTTTGTGCCGCATTGTATGTCTATGCCGAAAAGAAAAAACGAAACGGCAAAAAGCACAGGCTTGTGCCCGATGAATTTGAGGAACAGGATGAAAGAGAACGGATGATGACGGCTAAAGCTTGCCGTTCCTCGTATATTGCCGTTTACTTCTCATTGCCGGCCGCAGCCGTTCTGCTTTTGTTTTATCCGCTGATTCAGCCGCATCTTCCCTTTTTTCCGATTCTTTTAATTTTCATTCTGATGATGATTCAGCATTTGGCTTATGTTTTCACTTTTCATAAGCACGGCAAAAACTCCGGTTCATGACAGATCCGGAGTTTTTTACATTACCAGCTCGCTTTTTTCACCCCGGGAATCCGGCCTTTATGGGCCAGCTCCCTGAATGCGATTCTGGACAATTTAAATTTTCTCATATATCCGCGGGGCCGCCCCGTCACCGTACAGCGGTTATGAAGCCTGGCCGGAGCAGAATCACGCGGCAGTTTGCTCAGCGCTTCCCAGTCTCCTTTTGCCTTTAATTCTCTTCGGATGTCCGCATATTGTTCAACAAGCTTCTGCCGCTTGAGCTCTTTGATCACTTTTGATTTTTTGGCCATTTCAGCACTCCTCCCAAATCGTAATTATTACGTTTTGTATCATATCATCCATATGAGTATCGTGCAAGCTAAGCGCTTAAAAAGGCGGGTGAATACCCGCCTTCACTGCCGGCATTTCCCCGGAAATGAATCCGCAGAAAGCGCCCGCCGTCAATTATCCGCCTTGCGACGTCATCAGACTGTCGCTTTATTTCCTCTTGCAAAATGGTCGTTTCCCATTGCTTCACCCAGTCTGCGCTCAAGCTTTTTAGTCCGTTCATTCTGAAACGGCAGAAGCGGAAACACGAGTTCAGCCAGATAATAAGCTTCTTCCAGATGCGGATAGCCTGAAAAGATAAACGACTCAATGCCGAGTGCCTGATACTCTAAAATTCGAGCAGCGACGGTCTGCGGACCACCGACAAGCGCCGTGCCCGCTCCGCCTCTGACCAGTCCAATGCCGGCCCAGAGATTCGGGCTGATCTCAAGCTTCGTCCGGTCGCCGTTATGAAGATCGGCCATCCGTTTTTGTCCCGAAGAATCAGCGCGCCGGAGCGCAGCCTGCGCTTTCGCAATCGTCTCTTCGTCTAAATGGCTGATTAATCGTTCTGCCGCTTTCCATGCCTCTTTCTCAGTCTCCCGGACAATCACGTGAAGCCTGATGCCAAAACGCATTGTCCTTCCTTTCTTGGCAGCCTGTTTTTTAACGGTTTCAATCTTTTCTTTTACCTGCTCCGGCGGCTCTCCCCATGTTAAATAGACATCTGTATGTTTCGCCGCAGCCTCAATTCCCGCCTGTGATGAACCGCCGAAATATAATGGCGGATGCGGAGACTGTTTTGGCGCAAACAGCAGATTGCTGTTTTCCACTTTGATATGGTCCCCTTCATATGTCACCGTTTCGCCCCGCATGAGTCCGCGCCAGACGGTTAAAAATTCTTCAGTCGCCTTATAACGTTCATCGTGGCTGATAAACATGCCGTCTCCCGCCAGTTCATAAGGATCTCCGCCCGCTACGACATTTACGAGCAAACGGCCGTCTGACAGCCGGTCCATTGTCGACGCCATTCTCGCGGCGACAGACGGCTGCATCAGTCCCGGACGGACCGCCACTAAAAATTTCAAGTCACTCGTTTCCCCCGCTAAAGCGGCAGCCGTCAGCCACGGGTCTTCACATGATCTCCCCGTCGGCAGCAGAACCCCCGTATACCCGAGTCTGTCCGCCGCCTGTGCCACTTGCTTAAAATAAAGATGATCCGCCGTTCTCCCTCCCGTTTGCGTCCCTAAATACCGGCCGTCACCATGCGTCGGAATAAACCAAAGAATCTCCATATGAATCTCTCCTTTTTTAATAGGTTACCCTTCATAACTGTTCCGCCATTTTAATAGTTTCCGTTCGAGCATTCTGACCAATGCATCTGTCAGCTTGCCGACAGCCGCAAAAATGATAATGCCGACAAACACCTTATTTGTCTGTGAAAATTGTCTGGCATCCATAATCATATAACCGACGCCCTCGCTCGAGCCCATCAGTTCCGCCACCACAAGACCGAGCCACGCAATGCCCAGAGAGAGCCTGATGCCGAGCAGGATATTCGGCAGAGATGCCGGAAGAATTAATTTCGTCATCTGCTGATACCAGCTAAATTCCAGCACCCGCGCGACGTCAAACAGCTTCGCGTCCACACTGCGGATTCCGAGAAACGTATTAATGTACACGGGGAAAAAAGCCCCCAATGCGATCAGCAGAATTTTTGATGTCTCATCAAATCCGAACCACAAAATGAACAGAGGAGTCACGGCCAAGTGCGGAACCGTTCTGAGCATTTGCAGGGACGGATCAAGATATGCTTCGGTCCGCTTTGAGAAACCGACCAGCAGCCCGAAAACAAGTCCGAGGCCCGCTCCAAGCAGAAATCCGGCAGCCGCCCGGTATAAGCTGATCTCTAAATGACCCCAAAGCTCACCTGAAAGAAGAAGTTCCTGAAACGTCTGCAAGATAACGACAGGCGACGGGAGCACCGTGGCCGAGACGATACCCAGACTTGCGATAAACTGCCATACTGCGATGACCGCAGCCGGGAGTACAACCCCCTTCATCCATTGGTATGAATACTTCCGGGATCTTGCCAGAGCTTTCTTTTCTGATTGGCTTATTGCGCCGGCAGCCGTTGATGCTTCTGCTTTCATTACTTGCCATCCCCCGTTTCAAGCGCTTTTTTAATAAATGAATTGTCGACAACGTCTTTTACATGAATTTTCTTATGAATCGCTTTTGTTTGATATTGAAAATCAGCGGTTTCCTGCTGGGCTTTGACAATATCATCATTGATCGGTTCATTGAGAGGCTCAGTATTGTTAAGCACGTTTCTGACGACTTTCGGATCAAGATGTTTGATTTTCGCATATAAGGAGGCAGCTTCATTTTTGTGTTCCTTTTGCCATGTAACTGCTTTATTGAACACTTTCAGAAAACGGACAACCTCATCCGGGTGTTCTTTGGAAAATCCCGTTCTGACTAACGTGAAACCGGGAGAATATAAATCTGTGCTTTCTCCGTTCGCCAATATTTCCGCCCCGTGCTGCAGCGTTTCAATCGACAAATACGGCTCCCAAATGGACCATGCGTCAACTGATTTGTTTTCAAAAGCGGAAACCGCCTCATCAGGCTGAAGCTGGATGATGGTGACGTCATCGGCGGAAAGCCCCGCTTTATCTAAAGCTTTATAGAGAAAATCAAAGCCGCTGCTGCCTTTGGCTACGGCGATTTTTTTACCTTTCAATTCTTTCAGGCTCTGAATGCCGCTGCCCTTGTTTACGAGAATACCGTTTGCCTTTAACCCGTCCTGAGACAGCCCGATCTCTTTAAAATCAATTCCTGCCGCCTGACCGGAAATGACCGGTGAATTGCCGACCTGGGAAAAATCAAGCTTATCGGCGGCAAGACCTTCAAATTGCGGAGGACCGCTTTGGAATTCGACCCATTTTACTTTTATTCCGTCTTTTTTGAAGGCCTCTTCAAACCAGCCTTTTTCCTTGGCAATGAGAAGCGGGCTTAAACTCTGCTGGATGCCGATCCGGATTTCTTTCACCGTTTTCCCGCTCCCTCCTGTCCCGTCTGCACTGCATCCGGCTGACATCATGACTGCTGCGGCTAAAAGAATGATGATTTTTTTCACTTCGCTTCGTCCCTTCTATATCCCGGACCCATCCGCAAACCGGAGGTCTTCCGTTTTCTCAAACTCAGAAAGCACCTTCTGCCGGACAGCCTGAAAATCCGCTGACGTCCGATTGCGCGGATGCGGAAGCTGAATCGGCATCAGACTGTGCAGCCGGCCGGGCTTTGCTCTGAGGATCGCCAGCTTATCGCCTAAATAGACGGATTCATCAATATCATGCGTGACCAGAATCATCGTCGTTTTTTTCTCGCGCCATATATCAAGCAGCACATCCTGCAAATGTTTTCTCGTAAAAGCGTCAAGCGCCCCGAACGGTTCATCTAAAAGCAGCACCTCCGGCTCGCGCAAAAGGGCTCTGGCGATGGCAACCCGCTGCGACATGCCGCCGGATAATTCGCGCGGATAAGCGTTCTCCGCTCCCTGCAGCCTGACAACCTCAATCAGATCATCCACTTTTTTCCGAACGGCCGGGTCGTTCATATTGAGATCGGCAGCGATGTTTTGTTTTACCGTCAGCCAGGGAAACAGCCGGTGCTCCTGAAAGATAAATCCCTGCCGGATGCCCGGTCCCGACACATTGCAGCCGTTTATTGTGACAGAGCCTTTATAATCGGTATCAAGACCGGCAATCAATTTTAAAAGCGTGCTTTTGCCGCATCCGCTCGGCCCGATGACAGTCAAAAATTCTCCCGATGCAATTGACAGCTCAATATCATTCAGCACCGGTGTTTTCCGGCCTTCATGCTCAAAAGCTTTTTCTTGTATGCTGATGGTTACAGCCATCTGTCTTCCCCTCTCTTTCTGCCGCGTGCGATCGAAAAACAAAAAGGCCCCCATCTCCGATTGCTTACAGAGATGGGAGCCTTCGGCGGTCCGATCGGCAACCCGTTTGTTTTTAAATTTGAATATCATGTTAATTCAAATTATTCCGATTTGTCAACTGTTTTTTATAAGGATTAAAATACGCCCTCCGGCATAACCCTGCCAGAGAGCGCATCGGCTGTACCACGTATTTACTTCCTTTTCTTTCCGGGCGATTTTCAATAATGTTCGCGCATTGTTGCCGAATATGTTTTCTATATCTTCTTCCCGCATATTGATTTCCCGGCAGGTCCTCACCTGCTCCTGAAGATATCTGTATACATATCCTCTCGGAAATCCGTTCGAATCCGTCCCGAAGATGATCCGTTCAGCACCGATTAATTCAGATGTCTTTCGAAACAGAATTTCCAAATCAAGCGGGTACGGCATCCACCTCATCCACTGATTTGAGCCGGACGTATCAATATACACATTCGGGCAGCTCCAGCACAGCTGAAGCAGTTCCTGATAATATCCGGCGCCGAAATGCGGAATGATGAACGGGATATCAGCATACTCTCTCGCGACGCGATAGATGGAGAGCGGGTTGATGTTGCGATGGCTGACAATACCCCCCGCTCTCCCTAAAAGCCCGAAGTGAATTAATACAGGCAGCTTTTTGTCAGCCAGATACGTCCACAGCTTTTTCAGCGACGGATCATGAAAATCGATGTCTGTCAGCGGTCCGAACAGTTTATATCCTTTCAGACCGAGCTCTTCTACCGCTCTTTTCAGCTCTTCATACGCATTCTCCCGCTCCAAAGGATGATATGCAAATCCGGTAAATCTCGCGGGATTGGCTTGAATAAACGCCGCCATCCGGTCATTGCTCTCTGCTGTTAAAAAATTCAGCACGTCAATGCCGTACTTATCTAATTCATTCTCCCATCTTGTCATCAAAGCGATTTCGCCGTCATCGCCATCAACATCATGCGGATCAGGAAAATCCCAAGTCAGATTCATTCTTTCTGACCGCTCCCGGTTGTAATCGGAAAATGTCTTATCGTTTTTGCCGAAATAAAGGCTGTACGGCAGATGACCGTGAATATCGACAGGTTTAAAATGCTGCCGGAAAAGCATACAATCGCCGCCTCCCTTACCGCCTGACAATAAAAAAAGGCCCTTATCCAGTGAAGAATAAGAGCCTCTTGTGTCCAAGTCAGCGGTTTCTATTTTTTCTCATCTTAAACCCATTATTCCCGTCAGTCAAGTAGGCTTTCAAATCCAACAAACCCTTTTTTCGATAATAAAAATAATTATTTTATAATCATTATAAAATAATATTGACTTTTTACTGATAGGTGATATTATGTTTTTATAAATCTAAAGAGGTGATCACATGAGTTCAAATAAATTGACAACCAGCTGGGGCGCTCCTGTCGGAGATAACCAAAACTCAATGACGGCCGGCGATCGCGGTCCTGCTTTAATACAAGACGTCCATCTGCTTGAGAAATTGGCGCACTTTAACAGAGAACGCGTTCCGGAGCGTGTCGTTCACGCAAAAGGCGCGGGCGCACACGGTTATTTTGAAGTCACAAATGACGTTACAAAATATACGAAAGCCGCATTTCTGTCAGAAGTCGGTAAACGCACGCCGCTCTTCATCCGTTTCTCAACCGTTGCGGGCGAACTGGGCTCTAGTGACACAGTGCGCGACCCGCGCGGATTTGCCGTTAAGTTTTATACAGAAGAAGGAAACTACGACATCGTCGGAAACAATACACCCGTGTTCTTCATCCGCGATGCCATCAAGTTCCCTGACTTTATCCATACACAAAAAAGAGATCCGAGAACACATCTGAAAAATCCGACGGCCGTTTGGGATTTCTGGTCTCTGTCACCGGAATCCTTGCACCAGGTAACCATTCTGATGTCAGACCGGGGCATTCCGGCGACTCTTCGCCATATGCACGGATTCGGAAGCCATACATTTAAATGGACAAATGATAAAGGCGAAGGCGTCTGGATCAAATATCACTTTAAAACAGAGCAAGGCGTGAAAAACCTTGATGTTAATACAGCCGCAAAAATCGCGGGCGAAAATCCCGATTACCATACGGAAGATTTGTTCAATGCGATTGAAAACGGCGATTTCCCCGCATGGAAATTATATGTTCAAATCATGCCGTTAGAAGACGCAAACACATATCGCTTTGATCCGTTTGACGTCACAAAAGTATGGTCTCAAAAAGACTATCCGCTCATTGAAGTCGGCCGCATGGTTCTGAACCGCAATCCGGAAAATTACTTTGCGGAAGTAGAACAGGCGACGTTCTCTCCCGGCACATTAGTCCCCGGCGTCGACGTCTCACCTGACAAAATGCTTCAAGGCCGGTTGTTCGCATACCATGACGCGCACCGCTACCGTGTCGGCGCGAACCATCAGGCGCTGCCGATCAACCGTTCCCGCAATGAAGTGAAAAACTATCAGCGTGACGGACAAATGCGTTTTGATGATAACGGCGGCCGCTCCGTCTATTACGAGCCTAACAGCTTCGGCGGCCCGAAAGAGTCACCTGAAGATAAACAGGCGGCATATCCTGTATCAGGTTTCGCTGACAGTGTAAGCTATAACCATCATGATCATTACACACAAGCCGGCGACCTGTACCGCCTGATGAGCGAGGAAGAGCGCGCGCGCCTTGTCGCCAATATCGTCAGTGCGATGAAACCTGTGGAAAAAGAAGAAATTAAGCTGCGCCAGATCGGCCACTTCTACAAGGCTGATCCTGAATACGGCAGACGCGTTGCCGAAGGACTCGGACTGCCATCACCAAAATAGCATCAAAAAACCTGCCGGTCTGCCCGGCAGGTTTTTCCTGTTTATTATCAATAAAACCGTTTTTTTCTCAATTACACGAAGTGGCATGCCGCAAAATGATGAAGCCCTTTTTCTGACAGCGCCGGACTTTTCTCAGCACATATCTTCTTGGCTGCCGGGCATCTCGTTCGGAATTTACAGCCTGAAGGCGGATCAGAGGGGCTCGGTATATCACCCTTTAAAATTATCCGCTCCCTTTTCGCTCCGGGATCAGGAACAGGCACGGCTGATAACAGCGCTTTCGTATAAGGGTGAAGCGGCCGTGAAAAGAGCTCCTCCTTTGACGCGTATTCCACAATCGTCCCTAAATACATAATGGCGACCTTCGTACATAAGTGCTCCACCACGCTTAAATCATGAGAAATGAACAAATATGACAGCCCGTGCTGTTTTTGAAGGCTGCTGAACAAATTGATCATCTGCGCCTGGATGGAGACATCTAACGCCGCCACGGGTTCATCCATAATGATAAATTGCGGCTTGAGCGCCATCGCTCTTGCAATCACGATCCGCTGCCGCTGCCCTCCGGAAAATTCATGCGGATATCGGTCGATAAAGTTTGCGGAAAGTCCGCAGGCTTCAAGAACCTCCGCCGCTTTATCACGCGCATTCCGCTTCACCGCCAATTGATGCTCGATCATCGCTTCACCGATGGCTTCTCCGATCCGGCGCCGGGGATTTAAAGAACTGAACGGATCTTGAAAGATGAGCTGCGCTTCTGATCTGAAAGTTTTGAGCTCGCGCCGGCTCATCCGAAACACATCACGCCCCTGAAAAAACACCTCTCCCCCTGTTTTCTCATGAAGCCTCAAAATGGTCTTGCCGATTGATGACTTTCCGCTGCCCGATTCTCCCGCTAAGCCGAACACTTCTCCTTTTCCTATCGTAAAACTGACACCGTCGACCGCTTTTACGGGATTTTTGCGGGTCTTTCTCATCCCCCCATGCTCCTCGTAATATTTTTTCAGCCCCTTGACCTCCAGCAACGCATCACTCATCTGCTTTCTCCTCTCTGTAAAGCCAGCACGCCGCCTGATGCCCCTTCCCGAATTCAGTAAAATGCGGGCTCGATCTCCGGCATATTTCCGTGCTGTGTTCACATCGCTCCGCAAAATAACAAGACGATCCCGACAGGTCCGCAAGCTCGGGGACCTGCCCCGGAATGGTGTACAGCATCTCCCTTCTTTGACCGATAACCGGCTTGGCCGCGAGCAGCCCTTTCGTATACGGATGCTTCGGATCAGAAAACAGCTTTGCAACCGGTCCTTCCTCCACAATTTTTCCCGCATACATGACAATCACATAATCAGCCATTTCGGCAACCACGCCAAGGTCATGAGTAATGAATAAAATAGACGTGCGAAATTGCTTTTTCATATCCCGCAATAAATCCAACATCTGCGCCTGAATGGTTACGTCAAGCGCTGTCGTCGGCTCGTCGGCAATGATCAATTTCGGTTCGCAGCTTAGCGCGACAGCCGTCATGATGCGCTGCAGCATGCCGCCGCTCAGCTCATGAGGATATCGGTGCATAACCTGCTCGGCATGCGGGATCTCCACTAACGTGATCAGTTCAACGGCCTTCCGCCATGCCTCTTTCTTACTCAGCAATAAATGTTCGCGAATCGGTTCGGCCAGCTGCTCACCGATTGTAAACACCGGATTCAAAGATGTCATCGGTTCCTGAAATATCATCCCGATTTCGCTGCCGCGGATTTTCTGCATGTCTTTTGGTTTCAATTCCAACAGGTTCCGTCCGGAAAAATGCACCGCTCCCCGTTCGATTCTCCCCGTCTCGGGAAGAAGCTGCATAATGGACAATGACGCCATGCTTTTCCCGCAGCCGGACTCCCCTACAATACAAACCGTTTCCTCCTCATGTATCGTAAAGCTGACATCGTCCACGGCCTTTACCGCCCCCTCCTCTGTATAAAAAGCCGTTTCCAAATGCCTTACTTCTAAAAGCGGTTTTTTCATTTCATTTTCACCTGCCGTTTTACCTTAGGATCAAAAGCGTCTCTTAAACCGTCTCCAAGCAGATGAATCGCCACAACGGTCAGAAAAATGGCCGTTCCCGGCGGAATCCACAGCCATGGGCGGAGTGTAAAATCCATAAAATGATTCGCCGCTTCCATCATGTTTCCCCAAGAAGGTGTGGGCGGAGCAACGCCAAGCCCGAGAAAACTCAGCGCCGATTCACTCAGCATCGCTCCCGCCACATGCAAAGTCGCCGCTACCAGTAATAACGGCAATGTATTGGGAAGCAAATGATAGAGGATTTTCCGTTTATCACTAAGCCCCAAAACTTCCGCGGCCATCATAAACGGCTGCTCCTTCAGCGACAAAATCTGTCCGCGTACAAGCCGCGCCAAACCGGGCCATCCGATCAGGCTTAACATCATCATAATCAGGTACATTCTGTATTCAGAAGGCACTTTCCACTCCGACATCACCGCAGCCAAAATCAAAAGCAGCGGCAGGCCCGGGATGGACATGAGCATATCAGCAATTCGCATAATGATCATATCTGCGGCTCCCCGATAAAATCCGGCCGCAGCCCCGAGTAAAGAACCGATGACAAGCGACAGCACCATTGAAGCAAGCCCCACAGTCAGAGAAATCTGCCCCGCCAGCATCAGCCTCGTCAGCACATCTCTCCCGTACTGGTCGGTTCCCAGCCAATGATGGATTCCCGGCTGCTGATTGGCATTTGAAATATCCGTCCGATCTGTTATGTACGGAGAAAAAGACGGCCCGATAAAGCACAATAAAAACATAAAACATAAGAAAAGAAGACTGATGACCGTCAGCTTATGCTGCAGCAGGCGGCGGTACGTCTGCTTCCAAAGAGAAGGCGGCACCCCTTTTTGTTTTTTCATTCCGAACACCCCCTATTTCAGCCTGACCCGCGGATCAACCGCAGCATAAGCGATATCCGCCAAGAAGTTCCCCGCAATCGTTAAACAAGACAAAAACAAGGTAAACGCCATCAAAACCGGATAATCACGATAATGCACAGATTCCAGCTGAATACGTCCGACACCCGGCCACCCGAAAATCTGTTCAATAATGATAGCTCCGGAAAACAGTCCCGGCAGTTCAAAAGCAAGCAGGGTGATGGCCGGAATGAGCGCGTTTTTCAACGCATGTTTCCAGATGACGGTGCGCTCTTTCAATCCCTTCGCTCTCGCCGTTCTGATATAATCCTGTCTGATCACGTCCAGCATGCCGGAGCGGAAATACCTTGTCAGCGAGCCGATGCCGAGCATAGATAAAATCACGACCGGAAGAATCATATGTCTGGCGGCTTCAAGCACGTACGAAAAACCTGTACTCGTGCTTCCGGTATCAATCATCCCGCCGACGGGCAATAATTTCAAATCCACCCCAAACCACTTAATAAACAGAAGGCTGATAAAAAAAGACGGGAACGCCATGGAAGCAAACACAAGAAACGTCACGATCCCGTCAAACCATGAGTATTTCCTGACAGCGGATATGACACCCGTTATCATCGCGGCTGACCATGTGACAAGCAACGCCAAAAACGCGACAAAAAACGAATTCCAGACATATTTCCGAAGCAGTGACAGGACGTTCTCCTGATATTTCAAAGAAAACCCAAAATCTCCGCTGAGCACATTTCCGAGCCACGTCACATAACGCTGCCAAATCGGCTGATCCAGCCCGTAAAGCGCTTTTAACTCCTTCGCTCTTTCAGGAGTCAGGTTTACATTGGAATCGATATAGTCGCCCGGCAGCATGGCGAATAAGAAAAAAATAATAAAGGACGTACCGAATAAGATCACAAGCATTTGAATGAATCGTTCAGCGGCATACCGTTTCATAAAAAGCCCCTCCTTTCCGCTGAAAGGGCAAAATTCCCAGGATGCACCGGGTTTTTGCCCAACCGTTCTATTGAATTGAGACATTTGAGAGACTTGAACTGATTCCAGAATAATTGTCAGGCTCAAGCCCTTTTATTTTTCCGCTGACCGCCCTTGCGCTCTGACGGTAATGAATCAGAATGTAAGGCGGGTTTTCCCCGAGCTCCCGGTACAGCTGGTGATAAATCTCTTTTCTTTTGCTGATATCAAGCGTGCCGGCTCCTTTCTCTATCAGCCGGTCCGCTTTCGGATTGGAATATCCCGTTACATTATTGGGATGGCCGGAAGCCAGCTTTTCCACCGTGTCATTCGGATCAAGAATCTGCGAGGTGGAAACGGCGGCAAGGTCGTATTGTTTGTCATTTATTTTCGCTACTTCTGTATTAAAATCCATGACTTCCGGTTTTAATGAGATTCCGATGTCCGCGTAATTTTCTTTCGCGATCGGGATGAAATCATCATCCGCTTTAGACGTGTAATAGCTGATTTCAAGCTTTTTGCCGTTTTTTTCACGTACACCGTCTTTGCCCGTTTTCCAGCCCGCTTCATCGAGAAGCTTTTTGGCTTTTTCAGGGTTAAACGCGTACCGATTGACACCTTTGTCATCATAAGCCCACGAAACCGGAGACACCGGAACATTCGCGACCTCTCCGTAGCGTTTAAAGCGGACATCGACGATTTTTTGACGGTCAAGTCCGTAAATAAGCGCCTGGGACACTTTCTTATCTTGAAAAGGCGGACGCTTGTGATTGACGTACACAAGCCCGTAATCATTCACGACAGATACGCTTATATTGGCAAAACCGAGACTTTTTAAATGCTGAACCGTATCATCATCAGGTGAGAAAGAAGCGTAATCAAGGTCACCCGTTTCAAACAGCTGAAGAGAAGTTGACGGATCGATAATTTTATAAATCAGCTTTTCCGTTTTCGGTTTTCCGGCATAATAGTGTTCATTAGCCTGATAACGTATTTCCTGTCCCGGAAGGTATTCTGTAAATTGATAAGGTCCCGCTCCGAGCGGTTTGGCATAAAGCTCTTTTAAATAGTCCAGTTTGCCGAATTGATATTTCTTCCCGTAGTAGGCTTCTGACAGCACCTGCCCGCCTAAAAGAAGCAGCGACTTCGCACTGACTTTCTCAGTCGTAATTTGAATGGTTCTGTCATCAAGGACGCGTATGCCCTCTATCGTCTTTGCCTTTCCTTCTTTGTAAGCCTTACCGCCTTTAATATAGGCCGTGGTGATATCTTCATAGCCCGCGTATGCAGGATCATGCAGCAGTGTTAAAGTGAATGCGGCATCCTTTGCGGTCAATGGTGAACCGTCGCTGAAAACGAGATTTTTTCTTAAACGGAACGTGTATGTAAGCTGATCTTTGGAAATTTTCCAGCTTTCCGCAAGAGCCGGGGCAGGCTTCCCCGTTTTATCCAGTTTGACTAACGGTTCAAAAATAGGATCTGTCGCATTTCCGTCCCAGCCGTTTTCGTAAAAGTACGGCAGAAACACGCCGCCCGGCGCGGAAATCCCAGCAACAAAAGTGTCAGTTCTGGCTTTCGATTTAGCGGGAATCGCCGCCGGATGAGAAGCTTTAAATTCCTTTGTCTTGACTTGGGCGATACGTGTTTCTTCCTTTTTATCAGCCGCAGATGACGGTTCTTCTCCGGCACTCCCTAACGCGCACCCTGATAACATGATGGATACCGACAGCGCGAGTACCGTTGTTTTTATCCTCCATTTTCTCTCCTTCATCTTTATCGAACCCCCGCATGCTTTTCATCTATCTTTATATAAATCTGCTCCATCTGTTCCTTATTTCTCATAATCTCCCGTTTGTTTTTCTCTACAAGCAGTTCGAAATTCAATGTGTGTTTTCTGTACTTTTTTCGTTTTTTGCTCTTTTTGCGCACATGTGATACCTTTTTTAACGCCACTTTTCATCCCTCCGCTTTTCATTTCATTCAATGACTTTCACGCAAAAAAGGCCCTTATCTGTTTAAAAGATAAGAGCCTTCGGTGATCCGATCAGCCATCGTTTGGAAATATGTAATGATTATGTTAATTCATATAATCCCTACCTGTCAACTATAATTTAAAATATCGTTTCCTTCCGGGGGTTTTCCTCATACACTCTCTCATTTTTCCGCATATGCTAGAAAACATAGCAGAGTACAAGTGAAAGTGAGTGAGAATGTGGAAAAGACAACATTGACCGGTCGCATCGTCAAAAAAGATGACCCGGACTATAATGCTGCAAGAACCAATATCAATTTAAGCCTGCAAAGATATCCAGACATCATTGTGTTTTGTCAAAATAAACATGACGCCCTCAATGCGCTGAGATGGGCGCGTGAGAACAATGTGCCTTTCCGTATCAGAGGCGGAAGACACAGCTACGAAAATTTTTCCCTGTTAAATAACGGACTAGTCATTGATCTCAGTGAAATGAAGAAAATAAGAGTAAATGAGGATACACGGCTGGTCTCGATTGAAGCGGGAGCCGAATTGGGAGAAGTCTACCGGACACTCTGGCGGTACGGCTTGACCCTTCCGGCGGGAACCATTGCGAATGTGGGAATCACGGGGCTGACGCTCGGGGGAGGAATCGGATATTTAACAAGGACAGCCGGACTTACTTGCGATCGTCTCCTCCAGCTCGAAATGATCATAGCGGACGAAAAAGCGGGTGCTGACTTGGTCACAGTCAACCGTTCAAAGCACTCTGATCTATTTTGGGCGTCTCAGGGAGGAGGGGGAGGCAACTTCGGCATTGTCACATCCATGATGTTTAAAGCCGTGCCGATCTCGTGCGTGTCTGTTTTTTCTGTCACTTGGGGCTGGGATGATTTTGAGGAAGTATTTAACACGTGGCAGCGCTGGGCTCCATTTACAGACAACCGGCTTACCTCATCCATTCAGTTTTGGCCTAAGGAAGTCAACCGCATAGAAGCGCTCGGTCAATTTACCGGGACAAAGGATGAGCTGAAAGAACTGCTGGCTCCGTTAATGAAAGCGGGAAAACCGGCAAGCGGCATGGTCAAGACAGTGCCATTTATTAAAGCGGCAGCCTTTTTTAACAGCCCGGGAGGCAATCAGCCGCAAAAGATGAAGCGGTCAGGATCCTTTATTGAAAAATCATTATCTTCACGCGCGATTTCCACTTTAAAGCGCTATTTAGAGCACGCTCCGAACGAAAACGCCAGTGTCTGGCAGCAATCTCTCGGCGGGGCGGCCGGACGGATCGCTCCGGACCAAACGGCATTCTACTATCGCAACGCAATCATTGCCCAAGAATATATTACAACTTGGACATCTGCTGAAGAAGAAAGACAAAATGTCCGCTGGATCGAAGGACTGAGAACGTCTCTATCAAGAGAAACGATGGGAGATTACGTGAATTGGCCTGATAGAGAAATCAGAAACTGGCTGCAAACATATTACGGAGAAAATGTTCACCGCCTCCGTCAAGTCAAAACGAAATACGATCCGGAAAATATATTCCGATTTGAGCAGAGCATTCCGCCGCTTCGCCGTTCACCGTTTTTCTAAAAAAGATGAAGATGGGCAAACTCCATCTTCATCTTTTCTTTTATTGATATAAGCGGCTTCCCTTCTCCGCAAACTCTTTTGCTTTTTCTTTCAGCCCTTCATTGACGGCCTCGTCTTCAGTAAGTCCGTTTTCCTTCGCATAATCACGAATATCCTGAGAAATTCTCATGCTGCAGAACTTCGGACCGCACATCGAACAGAAGTGAGCCGTTTTTGCGCCTTCAGCCGGCAGCGTTTCATCATGATATTCGATTGCTCTTTCAGGATCAAGCGACAAATGAAATTGATCACGCCACCGGAATTCAAACCGCGCCTTAGACAGAGCATCGTCACGGATCTGTGCACCCGGATGCCCTTTAGCAAGGTCTGCGGCATGTGCCGCGATTTTGTACGTAATGACGCCTTCTCTTACATCATCACGATTCGGCAGCCCCAAATGCTCCTTCGGCGTGACATAGCAAAGCATCGCCGTCCCATACCAGCCGATCATCGCCGCGCCGATTGCTGAAGTAATGTGGTCATAACCCGGAGCGATATCCGTCGTTAATGGCCCGAGCGTGTAAAAAGGGGCCTCTTTACAAATTTCCAGCTGCTTGTCCATGTTTTCCTTAATTTTATGCATCGGCACATGACCCGGTCCTTCGATCATCACTTGCACATCATGCTTCCACGCAATCTCCGTCAATTCTCCGAGAGTCTCCAATTCCGCAAACTGCGCTTCATCATTGGCATCCGCAATTGAACCGGGGCGAAGCCCGTCACCAAGAGAAAAAGCGATATCATAGGTCTTCATGATTTCACAAATTTCTTCAAAATGCGTGTACAGAAAGCTTTCCTGATGATGAGCCAGGCACCATTGCGCCATAATCGCCCCGCCGCGGGAAACGATTCCCGTCGTGCGTTTGGCCGTTAACGGGACGTAACGAAGCAGTACGCCGGCATGGATGGTGAAATAATCCACGCCCTGCTCCGCCTGCTCAATCAATGTGTCACGATAAATGTCCCACGTTAAATCCTCGGCAATGCCATTCACTTTTTCAAGCGCCTGATAAATCGGCACCGTCCCCACAGGCACGGGGCAGTTGCGGATAATCCATTCACGCGTCGTATGAATGTCTTTTCCCGTGGATAAGTCCATCATCGTATCGGCGCCCCAGCGAATCGCCCACGTCATTTTTTCGACTTCTTCTTCGATAGAAGATGTAACAGCCGAGTTGCCGATATTTGCATTAATTTTCACATGAAAATTCCGGCCGATAATCATCGGCTCGCTTTCCGGGTGGTTGACGTTAGAAGGAATAATCGCCCGTCCGCTCGCCACCTCTTCCCTGACAAATTCGGGAGACACATGCTCGCGAATTGCGATAAACTCCATTTCCGGCGTAATGATGCCTTTTCTCGCATAATGCAATTGTGTTACATTTTTCCCCGGCTTGGCCCGAAGCGGTTTCCGCTGTAGGCCGGGGTATTCGGCGGCACGGCCCTCTTTTTTATAGCCGTTGTCTTCAGGTCTCACGGTCCGGCCGTTATATTCCTCTACATCTCCGCGCCCGGTAATCCACTTTGTGCGGAGCGCCCCCAGCCCTTCATGAATATCAATTTGTACATCCGGGTCTGTATACGGCCCGCTCGTATCATAAACACGGACCGGCTCATTCTCCTCTTCCCCGAATGCCCCCGTAGTCGCACTCAGGCTGATTTCCCGCATCGGCACTCGTATATCGGGCGAAGAACCTTCTGCATAAACCTTTTTACTGCCGGAAAAACTCGACATAATGGAAATGTTCGCTTGCTGTACTGATTGATTTTGCATACAAATCTCTCCTTTATCATTTGAATAACAGAACCAAGCTCAGCACCAGCACAAAAAAACCGGGTTCAAAGAAGAACCCGGTTTTGCAGTCAGAAAGAAACTATTATTGTTTTCTTCAACAATAATAAAACCTTTACTTCCCCACGCTGGTACGAACCAGATCAGGTCCAAAGGGTTAAGAAGCCGCCGCTTCTCTCTCAGCCCGCTCAGACGGGCACCCCCAGTAACTATTGATTTCGCTCTCATCGTAACATAAGTTGTGTACAAAAAAAAGCATATTATCAAAATTCAGATAACGGGACAGTCATAAGCTCTGCTTCCCGAACGCCTTCTTCGGTATTAAAAACCCGATAACCCTTTGCGGTTTCCCGGGAAGAGACAGCCCGGATCAGCTGACCGTCTTTATAATGAAGCGCAGCGCCGTCATCAGCGGCATAGCCCTCCCTGAGTTTCTTTTCTGAAATCAGACGGTGATACACCGGCCGGCGCTCCGCTTCTCCGTCATAGTGCGGACAAAAGCTGCCCGGCAAAAATCCTAAAGCTCTTAACTCTCTCAAATCTCCAGCTGAATCCGTCAATCCTTCTTCATACCAGCAAATCGCCCCGGCGCTGAGACCCGCCAACATGATGCCGTTTTCCCAAGCCTCACGAAGAATAAGGTCAAGCCCCCACTCTTTCCATAATACAAGCATATTGCGCGTATTTCCGCCGCCGACATATATAATATCTTTCTTCATGAGAAAGGATCTGAGATCAGAACCCGGCGGTTTAAATAGCGACAAGTGATCCGGCTCACACCGCAGCTTTTGAAAGGCCTGATAAAACCTGCCGATATAATTTTCCGAATCTCCGCTTGCCGTCGGCAAAAAACAAACTTTCGGCTTTGACCGCGCCGACTGTTCTAAAATATACTGATCCAGCACAAGATGATCCGGCTCCATGGAAAATCCCCCGCCGCCCATTGCAATAATCTGCTTCAATGTCATCGCCTCTTTTTTCCTCTAGTATAACAGCTCATAAAAAGGCGTTATCCCATTTTCGGATAACGCCTTCAAAAAGTATTTGTTATCTGAAAAATGAAAACGCACCGTATAACACAACGGAGATCCCTGCGGCGATAAGCGCCGGAACAAGCTTCGAACGGGCATACTTCACAACATCGATCCCCAACACCGTACAGGTTGTCACCGTATTATCACTGAGAGGAGAAGCAAACGCTCCAAATGTTCCGCTCGCAAACACGGCCCCGATCGCTAATAATAAGCTGGTATGTGACTGAACCGCCAGCGTTACGCCGAGCGGCATTAATAGCCCCCAAGTCCCCCAAGATGACCCGATAAAATAGGATATAACAGCCCCCAGTATAAAAAGAGACGGCGCAATAAACATATGAGGGATCCATGACGTTAAATGAGAAGTAACATATTTCGAGAATCCCAGATCTTCAGATACTGCTGTTACGGCCCAAATCAGCGATAACATAATAATAACGTTGACCAATTCGTTTCCGCCCTTAATAAAATGGGTAACAAGCTCGCCTGCATGAAAACGCTGAAACATAAAAAGAGCAAATGCTGCAATAACCGCTGCCAATAATGCGGTTAACATGACGCCAAGCATATCACTTTTGATAAAAGCATTCAAAAACCCTTGTGCTTTTGAATGACCGTCCCACCAGCTGAGAAAGAGTGTTAATAGCAAAAACAGCCCGATCGGAATGATTAAATTCCAAGGCCGAATCGGTGTTTCCTTAATATAAGCACGGTGCGCCGAATCCAGCTCCTCCTGCTGGTCAGCATGCTCATCACTTTCGAACATTCCCGTATGTCCACCGTGAATATCTGAGATCGTCCCTGTTTCCATGTTGAATGAACCTGAGCCTTTTGAAAGCAACACACCGCTGTTCCGCGGAATCGGTTCCGTATTTTTGTTATGTTTGCGAGCAGAAGTTTGTCCGCTCTTTTCTGTTTTTTCTAAGCTTTCGTCCGCTTTTTGTTTCTTAAAAAAGCAGTAATAAATTCCGACTAATATAATCACAATGGAGAAAAAATTGAAAGGAATACTTTTCACATATACCGTGTAAGCCGGCTGATCTATTCCTGACGTTTTAAGGGCCTGTCCGATAATGGAAACCATGTAGCCGACAAATGCCGTTGCTATCGGAATCAAGGCAATTACAGGGTTTGCCGTAAACTCAATGGCATACGCAATTTTCTGTTTCGACAGGTCCAGACGCTTGCTTAACGCTTTCATGATCGGTGCAATTGTGACGATGCGAAAGTCCGGTTCACTGAACGTGCCAAATGTCGACAGCCATGCAAGCAGCATCGCACCTTTTTTGGTTTTAACTTTTTTACTGATCAAATGGACGAATCCTTTTATCCCGCCGGTCAGCTTTATAATCCCTACAAGGCCGGCAAATGAATATAGAAACACAATGATTCTAATATTATTGGTGACGACAATATTGCTGATTACATATTGAACCATATGTTCAATCCCGCCAAGCAAGCTGGGATGCAAAAGATAGCTTCCGACCAGCAAACCGACAAACAGACCGGACTGCACTTGCTTTGTAATGATTGAAATGGGAATGACCAGAATAAATGGGATAAGACAAGCCCAAGTCCCTTCCACTAAAAACACCTCTTTCAAAGAACTTCTTGTTAGTATCTTTGAAAAAAGCGGATTTATACAATCAGCAGGTATCATGTTTTCACAAGCCTTGGAGGATATTTTCATACAACAAAAAAGGCTTCTACATATTGTAGAAGCCTTTGTATACCGGTGGCCGGGGTCGAACCGGCACTCCAGAAGGAACACGATTTTGAGTCGTGCGCGTCTGCCAATTCCGCCACACCGGCATGTAATGCGTCGTGTTCAACCGACGTATATAAATATAACATGTATTTTATAAACCGTCAACGGTTTTAGCAAAGTTTTTTAAATGGTAATGCAGTATATCCGATACAAACAAGAAACTTATATTGATAGTCATTACGTTTTTATTATATAAAAAAAGTGATCTGCAATATGCAAATCACTCTCATATATGTTTTATAATGTGAAAACTGATGACCAATTTAACATAGTTCGTTCAAAGTTAAATTGGTGCCGAGGGCCGGACTTGAACCGGCACGGTAGTCACCTACCGCAGGATTTTAAGTCCTGTGTGTCTGCCAATTCCACCACCCCGGCAATAGAAAGGCGACACCCGGATTCGAACCGGGGATAAAGGTTTTGCAGACCTCTGCCTTACCACTTGGCTATGCCGCCGTAATTTGGAGCGGAAGACGGGATTCGAACCCGCGACCCCCACCTTGGCAAGGTGATGTTCTACCACTGAACTACTTCCGCAACATGTAAAAGAACTTAATACATCTTATGCTGTTGTTTTTTAAAAAATGCAACTGGGCTAGCTGGATTCGAACCAACGCATGACGGAGTCAAAGTCCGTTGCCTTACCGCTTGGCTATAGCCCAATGATAAAATGGGGCGATTGATGGGAATCGAACCCACGAGTGCCAGAGCCACAATCTGGTGCGTTAACCACTTCGCCACAACCGCCATAATCTGAAGATGAATAAATAATATAGTGGCAGGGGCAGTAGGAATCGAACCCACACCGGAGGTTTTGGAGACCTCTGTTCTACCGTTAAACTATGCCCCTATTTATAAAATGGTGGAGGGGGGCAGATTCGAACTGCCGAACCCTGAGGGAGCGGATTTACAGTCCGCCGCGTTTAGCCACTT
>NZ_JAANHO010000029.1:0-1016 GCF_011800725.1 Bacillus sp. EKM208B | reverse complement strand
TCTGGAAGTTTAACGTCTTTAATTTTCTTCCCTGCCTGTCCTGCCTTGTTTATGACCTTCCCCGCCGCATCAGCTTTGTTAACGGCTCCTGCGCCTTTCGTTCCGACGACAGCCACAGCCACTGAACCGACCGCATATGTCACCCATCTTGATCTGGAGTAAGCATCTCCGTTCACCATATCCTTTTGATACGACTCTTCAATTGCCGCTTTAACAGCATCATATGTTTTAACAGGATGAAGTACTGCATTCCCCAGTGCTGACAGCGTTTCCCCCGGATCGGTTATGAAGTCCCATAGACCGGTCACCGTGTCTTTCCCGACATCATATAAACCAACGCCGGCTCCTTTTAAAATATCCCAAGTCACTTCTCCGGCTTCTTCCATCTGTTTTGCTTGTTCAAGCTGAATGACATATTGCTGTTGGGAAGGTTCAAGGTTCTCGTACCCGATCTTCTTCGCGATTTCCAAATATTCATCCGGATCGGTCACACCGTCAGCCAGCTTTTTCTTCAGATCCTTGATTTCCCGCTCCTTCGCTTCTTCCTTCTTAAACGTTAAATATGTGTCTGAGTGTCTTGCAATCTCGCCTTTTTTCTTATGGATGTCGCTTTCGCGATACGCTTTGGCGTTGTAGTGAAGCGGCGTGGCGCTTTTTCCTTTGCCTGTAGCGTTTTGGAGCTGCTGAAAATCTGCCTGAATGAAATGTTCATTTGCCTCGGTTTCTGCGTATTCTTTCGTTAGATCATGATCGAGCTTTCCGAGCGTGTGTATGGTATTGTCCCGTTTCTTGTCTGCTGATTCCAGCTTTTGATCGACATCTTCTGTAGAGAAAACATCAAGATGGACAATATCACTTATCTCGTTAAGAATATCCCTCATTTCATTTCGTTGCTCCTGCATGATAGCTTTTGATTTATTCTTCGCATGAATCAGCTCGTGTTCTAAAAATGACTCTTCCACAAACGAATCGGCCAATCCGGCATCAGCTACTTTTCCTGAAATACTGTTAAGAAA
>NZ_JAANHO010000028.1:0-1037 GCF_011800725.1 Bacillus sp. EKM208B | reverse complement strand
GAAAGGCCAATGCCTTGGCATGGGAACTGATTTCGTTAGGTGTTAAGCCCAATGATCGAGTGGCCATCATGGCTTCCTTTGAAGCGGAAACGATCATTGGCATTTTAGGCGTGCTAAAGAGTGGAGCCGCCTATGTCCCGATTGATCCAGCAACACCGAAGGAACGAATAGAGCATATCCTGAACGATGCAGCCCCCAAGGTCATTTTAACAAGAGAGAAGACTATGGAAACGGAAGTCCCACTCATCTCGATGAATCTTGAAGATCTGGGCGAGAATGCGGAAAACCCAGCGTGTGCCGTTGAAAAAGACGACATCGCCTATGTGATTTACACATCAGGAACGACAGGAAAGCCAAAAGGTGTGGCGGTGACACGAGGCAATCTGGATCATTACTTGTCGTATGCAGATCAGGAATACCAGAAGGAAGCTTGTACGACGGTACTGATTACAAGCTTAAGTTTCGACCTCTCCGTAACGTCCTTGTTCTTACCGCTGATTAGTGGTGGATCTCTTCTATTAAAGGGAGGAGACGCGGAGGAAAGGCTGCGTGCAGCATTCAAAGATAACAGGGTAACTTTCCTTAAGCTTACTCCGTCCCATTTAAAAATGCTGGAAACCTATGCAGACGGCGTAGATGTACCGAATTTAGAAACGCTGATTGTCGGTGGAGAAGAGTTCACCACAGATACGGCACGGAAAACGCAGAAGCTATTAGGAGACAGCGTCAAGATTCATAATGAATATGGCCCTACGGAGACTACCGTAGGATGCTGTGACTATGTCTATTCCAGCGAAAAAGATAAGGGTTTAAGTGTAGGAATCGGGCGTCCCATTGCCAATATGCAGCTCTATATACTGAATGAGATGGAGTTATGTGGTATTGGCATTCCTGGTGAGCTATGCATCGCCGGAGACGGAGTAGCCAAGGGATATCTAAACCAGCCTGAATTAACAGCGCAGAAGTTTATCGACAATCCATATGGCGAAGGGAAGTTATACCGCTCTGGAGATTTGGCGAGATGGCTGCCTAACGGG
>NZ_JAANHO010000026.1:0-1283 GCF_011800725.1 Bacillus sp. EKM208B | reverse complement strand
CCCGTTAGGCAGCCATCTCGCCAAATCTCCAGAGCGGTATAACTTCCCTTCGCCATATGGATTGTCGATAAACTTCTCCGCTGTTAATTCAGGCTGGTTTAGATAGCCTTTGGCTACTCCGTCTCCTGCGATGCATAGCTCACCAGGAACGCCTACACTACATAACTCCATCTCATTCAGTATATAGAGCTGCATATTGGCAATGGGATGTCCGATTCCTACACTTAAACCCTTATCTTTTTCGCTGGAATAGACATAGTCACAGCATCCTACGGTAGTCTCTGTAGGGCCATATTCGTTATGAATCTTGACCCTGTCTCCTAATAGCTTCTGCGTTTTCCATGCCGTATCTGTGGTTAACTCTTCTCCACCGACAATCAGCGTTTCTAAATTCGGTACATCTACGCCGTCTGCATAAGTTTCCAGCATTTTTAAATGGGACGGAGTAAGTTTAAGGAAAGTTACCCTGTTATCTTTGAATGCTGCACGTAACCTTTCCTCCGTGTCTCCTCCCTTTAATAGAAGAGATCCACCACTAATCAGCGGTAAGAACAAGGACGTTACGGAGAGGTCGAAACTTAAGCTTGTAATCAGTACCGTCGTACAAGCTTCTTTCTGGTACTCCTGATCTGCATACGACAAGTAATGATCCAAATTGCCTCGTGTAACCGCCACGCCTTTGGGCTTTCCTGTCGTTCCTGATGTGTAAATCACATAGGCGATGTCGCCCTTTTCAACAGCACACGCTGGATTTGTCTCCTTCTCGCCCAGATCTTCAAGATTCATAGAGATGAATGGGACTTCCGTTTCCAAAGTCTTCTCTCTTGTTAAGATGACCTTGGGTGCTGCATCGTTCAGAATATGCTCTATTCGTTCCTTCGGAGTTGCTGGATCAATCGGGACATAGGCGGCTCCACTCTTTAGCACGCCTAAAATGCCAATGATCGTTTCCGCTTCAAGGGAAGCCATGATGGCCACTCGATCATTGGGCTTAACACCTAACGAAATCAGTTCCCATGCCAAGGCATTGGCCTTTCGGTTGACTTCTCCATAACGAAGTACGCCCGTTTCGTATTCAATTACCGTCTTCTCAGGTGTCTGTTCCGCATGTTTCTCGAATCGTTCCACTGCCGTATGATGCTGTGCATACTCTATATGGGTATCGTTGAAAACCGTTAGTATTCTTTGTTGCTCTACCTCACTGACCATGTGGAGTTCAGACAATTTCATTTCAGGGTTAGCAATCACCCTGTCCAGCAACACCTTAAAATGCTCCAGTATGA
>NZ_JAANHO010000025.1:0-2309 GCF_011800725.1 Bacillus sp. EKM208B | reverse complement strand
GCGCGCCCGAGAGGAGTCGAACCCCTAACCTTTTGATCCGTAGTCAAACGCTCTATCCAATTGAGCTACGGGCGCAATCAATTTCACAATATCCCGTTGGGATAAAATGGAGCGGAAGACGGGATTCGAACCCGCGACCCCCACCTTGGCAAGGTGATGTTCTACCACTGAACTACTTCCGCAAGTAAAAATGTAATGTACAGCCAGAATACAGCATCAGATAACCAAAAACTGTATTGTTATTTATTCAGTAAAACTCCAAACGGTATAACCCGCAGACTAATCTAAAGCATACTGTTCATTATGACAAAAGTAATTATATCAAGGTTTTGATAAAAGTCAATACCGTTTAACAATTAATTATGTTAATCTCTTTTGCATCCTTGAAGAAAGGCTTCATTAGAAGACGCGCTAAATACCTATACCTTAACTGGTACAATCAGCAACAGATTTTTACTGAACTAAACAAAAAATAACAGTTCCATAACATGCGGAAACTGCTTCAGATCAACGTATTTAGATAAGCTTCCAAGCGGGCTCGAACCGCTGACCTCTTCCTTACCATGGAAGAGGTCAATTAAAGTCTTAGAATTATTTAAAGGGATATTCCCTGTTATAAAAGGGTTTCGTTATATGTGTTAATGTTTTAGACAGTTTTAAAATGATCTCGTACAATTTAGTTCGTCCCCAATTCGTCCCCCACTCAAGATAAGACGTTTGGAGCCGGTCAAAAAAAAGAGCCCTTACTTATCCAGGGCTCTTCCTTATAATAATTTAATTGTCCGCGGTAATCCTTCTTGCCATGTTACGTAATTCTTTTCTCTTAACCTATCCAGCAGCCCCTTTACCGAACTGGTGGACCGCAAACCAAGTTCCTCCATTAACTCCCGATGTGTTGGGGCCACTCCATACTGATTTAAGAAATTCGATATCGCGTTTAAAGCATCTTCTTGCCTTTTTGTAAGATTACGCATGATTGCTGATTCCCCTTCTATAATTAGAGGGGGCCACAGCGAGAATATTATCCATCCTGAAAGTTTTTGTCTGTCTACTTTTAAAACAGAACGCACGAATGTATTGATTCTTGATTTGGTGTACTATGATTGCTCTCTTCGATATTGTCCCATCATTCTTTATGTAGATCATGTCCAGCGTTGATTTTTCATTTAATGAGCGGTTTAACAATGAATGCAAGCTGCGCCCCCTCCTTCTTTACTAGTATTTTATACGAACCTTTGTTCTATATCAAGTTGAAAAGGGAATGTTTGTTCTGGTATTATTTACTCGAGGAGGTATTTCGAATGAATGATTTCGAGCGGAAAGTGTACCGGATAATCTTTAACATGACCCAATTCGGGAAAAATCCCTCCTTGGATGAGTTGAAGAGGAAAACCGGTAAAGATGAACAGACTATACGTGAAGCGGTCAAGAGCCTTATGCGGCAGCGGATGTTGAAATGGAATAAGAAAAAAAACAGATGGGTGTTTTGAATGCATTATAATGAAGGAACTAAAAAAAGCCTTTCCCGAAGAAAGGCGTAAGTTGTTCAAGTTTGAAGGCGATCTGAAGCTACTTTGATTGTATCTTGTGCTTGTTTTTCTACTGAGTTCATACCCAACCCACATACTAAAGTCAATGACAGACCCAGGACGATGAAAATGCTCTTTTTAAAATTCATACAGGCACTCTCCCCTTTGAATTTGTGTTTGCGTATCAACCATTTTCTTATGATAAAAATAAGAATTCTCAAACTCCCTTGAATCTGCGTAAACAGATGCAGTTTCGCAAGCAATATCTTCAACATATGAGTAATTCTTATTCTTCTCCAGATACTCAATTGTTTCATTAACTCCCTGTTGATCCACTGCATCCACATAAAGAGCCTTCAGATACCCCTGAAGATTTTCGAAAAGCTTATCGCCTTGGTACACCGCGGCCGACAAACCTTTTTTGCTTGCTTGGATACCCTCAGCCATTTTCCCCTGTTTAAAGAGGAATTTTGCATAAGAAAATAAAGAGTGTGGCAAGTTGCTCAGTTTTGCTTTTTCGGTTATCTCTACTGCTTGCCTTAAAAATATCTCAGCCTTTTCATAGTCGCCCCTATCTCCGAAATTTGTACCCAAATTATAAAGAGCAGAACTAATCAATCTCTTATTATCTAACTCTTTTGATAATTCAAGAGCCTTTTCAAGATGCGGCTGACTCTTCTCATAACGCTTAAAATCAATATAATTCCCTGATATGACAAATAGACATTGAATTTTCCGGACCTTATACAACTCATACTGATCGTAAATATCGAGCGCTTG
>NZ_JAANHO010000024.1:0-3003 GCF_011800725.1 Bacillus sp. EKM208B | reverse complement strand
TTCTCTCAAAACTAGATAACAGTAAGCATACATTCAAATTGGTTAAGTCCTCGATCGATTAGTATCTGTCAGCTCCATGTGTCGCCACACTTCCACCTCAGACCTATCAACCTGATCATCTTTCAGGGATCTTACTTCCTTGCGGAATGGGAAATCTCATCTTGAGGGGGGCTTCATGCTTAGATGCTTTCAGCACTTATCCCGTCCGCACATAGCTACCCAGCGATGCCCTTGGCAGAACAACTGGTACACCAGCGGTGCGTCCATCCCGGTCCTCTCGTACTAAGGACAGCTCCTCTCAAATTTCCTGCGCCCGCGACGGATAGGGACCGAACTGTCTCACGACGTTCTGAACCCAGCTCGCGTACCGCTTTAATGGGCGAACAGCCCAACCCTTGGGACCGACTACAGCCCCAGGATGCGATGAGCCGACATCGAGGTGCCAAACCTCCCCGTCGATGTGGACTCTTGGGGGAGATAAGCCTGTTATCCCCGGGGTAGCTTTTATCCGTTGAGCGATGGCCCTTCCATGCGGAACCACCGGATCACTAAGCCCGACTTTCGTCCCTGCTCGACTTGTAGGTCTCGCAGTCAAGCTCCCTTGTGCCTTTACACTCTGCGAATGATTTCCAACCATTCTGAGGGAACCTTTGGGCGCCTCCGTTACCTTTTAGGAGGCGACCGCCCCAGTCAAACTGCCCACCTGACACTGTCTCCCCGCCCGATAAGGGCGGCGGGTTAGAAGGTCAATACAGCCAGGGTAGTATCCCACCGATGCCTCCACCGAAGCTGGCGCTCCGGTTTCCAAGGCTCCTACCTATCCTGTACAAGCTGTACCAACATTCAATATCAGGCTGCAGTAAAGCTCCACGGGGTCTTTCCGTCCTGTCGCGGGTAACCTGCATCTTCACAGGTACTATAATTTCACCGAGTCTCTCGTTGAGACAGTGCCCAGATCGTTGCGCCTTTCGTGCGGGTCGGAACTTACCCGACAAGGAATTTCGCTACCTTAGGACCGTTATAGTTACGGCCGCCGTTTACTGGGGCTTCAATTCGCACCTTCGCTTACGCTAAGCGCTCCTCTTAACCTTCCAGCACCGGGCAGGCGTCAGCCCCTATACTTCGCCTTACGGCTTCGCAGAGACCTGTGTTTTTGCTAAACAGTCGCCTGGGCCTATTCACTGCGGCTCTCTCGGGCTTGCACCCTAACAGAGCACCCCTTCTCCCGAAGTTACGGGGTCATTTTGCCGAGTTCCTTAACGAGAGTTCTCTCGATCACCTTAGGATTCTCTCCTCGCCTACCTGTGTCGGTTTGCGGTACGGGCACCTCTCACCTCGCTAGAGGCTTTTCTTGGCAGTGTGGAATCAGGAACTTCGCTACTATAATTCGCTCGCCATCACAGCTCAGCCTTCACGGGAAACGGATTTGCCTATTTCCCAGCCTAACTGCTTGGACGCGGATATCCAATACCGCGCTTACCCTATCCTCCTGCGTCCCCCCATTGCTCAAATGGTGAGGAGGTGGTACAGGAATATCAACCTGTTATCCATCGCCTACGCCTTTCGGCCTCGGCTTAGGTCCCGACTAACCCTGAGCGGACGAGCCTTCCTCAGGAAACCTTAGGCATTCGGTGGAGGGGATTCTCACCCCTCTTTCGCTACTCATACCGGCATTCTCACTTCTAAGCGCTCCACAAGTCCTTCCGGTCTTGCTTCACAGCCCTTAGAACGCTCTCCTACCACTGTTCGAAGAACAGTCCGCAGCTTCGGTGATACGTTTAGCCCCGGTACATTTTCGGCGCAGAGTCACTCGACCAGTGAGCTATTACGCACTCTTTAAATGGTGGCTGCTTCTAAGCCAACATCCTGGTTGTCTAAGCAACTCCACATCCTTTTCCACTTAACGTATACTTTGGGACCTTAGCTGGCGGTCTGGGCTGTTTCCCTTTCGACTACGGATCTTATCACTCGCAGTCTGACTCCCAAGGATAAGTCATCGGCATTCGGAGTTTGACTGAATTCGGTAACCCGGTAGGGGCCCCTAGTCCAATCAGTGCTCTACCTCCGAGACTCTTACCTTGAGGCTAGCCCTAAAGCTATTTCGGAGAGAACCAGCTATCTCCAGGTTCGATTGGCATTTCACCCCTACCCACACCTCATCCCCGCACTTTTCAACGTGCGTGGGTTCGGGCCTCCATTCAGTGTTACCTGAACTTCACCCTGGACATGGGTAGATCACCTGGTTTCGGGTCTACGACCACGTACTCAATTCGCCCTATTCAGACTCGCTTTCGCTGCGGCTCCGCATCTTCTGCTTAACCTTGCACGGGATCGTAACTCGCCGGTTCATTCTACAAAAGGCACGCCATCACCCGTTAACGGGCTCTGACTACTTGTAGGCACACGGTTTCAGGATCTCTTTCACTCCCCTTCCGGGGTGCTTTTCACCTTTCCCTCACGGTACTGGTTCACTATCGGTCACTAGGGAGTATTTAGCCTTGGGAGATGGTCCTCCCGGATTCCGACGGAATTTCACGTGTTCCGCCGTACTCAGGATCCACTCAGGAGAGAACGAAGTTTTGACTACAGGGCTGTTACCTCCTATGGCGGGCCTTTCCAGACCTCTTCATCTACCTCGTTCCTTTGTAACTCCGTACAGAGTGTCCTACAACCCCAAGAGGCAAGCCTCTTGGTTTGGGCTGGTCCCGTTTCGCTCGCCGCTACTCAGGGAATCGCATTTGCTTTCTCTTCCTCCGGGTACTTAGATGTTTCAGTTCCCCGGGTCTGCCTTCTCATATCCTATGTATTCAGATATGGATACCACTCCATTACGAGTGGTGGGTTTCCCCATTCGGAAATCTCCGGATCAAAGCTTGCTTACAGCTCCCCGAAGCATATCGGTGTTCGTCCCGTCCTTCATCGGCTCCTAGTGCCAAGGCATCCACCGTGCGCCCTTTCTAACTTAACCGTTAAAAAGAATCACTACGTGATATCTTGCATTAC
>NZ_JAANHO010000023.1:0-9722 GCF_011800725.1 Bacillus sp. EKM208B | reverse complement strand
AAGGTGATGGTCACGCCGTGCTCTTCGAAATAGTGATTTAAGCGGGTGATATCCAGCCGGATCGCTTCGTCAATGACATGAAGCTCCGCGCCGATGGTCCATGCCGGGAACATCTCCCAGATGGAGGCGTCAAAACCGAAGCCCGCGTATTTGGCGCTTTTATCATCCGCCGTCATGGCGAATGCGTCGTGATGCCAGAAGCACAGGTTCACCAGCGCATGGTGTTCGACCATGACACCTTTCGGCTGTCCGGTCGTTCCTGATGTGTAAATCATATAAGCGAGATGATCCGCCGTTGTTTCCGTCTGCGGGTTCGCTTCATCGTTTTCATCAAGCGGCAGGCTCAGAATGGAGCGTCCGCCGTCAAGCAGGATCGTTTCTCCGTTGTAGCTGTCCGGCACGCCCAGCGCTTCCTGTGTGAGAAGAAGCTTGGCGCCGCTGTCCTGCAGAATGTAGCTGATCCGCTCTTCCGGATAGTCGGGGTCAATCGGCACAAATGCCGCGCCCGCTTTCAGGACGCCGAGTACGCCCGCGGCCATTTCCAAGGACGGTTTCGTCAGGATGCCGACACGCTCGTCAGCCGTGACGCCGCAGTCCATGAGAATGCGCGCGATGCGATTCGCCCTTGCGTTCAGCTCGCCGTACGTCCATTTCGCGCCGTTGTATGCCGCGGCCGGCCGGTCCGCGTAGCGGGCGGCCGTTTCTTCAAAGAGACGGTGAACCGTTTTGTCCTGCGGCACAGAGAGTGTTTTTCCTTTCCATGCGTTGAGGAGAGCTTGTTTTTCAGCATCGCTGATCAGTGAAAGCTCAGGCAGCTTTCTGTCCGGGCTTTCTGCCGCTTGCTTCAGAATCCGCAGGAACCCGGCGCTCCACTTTTCAATTGTTTCTTTTTTAAACAGATCAGTCGCATATTCAAACTGAAGGCCGAGGCCTTCTTGATCCGTAAATCCGCCGAGTGTCAGATCGAATTTCGCCGTGCCTTGGTTTGACTCATACGGAGTGATGCGCAGGTTCTCCAGTTCCAGTGTTTCTTTATCCGGATCTTCTGTCGTCACCATGACTTGGAACAACGGATTTCGGCTCATATCTCTCGACAGGTCAAGCTTTCCGATCAGATCCTCAAACGGATAATCCTGATGCGCCAGCGCGTCGAGATTGGTTTGTTTCACCCGTTCGAGCAGCCCGGCGAAGGTCTGCTCTTTGCGCGTTTCATTGCGAAGCGCAAGCGTATTGACAAACATCCCCGGCATTTCCTGAACTTCGGCGTTCGTTCTTCCGGCGGTCACCGAGCCGATAATGATATCGCGCTGCCCCGTGATTTTGCTCAAAAAGACATGGAACGCGGCGTGAAGCACCATATGAAGAGTCGCTCCTGATGATTCCATTAATTCACGCACCGCTTTTTCCGTTTCACGCCCCGCTCTGAAACGGACGTATTGTCCTTTAAAACTTTGAACCGGCGGACGGGGAAAATCGGTCGGCAGATTCAATTCAGGAAGCTCGCCGGAAAATGCGGAGAGCCAATAACGCTCATGGTCTTTCATCCGTTCGGCCTGCTCAGGTTCATTCTGCCAGACGGCGAAGTCTTTATAGTGCAGGTTCGGCGACGGCAGACTTCCCCCTTTATAAAGATGAGCGAGCTCTTTGACCAGCATGCTTCTGGATACGCCGTCGGCAATAATATGATGCATATCCATCAGCAGCAGGTGTTTCTTTTCGTTCAGTCTGACAAGAGCGGCCCGAATGAGCGGAGCCGCGCTCAGATCAAACGGCTTAATGAATGCCTGAATGATAAGATCCGCTTTCTCCTCGTCCGCTGCTTCAAAGATGTGCAGGTCGATGTCAGCCTGTTCTGCGATCTGCTGCATCGGGCGGCCGTTTTGATCGATAAAGGACGTCCGCAAAGACTCGTGGCGATTGATCATCTGATTGAGCGCTTCCTGAAGCCTTGAAATATTGACTTCTCCTTCCATCAGAAGAACGGACGGCATATTATAGCTGATTGTCTCCCGGTCAAGCTGGTTCAGGACGTACATCCGTTTTTGAGCGGATGATAACGGGTACGTGTCTGCACTGTCGGCCGGCGTGATCATCCGATATCCCTCAGATACCGCTGATTTTTCGATATATGCGGCAAGCAGGCGGACAGTCGGCTGTTCGAACAGCGCTTTTAAAGGAACCGTTTTGTCCAGTTCAGCCTGAATATTGGCGAGGAGCATCATGCCTTTTAAAGAGTGCCCGCCGTAATCGAAGAAATTATCGTCGATGCCGAGCGTATCCGTACCGAGTGTCTGTTTCCAAATGCGGCACAGCTTTTCTTCCAATTCCGTTTCCGGCAAGGCTGAAGCTGTTTGCGCCGTTTGGCTGACGCCCGGTTTCGGGAGGGCGTTTTTATCGGTTTTTCCGTTGGCTGTGAGCGGAATGCGGTCTACTTGCACGAAATAGGCCGGGAGCATATGAGACGGCAGTGTTTCGGAAAGCCGTTTGCGAAGCTCAGAGCCTTTCAGCTCGCTGCCGGCTTTATAGTACGCGCACAGTTCCGGCAGCCCGCCTTCGCTGACTGCGAGAACGACCGCCTCCTGAATGCCGTTTACGCTTAACAGCACGGTTTCAACCTCTTTTAATTCAATGCGGTAGCCCCGGATTTTCACCTGATCATCCGCACGGCCGATAAATTCAATCGTCCCGTCAGAAAGCCTGCGGACGACATCTCCCGTTTTGTACATCAGGCTGTCCGGTGAAAAAGGATTTGAGAGAAATTTCTCCGCCGTCAGCTGCGGACGGTGAAGATATCCTCTGGCAAGCCCCTTTCCGGTAATATAAAGCTCGCCGCTTGCGCCCGGAGGCACGAGCTGCATTGCTCCGTCCAATACAAGCGCGCCGGTATTCGCGATCGGGCGGCCGATGACGGGACGCTGCTCATATTGATCAAGGCGCTCCATATTGATCCGTCCGGCAATGGCGCCGATCGTCGTTTCCGTCGGCCCGTAGTGATTGATGAAGTCGGTATGGGCGTATACGTCATGAAACTTGCGGACATCGGACGTGATGATCTTTTCTCCGCCGAGCACCACTAAACGAAGCGGGCTGAAACGGCGTTCTGACGTAAAACGGGCTGTATTGACGATCATATGGAACAATGACGGCGTCAATTTCATATACGTAATGCCGTTTTTCTGTATATACTCACCAAGCTGATCAGGCGCGGTGTACGTCTCTTTCGGCACAATGTGCAGCTCTCCGCCCGCCTGAAGAATCGGGAATATAGCCGTATAGCCGAGATCAAATGCGTAAGAAGACAGCAGCACAGATTTGTCAGCTTCAGTCAAACCGGCTTCACGGCTGAACCATGTGACATAATTGATTAGATTGCGGTGCTCCAGCTGGACGCCTTTCGGTTTGCCCGTTGTTCCCGAGGTATAAATGATATAGGCAAGCTGGTCGGCGCCGGGCTTCGTTTCAAGCCGGCCGGCGCTTTCGTTCTGCCATTCTCCGTCTTCCATTACGATCGTTTTTCCTTTATAAACGGCGGCCGCGGTCATGTTTCTCTCATTGACGACCAGAAGCTTCGTTCCGCTGTCTTCAAGAGAGTAGCGGATTCTCTCTTCAGGAGTCTCCGGATCAATCGGGAGAAATGCCGCTCCGGCTTTCATGACGCCGAGAATCGCGGTAATCAAGTCGGCCGAACGATCCATCATAATGGCCACGATGTCCTCACTGCCCGTTCCGCAAGCCTGAAGGTGGCGGGCAAACCGGTTCGAGCGTTCATCAAGCTCACGATATGTCAGACTTGTTCCGCCCGCAACCGCCGTGAGATCAGGCGTTTTTTGCGCTTGCCGTTCAAACAGCGAAACAAAAGTGCCCTCAGGCAAATCCGCTTCCGTACGTTTTTCATCAGAAAGGAGCGCTTCCCGTTCAGGAGCGGACAGCAGGCTTGCGTCGGACAGCTGAATATCCGGATTTTCAGCGCAGGCTTTAATCAGATTGACAAAATGAGCGCTCCAGCGGCGGATGGTTTCGTCCGCAAATAAGGCTTTCGCGTAATCAAAGCTCAATCCGACCTCTTCTCCGCGTTCAGCCGCTTCTAAGGAAAGATCAAATTTAGCGACATGATGATGCATGGAGTATGAAGAAATCTCCAAATCTCCGAGCCGCAGGGCCGGGATCTCCATGTTCTGCATATTAAATAACACGCTGAACAGCGGACTCCGGCTTGTGTCCCTCGTTAACGGCAGTTTTTCAATTAATTCTTCAAGCGGATAGCTTTGATGCTCAAAAGCTTGAAGGCTCGCCGTTTTCACCTCATCCAAAAATTGTTTGAACGTTTTTTTGCCGGCAGGATGCGACCGAAGCGCAACTGTGTTGACAAACATGCCCGGCACGTCTTGGAGATCAGGATGCTGTCTTCCGGCCGCCGGAGACCCGACTATGATGTCTTCCTGCCCCGAATATTTGGACAGCAGCACTTGAAAAGCGGCCAACAAGAACATGTACATCGTCGTATCCGTATCAGCCAGCAGCTTCTTAATCTGCGCCGTCACCTGTTTATCAAGCCCGAAGATGACGCGTTCCCCTTCAAAACTGCGCTCGGCAGGACGCGGGAAATCAAGCGGCAGATCCAGCACCGGCAGATCGCCTTTGAACGTATCAAGCCAGTAGGCTTCGTGCTGATCGAGATTTGCTTTTTCACGCTGCCAGATTGAAAAATCCTTATAATGAATCTTTGGCAGCTCAAGCTCCGTGCCTTGATAAAGCTTCGCAAGATCACCGATGAAAATGCCCATTGAGCTCCCGTCCGTAATAATGTGGTGCATGTCAATCAGCAGAAGATGCCGGTCTTCTTCAAGCCGGATCAGCTTCGAACGGACCAGCGGCGCACGATTGAGCGCAAACGGCCTGATAAAGGCTTTTGTCAGCTCTTCTGCATCTTCTTCCCGGCCCTCGGCGGTTTCAAGCTCAAACGACACATTTTTATGAATGGTCTGCACGACTTCTCCATCTGCCATGTCAAACGACGTACGCAGTGTCTCATGACGGTTGATTAATGCCTGCATGGCCTCCTCAAGACGCTTTTTGTCTACTGACCCTTCCAGCAAAAGTACAGCAGGGACGTTGTAGCTCGTGCTGGCCTGTCCGAGCTGATTAAGGATATACATCCTGCGCTGTGCTGAGGAAACAGGATAATGCTCCTGATAAGGCGCTTGTCGGATCGGTTCAAACTGCTGCTCCTCCTCGCTCTCATGCTGCAAATAATGCGCAAGCTCCTGAATGGTCGGCTTTTCAAATAACACTTTAATCGGCACTTCTTTTTGAAAGTGCTCCTGGATTTTAGCGGTCATCATCATGGCTTTTAAAGAATGTCCGCCAATCGTGAAGAAATTGTCAGTCACACCCGCTTTTACACCGAGAATGCCTTCCCAAATGTCCGCGAGTTTCTGCTCCGCTTCCGTTTTCGGCGCTACGTATTCTTTTTGAACGGCTTCAGCCTGAGGCTCAGGCAGCTCTTTTTTATCAATCTTTCCGTTCGCCGTCAGCGGAAACTGATTCATCTGGATGAAGTGCGCCGGAATCATGTATTCCGGAAGTGATTCCGAAAGCGTTTTGCGCAGGTCTTCCGGCGAAAGGGCTTGGTCTGCGGTAAAGTAAGCGCAGATTTCATTTTCATCCGCTTTATTTTTCCGGATCACAGCCGCAGATTCCGTCACATTCTCCGCCTGGCTGATTTTCGCCTCGATTTCACCGAGCTCGATTCTGAAACCGCGGACCTTTACTTGGTTGTCAATTCTGCCGAGAAACTCGATCGTGCCGTCCGGAAGCCATTTCGCCAAGTCCCCCGTCCGGTATATCATTTCATCCGGTCTGAACGGATCGCGTACAAACTGCTTCTCCGTTAATTCAGGCAGATTCACATAGCCTCTTGCCACTCCGCTTCCGCCGACGCACAGCTCACCGGGCGCGCCGATCGGCTGGAGGTTGCGGTTTTCATCCATAATGTACGCAGTGGAATTTCCGATCGGCTTCCCGATCGGGATCGAGCCGTCGTAGTCCTGATCAATGAGAAAACTCGTCGAAAACGTCGTATTCTCTGTCGGCCCGTAGCCGTTCCAAAGCGACAGCTCCGGTGATGCCTTTCTCACTTTGCTGACGATATGCGGCACAAGTGCATCACCGCCGATGATGAGGTGCCGGAGCGTGTTAAACATGCCGGCATCCTTTTGGGCAAGCTGATTAAACAGCGGAGACGTCAGCCACATGGTCGTGATCCGCTGCTCTTTCAGAAATTGGGCGAATTGTCCGGCGTCAAGCAGCGTCTCTTTTTTCACCGGGTGCAATGACGCTCCGTTCAGCAATGCGCCGAAGACTTCGAAGGTTCCGGCATCAAAGCTGACGGCTCCCGTTTGCGCCATCCGGTCTTCTTCATGAACCGGCACGTAATTCGAATGTTTGACGAGCCTGATGATATTTCTGTGTTCAATCATGACGCCTTTCGGTTTGCCGGTCGATCCGGATGTATACATGATATACGCCAAGTCGTTGCCGCCAGCGGGGAGATTCAAGTCTGTTCCGCTTACCGTTTCATCCGCGCTTTCATCCAGCATGACGACCGGGACTTGCAATGCGCCCGCTTGTTCTTGATATGCCTGAACTGTCAGCACGAGCCGAATCGAGCTGTCTTCCGCCATAAAGCGGAGACGGTCCTCCGGAAAAGCCGGATCAATCGGCACATATGCGCCGCCTGCTTTTAGGACGGCAAGCATTCCTACAACGGTTTCCGCAGACCGGTCGTTCATAATAGCGGCGGTCCGGCCTTTTTCCAGCCCGCTCTTCACAAGGTGTCTCGCCAGGCGGTTGGCCGCTTCGTTCACTTCACGGTAGGTCCATTCGCGTCCCGCTTCTTTTATCGCGATACTTGCAGGCGTCCGGTTTGCCTGTGCTTCAAACAAACGGTGAACGGCCTCCTCTTCCGGAAGCGCCGTTTTCGTATCATTGAATACCTCAACAATCTGCCGCTCTTCTTCACCTGAAACAAGGCCGAGTTCCCGCACGGGCGCGTCAGGCGTTCCGACCGCGGCTTTCATCATGCGGGTCAGATGGTGCGCCGTTCGTTCGATGGCATCATAAGCGAAAGCCGCTCCGTTGTATTTGATTTTGACAGTCCACGTTTTTCCCGGATACACGATGAGATTGAAATCAAAGCTCGTCTGCTCAAAAGCATGTTCCACTTTAATGGAAAAGCCGAGTCTTTCCTCCATGCCCCCGTTTTCCAGCTCTTTGTCCAGCGGATAGTTTTCAAACGCGACCAAATGATTCAAGAGGCTGCCGTCTAGGGCGGAGCGCTTTTGAATGTCATAGAGCGGCACATAATCATAGCGCTCGGCTTCCACGGCGTTTTTCTGAACTGCCGCCATCACGTCCGAAAAGGCTGCATCTTTGTCAATCTTGATTCTGACGGGAATCGTATTGATGAACAGCCCCGCCATCGTTTCAATGCCGTTGATTTCTGAAGGACGGCCTGATACGACGGTGCCGAACACCACATCGTCTGTATAGTTATATTTGCTGAGCACCGCACCCCAAACGGCCTGAAACAGGTTAGGCCCCGTGACTTGATGCCGGTTGGCGGTCTGCTGAATTTGCGCGACCAGCTCCTCATCCCAGACAAAAGAATATTCTTCATTTTGGTAGTCTTTCTTTTCTGCTGCCAGACGGCCCGGGAGCAGGCTCGGCTGTTCGAAATCCGCCAGGCGGCTGCTCCAATATTGTTCCGCCTCCTCATAATCCCGGCCTCCGAGCCATTTGATATAGTCAGAATAAGGTTTGCCCTGGCTCCCCCCGGCGGGCCGGCCGGCACGAAGCGCTTCATAGTTTTGGAACAGGCTTTTCATCAAAACGCCCATACTCCAGCCGTCCATGACGATATGATGATTGCTCCAGACGAGATACAGCTCCTTCTCACTGAGTCTGAACACCGCCGCTTTAAAGAGAATATCCTTCGCCAGATGAAAGCCCTGCTGCTGCACGCTGCGTTTATAGCGTTCAATATATTCGGTTTGGCGCGCTTCATCTAATTGACTAATATCTTCATAGTGCACCTTCGTCTTCCGCTCCGCCAATACGACTTGGCGCGGTTTTTGAAGCTGCTGGTGCACGAATACCGTACGCAGGATGTCATATGTCCGGATCAGCTCATTGACGCTTTTTTCAAAAAGCTCCAGCTGAAAGCTTCCGTGAATCCTAAGCTCTAATTGTGTGAAGTAGGAGGAAGAATGCGGATCAAGCAGCGCATGATACAGCATTCCCTCCTGCATCGGTGTGAGTGCATACACCTTTTGGATTGATTTTTTGCTCATATGTCACCTCTGTCTTTTCTGTTAGAGAATTTCCATTAATTTATCAAGTTCATCAAGCGTCAGATCATCATCGCCAAGATCGCTAGGCGTAAGCTCAGGTCCGTCTTGGGCCAGGCAGTGATCTATGATTTTCAAGAGGTGCCCTTTAAAGCTGTCACTGAACGATTGAATGGTTTTTTCATGAAATTCGAGAGAATGATAGGCAAACGTCATCGTCATCTTCCCATTTTCTATAAATCCGACAATATCAAGCGCATTCGGCTTCTCTGTGTCAGGGCTCAGCGATTGTCCTGACGGCATCCCGGATCTTGTAAATAAGCCGGAATCCGACATCTCATTAAACTGGCCTAAGTAGTTAAAGCTGATATCCGGATCAATCTCAAATGAAAGATTCTCTTTATGCTCGGGCGCCGTTACATAACGCAGAATGCCGTAGCCGACTCCTTTGTTCGGAATGTGTCTGATGTCTTCTTTCATTTGTTTCAGCTGATATGAAAGATCGTCGGCGTGCTTCATCTCAAGGATCATCGGATACATGCTCGTAAACCATCCGACCGTCCGGGTGATATTCAAGCCGTCAAGAATGTCTTCGCGCCCGTGGCCTTCCAAATGAACGCCGATCGTGTCTTCACCCGTCCACTCTTTCAGCGCCAGTCCGAGCGCCGTGAGCAGGATGTCGTTCATTTCGGTGTGATAGGCTTCATGTACGTTTGTCGTCAGCTGTTCAGTTTGTTCAGGCGTCAGAGAGAAGCTGACCGTTCTCGTATGTTTCATGCGCTGATCACCAGACTGCCTGTCTTTCGGAAGCTGAGTGCATACCTCTTTTTCCTCAAGCTCTCTCCAGTAATCCGCTTCTTTCAGAAACGCCTTCGTATTTGCGTATTCTTTGATTCTCTCAGCAAATTCGGCGAATGAATGTGTTTTCGGCGGCAGCGCCGGTTCATTGCCTTGCTTCAGCTGCGTATAAACGGACGTGAAGTCCTCCAGTAAAATCCGCCAAGATACACCATCCACGACTAAGTGATGGATTGCGAGAAGAAGGTGGTCTCCATCTTCAGCCCGGAAGAGCCCGGCTTTCAGCAGATGTCCTGTTTCCAGTGAAATACTGCTTTGAAGACGGTCTGCTTCCCTTTCGATACGGTCCTCATGGTCTTCAGCAGGTCCGTTCAGCTCAAAGACGTTCAGTTCAACAGACACATCCTCAAGTCCTCTGTAATACGGTTTTTGTTCACGATAAATCATCCGGAGCGCATCATGGTGCACCGTCAGGACATGTAATGTTTTTTCTGTTATCTCCGGATCAAAGCCGTCTTTCGCGTGAAGCATGACGGATTGATTCCAGTGGTGTTTGTCGGTAAAGTTTCGTTCAAA
>NZ_JAANHO010000022.1:0-10836 GCF_011800725.1 Bacillus sp. EKM208B | reverse complement strand
GATACGCTGCCGCCCGCAAAGCTTCTGACAGCCGGACGGGGCTTGTCAGCCGGAAGCTCAAGCACCGGAAGCTCTCCTTCTAGCCGCTTCAGCCAATACGCTTCCTGCTTCTGATATCCTTCTTTCTCCTGAAACGACCGCTGCCAGACGGCATAGTCTTTATATTGAAGGCGCATCGGCGCAAGCGAACGGCCTGCGTACAGCTCGCCGAATTCTTTAATCAAGGTGTTGACGGACACACCGTCAGAAATAATATGATGCATATCCGTTAATAAAAGATGACGTTCATCCGATTCTTTCACGAGGGCCGCACGGAAGAGCGGCGCTTCCTCCAGACAAAACGGCCGGACGAATGCGTCAGCTGACTCGGCCTCATCCAGCTGAAACGGTACGCTGTCATGGATGCGCTGCACCGGTTCGCCGTCAGGCCCCGTTTCAAAGGACGTTCTGAGCGACTCGTGCCGCTCCACAAGCTGCCGGAACGTCTTCTCCAGCCGGCCGCGGTCAAGCGGGCCCGTCAGTTCCAGCACAGCCGGCATATTGTAGCCGACACCGCCCTCTTCAAGCTGCTGGAGCACATACATCCGTTTCTGCGCCGAAGACACCGGGTAGGTGTCCTGTGTTTGCGCAGGCTGAATCGCTTCATACGGGCTCTCTTCCAAGTCCTGAATGACCGAGGCGAGCTCTTCCACCGTCGGCCGGGCGAAGATGTCCTGTAACGGCACCTGAACACCGAATTCCTTGGCGATGCGGGAGACGAGAGCCGTCGCTTTTAACGAATGGCCGCCCCGCTCAAAAAAGTGATCCCGGATGCCGACGGGGCCGTTTTTCAGCACCTCTTCCCAAAGGGCGCAAAGCTTCATTTCCGTGACGTTCCGCGGGGCGGTGTACGCCTGTCTGTCTGCCGCTCCGTCGGGAGCTGGCAGCGCGCGGCGGTCAAGCTTTCCGCTCGGCGTGACCGGCCATTCGCTCATCTCTATAAACTGAGCCGGCATCATGTAGGCAGGAAGGCGTGCCGCAAGCTCCGCCCGCACGTCATCGCTTTCCCGTCCTTCGATATAGGCGTAAAGCGCGGTTTCGCCGTGTTCGGTCCGGGCGGTGACCGCCGCCTCACGAATGCCGTCGATGCGCCGGATCGCCGCTTCGATTTCCCCCGGTTCAATCCGGTAACCGCGGACTTTCAGCTGTCCGTCTGAACGGCCGAGCCATTCGACAAGGCCGTCTTCTGTCCAGCGTGCGATATCGCCCGTCTGATACATGCGCTCGCCCGGATAAAACGGATCATCGAGAAAGCGCTCCTCCGTCAGCTCAGGCCGGTTCAGATAGCCCCGGGCCACCCCTGTCCCCGCGATGTACAGCTCTCCGATACAGCCCGGCGGCAGAAGCTGTTTCTTTTGATTTAAAATATACAGCCGCATGTTATGTCCGGAAATGCCGATCGGAACATTGTGAAATTCTTTTCCTTGCGGCAAATCAAAGTACGCCGCTTCTACTGTCGCTTCCGTCGGACCGTAGGAATTTGTCAATTCCGTTCCCGGCAGAAGGTCATAAAAACGGGAAGCCAGGTGCGGGCCCAATTGTTCGCCGCCGGCAAAAACCCTTTTTAAGCAGGTCTTTTTGATCGGCTGTTTTCTGGAATTTATATATTCCAAGAAAGCATGAAGCATGGATGGCACAAAATGGGCCGCTGTTATGCGGTTATTCTCCAATGCGTTCAGTATCATTTCAGGGTCCTTTTCGCCTCCTTGCGGAAGGAGGAAAACAGAAGCTCCCGCGATCGGCCACCAAAACAGCTCCCAAATCGAAGCGTCGAAAGAGTATGATGTTTTATGCAAAATGATGTCAGAATCACTTAATCCATAACGCGTTTGCAGCGAGTATAAAAAGTTTACGGCTGACTGATGTTCAACCTGCACGCCTTTTGGGCGTCCCGTAGAACCGGATGTATAGATGATATAAGCCAATGAATCAGGTTTTACCGGAACATTGGGGTTGGCCGCAGCTTCAGGGTTTCCTGTTTGTCCGCTTTTCAGAGAGATCATTTCTCCCTCAAAAAGATCTGCAGCCAAAAGTTCTGGTTCTGCCAGTAAGAATTTCACGCCGCTGTCTTTCAGTAAAAAGCGAATCCGCTCTTTGGGGTAATCCGGATCAATCGGCAGATATGCACCGCCTGCTTTTAAGACAGCGTAAATGCCGATCAGCATGTCAGGAGAACGCCGGCCCATAATGGCAGTTTTATCCTCCAGCCTTATCCCCCGCTTGATCAGCCGGTGCGCAAGCTCATTCGCTCTTTCGTTCAGCTCTTGATACGTAATCGAAATGTCATCAGTTAAAATTGCCGGACGGTCCGGCGTTTTTTCCGCCTGCTGTTCCAGCAGATCATGAAGAGGCTGATGAAGCGGAAACGCTGTTTTCTGCAAGGGGCTGAAATCTTGAAGCAGAGACGCTTCTTCTTTTTCTGTCAAAACAGAAATATCGTCTAATTCCAAGCCCGGATCAGCCGCGGCGTTTTCGGCAAGTGTCGTAAAAAATCCCGCCCATTTTTGAATCGTTTTTCTCTTAAACAAATCGGTGCTGTATTCAAACTGGCAGTACAATTCACCGGCGTTTTCAGAGATGTACAGCGATAAGTCAAATTTAGAAATCGGCAGGCTGACGTCTGCAGGCTGCAGTTCAAGTCCGGCTGCCCTAAGCTTCTGCTGTTCCATATTTTGCAGCGCAAATGTTGTGTCAAACAGCGGATTTCGGGACATGTCCCGCGGCACACCGAGCTTATCGACGAGCTCTTCTAACGGGTAATCCTGATGTTCGTAAGCCTCAAGCGCTGTTTGGCGAATTTCCTTTAAATAGTCTTTGAATGTCATGCTTCCGTCGGGACGCGTCCTGAAAGCAAGCGTATTGACAAACATGCCCAGAACGGCGTCAAGGTCGGCATGAGGCCTTCCTGCAATCGGAGACCCGACGATCATATCTTCCTGTCCGCTTAAACGGGCTAACAGAACCGTGTACACACCAAGCAGCGTCATATACAGTGTGCATTTGTTTTCTTTCGCCAGCTTTTTCAACTGTGCTGTATGTTTTTCATTGATGACAAATGACACCCGGTCTCCGGAAAAGCTCCGCACCGGGGGACGCGGCTTATCAGCCGGCAATTCAAGCACGGGAATCTCACCGGCAAGCCGGTTCAGCCAGTACTCCTCTTGTTTCCGATATGCGGCGCCCGCCATAAATGATTGCTGCCAGACGGCATAATCTTTGTATTGAATCCGTAACGGCGGCAGACTTCTCTCAGCATACAGCTCACTGAATTCACGTATCAAAAGATTGACGGATACGCCGTCTGAAATAATATGATGCATGTCAGCTAAAAGCAGATGCCGGTCTCTTTCTATTTGGACAAATCCCGCCCGGAAAAGGGGCGCTTTGCCGAGATCGAACGGCCGGATAAACGCTTCGGCTGATTGTTCTTTTGTAAATGCAAACGGTACTTCGTCATGAATCCTCTGCACGGGCAGGCCGTTTTTTTCTTCAAAGGACGTTCTGAGCGGTTCATGCCGCCGGATCAATCCCTTGAACACGGCTTCCATCCTGTTTCGGTCAAACGGCCCCTTCACCTCTAAAACGGCTGGAATGTTATAGCTGACACCGCCATTTTCAAGCTGGTGAAGGACATACATCCGTTTTTGGGCGGATGAGACAGGATATGTTTCTTTCGTTTCTGTCTTTTCTATGGATGCGAACGGGTTCTCTTCTGCTTCACTGATGATTTTGGCGAGTTCTTCTACAGTCGGGTGGCTGAAGACATCGCTCAGCGGGATTTGCACACTGCACTCTTTAGCTATTTTTGCAACGAGTGCCGTCGCCTTTAATGAATGGCCGCCAAGCTCGAAAAAGTGATCGTGAACGCCGATCGGGCCGGTTTGAAGCACTTCTTCCCATATGCGGGTAAGCTTCAGCTCGGTCACATTCCGGGGAGCTGTATATTGACGGCCCGCTGCGTACGCCGAAGCTTCCGGAAGGGCCCGCTGATCGACTTTTCCGTTCGCAGTGAGCGGAATTGAGTCAACGAAAGCCCATTTGACCGGAATCATATAATCAGGCAGCTCTTTAGCCAAATCTCTCCGCAGCTGAGAAGGATCAGTCGCTTGTGAGACGCTGCAGTAAGCGCATAATTCATTTTCGCCCGACTCATTCGTTTGAATCAGAACGGCAGCTTCTTTCACGGCATGATGATTTGCCAGGACGGTTTCAATTTCCTTCGGTTCAATCCGGTACCCTCTGATCTTCACTTGATCATCTGTCCGGCCGATGTATTCAATTTGGCCGTCCGCACGCAGTCTTGCCAAATCTCCGGTCCGGTACATGACGGCGTCCGTTCTGAACGGATCGGGCAAAAATTTCTCTTCGGTCAGCGCCGGATTGTTCACATAGCCTCTTCCTGTATTCGCCCCGGAAATATACAATTCTCCCGCAATTCCGAGAGGCTGAAGCTGCCGGTTTTTGCTGAGAATATACATCTTGTTATGATGGATCGGTTTCCCGATCGGCGGATGTTCAGGTATGTCATCTCCCGCAGAAATCGTATACGTTGAAACCACATGGGTTTCTGACGGGCCGTAATGATTATGCAGATGCATACCGTGTGAACGGAGCGTCTGCCTGAACAAACGCGAAACGGTCAGCTGCTCCCCGGCCGTAATGACATGCTTCACACAGCGGGGAAAAGACTGTGCATAACCTTCTTCATTGAAAAGCATCTTGACAAACGCAGTCGGGAAAAACACCACTTCCGTGTTGTGCTGATCAATAAACGAAAACAGCTGAGAAACGTCTCGTTTGATTAATTCCGGCACGATACAAAGGGTGCCGCCGCTCAAGAGTACTGAAAATAACTCCTGATAGCAGACGTCAAACGCCAAAGATGCGTACTGCAGCACATTTGTGCAAAAATCAATGTCTGTGTTCGTCAATTGGTGAGAAAGCAGGTTGGCCATATTTTTATGTTCGAGCAGCACTCCCTTCGGTTTCCCTGTCGTACCGGATGTATAAATCATATAAAGGAGGTCGTCCGCCGTATTAATGGATTGCACATTGCTTCCGTCCGCTTCCGTCCCGGCCTCTTCTATGTATGTAACTTGCAGCGTTTGTTCCGCGGGGACTGACTGATGCCGCTCTGTTACAACATGGACGCAGCCGCTGTTTTCAATGACATATCGGATACGCTCCTTTGGACTGCCCGGATCTATCGGGACAAAGGCGCCGCCCGCTTTTAAAATACCGAGAACAGCCGCCGCTAAAGAAGGGGAACGGCCGAGCATGACGCCTACCGGCTCCTCCCGCTTTAAACCGCGTTTTTTCAGCAGGCGGGCCAGCTTATTAGCCGATTCGTTCAGCTCTTTGTACGTCACTGACTCACCTTCATACCGAATCGCGATTTGATCCGGCGTTTTTGCGGCCTGCCGTTCAAACATTGCATGAACCGTGTCATATTCAGGCTTTTCGGCCTCTTCAGAAATCGGCGCAAGCAGCTGCGCTTTTTCCTCTGGAGTGATGATTTCAAGCTTGTCCGGCGTGATGTCCGGTTTGTCGAGAACCTGGGAGACGATGTGTGCCAAATGGCCTTTGATATTTTCAATAAATTGGCGGTCATACACGCTTGAATCGTATCTCATTTTCAAGTGAATCTCGTCACCCGGCGCCACCATCAGGTAAAAACTGTAATTGGTTTCGTCTTCCATGCTGAAATCATGGATGTGAAAAAGGTCTTTCGTGTCCCCCTTGCTGTTCAGCACATCAAGCTCCTGTTCAACCGGATAATTCTCAAAGACGAGAATATGATCAATTAAGCCTTGTTTTACCTGTGAATTCGCCTGTATGTCATAAAGCGGATGATAGCTGTAAGCCTGTCCTTTCAAAGCGTCCTTTTGCACGTTTTTGATCAGCTTTTGAAACGGGATGTCCGCCCCGCTGATCCGGACAGGCACGGTATTAATGAACAGGCCGATCATTCGCTCGATGCCTTCGATTTCAGACGGCCTTCCGGAAATGACAGAACCAAAAACCGCATCTTCTGTCTGGTTATACGCCTGAAGCAAAATGCCCCAGAGCGTGTGGAAAATGGTGCTCAGCGTGACCTCTTCTTTTACGGCCAGCTCTTTCAGCTTAGCCGTGTCCTCTTTTGAAAAGGAAAACGTCACTTCCTCTTGTCTGCTTTCGCCGGCTTTTTTCTGCTTCGGCAGTACAGTCTGCTGTTCAAAGCCTTCAAGATACCGCTCCCAGTACGAAGCGGCTTTTTCTTTATCTTGCTCCATCAGCCACTTGATGTAGGTCCCGTACGGCACAGCGGGCTCAAGCGTTAACGGTGTCCGGCGGAGCCGCGAGGCGTATATCTGGAAGAACTCTTTCAGCACGATTCCGAGACACCAGCCATCCATAATGATGTGATGGAAACTCCATATGCACGTATATTCACATTCTCCGGTTTGAAGCAGCGTCACCCGCATCAGCATGTCTTTTTGCAGATGAAACCCTTTCTCACGGTCTCTTCGTTTGGCTTCTTCGATATACTTGATTTGATCAGCCTTATTTAAATTAGTGAGATTTTCCTCAATAATGCTGACGTTCCGCTCTTTTAATACGACCTGCTGCGGCACTGACACGTTCTGGCTGATAAAGATCGTTCTGAAAATATCATGTCTTTCGAAAAGGGCATGAACGCTCTCTTCAAACACGCGGGTGTCAACCTTCCCCGTTATTGAAAAGGAGGCCTGCTCGGCGTAAGCCTGTGATTCCTTTTGCAGGAGGGAATGAAAAAGCATTCCTTCCTGCATATAAGACAGCGGATAAATATCCTGAATTGCATTCTTTTTTGTCATGTTATAATCTCCCCGTCGCCTTTTTCTACAGTTCCTCGACAAAACTCGCTATGCTGTCCAAATCATCAGATGTTAACGTTTTGCTGCTAAAATCACTAACGGTTTTTTCTGATTCCTCTTTGCCGGTGCAGTGCGCCATAATATCACGCAAATATTGCTGTAAAGTTTGCAGCAGCTGTTCCATCGTTTCTTTGCGGAAGCGGCTCGGCGGATAGCTCAAACTGAAGTGAAGTTTATGTTGTGCGGCCATCGCGCTCATTTCCACCGCTTGTTCCCGCTGCCATGTCGGCGTGATGTCGTGCCCGCTTGCAAGACCGGACAGACTGAACGTGTGCTGATCTTCTGTATCGTTGAATTGCCCTAAATAGTTAAAGCTGATTTCAGGCGCTTGTCTGAAGCGGATTGTTTTTTGTTCAGGCGGTGTCATGTATTTTAAAATGCCGTAGCCTATTCCTTTATCCGGTATTCTTCCGAGTGTGTCTTTGACCGTTTTTACCGCCGTCCCAAGTTCTGAGCCTGCTGTATTCAAGTCAATGAGCACCGGATACATGGAGGTAAACCAGCCTACGGTGCGGCTGATGTCGAGCTCCGGCATGATGTGCTCTCTCCCGTGCCCTTCCATCGCGATGCGCAGTCTGCCGCCCCCTGTCCAGTCCCGTAAAGCCAAAGCTGCGGCAGTCAGAAGAATATCTTGCGTATCGGTATGGTAGGCCCGGTTGACCTGCTGAAGCAAAACGGACGTTTCTTCTTCTGTAAGCGTAAAGCTTACCGTTTGCCGAATGCTGTCGGCTCCCGTCTGATGCTGCGGTTTTTCATAAGGAAGTTCGGCGGCTGTTTCTTCTTCAATAAAACGCCAATATTCTTCTTCACGCATCAGCTTGCTGCTTTTTGCGTATTCCGAAAGCCTTTCAGCGTATTGCTTAAACGAATCGGTCTTTGGCGGAAGCTGGACCGGCTGACCTTTTACAGCTTGAGTGTAAGCGGCAGATAAATCCTCCAGCAGAATACGCCATGACACTCCGTCAACCGCCAGGTGATGTACGGTGATGAATAAATAATCCCCGGACCGGGTTTTGAACCAGCCGGCTTTTAATAACGGCCCTTTTTCAATATCCATCCGCTGTTGGAGCGCAGCCACTTCAGTTTCTATTTCTCTTTCCCAAGTATCTGTCTCAGACATATCCCAAATGTCCAAGGTGTACAGCTCAGCTTTTTGAATACCGTGATTGATTTGTCTGATACTTTCGTTTTCTTCACTGACGGTGATCCGGAGTGCATCATGATGAATGACAAGATGCTCCAAGGCTTCTTTGAGCGGCTGTTTTTGCAATGCGTCAGAGCTGAACATCATGACGGACTGATTGAAATGATTTCTGTTTTCCATCCGCTGTGATAAAAACCAGTGCTGAACGGGTGTCCAAGGTATGTCTCCTTCCACCGGCCGCTGATCGATGACTCTTTCCGCTTTCCGGATAAGAGGCGCGAGTTCCTTAATGGACGGGTGCCGGAATAAGTCACTTGCCGTCATTTTCCACCCATAGCGTCCGAGCCGTGCGGAAACTTGCAGCGCTTTGATTGAATCGCCGCCCAACTCAAAAAATGAGTCCTCAATCCCGACTTGTTTTGTGCCGAGCACTTCCTGCCAGATCACGGAAAGCTGTTCTTCAAGCTCATTGCGGGGAGCTGTGTACGCGGTTTGAAGCGTAAGCTCCGGTTCGGGCAGATTTTTCCGATCCAATTTACCGTTCGGCGTAAGCGGCAGCTTCTCAAGTTCCATCATATAGGCCGGAACCATGTAATTCGGCAGTTGCTTAGACAATGAAGAACGCACTTTTTCTGTATCCATGTCCGCCTGCAGACTCATATATGCGATCAGTTCTTTATTGCCGGACTGCCCGGTTCTGACTGACACGGCAGCTTCTTTCACACCGTCCAGGCTCCTCAGTGCGGCTTCAATCTCTCCCAGCTCGACCCGATAACCGCGGATTTTCACTTGATCATCCATCCGCCCGGCATATTCGATCGTTCCGTCCGGCAGCCAGCGGGCTAAATCTCCGGTGCGGTACATCCGTTCTCCGGGAACAAAAGGATTAGGGACAAATTTTTCTTGCGTCAGCTCAGGGCGGCCGAAATATCCTCTTGCCACACCGTCTCCCCCCGTGCACAATTCGCCGATGACGCCGATCGGCTGCGGTGTTCCCCTGCTGTTTATGATATATGCGGTTGAATTTCCGACAGGGCGGCCGATCGGGATTGAATGATCGTATGATTGTTCAATCAAAAAGCAAGTCGAGAACGTCGTGTTTTCAGTCGGTCCGTATCCATTCCATACTGAGAGATGCGGCAGCGCATTCCGAACCCGGTTTACATGGCTCGGGGACAGTGCTTCCCCGCCGATAATCAATCGGGATAATCCGGAAAACACGTCTTTATTTTGTTCTGATAAATGGTTGAACAGAGACGATGTCAGCCACAGTGTCGTAATGCCGTTTTGCTGTATAAATGTTTCCAGAACATCAGAGTCGAGATAGGTTTCCTGGTCACTTACATATAAAGAAGCGCCGTTTAAAAGCGGACCGAATATTTCAAATGTCGTAACGTCAAATCCTAATGATGAAGTAAACAACAGTCTGTCTTTCGGCGTAAAATCAATATAATTGCTGTTTTTCACAAGGCGGATCACGCTTCGCTGTTCAATCATGACGCCTTTTGGCGCACCTGTTGACCCGGACGTATAAATCATGTAGGCCAACGATTCAGGTCCGCCGAGCGGTTCGGGATTTTCCGAACTCAAGCCGGCCTTTGTTTGAATATCCTCTATGAATAAACGTTTTCCTGAAAGCGGCAGACCGTCAAGTTTATCAGATTGGAGAAGAATATCAGCTTTACAGTCTTTAAGCATCCATTCAGCCCGTTCCCGCGGCACATCGTCACCGATAGGCAAGTAGGCGCCTCCCGCTTTTAATATTCCGAGGATTCCGGAAGCAAGCTCTGTTGTGCGGCCGGTTAATAAGGCGACAACGCTTTCCGGACCGACGCCATTTGATCGGAGAGCCGCTGCTATTCTGTTAGCCCGTTCGTTCAGCTCACGGTATGTCAAGATTTGTCCATCATATACAACTGCCCGGGCATCGGGGGTTTCTTTTGCCTGACGCTCAAATAAACGGCTGATGGTTTCGTGTCTTGGGTAATCGCTTTTCGTCTGATTAAACTGATAAATGACGCGATTTGTTTCAGCATCATCCAGTACGTGAATGTCACCAAGCGGTATCGCTTGGTTTTCAATTACTTTTGTAAGAATACGGGTAAAATAAGAAAGCCATTTTTCAATTGTCTGTTTTTGATAGATATCTGTATTGAATTCAAAATCAAAGCTGATGGAACCGTCAGACCCTTCTGACGCGTAAAGCGTGGCATCAAACTTTGCGGTTTTATGACTTGTATCCGCAGCTTGAGTCAAATGCAGCTTATTTAACACCAGGGATTCACGCTCCATATTTTGAAGCACAAACATCGCATCAAACAGCGGATTGCGGCTCATGTCCCGCTGCACGCCGAGCCGTTCCACAAGCTCCTCAAACGGATAGTCCTGATGCTCATACGCCTCAAGCGCCGCCTGGCGGACTTCCGCCAAATAATCGGTAAACCGTTTGTCTCCTTTCGGCTCCGTTCTGATGGCCAGCGTGTTGACGAACATGCCGAGAATCGGTTCAAGGTCTTTGTGCGGGCGCCCGGCAATCGGCGAGCCGACGATGATGTCTTCCTGCCCGCTCAATCGCGCGAGTAACGTATTGTACGCGGCGAGAAGCACCATATACAAAGTGGAGCCGTGATCCCGGGCGATGCGGTGAAGGCCGGATGCCGTTTCAGCGTCAAGCGTGCACGATACGCTGCCGCCCGCAAAGCTTCTGACAGCCGGACGGGGCTTGTCAGCCGGAAGCTCAAGCACCGGAAGCTCTCC
>NZ_JAANHO010000021.1:0-12499 GCF_011800725.1 Bacillus sp. EKM208B | reverse complement strand
GAGACGTGGCTTTGTTTCATACCGTAATATGCTTCAGCCAGTTTAAAATGAAACTCCGCTCTCTCAATTTCATCATGCACATGAACGAGTTGTTTTTCAGCCTCTCTATAAAAGCCGATAGCCTTTACATACTGCTTTTGATCAAATTCATACATGCCGCGGAAAAATAAAGAATAATAGAACAGCAGGCCGGAAATTCCTTTATTTGATGCTTCAATTTTTTCCAGCAGCTCGTCAATTGTCAGTCTCACGCGGGTAGTCACCGGTTCTAAATAATCCAGCATAAGCTGATGGCGGAATTTCATGAGGGTGTAGTAAATCAGTAGATACTCGTCTTCTTCCATCTCATTTATTTCTTGTTCCACTTCCGCTTTCAAAATCTCCGCATCCGGAACACTGAACTGACGTATCATTTTGTACCATTCATTAATCTTAACGCCAACCTCCGATGATGGTAAAACAGAACTCACTAGGCCACTCCTCCTTTTATATAATATTCTAACATTTCCATAATATGTTTGGACGAAAAAAAACCGCAATCATTTTTGCGGTTTCGCTTCATGTAGCTATTTAGACTCATTTCTAAAGAATCATTTAAGTTTAACAAAACATGTTATTGATCATGTTCCTTTTTAACATGGTAAAATTTAGTCAACAATTTCATTAGGAAAGGATATAATTATGAGAGTTTTTGAAGCAGATACTCTTCTTTCCGCCGCAAAGCAACGCGCAACCGAATACAAAGAATTGCGCAGACAAATGACGAATCTAAAAAAAGCATTACAAGGCATGGCTGACCTCAGCGACAATGATTTTTCGGGCAAAGGCGCTGATAACATCAAAGCTTTATTTCAAGATCATGCAGGCATCACCAATGAATGGCTTGAATTGACCGACATGAAAACCTCTTTTCTAACAGTGATTTCCATCACCTTATACCTTTTCTCTTTATTTTGTGCCAGGTATTCTTTTGTTAATTGCCAGTATTATGATGATCGCAAAACAAAATAAAAATAGTAATGTTATGTCTGCCTAAATTACATAAAAACAACAAAGCCGCCAATTGTTAAATGGTGGCTTCTTCTTTAACTTACCCTTTTCCATCGTTATAATTGATTATTTTTGAGTATTTTGATATATCATGCAGCCACTAAACAAAAAGTGGTGGCGATTTTGGAAATGAAAAGTCCAACAGCGCCACCACGTGTTCAAATCATATAATTTTCGTCAAATCAAAAATCTTAATTACATACGGATGCTACTTGCGTAACGTTTTCCACCCTCTTTGGAAGTGTAATACTCTCTAGGAACATTGTGTCTATTGGTAGTATGGTAACTCACAAGAATCTTATAATTAGCTCGACTAGTAACAATAGCGGTGTGCTCCATCCAACCATCAGGAAAAGGAAGACCTACTTTATTCCGAGTATCATAATGATATACATCACCAAGCGCAATGTTCGAATAAACGTCTTTTACAGTTTTCATTTTTATGCCGCCAGCTTTTAAAATATAGTTTCTAAAAGAACCGGCATTGATCCATGCATTTGTATAAGGCTTCCACTCTTTAAAATAAGGCATTGAACCCGCTCTTAAAGCCTGAGATACAAAGTTAGTACAGTCTCCATTTTTATAATATTTATAATTTTTATTTGGAGACAAAGCATATTTGTCAGCATATTGCATGGCTTTCCAACGATTATACCCTTTTACAGCTGATGCAGATACTTCCGACTCGTTGAACTTTGCTGGTTCAGATTTTTGTTGCGTTGACAGTTCTTTATTTTCTTCAACTTCTTGCTTGTAATTCTTTAGAAACTCGTCCAATTTTATATTTGACGAATTGTCACCTTCATTCTCAAAATGAAGCGCAGAAGATTTTTTTGTCTTAGGTGTCACTTTGCTTTCTGATGAAAGACTGTGTTTCTTGGAAACATTATTATTAGAAATTTCCAATTTAATATTGTCTCCTAATCCTGTATCTACTTTTTCTTCACCAAAAACAAAGTTTCTAGCAATATAGGCCTCTACAAATGTTTTATTGTTTTCTTCATAAGTAGTGACATCACTAATTTCATATGTGAATTCATGCAGCTTTTGTTTGTCAACTGTGGTGAAAGCATAAAACAATAAAACAGCTTCATCAGAATCAGTTAATTTTGAAACATCTTTATGAGCAAGTGGCTCATTGTTTTCAAAATCTCTTTTTTGTTGTTCTAACATTGTATTAAGCTCTTTCAAACCAACATCATTCGATACATACGTTTTACCTTTTTCTTCATTTTCAGAAGTTGCGGCAAATACATGATTCGACAAAAACAGTAAAGGTAACAGACAGCAAAATAAAGAAGTCAACACTACTTTTTTCATAACACCCTCCACGTTTTCAGAATATAGGAAACTTTGATCATTTACACCAATTGAAATATGGCATAAAATACATGTAATAATATAACATAAAATCAAATACAATAAAAGGAACAGGAGGAAAAAATGAAAAAAATAACCAAAATATTTCTTTCCATTTTAGCAACAGTATTAATCATATTAATTTTAATGCCTCCCCTTTCACCAGTTTTGTTCAATACTTCTTCAGAAAGAGGAGCCATAAGACACGAAATCTATAAAATGGGATACCCTTATCAAAGCTATTTCACAATCCTTCAAAAAAGGGAAAGTGATAAATCATCAGGAAGTCTTTATTCTTTGATGTTATTTAATGCTTGGAAAAGTGAAACTGGTCAAACTCCTTATCTCTGTTATTCAAAGCAAGTAACGGAGGACGAATACAAAGTCGATTGCGGAACAGCACCTTAATTAGTTAAAAGGCCCTCTCATAGAGAGGGCCTTTTTTTACTTTCGTTTATTTTACAGTTGCGCCTGTGGACTTCGCAGCATAGATATTTACCTTTCCGAACTGAGCTGTCTTGATCGTGTAGACATCCTTTTGCGGGTTCGCAAGAATATCGTATTTAAGTCCGCCAAATTTTTTTGGACGCAAATAGTTTATTTCGTTCCCTTTAGCCGGAGCTTTGTTAGTCGGATAGATGCGCCATGAATCGGCAGAAGCCGGAAGGTAAACGTATTTTTTACCGCTGGATGACGGCTTAGAAGAGCCGGATGATCCTGTAAGCTTCAGCACTTGGCCAACTGTGATTTTATTCGGGTCTTTGATGTTATTCCATTTCTGAAGGTTTGCCATGCTTATGCCTGTTTTCTGTGCAATGACAGAAAGGGCATCGCCCTTCTTGACGATGTACGTCGTCCCGCCTGTCTTGGTTTCTGTTTTTGGTGGTTTGGGTGCTTTTTTACCCCCAAGACGTTCTAATTCTGCAGCAATGGCCGCCTTCACTTGGTCCCAGCGTCCCTCAGATAAAATGCGGTGCGGGCAGTATTTTCCGTTCCAGTCCTGATGCTTTCTGATTTTGTCAACGCCCCATCCGCGCTCTTTAAGAAGTTGCGCTACAAACTTGATAGCCAGCGCCTCTGCTGCCCGGTATCGTGCGCCACCTGACTTACTGTAGCAGATTTCCACACCGATAGACTTACGGTTCCCGATCCCATTTGTACCGTCGCCAGAGTGCCATGCGTTCCGGTTCAGCGGAATTCCCTGAATCACTTCTATATCATCGACAGCAAAATGATAGCTTGTCGATTCAGTGTTACCAGTCATATAACTGATTTCATTGGCGGCTGATGCATCGTTTGCCGTATTATGAATGGTGATGTACTCCGGCGTCATCGGATTCGGACATTTCAGAGCATATTTCTCAGATTCTACCATTCTTTTTTTGACTGCAATTGTCATGAAAAATCTCTCCTATTCTGTTTTGAAATATAAAAAGGCCGCCTAACGCAGCCCTTACTTGGTCAAATCGTGCTGTTTTAAAACGGCTCTTTGCTTATGACCTTTTTCAGTCACATAGTTGTTTTTGAACCATGTTACAAGCGTAGTGATGATAGTAAATATTACAGAGCCGGCAGTGTACAGCGCATCAGCAAGCTGATTCACTTGTGCATCTGTGATATCCAAAGGTGATTTGTCAAACATCAGCATTGTTTGGTTAATAAGCGCAATTAAAAGAAGCACCGTCCGGACGACCGTGCCTTTGTCAAATTTTTTCATATATTTTCCTCCTTATCTCTGCAAAACAGTATAAAAAATAGCGATTGCGCCGCCAATAATGCCAGTGCATACCGCTGTAATGATAGCGCCAGTGATTGTGCGCTTGATCCAAGTTGTGTTCTCTTCGATCTTGTTGAGTTTTTCGTTTAATGTCATGATCTGCTGGTCTTGCCTATCGGAAACGCGTTCAAGAACATTTACGCGCTGTTCGATTGCTTTCTGACCTGTCTTCATTTCCATTATCTCTTTTTGTAATACATGCACATCTGGTACCTCCGTCACTTCTGACATTAGTACGCCCCCCCTTTTATTACATCGTTTTCACCTCCTGTATGAGGCAATTAAAAAGGACAGCCGCTATTTTATGAGACGGCTGTCCCTTTTACGGAAAAGTTCCCATTATTTAAAGCGGTAATCTCCATCACGATCTCTTTGAATCCTGTAATATCAAAAGTCCAAGCTTCTGACTTACCGACTGTGCTTATAGCCAGGGTGCCATCGTCAACTTTTTGGCCGCGCAGCGGGCGTTTTGTTCCTGAAAGAGATTTCCCCCAGAACTTCAATTCACTTGTAACAGCTGTGCCATAGACTTCAATCAATAATGTTTTAAAGGAACCGACTTTCAAAATATTTCCCTCACCCGGGGTCTCCACTTTGTCATGAAAAACAATATCGGCTGTTTTAGCCTGTACACTTTCAAAATCAGCCGGATTAATCGCGATTCCTTGGGTTTCTACCTTTAAGCGACCTTCTTTGGTTACATTGCTTGATGTAAATTCAAGCGGGAGTGGTTTTTCTGATTTAATTGAGACTGAATCCCGAATCTTCACATCCGCTACATCCACAATATGAGATGTGGCTTGCTTTCGAATTCCGTCTATTTGCGCGAGATATGAGTCTGAAGATGCCGCATCACCGTTTACTAACAGCTCTTCAATATCAACGGCCGCACGTTCAGCGAGCATCTGCATAATTGTATTTTGCAGTCCCTCTTTTTCAATGTTGTTTTCAAGTGTGTCGTAGGTGATATTTACTTCTGCAATGACTTCTTTTGTGCTCAAGCTGACAGTGCTTGTTGTCGGAGCAACCTTTTGATCTTTTGTCAGCGAAACACCTTCCTGGGCAGCCCTGAGAATCCGCTGCCCAAACCCGATCTTCTCAATTTTTTGCGTATCATGATCCATAGGAATGACACGCGCCTCATTTAAGATAGTCGGCGCATCTTGAACCATTCGAATAAATGCATTTGCCTGTGTTGGGTTCATCATGCCGCCGCTCTTTAAGCTGGCAAGCGTCATCTCTGCCTTTTCAATTACCTCTTGATTTCTCATGTGATCCTCCTTGTGTTTGCCGCTTCTGCTTAAAGAAGGCCGGCCCAGATTGATTTTTTAACATCTGCGGTTTCCTGCGTGGTCTCTTCTTGTTTTGAAACGCCGCGGCTTTTTTCAATGGCATCAATACGATCAGCGAGCGGTTGAACAGCGTCTGTGATGGCTTTTTTAAACTTCTCAGCCTCTTCTTCCTCAGCTGCTTTTTCCTCGTCTTTCTTCTTTTTAGGATCTTCCTCTTTTTCCAATTCCGTGAGCCGCTTCTGAATTGGCTCTAACGCTGCTTCGATGGATTTTGCTACATCCTCTGCGTTCATTTCTTCTTCCTCTCCTTCCGTCTCCACCTGACTCAGCAAGTTGCCGAGAGCGGTATGAGCGCTTTTAATTTCTTGTAAGCTTGAAGCCGAGAATTTCCGTCCGGCCTTTTGCAGCTCTTCCGGCTTCGGCCCGATCGCTTTTAGAATGTCATCGGAAATCAATACATCCTGAGCGATATCCACGAAGTCTTGCAGAGCTTCTTTGATTTTTGCAGGGTCATTTTCCATCTCTCCGGGATAGTCCCATTTGAATAAAGCTGAGTTTAACGCATCTTGTGCGGCCCAAAACTCACGGCGTTGGCGCCCCTCGTCATATTTGTCCCGAACCGCGCCCTTGGCCACACTGGCATTAAAAAAGTTTTTGACCAAATTAAAAAGCCCTTTCTCGTGGTTGTCCTCTGGAGAAACAGGCTTTTCTTCTTGTTTTGCGATATCCGCGATGCCGGCCATTGAATAACCGGTAATCTCGCCTTTCTTAATTTCCTCCCATACTTCCTCGGAGGCTTTTGTCACAAGGACCCAAGATCCTTTTTTGATGGTTTCACCATTCATTTCAAAATCAGCAGGAGCGACATAAGATTCAACCACTTCACCAACGCCGCCCTGAAAGTCATGTTGCTTGTCAATTTCACGAGCATCTTTCAGGAAGCCGTGAGCGGCCTTCTCAATTTCTGCAGCTGTCATGAAATCCCCGTGAGCATCCACTGTGTCCGGTTCATAAACGATACCGTAAACGAGTTTTTGCTCGTCTGCTTCTTTTGCAAGGACCTTGACTTCCTTTTGAAAGTCCGGCTGTTTTTCTGATTTCATAAAAAAGAACTGCTTTTGATTAGCAGCCTTGTCTACATAAGAAACATGTGTGATTTTTGCGTTTATCAGTTCTCTTGGCATTTGTTCTTCACCTCCCTTCAGGAAGTTTTTTATTCTAATAATTTTAATTGTAATCTTAATTGTATAAGTGATTGACTGCATTTGCTAAAATAATCTTGTGCATCTCTCATAGTAAAATCATTTATCGAATGCTTAAGAGATAAGTAATTTTGATTCCCCATCGCTATTTCACCTAAAGCAAGCAGGTCCATTATAGCTTCAACCAGATTATCTTTTACCAAGTTATTGTTATATAAAGAAATAACAAAATATGAAACTTCCGGATATTCATTGGGTTGACCTAATTCTTTTTGAATACTATTGAGTTCTTTAATAAACAAATCATATACATATCTCATACCATATGCAGGATTTTTTAGAGATTTAATTCTCACCTTCTCAGCTTTGTTTTTAAAACGTCCCTGAAATTTAAGTGTTTTTGTTTTATTACTTGTTTCTGTTTTTTCTTCAGGTTTTAATTGTTCTGAAGACTCAACTTTTATTTGTTCTGAAGACTCATCGTCATTCTTAAGAACTTCATTTGTTTCCTCTAAGTTTTTATCAATGCTCTCAAAAAGTTTTGCTATTTCTAATTCAACACCGCCTACTCGAAGTGTAATTAGCCTATTTAATAATAACTCATTTAAACTTTTTTTAAGTAATAGCACAATTAAAACAATCGCCAAGGGCCAAGAGGTTAGAATCATTTTAAGCAATTCATATAAAGCTTTGGATCCTTCTTTTAAAATACTTACTGTTAGCATCATCCATTGATTATCCATAATATACCTCATTCTCTAAACGTAATGAGGACATTATACTATTTTATTCCATGTTTGCTAAGGCTTTTCCACGAATCTCTTCTTTTTCCTCAGCTGACAACCCTAAAATCTCGTTATCTACTACAGGCGATAGAACGCAGTGACAACTAACCCGCTCAGCAGCGGAAAGCTTCGTGTCTCGCGGATACATACAGGTTTCGCTGCTTCCTGGTATCTTGAATTCTTCATCAACACCAACAATTTTGCCGTCGAGGTCTATATGATTCTCACGCGGATTGTTCTTCTTCCCTCCGCTGTGCCTCCATTTCTTCTTAGATACCGCCGGGGACTGTGCATAAGATTCATGCTGAGCTGCAGAGGAAGCGGCAAGCACCTCGGTTATGGCCGTCGTCCGGGCTCTCGGTCTATCGAAATGCGGCATGTCCTTCAGAGTCAGTTCAATCTCCTGGATAGATGAGCCTGAGTCAATGGCTTCTGTCAGCACCGTTTCCACCGCCTCATGTGTGTTGAGCTGCATAATCTCGGCCAATCTCTTTGACCAATCCTTGATCCAGTCGATCGAGCGGGCGGAAAGAACTTTGAACGGAACTTCAGGATCGATTGAATCCATTATGACAGCGGCCAGCTCTTCAAGCGTCTGCTGCAGAAAATCCTCGGTCAGTTCCTGGAACTCTTCCTGAAAATCATCCTCTGCGAAAAGGTTCTGCGTACAAAACACCAGAAGCTCCTGTAACGTCTCTGAATCAGCTTTGCTTACAAAGCCGTTCAATCCTTTTAAAAACCTCTTACGCTGGCTCCTGAGCAATCTAGCGATGCCTTTTTCATAATCCTCTACGTAACGGGGTATCTTAGAGAGGCCGGGGAAGTCAGGAATCGTCTCCACAAACTTCTGGCCTTCGCTTTCCTCGGCTTTTTGAATAAATGAGTTAATACTGGCCAGCAGCTTATCTGTTTTGTTCATTCTTCAAATCCTCCAACACATCTCGCATATCTTTCAACACCCCGATCACATCCGGTGTGCCGCCCTTGGATTTAAACAGAGCCGTAAAAGGATCCTCAGCAGGTGTTGATTCGTTCTTACCAATTGGCCGATTGTATTCTTCCTCCGGCCATTCCTCAAGCGTTTTGCCGAGCACGCGCCCGGCCAGATCCCTCAGATCGTTAGGTGATACAGCACCAGCCGTAATGAAAGGAGTCAGCACTTTTGCAATTTCAAGCGGATCCTGAAAGTCCGGGCCTTTCAACTGCAGCTCTACTTTATGAATTTCAAGATCATTTAAAAATAACGCGTTCAGTCTGCCGGTAAGTACATTTCGTTCCGGCTGAAAGACTTGCTCTTCAGTAATCTTTCTGGCCGTGTCAGCTGTCGCCTTGTTATAGTCCTGGGCTTCGCCAGTATAGAGCGGCGGCAATCGGAAAGCAGAGCGGATTTTATCCCGGCTCTTTTGGTCATATTCCAGGAACAAAGCATCTTCCTGAAGAATCTCGGCCAGTGACTTGATGTCCACTTTGACCGGTACGATTTCTTCATCACCATGAATATTCTTCCCTTTGGCTATCCCTTCCGCTTCGAGCAAAAGAAATTTATGTGAGTTTTCCACGCCTTCAAGGCCGTTCATATAGTCCTGCAGCTGTTTATACGAATCCTCCGAGAGCATTCCGTTCTCGATCGTAATAGCAGCGGGAACATGCCGGCCCTGTTTAAAGTACATGAAATTCAGCTCTTCTGCTTTGCGGGCGCCGTATAGATTGACAATATAACCATTGGTTAAGAATTTGCTTAGAAATTTTTTCCATAATGATAGGCGGGACACTCATTCCACAAACATACTGGGTGTTAGCGCCCATGAAATCATAATCCAACGGGAACGACTGCATTAAGATGATATCCCGTTCAGAGATATAGTAAGGTTCATCATAACGTATGAAAACAGAGTTACTGGCCAAAGCGTGTAAACCTAAATTATGCTGTTATGAACCGTATAGAAAAAGGTACTCGCCCTATTACTGATTCAGAAATTATTAGTTTATCTAAAGTATTGGATGTCTCTACAGACTACCTTCTAAAAGGTGACTCCCATGACTCAAAGATAGATGAACTCTTAAATGACCCTGAAACCTTAATTGCTGGCCGTGACGGAAAAATCACCAAGGAACAAGCGAAAGAGCTTTTAGAGTATCTTCTCAAAAAAGGGTTCGATGAATAGCAGACTATCATTCTTCACTTCTTAATTCTTAACTTCTTAATTCTTCTTCTGGTAAAACATTTGTTTAGCATTTGTTTAACAAAAAGAAAATTAAGTGTTAAATTAAAAATTTTCAGCCCCGTGAAAACGTAGAATTACCAAGGCTTTGCGGTAAGCGTGTACTGTAAAATAAACTGTTCACTAATAAGTAAATTGATTGAGATATAAAGAAAATCAAAAGGGGGACAAAAATTGTTTAAGAGGTTGGGGACTTTGCTATTGATTGCTTCGCTCGTGTTGCTCACAGCCTGCAAAAATAGTGAAGAGTCTTCTTCATCTTCCGGGAACAAAAACAGTGTTCCTGATAACAGCTCGTCGGAGAGTCAGGATATTTCCGAAAACGGGCCCAACGAAGTTGGAGATGTATATGAAATTGATGGTGGAACAGCAAAAGTAACGGCCATAAGCAATAAAGAAACCACAGCTAAATCCGGCCCTATGCAACTTACTGTGAAAAGAGTAATTGCAGCGGTGGCTAATGAGAAAACGCCTTTTATTGAACTTGAACTGGAAGCGAAGAATACATCTGATGGAGTAGTAAATTTCACACCAGATAGTATAAAACTTGCTACAAGCACCGGAGTACAAGTTGAGGAACCTTCTCTTGATGAAAGTGACGACCTTCTCGGAGAGTATATTGGGAAAGTGAAAGACAGTGGATCTGTTTTTTATATCTTTCAAAATGAAGAGGATATAGAAAATTTAGATTCAATTCGTCTAAGGGTTGCATCCCCAAGCGATGAGAATGCTACAGCACTAGGGGATAAGATGGATATAAAGATTAACTTAGAGCATTAAAATGAGCCTGCTTTTTCAGGCTTTTCTTTTAAACAAAAAAACCGAACATAGGTTTGTAGTTACTGCAGGAGGATTTATTTTGTTTCAACTATCATTACTTGAAGAAAGAATTAGATCTATTTATTCCGGTATAGGAATTACTGAGCCAGGAGCTGGAGACTTAGAAAAAATCGCAGATCGATTAAAGATATTAATTTACTACAAAAATGAAAAGAGTGTAGCTGTGAAATTACTGGGGATGGCTTGTATTATCCTTGATTCCCGTATTTCTAAAAAGAAGCAATGGGAAGATTTTTGCCATGAACTCTGCCATCACATTAATCATGTCGGTGTTCAATACAAGATCCCATCCCTATTTAGAGAGCTGCAGGAGAATCAGGCAAATGCTTTTATGTATCACTTCGCAGTTCCCACTTTTATGTTAAAGAATCTCGTTTTACCGGCCACCAAACGTGAGGCAATAACCTACATATCCAACTTATTTCAAGTTACGTATCCATTCGCAGAGACACGCCTGGATATGTATCTTCGTAAGCTATTCAGTTTTAAATATCATGCTTTCCTAACTCAAAAATTAGAAAAGGAGAAGTTTGTCTATGCCGAGTATTGAGAAAAGAGGAGAAAAATCGTACCGTCTCATTGTTGAGGTAGGGACTAAAGGAAAAAGAAAAAAAGAAAAAAAGTCTATTAGGATTGAAGATGAAAAATTATTAAAATCACCAAAAAAACTTAGGACTTTTTTAGAAAGTGAATGGTATAAATTCAAGGCTGAAATTGAAGCCGGCACTTATATAAAGCCCCAAAAAAGAACATTCAATATGTTTGTAGATGACTGGGAAAACAAATATGCAATGAGTCACCTCGACGGGAAAACAATTGAAACCTATAACTATATAATGAGTAAAGAAATTAGGCCATGGTTTGGTGATATGCATTTAGAAGATATTCAGCCAATCCATATTCTGAATTTTTTAGATGACTACAAAAAGAGTAATGAAAAAATCTCATCTTCAAGTATTCATGCCCGTTATCGAATTATTAGAGACATATTGGGAAGAGCTGCTGAGTGGAAGATAATTGGTGAAAATCCGGCTTTAAATGTTAAGCGGCCAAAACAAGAATATAAAGAATATGAAATATATACAGAAGAAGAAATCAATCATATTTTTCATCTGCTCGATGAATATGCTCCTCTGAGAAATCGGGTGTTTATCAAATTTGCAATTACTGGAGGGTTTCGTAGAGGCGAGTTATTAGCCATAGATGAATCTGACTTATTCTTTGACACGAATCAGGTTAGAATTGATGAGTCTTTGCAATATACAAAGAAACACGGATACAGATTTAAGGCTCCGAAAAATAAGTCATCTAGGACGATTACATTGCCGGCCTCTGTTATGCAGGAAGCTTATATTTTATTAAAGGAGATAAAGAAAAACAGACTTCTATTAGGTGAGCTGTGGGTTGGATGGAAAGAAGACAAAAATAAACTCATGTTGTTTGGAGCGGATAACGGTAAGCCACAGTATCCCACATCTCCAAATACCTGGTGGCAGAAATTCACTAAAAGACATAACATAAAGCCGGGACGGCTGCATGACTTGCGACATACACATGCAACCATGTTAGTTAACCAGCTTGGTACAGTACCTGGTTTAAATATAAAAGATATCTCTGAGAGACTTGGTCATTCAAATATACAAACAACCTTAAACACATATACTCACAGTAACAGACAGGCAGATGCATTGGTGGCAGATGCTATTGGAAATATGATTTACTCAGAGAATATAAAAACTGGGACAAGTTAAAAGGCCGATTTGATAATCCGTCCCCCACTCGTCCCCAGCCTAAAAATATAAAAACTAGGGCAAGATAATAGGTGCGATTTGATAATTCGTCCCCAATTCGTCCCCAACCTATTTTTAGACAAAAAAATAACAGTTCCATAACGCGCGGAAACTGCTTCAGATCAACGTATTTAGATAAGCTTCCAAGCGGGCTCGAACCGCTGACCTCTTCCTTACCATGG
>NZ_JAANHO010000020.1:0-12818 GCF_011800725.1 Bacillus sp. EKM208B | reverse complement strand
AAAGGAGACAAACGGTTTACCGATTATTTGGCGGAAGTCCGCCAGGCGGCGCTTGAGGCGTATGAGCATCAGGACTACCCGTTTGAAGAGCTTGTGGAGCGGCTCGGCGTGCAGCGGGACATGAGCCGCAATCCGCTGTTTGATGCGATGTTTATTCTTCAGAATATGGAGCGAGAGGAGATAAATCTGGCCGGTCTGAAGGCGTCACGATCAGAGCATACCGAACATGATGTATCAAGTTTTGACCTGACCTTATCAGCGGCTGAATCCGATGGAAACATCCGCTTTGAAATGGAATTCAGCACCGAGCTTTTTATGAAAGAAACGATTGAACGATGGATGGGCCACTTACTGAATCTCTTGCGCCATGTTGCCGCCGAACCGGAAGTCATACTATCGAAAGCTGACATTTTGGATGAAGAAGAAAAACAAAAGTTACTGATTGAGTTTAATAACACACAAACCGAATTCATGGAAAAACACAAACTGTTTCACCAGTTGTTTGAAGAGAAAGCAGAAGAAACGCCTCATCAGACCGCTGTTATTGAAGGAGCACAGCAGATCAGCTATTCGCTGCTTAATGAGCGGGCAAATCGGCTTGCGCGAACATTACACAAAAATGGATTCGGTCCGGGAAAAAGAGCCGCCATATTGGCAAACCGTTCGATTGAAGCGATCGTCAGTGTTCTCGCCGTCATGAAATCGGGAGGGGCGTATATACCGGTTGACTCCCATTATCCCGAGGAACGGATTCGCTATTTATTAAAAGACAGCGCGGCATCCGTCTTGATGGTGCAGTCAGAATACAAAGAACTTGCTTCACAGCTGACGGATAACAATTTATTTCTCATTCAGCTTGATCATGAAGATCAATACGATATTTGTGCAAAGAATATTCAGCCGGCAGCGTCACCGGATGATACTGCATATATCATATATACTTCGGGAACAACGGGAACGCCGAAGGGAGTCGAAGTCAGAAATCGCAGCTTTACGCATGCAGCACTTGCATGGCGCAGGATTTATGAGCTTGATCTTATACCGGTCAGAGTGCTGCAGATGGCGAGTTTCTCATTTGATGTATTTTCAGGGGATCTTGCACGCGCCCTGCTAAACGGGGGAACGCTTGTCATTTGTCCGGATGACGTCCGGCTTGAGCCACAACAGCTTTATCGGCTCATTGATCAGCACCGTATCACGTTTATGGAGTCGACACCCGCGCTGATTGTTCCGTTTATGGAATATATATATCGCCGGAAGCTCGCGCTGCAAAGTGTAAAAATACTTGTACTGGGTTCAGATATGATCAAGTCGCAGGATTTTTATACGCTTCAAGAACGCTTCGGAAAAGAAATGCGGATCATTAACAGCTACGGTGTAACAGAAGCGACAATTGATTCTTCGTATTATGAAGCTAAAATGAGCGAAGAGCCGCGGGAAGATGATGTGCCGATCGGTGTTCCGCTTCCGAATGTACAAATGTACGTCTTAAACAAAGACAAACAGGTCCAGCCGATCGGCGTTTTCGGAGAGCTGTATATCGGGGGCGCCGGCGTCGCCAAAGGATATTGGGGACAGCCTGAGCTGACAGAGGGCGCATTCAGTGACCCGTTACAAACGGGAGAAACGCTTTACAGAACCGGAGATCAGGCTTGCTGGCTGCCGGATGGAACTCTTCGCTTTCAAGGGCGGATTGATAAGCAGGTGAAGATCAGAGGCTACAGAATTGAGACGGGAGAAATAGAAAGTGTGCTTTTGAAACACGATCAAGTCAAAGAAGCGGCTGTTACCGTGATGAAAGATGCCGAAGGACAAGCCCGATTAGCGGCATACATCGTTCCTAAAGAGGCCGATATCTCATCACTCCGCCAGTCTCTTATGCAGGAGCTTCCGGCTTATATGATGCCGTCTCATATTATCGGTTTAGACAGCATGCCCCTGACACTGAACGGCAAACTTGATAAATCGGCATTACCGGCAGAACAGATACATTCATCACAGGCATTTGTCGCGCCCGGCGATGAAAAACAGGCGATGTTATGCCGGATTTGGGAAGATGTGCTTCATATTCAGAAAGCGGGAATTCATCACTCTTTTTTTGAGCTTGGGGGAGATTCCATTAAGGCGCTTCAAGTGTCAGCCCGACTCGCCGGAGAAGGCTGGAACATGTCGATCCGCGATTTGTTTCAGTTCCCGACGATTGCAGAACTCGCGAAGCACCTCACGCCGGCTGTTGCAACGGCTGATCAGGGGCCGATAGAAGGAAGCGCTCCGCTGACACCGATCCAGCAGAGATTTTTTGAGGAGCCGGGTGCGTTTGAGCTTCATTATAACCAATCAGTCATGCTGTGCACTGAAGACAGCCTCGAAATAGATGCGCTGTACCAGGCGGTTTGCGCGCTGACAGAACATCATGATGCGCTGCGAATGACTTTCACTGAAAATGAGCATGGGGAAGCCGTTCAATATAATCGCGGAATCACAAAGCAGCATGAAGAAATATTTACGCTTAACGTCATAGATATTTCAGAAGAAACGCAGCCCGAAAAACGGATAGCCGCTGAGGAAGAAGAAATACAGCAGGCTATGCGCCTTGATCAAGGCCCTCTGCTTCATCTCGGAGTGTTCCGGCAGAAGGAAGCCGACCATCTTCTTATAACGATTCATCATCTTATCGTGGACGGCGTGTCATGGAGGATATTGCTTGAAGATCTGCAGACAGCTTATCAGCAGGCATTAGAAGGCAAACAAATCGAACTGCCGCCGAAAAGCGATTCTTATATAAAGTATGCCGAAGAGCTTTTTGACATTTCCAAGAGCAAAGTATTGCTGGAGGAAGCCGCATACTGGGACAGCGTGATGTCTAGTGAAACAGCGCCGCTGCCGAAAATAACTGATGAAAACGCCGGACGATTGCAGGAAAACGCCCGCACTGCATCGTGGATATTAAGCAGCGAAGTCACGAAACAGCTGCTGTTGGAAACACAGCAGGCATACGGAACGGATGTTCATGAATTGCTTTTAACGGCGCTTGGAATGGCGCTTCATGAGTGGACGGGTTCTGAACAGATCCTTATCAGCACTGAGGGGCACGGTCGCCAGGGGCATATTCCTGACATTGATATGTCAAGAACGGCAGGATGGTTTACATCTGTTTACCCGGTGCTTTTGGATATGAGAGTGCCGGGCGGCTCAGGTGAAAAGACCGCTCACCGCATAAAGACGGTAAAAGACATGATGCGACGGGTTCCTCATCACGGAACCGGCTACGGGCTGCTGAGATATTCGCGGAACATTCTTTATAAAGACCCAGAAATAAGCTTTAACTATCTCGGTGCGTTTGACGGTCTTGAGGGAACGCTGAAGATGTCACCGTTCAAGCCGCAGCATGATATAGCGGCCGGGCGCATCCGCGAGTTTGATCTGGATATTAACGCGATGGTGGCGGCCGGGCAACTGGAGGTAAAAGCCGTTTATACAAATGTATTTGCACCGGGGGCAATCGAGTTCTTCATGAATCGTTTCCATACTCACCTCGAGGACATCATCGCCCACTGTTCCGGCAAGAAAGAGCGGGAAAAAACATTAACGGATTACAGCCATACAGAATTGACCGCTCAAGCACTATCAAGCATTGAAGATCTCGTAAAAGGACTTTAATTTCATAAAAAGGTGTGTGGCATTCGTGACACAAGCGACAGAAATTCAAGATATTTACCCTTTATCATATATGCAGGAAGGCATGCTGTTTCATTCGCTTCTGGATTCCGGATCAAACGCATATGTCGAGCAGATTTCATTTACAGTCAGCGGGGATTTATGCATTGATACATTCCAAAAAAGTCTGGATATGCTTGTCAGCCGCTATGATATTTTCAGAACGATTTTCATAAAAGAAGTGCCTGACCTTGAAGGTCCGCAGCAGGTTGTCCTTTCACGCCGTGACACAGCCGTACAGACTGAGAACATTTCAGACTATTCGGAAAAACGGCAGCAAAGCATCATTGACAAATTCAAGGAAACCGACCGGCATAAGGGGTTCGATCTGCAAAAAGGCCCCTTAATGCGCCTGACTCTTTTTCAAACAGGAGAAAACCGCCATACATGCGTTTGGACTCATCATCACATTATGATGGACGGCTGGAGCTTGGGCATTGTGCTGAAAGATTTCTTCAGCATGTATTATGCGATCCGAAACGGGCGGCCTGTAAACCTCGGCAGTCCGGCTCCTTACAGCTCTTATATCAAATGGCTCCGAAGCCGGAATAAAGAAGAAACGTCAGCGTTCTGGTCGCGTTGCTTGGAAGATTACGGAGATGTCGTTTCCGTCCCGCAAACGAAGAATAAGCCGGCGCAAAACGGTTATGCATCTGAGCATTTTCAATTTTTCCTTGAGTCTGAAACCGTGCAAAAGCTGACAGACATTGCCCGAAGCACCGGGGTCACGCTGAATACTTTGTTTACGAGCATTTGGGGACTGCTTCTCCATCGTTACAACGGCACTGAAGATGCGGTATTCGGTTCAGTTGTTTCCGGCAGGCCGTCAGCTATCGCCGGCATCGAATCCATGGCCGGACTGTTTATCAATACCGTGCCGGTAAGGGTGCGCGCGGCTGGTGATATGACTTTTTCTTCTCTTCTCAAAAAGGTGCAAAAAGAGTCACTTGCTGCGGAAGAGCACAGCTATTATCCGCTTTATGACATTCAAAACGAGAGCGGTCTGCAAAAAGATCTCTTGAACCATATCCTTGTCTTTGAAAATTATCCGGTTCAAATGCAGGCTGCGGTAAACGGCTGGCAGCAAACGGAAAGCAGTGCGCTCTCACTTGAAAACTTTTCGATGGCGGAAGAAACCAATTACGATCTTAACGTCGTCATCGTTCCGGGAGAAGAGTTTTATGTGAAATTCAGCTACAATGCGGGCATCTACGATCGGGAAGACATGAAACGGATCAAAGGGCACATTCTGGAGGTCATCTCCTGTGTAACGGAAGATCCGGACAGGCTTTTATCAAGCATCAGTCTCGTGCCTCCGGAGGAAGAAGCCCTGATTCATTCGTTTAACGAAACGAACCGTCCGTACCCTGAGACAACCGTTCATGGGCTGTTTGAAGAACAGGCGGCAAAAACGCCTGATCAAGAGGCGTTGAGATATAACGGGGTAAGCTGGAGCTACAAGAAATTAAATCAGCGGGCGAATCAGATTGCGCATGCGTTAAGGGAAAAAGGCGCACGCCCCGACCAGATCACCGCTGTTATGCTGCGCCGATCAATTAGTACGGTTGCCGCTCTGCTCGGAATTTGGAAGTCGGGCAGCGCCTATATGCCGATTGATGCGGAATTTCCGCCTGAACGGATTTCATTTTTACTGAGAGACAGTGAAGCCTCACTGCTCGTGACTGAAAAAGACCTGCTCCCCCTCATTCCGCCGCATTTCAAGGGCAGCGTCGTCATCATGGAGGAAACGGTTTCCCAGCAGACCGCACCGCTTCCGCCGGTATCTGACAGCGGAAATTGGGCGTATGTCATTTACACCTCCGGAACGACAGGCCGGCCGAAAGGGGTGCTTGTACAACACAAAGCGATCAGCAATACATTGCAATGGCGGCGTGAAGAATACGGGATGACAGAAGGGGACGTAGCGCTTCATCTTTTTTCATACGTATTTGACGGGTCATTAACGAGTCTTTTCACTCCGCTTCTGTCGGGCGCCTGTGTATTGTTAACTGATGAAGATGATGCGAAAGACGTCCTTTCAATAAAACAGAAAATCACCCGCCACGGGGTGAGCCATCTTCTGATCGTTCCGTCTCTTTATCGCGTTCTGCTTGATTCGCTGACGAAAAAGGATGCGCAGACGCTTCGGGCGGTGACATTTGCCGGGGAAGCGGCCACTCCTGATATCGTGGAAGCGAGCCGCGGCATATGCCCGAATGCCGAGCTGCTGAATGAATACGGTCCGACGGAAAACAGTGTGGCCACGACGATTCTGCGCAACCTTCAAAAAAGCAGCCGGATTACGATCGGGCGCCCGATTGCCAACACTTCTGTCTATATGATGCACGGAGATCGGATGCAGCCGGTCGGAGCCGTCGGTGAACTGTGTATTTCCGGAAAAGGTCTGGCGGACGGATATTTTCAGCAAAAAGAGCTGACGGACAAAGTCTTTACCCCTCATCCGTTTCGTGAAGGTGAACGGCTGTACAGAACGGGAGATGCAGCCCGATTTTTACCGGATGGAACGATTGAATATATGGGACGCTTTGACGATCAGGTGAAGATAAGAGGTTACAGAATTGAATTAGGAGAAATCGAAACGGCACTCAGAAGTCTGTCCGGGGTAAAAGAGGCGGCAGTCACCGTGCGCAAAGCGGCGGACGGGGAACAGGAGCTTGCAGCTTATGTCGTACTGGAAAACGCGGGTGTGACATTTGACCCTCATGCCGAATTGGCCGGGAGATTACCTGCTTATATGATACCGGGAAGCTTTACCAAATTAACGGAGATGCCGCTTTCTGTGAGCGGAAAACTTGATCGGGCCGCACTTCCTGAGCCGAAAGAAGCCGAGAGAACCGGTGATTATCAAGCTCCGCGCACAATGCTTGAGACTGAGCTGCTGTCTATTTGGCAAGAAGTGCTGAAACGGGAACACATCAGTACGAGAGATGATTTCTTCCAAATCGGCGGACAGTCGCTGAAAGCCGCGTCGCTTGTTTCAAACATACATAAACGGCTGCAAATTGAGCTTGCCGTCCGCCATGTTTTTGAACATCCGACAATCGAGAGCATGGCCCGCTTCCTTGAACAGAGGAAAAGAGGAGAATATGCAGAAATCACGCCTGCTGTGGCAAAGGACATGTACCCGCTATCTTTTGCGCAAAAAAGGCTCTATGCCCTTCACCAGCTTGCGGCGGACAGCACGGGCTATCATATGCCCGCTTGTCTGGAACTGAGCGGCAGACTCAACCGGGATCGTCTGCACGAAGCCTTTTCAGCGCTGTTACAAAGGCATGAAGCGTTACGCACATCATTTGTTTTACGAAACGGGGAGCCGATGCAGCACATACATTCACATGTCGATCTTGACCTCACAGAGATTCACATGCCATCCGGGAACCTTCTTCAAGAGGTGATGGAAACTTTCGTCAAACCGTTTGACGTGGAAAAAGCGCCGCTTTTGAGAGTGACTTTAGCCAAAGTCACTGAAGAACGTCATTTTCTGCTGCTTGATATGCATCATCTTATCGCAGACGGTGTGTCAATGAGCGTTCTGATTCAAGAATTGACGGATTTATACAGAGGAAAAGAGTTGCGGCCGTTAAAACTCCAATACAAAGATTTTTCCGTCTGGCAGCATGAGCGGTTTGCCGCTGAAGAATTCAAAAGACATGAGCGTTATTGGCTGGAGACGATCGGGGAAAACATTCCCGTACTTGATCTGCCGCTCGATAAAAAGCGCCCGCAGCTTCCTGATTTCAGCGGGTCCGTTGTTCGAACGCGCCTTCAAAAGGAAACGGCGGAGAATTTACGCCGGCTCATGGATGAGACGGGTTCGACGCTGTATATGATTCTTTTGGCAAGCTACTCCTTGTTCCTTTCTAAATTGAGCGGGCAGGAAGACATTGTCGTCGGTTCACCTGCGGCCGGCAGAAGCCGCGCTGAGCTTGACGGGGTCATCGGCATGTTTATAAATACCGTGGCAATGAGAAGCAGGCCGAAAGGGGATAAGACATTCCGCGCTTATTTAGAAGAGGTGAAAATGCTCGCCCTCGGCGCGGCCGAACATCAGGACTTCCCGTTTGAAGAACTTGCCCAAAAGCTTGATACACACCGGGAAGTCAATCGCAATCCGCTGTTTGATGCCATGCTCGTTTTGCAAAACAGTGATGATTTCGAAGTGAACCTTCCGGGCTTAGCCGTTTCTTCACATGCAGTGAAACATGACATTTCAAAATTCGACTTGACGCTTCATGCCGAGGAACGGCCGGATGGCTCACTGGATTTTCATTTTGAATACAGTACCGCGTTGTTTGAAAAAGATACGATCGAACGGTGGGCCGGTCATTTTAAAGAGCTTTTAGGACAAATCGCAGCGGATTACGAACGGAAGCTGTCTGACATTCATTTGCTGGGCATAAACGAGCGGCAGATGCTTCTTCAAGCGGAAAATCAAACGGCGGAGTATCCGAGGCATGAAACGATTGTCAGTTTATTTGAAGCACAGGCGGAAAAAATGCCGGATCAAATTGCAGCCGTCATGTCTCATGAGCGTCTCACCTACCGCGAGCTCAATGAAAAGGCGGATCGAATCGCCGATATGCTGTCGGAAAACGGCATCCGCTCCGGACAGATTGTCGGAATTATGACCGAACGATCTCCGGATATGCTGATTGGGATTCTCGGTATTTTAAAAGCGGGAGGAGCTTATCTGCCGATTGATCCTGACTATCCGGACGAGCGGATTTCATTTATGCTGACTGACAGCGGCGCGCGTGCTCTGTTGACGCAATCGGATCTTGGGATATCCGGAATGGACGGGCTGCCGGTATTATACATCGATAAGCCTGAATCCGTTTCAGCAGACAGAACGAAAGAAATGATAACGCCTGAACAGCCGGCTTACGTGATTTACACATCGGGTACAACCGGAAAACCGAAAGGCGTTATGACGGAACACCGCAATGTCATCAGCCTTATCACACATAAAGGACTGCCGTTTGATTTCGGCTCTGAAGACGTCTGGACGCTGTTCCATTCCTATTGCTTTGATTTTTCTGTCTGGGAAATATTCGGCGCGCTCTTATACGGCGGAAAGGTAGTTATCGTGCCGAAAGACACAGCCCGTGATCCGCATTTGTACCGGCAGCTGCTGCAAAGTGAAGGCGTAACGGTGCTGAACCAAACGCCGACGGCTTTTTCCGGACTCATTCATGAAGAAGCCGGGCATACGGACAAGCTGAAGCTTCGATATGTCATTTTCGGCGGAGAGGCGCTTCAGCCCGGCATGCTGAAAAGCTGGAAAGAGAAGTACCCGGAGACGGAGCTTGTTAATATGTACGGTATTACGGAAACCACGGTTCACGTCACATGCAAAAAACTGAATATGGATGATATTGAGAGAAACAAAAGCAATATCGGCAGACCGTTGGAAACCCTTCATGCTTTTGTCATGGACGCTTATATGAATCCGCAGCCGATCGGAATTCCCGGTGAGCTTTATATCGGCGGGGAAGGCGTCGCGAGGGGGTATGTAAACAGGGATGATTTAACCGCCTCCCGTTTCATCACGAATCCGCACGGCATGCGGCTCTACCGGACGGGCGATATCGCCAAAAGGCTCTCAAATGGCGAGCTGGAATATGTCGGGCGGAAAGATGCGCAAGTAAAAGTCAGAGGCCACAGAATTGAGCTGGGAGAAATTAAATCAGCGCTGCAGGAGCTTTCCTTCGTGAAAGAGGCCGCCGTGATCACACGTGCTGATCAGCACGGTCAGCACTCCATTTACGCATACGCGGTCTTACACGGAAACGAAAAGATAAAAGAAGCAGAGATTCAGGCCTCTCTCAGAGCTTTTCTGCCGGAATATATGATTCCCGCCCGCTTGATAGAGCTTGATGAACTGCCTTTGACGGCGAATGGGAAGCTGGACGAGAAGGCGCTCCCGCAGCCTGAATTAAATGATAGCCTTGGAGATGATATCAGCCTGAGAAATGAAACTGAAGAAATGATGGCTGACATTTGGGAAGAACTCTTAGGTGTTGAAGGCCTCGGTCCCAATGCTCATTTCTTCCATCTCGGCGGGGATTCGATTAAAGCGCTGCAAGTATGTGCGAGGCTGAAACAGCAGGGCTATGAAACGACCGTCCGCGAGCTGTTCGAGCATCAGACACTGGGAGAAGTATCGATGCGGCTTCGGAAAGTCCGCCGCGTGATTGATCAGGCTCCCGTCACGGGAGACGTGCCGCTGATGCCGATCCAGCACTGGTTCTTGTCGCAATCATTGCCGCACGATCATTTTAATCAGTCCGTTATGCTCCGCAGTGCGGACAGAATCAATGAAATCGCCATGAGAAAGGCGCTGGCACAGCTCGCGGTTCATCATGACGCATTACGGATGATATGCGGCACGCAAAACGGATCGGTGATTCAATACAACAGGGCGGCAGACCTTTCTGAAGAAGAACTCTTTACGTTTGAAACGCATGACGTGAGAGAGAAAGGTTCATTACAAGAGGAGCACGCCGCAATTGAACAGGCGGCCGCCCGTATTCAAACTTCCATTCGGCTGGAGACGGGGCCGCTCGTAGCTGTCGGATTATTTCACGCTAATGATGGCGATCATCTGCTGCTTTCCATTCATCACCTTGTCATTGACGGTGTATCATGGCGGATTTTATTTGAAGATCTCACCGCATGCTACAGGCAGGCGCTCGAAGGAAAAGAAACCGCGCTTCCGGCAAAAACCGATTCCTATCAGACTTACGCGAAGCAAATCTCTGATTATGCAAAAAGCCGCCGGCTGTTACAGGAAGCAGACTACTGGTCCGAAAGAGAAAAAGCGGCGGTCAAACCGCTTCCGAAAGATGCCCGCATCTCTTCCAATCTTCTGAAAGATACAGATGTGATGACCGTTACATTGACAAAACAGGAGACTGAGCAGCTGTTAACGGAAGCGAACAGAGCATACACAACAGAGACGGGTGAATTATTACTTGCCGCGTTAAGCCTTGCGCTGAACAGATGGACCGGAAACGAGACATTCAAAATCAGCATGGAAGGCCACGGAAGGGAAGAGCACTTGGAGCATCTTGATATCAGCAGAACCATCGGCTGGTTTACGTCAATTTATCCGGTATTGGTTGACGCAAGTTTTCAAGATCAGGCTGATGACGGCGAGCGGCTCGGCTATCACATTAAACGGACAAAAGACATGATGCGCCGCATTCCGCATAAAGGAGCGGGATACGGGGTGCTGAAATATATAAGCAAACTCTGGGAAGAGACTGAATCCGATTCTCCTGAAATCAGTTTTAACTATCTGGGGCAGTTTGACAGGGAGATCCGTTCCAGCGGCTTTGGTGTTTCTCCCGTAAAAGCGGGAAATGAAGTCAGCCCGGACTGGGAACGTCCGTACACACTTGATATCAGCGGCTCCGTATCGTCGGAATGTCTCAGCATGCATGTCGTGTACAACCGTTTTCACTATCAAAAAGAAACGATTGAAGTTTTGACGGGATATTTTCATACCGCTCTCAAGCAGATCATCACGCATTGCACAGGCAAGGAGGAGCGTGAATGGAGCGCCGCTGATTTCAGTGACGAGGAGTTAACGCTGGAAGACCTGAGTGACATTATGGGAGCCGTCAACAAACTATAGAAAAGGAGTGGCGCAATGGGGCAGCAACCGGAAATACAAGATATATATCCTTTATCTTTTATGCAGGAGGGCATGCTTTTTCATTCTCTGTTGGATCATGACTCAAGAGCCTACTTCGAACAAGCGGTGTTTACGATCAACGGACAGCTTGACCGGGAACGATTCCAAAAAAGTATAGATGCTGTTTTTGAACGATACGATATTTTCCGTACGACATTTATTCATAAGAATGTGGCGAAGCCCCGCCAAGTCGTGTTGAAAAACAGGCCGAGCCGCGTTCAGTTTCATGATATTTCTCATTTGGACGAGAAGGCACAAGACAAATATGCCGACCGGTTCAGAAAAGAAGATAAAGATAAAGGCTTTGATTTGCAATCAGACCCTCTCATGAGAGTCTCTATTTTGAAAAAAGCGCCCGAACGCTATGTTTGTATATGGAGCCATCATCATATCGTCATGGACGGCTGGTGCTTCGGAATTGTCATGAAGGAATTTCTGATGATCTATCAATCTCTCGGAGACGGACGGCTTCCGTCTCTTGAGCCTGTTCAGCCTTATGGGAAGTATATTAAATGGCTCATGATGCAGGATCGTAAAGAAGCCGAGATTTTTTGGAAAACGAGACTTGCCGATCTTGAGCAATCGGCGTCTCTTCCGAAAAAATCCGCGGAACCAAATGGCGAACTTGAGCAGGCGGTTTTCACCATTTCTGAAGAGCAGACAAATGAGCTGAAGAACATTGCGGCAAGGGCGGGAGCAACGCTGAATACAGTGTTCCAGGCACTGTGGGGCATTTTGCTGCAGCGTGTCAGCCGCTGTGATGACGCCGTTTTCGGTTCAGTCGTTTCCGGCCGGCCGTCGGATCTCGCAGGCGTGGAAAAAATGGTGGGACTGTTTATTAATACGATTCCCGTGCGGGTGAAAAGCGGTTCATTTTCTTTTCTGGAGCTCGTCAGGCATTTGCAGCAGGAGACGCTGCAAGCAGAAGCGTACAGCTATTATCCGCTGTATGACATTCAGGCGCAAAGCCCTTTGAAGCAAGCGCTGTTTGACCACATTATCGTGTTTGAAAATGTGCCGGCCCAGCGTGAAGTTGAAAATGTGAGTCAGGCCGGTTCATTTGATTTTGCGGTAGAAGATTTCACGATGGAGGAAGTCACAAACTACGGATGCAGCATAAAGGTGATTCCGGGAAGTTCTCTTTATATCCGCTTAAACTTTGATACCGGTATATACGATCGTGTTTTTATGAAGAATATCGAAACATTTTTACGGCATATGATGAAGTCAGTCATTTCCGACCCTGAAATGAGCGCCTCCGAGATCGCATTGCTGGATGCGTGTGAAGCCAGAAATATGCTGGATGCGTTTAACCGTACAGAAGCGGTTGAACCGCCGGCTCCGACGCTTCACGGGCTGTTCACCCGCCGCGCCGCGCTTT